>NZ_FYAW01000019.1:0-615452 GCF_900185735.1 Stappia sp. P2PMeth1 | reverse complement strand
ATAATCTCAACCGACCGCACACGAGCCTCGACGGCCTCACCCCGAACGAATTTGCAACCCGGTCCGAAAGGGACCACAACCTGAACAGGGCTAACTTATAGACGCGGACAAAACGGGGAGCAGGTCAAGACGACAAATGACGGCTTGCCACCGCTGCTGCCTGGCCGACGTTGTAGCCGATCTGGGCCTTGATGCCTGCCAAACTGGCGAGATGCGCAACGCGGTTCGGGCAGATCGTCTCGCCCTGATCCAGAAGGTTATCGTGGAGCTTGCGATAGCCATACACCTTGCCGCTGTCCTTCCATGCTGTCCGGAGGAGCTCGGTCTGGCGAGCGTCTTCCTTCGCTCGTTTGCTCAGCAAGTTCTTCAGCCAGGCGTAAAAACCACTGGGATGGATGCGGAGACACCGACACATCGTCCGCACAGAACAGCGGACGATGCTCGGCGACGAACGCGTATCTCACTTTGCATCCTTGGCGAAATACGCGTTGGTTTTTTGGATGTCGCGCTGCCTAGCTGACCCTCGCCAGATCGCGCTCAACTGCCTGATCTCGGCATCCTTGTCGTCTTGGCCGGGTGGCTGCAAAATTTCCTCTTCCACGCGTGGAGAGAGTGCGGACTGATGCCCTGCCGCTTCGAAACCTCCGCGACCGGATAGCCTCGCTCGGTGATCTACGCCACCGCGTCTCGTTTGAAATCGTCGCTGAGATTGGCCTTGCCCATCATGACCTCCTTGCCTCAAAAATACGGAAGGAGGCGCCCAGAAATCTAGGGGTTATTCAGACAGTCATCAGTCATTCCCGGCTGAAACCATCATTGATGCAAACAGTTCGGAGGTGCCGCCCCTCGCCGCTGCGATCCATCTCGTTGCCGAGCGGGCTTGATACCGGTCATCCCTTCTATGTGCCGGATGCCTCCAGCCGCTTGCCGCGGACGAAGTCGGAGGGCGTCATGCCGTATTCGCGCAGGAACAGCTGCGAGAAGCGGCTGGGATTCGCATAGCCGACCGCCAGCGCCGTTTCGGTCACCGTCGCCCCGTCGCGCGCCAGCAGCATGCGTGCCTCCTCCATCCGCGACTTCTGCAGGAAGCTGTAGACCGGCAGGCCGAATTGCTGGCGGAAGCCGTCCTTCAGCCGCTTGTCGCTGAGGCCGACGCAGGTGGCGAGGTCGTGGATCGTCCAACTCCGGTCGAGCTGGCGCAGCAGCGTGTTCTTGGCGTCGTTGAGCTTGCGCGAGTCGCGCAGGATCTTGGTCCTGTGGCAGAGCAGCGGCTCGCGCACCATCGAGATGGCGGCGGTGAGCAGGTCGAGGCAGCGCGCCTCGATGGCGAGATCCTCGCAGCAGCGGTCGAGCCCGCTGGCGACCAGGCCGGCGGCGAGCGCGTCGATCATCTCCGTTGCCGGGAACCGCCCGACCCAGAACGAGCCGGTGGCCGCGACGGTGAGCGGATGCCCGCCGAGCGCCTGTTCGAACAGTGCCGTCGCGTCGAGCCGGCGCAGGAACGCCTCGCTGGCGCGGATCTCGATGCCGCGGAACCGCGTGTCCGCCGGCACGTCGTAGACTCCGCAGATCGGTGTCCTGGAGAAGATCATCAGCGCCGAGCGCGGGTCGTAGTCCAGCCGCACGGCGCGTGGATCGCCGTCCAGCGCCTTGAGGATGCTGCTGCCGGTGGCGTGTTGCAGAAGGACGATGGTCAGGCCCGGCGCCATGTTGGCCGTCCGGCGGAAGCGGTCCTGCAACTGCAGGTCATAGACGGACAGTTCCAGCCCGAGGCGGATGCCGAAGCGGCGGAAGTCTCCGTCGATCGCCGTTTCCGTCAGGCCGCTGTGGCTTGGCTGCCGGGCCGCGAGATCGAGCTCGCTGGCAGCCTGGCTCAAAGGGCGCTCTTCGATGTTCAGAGCCATTCGAACCTCTCCCGGGGCTGTGCACCAGAAAAGTGCCTAGTGTGGTGAATTTGAAATACGCCTCACTTCGGCAGCACGCCCAGAGCGTATTTCAGATTCGAAAACCACACTAGAAACATAGACTTGCTGGTCACCCTTTTTTGAATCTGAAGTTCGTTCGGAGCATGCCGCCAAAGGTGACGACCTTCAGATTCGGGTGACCAGGGCGGCAGGTGCACGCGAAAATAAGTACCGATTGGGGGCCTGCGGACCCTGATCGGGGTAGCGGACACGTCCATGATCTCCAATTCTTGACTGAAAAAGTCAACATTTAATCGCGCGTCCCCGAAACCCGCCTGTTCCACCAAATGCGCCATGCGGGATTGGCGTGACATGCGGGCAACGGTTCGCACGAGGGGACACGAAAGGCCCCGATCAGGGCTGAAGCAGGGCCGATCCGGGTGGCAGACCTTGCGAGGGGCAATTAAGGCCGAACTGTGGTCGGGGTAAGCACTTTATGACATCGCATCCGCGCGCTTCAGGCGCCTTCACCTTCAGGGTCGTCAGCCTGTTCATCGGGCTCTACGCGGCGCAGGCCATCACCGGCAGCCTCGTGCAGACCGGTCTTCCGACCGTGCTGCGGGAGGAGGGGATGGGGCTCGACCGCATCGGCCTGCTGTCGCTGCTGTTCCTGCCCTGGGCGCTGAAATTCCTGTGGGCGCCGCTGGTCGACCGTTTCTGCGTCGTCCGCCTCGGCCGCCGGCGGTCCTGGCTGTTGCTGTGCCAGTCCCTGATCGTCGCAAGTTTTCTCGTCCTGTCGCAGGTATCCCCGGCCGACCATTTCGAGCTGATGCTCTGCGTTCTTCTGGCCGTTGCCGTCTTCGCGGCGACCCAGGACATCGCCACCGATGCGCTGGCGGTCGAGGCGGTCGACGAAAGCCGCCGCGCCACCGTCAGCAGCGCCGGGGTCTTCGGCGGCTATGTCGGCTTCCTTCTCGGCGTCGGGGCGTGGCTGCCGGTCTATGCCGCGTTCGGCTGGCAGGCCTCGATGCTGTTCATGGCGGGCGTCGTCGCGGTGCTGACGATCCCGGCCGTCGCAGCGCGGGGGATCGAGGCCGGCGCGCCGGTGCCGGTTGCGGCGGGGCTGTCGCGTCCGCGCCTGTCGGCGTCGTTTCGCAGGATGGAGTATCGCCGCGGCCTCGGCTTCATGCTGGTCTATCAGTCGGGCCTGCGGCTCGGCATCGCCTTGATCGGGCCGTTCCTCGTCGATGCCGGGCTGACGCTTGCCGAGATCGGCTGGCTCAAGGGGGCGGGCGGCGCCGCCGCCGGGCTCGCCGCCGCGCTGGCGATGATGGCGGTGCTGCGGCGTCCTTCCGCGCGTGCCCTGATGCTCGCCGCCCTCGCCAACGCGGCGCTGTTCCTGGCGCTCGCGGGCGTGTGGAGCGGTATCGTCCCCAAGGATCTCGTCGCGCCGCTGATCCTGGCCCAGTCCGCCGCCGCGGCGACGTCGATGATCGCGCTTTACGCTGTGATGATCGGCTGGTGCTCGCCGCGTCAGGCCGGCACCGATTTCGCCCTGCTGCAGAGCGCCGACGCGGTGATGGCCATCGCCTTCGGCATTGCCGCCGGCTTCATCGGCCAGACCTTCGGGCATGCTGCCGTCTTTGCCCTTGCCGCTGTTCTGCTTCTCGTCGGTGCGGGTCTCGCCCGGCGCCTCTCGATTGCTTCGGAACCGCCTCTGTCTGTCGACGGGGCGCTGGAAATACAAGGAAATCAACAATGAGAAGCCGTGCTCTGCTGGGTGTTTCCCTCGTCGCGCTGATCGCCGTCCTGCGACCGTTCCCTTCGCACGCCCAGGAGGGTGCCGCGTCCGGCGAACCGACGGCGCTTCCCCGCATTCTCGTCTCGGCCACCAAGCGCTTGCAGGAGGCCTTCGAGGCGATCGGCGAGATCGCGACCGTTGAAGCGGATGAACTCGAGGAGCGCGGTTTCACCACCATCGACCGGATCGACCGGGTGTTCCCGGACGTGCTGGTCCGTCAGCGTTCGAGCCGGGCCTATTCCGGCATCACCGTGCGCGGCCAGTCGTCGGTCGACTTCTACAATCCGGCGACCCAGCTCTATGTCGACGGGCTGCCGCAGGACCAGGCGCTGTTCAGCCAGTTGCTGCCGCAAACCCTGGAGCGGGTCGAACTGCTCTACGGCCCGCAAGGCACGCTCTATGGCCGCAACGCCATCGGCGGCGTGATCAACGTCGTCACCCGCAAGCCGGGCAACGACTATTTCCTCAGCCCGGTCCTGAACGTGACCAATCTCGGCGCGCTTGGCGGCGTCGCCTTCGGCGGCGCGCTGATCGAGGACGTGCTCTACGGCGATGCCTGGTTCAGCGCCGAACACGAGGACGGCGAGATGCGCGACATGTTCACCGGCGAGCGCACCGGCGACAGCGAGACGCTGGCCGGCCAGGCCCGACTGCGCTACGCCCCCGTCGGCAGCCCGCTCGACATCATGCTCTCCTACGGCCGCAGCCAGCGCACGTCCGACGAGGAACGTTTCGTGATGCAGTCGATGCTGGACAGCCGCATCTCGCTGCCGGTGCCCTCGCACTACGAATTGACGACGGACAGCTACGGCCTGACCGCCTCCTACGACCTGGGTCCGGCGACGATCACCGCGCTGACCGGCTATCAGGACCGCTCGCTGCTGCGGACGATCTTCGGTTCCTACACGCCCGAATGGCAGAAGACGTTCAACCAGGAACTGCGCATCGCCTCCAACCCGGAGGAGGGCGCGATGTTCGACTATGTCGCCGGCCTCTACTTCCAGGATCTCGACTTCCGCCGCGAGGTGCCGGCCGCAACCCTCGCCTCGCATCAGGAAATCCGCTCCTACGCGGCCTTCGGCGAAGTCACCTGGCATGCGAGCGAGCGGATCGACCTGACCGGCGGACTGCGCTTCGATTATGAGCAGGTCGATGCCGCCACGACGCTGGCCGGTATCCGGCAGACCAACAGCGCCAATTTCTCGGCGCTCTCGCCCAAGGTGGGCGCCAGCTACAAGGTCACCGACGATGTGCTCGTCTACGCGCTGTTCAGCACGGGCTTCAAGGCCGGCGGCTTCACGCGCGCGGTGACCCCGGCCAATATCGGTTTCTCCTACCAGCCGCAGCACAGCTACAACTATGAGGCCGGCATCAAGGCGGGTCTCTTCGACGACACGCTGGAGCTTGGCTCCTCCGTCTATTTCACGATGACGGACGACTACCAGCTTTCCGTCGGCCCGGTCACCGGCCAGTATCTGCAGAATGTCGGCAAGGTGGAGAGCAAGGGCGTCAGCCTGACGGCCCGCTGGCAGCCGGTGCAGCCGTTCTCGCTGTCGGGCGGGATCGCCTTCAACGACACCTATTTCAGCCGCTACCGGAACCCCGCCAATCCGGGCGTCAACCTCACCGGCAACAAGGTGCCCTACGCGCCGGATGTCACGGCCAACCTGACCGCGGCCTATACGTTCGGCCTGCCGGGCGACTTCGGCGACCTGACCGCGCGCGCCGGCGTTTCCTATGTCGGCAAGACCTGGTTCGACGAAGCCAACACCGTGGGGCAGGGCGCCTACGCGCTGTTCGACGCGGGGGTGTCGTGGAAGCATGGCGAGAATGTCGTCGCCGACTTCTACGTCGATAACATCGCCGACAAGACCTATACGGTCTATGGGTTCGATGCGAGCTCCAGCGGCTTCGGCAATGTCTACCAACTGGGCAAGGGCCGCACCATCGGCGGCCGCCTCAAGATCACCTTCTGAGGCGGCAGGCATGCGGATCCTGATCTCCGGCGCCGGCCCGGCGGGCCTTGCGCTTGCCAACTGCCTGCTCGACGCCGGCATGGCGCCGGTCATCGTCGAGAAGGCACCGGCGCTGCGCACCGCCGGCTATGCGGTCGGCCTGCATCTTGGCGGCTGGGAGGTCGCCGAGCGGCTCGGCCTGATCGATGCCCTGAAGGCCCGGGCCATCTCGATCCAGCAGGCCGACTATCGGGACGCGCGAGGCCGCAAGCTGTTCTCCTACAATTATCGCCATCTGTCGGGGGCCTGCGGCGAGCGCATGCTGGTGATCCTGCGCGATGCCTTGCAGGAGGTTCTGGTCGAGCGACTGGCGGGCCGGGTGCCGATCCGCTATGGCACCACCATCACCGCCCTTGCCGACGAGGGCGAGGCGGTGGAGGTGGGGTTCTCGGACGGGTCGAGCGAGCATTTCGACCTTGTGGTGGCGGCTGACGGCTATCGCAGCGGCGTGCGGGAGCTGCAGTTTGGCCCACATTCCGAGTTCCTGAAACCGCTCGGCTATCGCAGCGCCGCGTGGCGCTTGCCCTCGTCGCAGGCGATGGACTGCGACTATGCCGCCTTCATGGATATCGACCTGCAGGCCGGTCTCTACCAGGTCGGCGACGGCACGGTGTCGACCCTGTTCTGCTGGCGCGACGAGGAGATCTCCCGCGTGCCTGCGGATCAGCGCACGGCCCAGATCGCCAGCCGGTTCTCGCACTGGCCGGCGCTGATTTCCGACACGTTCCGGGAGAATGTCGACTGGTCGAACGGCTTCTTCGACACGATCTGTCAGGTCGAGGTGCCGCAATGGTCGCGCGGCCGGGTGGTTCTGATTGGCGATGCGGCGCATTGCATGACCTTCCTGTCGGGGCAGGGCACCTCCACGGCCGTCGTCGGGGCCTATGTGCTGGCGGCCGAACTGGCGTCGCGGCCGCCGGCCGAGGCGCTGGCTGCCTATGAGGCGCGGCTGCGCCCCGTGGCGACGAGGCTGCAGAAGCAGTCGGAGAAGATCGGCGGGCATTACGTGCCGCGCAGCCGCTTCGGCCTTGCGGTCCAGTCCTGGGTCATTCCGGCGTTGATGCGTCCGCCGCTGGTCCGCCTGATGGCGCGCAAGATGCAGGCGTCCGCGCCCTCGATTGCGTGAGGACCTGCCCGCACGTGTTCGGCTACCAGCACCATCTTGCGATTTTCTGCAGGAGTGCAATCGACCCTTTACCCGTCGACAGCTGAAGTTCTTTGTTTGCTGACTTGACCCCAATCGACAATGATCGTCGTCGAAGCATAGGTACGCCGATAAAAGCACAACTCGACATGTGGGATCATTGAGTCTGTTCCCTACGCTGCTGTGCGAAATAATTCTCCAAGGAGCGCCGTGTCCATCTGGAGCAGCGTGGCGTGAAGAGGGGAGGGCGGTCGCAAGTAATGATGATTGCACGCCCCCGCAACCAGAATACCTAAGAAAATCAACGTTTCAGACGAAAGCCCCGATCCTCACGGACGGGGCTTTCGTCGTTTTTGGCACAAATTTAGAACAAAGAATGAACTGAGAAAGCCCTGCCGGATGCGCCGCCTCAGCCCGTTCGACATTGAGGACATCGACACGCCCGACGCCGACCGCTGTGGCGTTGTGATCGGTGCCCCGGGGGCAGTTCGCTTCGGCCGGCCAATGATAATCGGCCACTGATAATCGGCCATTGTCACGGCAGTTGGACCGCCTCTTCACCGCCGCCCTCGACATCGAGGTGTGAAAAGGTTCTGGTCCCCTTTAAAGACTGAGGATGCCCAAGGCTGTGGCTTCATCGGTAACGAGGATGCTGGCAAGGCGGGACTGGAGCATGGCGTGGATGGCCTCGATTTTTTCCGGGCCGCCTCCCACACAGATGCGCTCGGGCACGTTGCACATTTCCTCCTCGTCCATGGTGATGTGCCGTTCATCGAACTCGCTGATCACGATCTCTCCATCGCGATTGAAGAAATAGCCGGAGGCGAAGCCGACCGCGCCAAGGTCGAGATAGCACTGGATTTCCTCCTGGGTCATGAAACCGCCCTGCACCAACAGGGTGGGGCCGGTCAACTGGGTCACGCCAAAAAGGATCTTGCTGCAGTGTCGCAGCATTTCGAAATGCTCGCGTATGGCCGGTTCCGCCATGAGGATATCTTTCACGTGCGGTGACGACACCACGCCCGGCGCATGCAGGTTGACGGCGCGAGCATTCAGCTTTGCTGCGATGTTGGACGTGCACAGAACCGGTGAGAAGTCGAAGGTCGCCGCAGAACTGCCGGTGGTCTGGGCGACTGTGATACCCGGGAAGCGGCCTGGGGTCAGGGTGCGGGACAGGCTCAGCACAGTGCGGCCCCAGGCAACGCCGATAGTGTCGTCCGGCTGCAGGCGGGTTTCCAGAACCCGGGCGCCGAGCTGGCCGATCAGCTCTGTCAGCGGCGCGGCCCCGCCCGCATGCGGCAGCAGATAGCACTCGTTGAGCCCCGTCTTTTCGCACAGCTTCTGCGCCATCTCGATCCGCGCCATGCGGGTCGGGTCGATGGCGATTGTCACAACGCCCTCATCCTTGGCCCGTTGCAGCAGATTGAACACCGAAGCGCGGGATATGCGCAGCTCCTCGGCAATCTGGTCCTGCTTGTAGCCCTGCTCATAGTAGAGCCAGGCCGCCCACAGCACCTCGTCCATGGCGAATTGCGAGGGCACTGCCCGTCGTGGTGCGCCGCCGCGGACCTCCGCCGTGCTCTTCCCCTGATTGTACTTCTTCGACATGCAGGCTCCTTCCGTCCTGAGCCGTCCTTGGCAGATTTTCGCGCCGGTTTCCATTGTTTAGAGCGGCCTCCCGCATTTTTTGGCATATGCCACATAATTCTGAAATACGTCATTGACATATGCCAACTAGAACTGGCAACTTTCATACAAGAGGCAGGGTTCAAGCTTGGGAGGGGTGAATGAACGTGCCGCGCATGACAGGCCATGCGCTGAGCGGGGGCTGGAACGCCCTTATCGGCGACGTGACGCAAGGCCGGTGGCGTGACCCGGACACGGGCGCTCCCGTTTCCGTTCCCTTCCGCCACATCGACATTGGTGACGGGTTCGCCGAGGCCGCGCCGGACATGCTGAACAGCGTGATGCCGGCGGAAAGCTATGCGGTGGTCTGTGACAGCCATACGGCCGATGCCATGGGCTCGCGCATTGCCAGCCGTATCGGCAACCGGGCCGAGCTTGTGCTTCTCGACCATCCCCATGCAGACATGGCTTGTGTCCGCGCCCTTCAGGAGCGGACGAAGAAGCACGCGGCGCTGGTGGCTGTCGGGTCCGGCACGATCAACGACCTTTGCAAATACGCGACCTATCTCGACGGCCGGTCCTACAGCGTGTTCGGCACCGCGCCCTCCATGAACGGATACACCTCATCCACGGCCTCGATCACGCTCGATTCCGGCCTGAAGACCACTCGCAACGCCCATGCGGCCAAGGGGGTTTTCATCGACATCGCTGTGTCCGCCGGAGCGCCGCAATATCTGATCGGGGCAGGGCTGGGCGACAGCCTGTGCCGGCCGACAGCCCAGGTAGACTGGTATTTCTCTCATGTCATGCTCAGCACACGCTATGCCACTGCACCCTATGTGTTGCAGCAGGACGATGAGCGGGCGGTGCTGGAGCGCACCGCCGGACTTGGTGCACGGGACCACGAGGCCATCGGCTATCTGCAGCGCTTGCTGACCCTCGGCGGCCTCGGCATTGCAGTGGTGGGCATGAGCCATCCGGGCTCCATGGGCGAGCACCAGATTTCCCATTGGATCGACAGTTTCGCAGGCAGCCGTCATCCAGGCACCGTGCATGGACAGCAGGTGGGGGTCGCCTCCATCACCATGGCCCGTTTGCAAGACCGGATCCTGTCCAGGGACGAAGCGCCCCGAGTGAAGCCCTGGCAGCCGGATGAGGCCGCCATCCGCGCCCGCTATCCCGACGCGGCCGTCGAAGACTGCCTTGAGGCCAGCCGGGCCAAGGCGATGGACGAGGCAGCAGCGGCAGCCTTCAACACGCGCCTTGCGGAGCTCTGGCCGGAGCTGCGCCGGACCCTGCGCGCAATGATGCTGGATGCGGACGAAATGGCCGCGCATCTGAGAGCGGCCGGCGGCGGGGCAACGCCCCAGGAAATCGGTCTCGACCGGCAGCTTTATGCGGATGCCCTGCGCTATTGCCGCGAAATGCGCGACCGCTACTCCCTGCTCGATATGGCTGCGGACATGGGCATTCTGGAAGATTTCATTGAGGAAACCGTCTGATGAAACCCCTGCGCGACATGGATGACCGGGCACTGGCGCGCTGCGTGGCCGTGCTGACCGACATCGACGACACGCTGACCACCGATGGCCAACTGCCCGCCGCCGCCTACCAGGCGCTGGAAAAGCTGGCTCAGGCGGGGCTTGCGGTGGTGCCGATCACGGGCCGCCCCGCAGGATGGTGCGACATGATTGCCCGCTTCTGGCCTGTGGCCGGTGTGGTGGGTGAAAATGGCGCCTTCTATTTCTCGTATGACCGGGATGCCCGTGTCATGCGCCAGAAGTTCTTTGCGTCAGGTGAAGAACGGCGGGCCAACAGGGCCAAGCTCGAAGCCCTTCGTGAGAAGATCCTGAGAGAGGTTCCCGGTGCGGGCATTGCCTCCGACCAGCTTTACCGCGAGGCGGATCTGGCCATCGACTTTTGCGAGGACGTTCCCCCGCTGCCGGAAGATCAGGTCCAGCGCATTCTTGATATCTTCGCCGAGGCCGGCGCGGTGGCCAAACTGTCGTCCATCCATGTGAACGGCTGGTTCGGCAACTACGACAAGCTGTCCATGACCCGGATCTTTGCCAAGGACATTCTCGGTCTCGATATCGACCGGGACGGGGACCGGATCGTCTTTGCGGGCGATAGCCCGAACGACGGGCCGATGTTCGGTTTCTTCGTCAATTCCTGTGGCGTCGCGAATGTCCGGGACTTTGATCCGGCCAGCTTCAACCCGCCTGCCTATGTGGCGGATGCCGAAGGCGGCGGTGGCTTCGTGCAGATCGCCGAGCGCATTCTTGAAGCGCGTGGCTCCCTGCGGATAGCGGAGCTGAACCATGCCTGAGACGCGCTACGATCTGGCCATCATCGGCGGCGGCATCAATGGCTGCGGCATCGCCCGCGACGCGGTGGGCAGGGGGTATTCCGTCTTTCTGTGCGAGCAGGGGGACCTGGGCGGAGCGACGTCTTCCGCCTCGACCAAGCTGCTTCACGGCGGCCTGCGCTATCTGGAGCATTACGAATTCCGCCTGGTGCGTGAAGCCTTGGTCGAGCGGGAGGTTCTGTGGGGCATCGCGCCGCATTTCGTCCGGCCCCTGCGCTTCGTGCTGCCGCACGCCAAGGGCATGCGCCCCGCCTGGCTGCTACGCCTCGGCCTCTTCATCTACGATCACCTGGGCGGGCGGAAGCTGCTGCCGGGCACTTCGAAGGTAGAGTTCAAGCGGTCCCCGCTGGGAGAGGGTTTGCGGGACGATCTGACCCTTGGCTTTGAATATTCGGACTGCTGGGTGGAGGACAACCGGCTGGTGGTGTTGAACGCCCGCGATGCCCATGAGCGCGGCGCGGTGATCCGCTCGCGCACCCGCTGCACCAGCGCCAAACCGCTGCCGGGCGGTGGCTGGCGGGTGACGACCCGTGACCTGCTGACCGGACGGGAAGAGACCCTCACCGCCCGCATGCTGATCAACGCGGGCGGCCCCTGGGCGAATGCCGTTGCGCGGGAGATTGCGGGGACACCGCCGAAAGGTCGGATCCGCCAGGTGCAGGGCTCGCATATCGTGGTGCCCAAGCTCTACAGCCATGACCGCTGTTTCATCTTTCAAAATGCGGATGGGCGGATCGTCTTCACCATTCCCTATGAAGATGACTTCACGCTGATCGGCACCACGGACCGGGACTATCCGGGCGATCCGGCCAAGGTGGCGGCCTCGGAGGAGGAGATCGCCTATCTGTGCGGTCTGGCAAGCAGCTACTTCAAGACGCCGGTCACGCCCGCGGACGTGGTCTGGACCTACAGCGGCGTGCGTCCGCTTTATGACGACGGCAGCTCGGAAGCCCAAAAAGCAACCCGGGATTACGTGCTGGAGGTGGACGGCCGCGAGGAGGCGCCCGCTCTCTCTGTTTTCGGCGGGAAAATCACAACTTACAGACGGCTGGCAGAGGCTGCGATGGAGCATATCGTCTCCCGTATCGGCCAACCTGCCAGGGGCGGTCTCGCTGCGGGCTGGACTGGCCGGTTTCCGCTGCCAGGGGGCGGCTTTGCGCCCGGAGAGTTCGATGCGGTGGTGGACAAGTTCCAGAAGGATCACCCGTTCCTGAGCAGGGCTGAGACCGTGCGGCTGGTGCGCCAGTACGGGACCCGTGCGGGAGCCGCCATCGGAGATGCCCGGTCCCGTGAGGAGATGGGACAGGCATTCGGTGCGGGCCTGCACGAGGCGGAGGTCCGCTACCTGCAGGAGGCTGAATGGGCTGTCAGCGCCGAGGATATCGTCTTCCGGCGCAGCAAGCTGGGTCTGCGCATGCGCCCTGACGAGATCGAAGCGCTGGATCACTTCCTGGAGGAGACGGGTGCGGGAGCAGCCGCGCGCAGGGCCTGAGCAATCAGGAAGACAAGGGGGAAGACAGGGGGACTGGCAGACAAGAGAAGCAGCAAGGGACATGAGAGTTCACCTGCCGTGGGGGCGGCGGGAACTGGGAGGAGACATCATGTTTTTAGGCATCGACCTTGGCACGTCCGGGGTGAAGTCGATCTTGATCGACGGGGAGCAGAAACTGGTGGCCGAAGCGGCATCGCGCCCGCTCTCCGTCACTCGCGCCCATCCGGGCTGGTCCGAGCAGGATCCGTCCCTGTGGTGGGACGCCGTCACCGAGACGCTGGATGCTCTGGCCGCCAGCCATCCTGACAAGCTCGCCGCCGTGGAAGGCATCGGATTGTCCGGCCAAATGTATGGCGCAACGGTCCTGGGCGAGGACGGCAAGCCGCTGCGGCAGGCGATCCTTTGGAACGACACCCGCACCGGCGCAGAATGCCGGGAGCTGGAAGCCGCGGTCCCCGACCTTCTGGACCGGGTCGGGCGCAAGCCAACCCCCGGCGTCACCGCCTCCAAGCTTCTCTGGCTGCGCCGCCACGAGCCCGAGCTGTTCGCCCGTATCCATAAGGTGCTGCTCCCAAAGGACTATATCCGCCTGCGGCTGACAGGGGAGATGGTGTCGGACATGGCCGATGCCAGCGGGACCATGTGGGTCGACCTTGCCCGCCGGGATTGGTCGGACGCGATGCTGGCGGCCTGTGGCCTTGACCGGTCGCACATGCCGCGTCTTTGCGAAGGAACAGCGGTTTCCGGGGTGCTTCTGCCCGAACTTGCCAGCCGCTGGGGCATGCACCGGCGGCCCGTGATCGCGGGAGGAGGCGGCGACAATGCCTGCGGCGCCTGCGGCACCGGTGTCATCGAGGATGGTGAGGGCACAGTTTCGCTCGGCACCTCCGGGGTTCTGTTCGTCGCTAACAACACGCCGCGCAATGCCGGCGGAGCGGCCATCGAGTCCCTGTGCCATGCGGTCCCTGACCGCTGGCATCAGATGTCGGTGGTCCTGTCGGCAACATCCTGCCTGACCTGGCTGTCCGCCCGGCTGAAGAAGAGCCCGGCGGAACTTGCAGCCCTTGTCGGTGACAAGCCGCGCCCGGCAACGGATCTGCTCTTTGTCCCCTTTCTGGATGGCTGCTGGTCACCACGGGACGACGCGGCAATCCGGGGCGGTTTTCTCGGCCTGGCCCATCAGCATGACGATGCGGCGATGGCCCAGGCGGTGATGCAGGGAGTGGCCTTTGCGGTGCTGGAATGCGCCAACGCCTTCCGTGCCAGCGGCACGGACCTGAAGCGGCTGCTCGCCATCGGCGGCGGGTCCCGGTCCCGTGTCTGGATGTCGATGCTGGCTACGAGCCTTGGTGTCGAACTGGACCTGCCGGAAGCCAGCGAACTTGGCGCGGCCTTTGGCGCGGCCCGGCTGGGCATGATCGCCGCCAGCAACATGCCGCCGGAAGCGATTCTCAAGCGTCCCGCCATCCGGGGTGTCGTTGAGCCGGAAGCGGCCTTTGCGGCCAGCTATGCGCAAGCCTTTGAACGCTGGGAGGCGTTTACCGGGCTTTGCTGAGGAAGGCTGCCTCCGGGAGGAGACGGATGCAGCGGGAGGAAGGCCCGGCGCGGCGAAATGCGCGGGCGGGCAAAAGTGGAGGAGGATCAGGAATGACCGAGGAAAAGACAGTATCCGGTTTCGACCGCAGGACCTTCATGATGGGCACCGCGGCGCTTGCCGGTGCGGCTGCCTTGTGGCCGAAGGGCCTCAGAGCGGAAGGGGCGAATCCGAACTTTGCCGCCGCTTTGGGCTGGACCACCTATGACTCCGGCCGCCACCTGCAGGACGGGTTCCGGGCCGCCGTTGCCGACCTGGGCGGTACGTTGAATGCGACCGACGCCGGGTTTGATGCCCGCGTCCAGTCCGACCAGATCGACTCGCTGGTGGCAACCAAGCCCGACGCCCTGTTCATCACTCCGGCGGATGCGGCCGCCATTGCCCCGGCTGTCAAGCGGGCGATTGCCGCCGGTATCCCGGTCTTCTGCGCGGACAGCGCGGTGCCGGGCGCGGAAGTGGTGACCACGGCCATGTCGAACAACTTCGGCATGGGACAATATTCCTGCGAGTACATCTGCAAGGCCCTGAACGGCAAGGGCCGGATTGCCCGTGTGATGCTGCCGCAGAACGAGAGCTGGGATCAGCGCACCCTGGGCATGGAATGGACCCTGCGCCGCTATCCGGACATCAAGGTGGTGGCCGAATGGGCTTTTGCGCTGGCAGGCAACATTTCGCCCCGGCAGGCCGTGGACAACATCCTCACCTCCAATCCGGACGTGGATGCCATCTGGTGCGCCTGGGACGGGGCGGCCGTGGAAGGCACGCTGGCGGCTCGCGCCGCAGGCCGCAACGATCTGATCATCACCGGTATCGACGGCGGATCGCAGGCCTTCAACTATATCGCGGGCGGCACGCCGCTGAAGCTCTCCATGGCGCAGAGCTTCTACGAAATGGCCTATGCCTGCGTGTTCTACGCCCATGAGAAGCTCGCCGGGCGCAACACGCCCCGCCTGGTGATCACCCCGACCTACGCCGTGACGCAGGAAATGCTGACCAACGGTATTCCGGACGATTTCGACGTGCCGGGCCGTGCGGCCGAGCTGGGCTGGACCCGCGCTCTGTGACGGAAAAGTCCGCGGGGCCATTGCTGGCTCCGCGGATTCTCGAACGAAAGGGAGCAAGGCTCATGGGAACGCCTATCCTTCAGGCGTCCGGCGTGTCCAAGAGGTTCGGTCCGGTCATGGCCCTCACCGGCGTGGATTTCCGCGTCGAGGCAGGCGAGATCCACGCGCTTCTGGGCATCAACGGCGCAGGCAAATCCACATTCATCAAGATCCTCTCGGGGATCATCCAGAAAGATAGCGGCAGCATCCGCATCGCTGGCAAGAATGTGCACTTCCGCGGGCCGAACGACGCCATCGGCGCGGGCATTGCGACGGTGCAGCAGCATCCCGAGCTGGTGCCGGACATGAGCGGTCTCGACAATATCTTTCTGGGCCGGGAAAGCGCCGGCCGCAGCCTGTTTGCCCGGGTCGACCGTCAGGCGCTGGAAAAGCGCGCCAAGGCGCTGCTGGCCCGGTTCTCCGTGCCGCTGGATCTGTCCAAGCCCGTGGCCCAGATGCCCGCCGTCGAGCGCGAGGCCGTGGCCGTGCTTCAGGCGATCGCCAGTGATGACATCAAGGTTCTGATCCTCGACGAGCCGACCTCGACCCTGACAGAGGTGGAGCGGGAGGACCTGTTCAAGCTCATGCGCCAACTGCGCGCCCAGGGCATTTCGATGATCTACATCACCCATCAGTTGGAAGAGGTGTTCGCCATCGCAGACAGCTTCTCCGTCTTCCGCAACGGCACCTGCGTTGCGCGGATGAGCGTAGAGGAGGCCTGGCGGCAGGACCAGTCTCTGGCGACGCTGATGCTGGGGGAGGAAATCGGCGATGTGTTCCCGGCCCGCCCGGAGGGGCTGGAGATTGGCGAGACCGTCCTCAGTCTGAAGGGGTTTGGCAGTGCGGGCGCTTTTCGCAACGTTCACCTTGAAGCCCGCAAGGGCGAGGTGGTCGGCATCTTCGGGCTGGTCGGCTCGGGCGCGGAAGAACTGGCGAAAGCGGTTTACGGCGTTCAGTCTGCGGAAGAAGGCGAGATGGTGCTGAAGGGCAGGACCCTGGCGCCGAAATCTCCCCGTGAAGCGCTTGATGCGGGCATTTTCCTCGTGCCCGGCGACCGGCGCACGGAAGGGCTGACGCTCACCCGCTCGCCCCTGTTCAACGTGCCGCTGGCCAATCTCAAGCGCGCCAGCGGCGGCGGCTGGATGCTGCGCCGCAGGCAGGTGCGCCAGGACGCCAGCGAGATCACCCGCGCCATGGCCCTGCATCCGCCGAGCCTGACCACGGCGGCCAGCGACTTTTCCGGGGGCAACCAGCAGAAGCTCGTTTTGGCCAAGGGCCTCTACAGGGAAGCGGATCTTTACATTTTTGTGGAGCCGACGGTCGGTGTCGACATTGGCGCAAGGGCCAAGATCTACGCGCTGATCCGGGAGCTGTCCTTACGGGCGGCGGTGATCGTGTTCTCCAGCGACTGCGACGAGGTCAACGGCGTCGCCGACCGGACCATCGCCATGCACAAGGGCCGTCAGGTCGACCCGGGGCCGGAAGGTTTCACCCGCGACCAATTGCTGATGGCCGGCATCATGGGGGAACTCCACGCATGAAACTTCTGTCTCCCCTTCCCTCCATCTGGGGCCGGGCGCTCGTCTTCCTGCTGCTGGTGGTGCTGGTGGCTGCCGGGTTCACCATCGCCGAGCCGCGTTACCTGTCTCACGCCAGCCTCTCCGGCATCGCCCGCCACATGGCGGCCAACGGCCTTGCGGCCCTCGGCCTGACCTTCGTGGTGGTGGTCCGCAAGTTCGACCTGTCGATTGCCGGGGTCGCAGCTTTCACCGCCATGACCATGGGGGCGGTCATTGCGGCGGGCTATCCGCTCTGGGCCGCTGTCGCCATAGGCATTGTGACCGGCGGTCTGATCGGCATGGTCTCCGGCGTTGCCATCAGCCGTTTCGGCATGCCCGATATCGTGACGACCATCGCCACCGGCTCTGTCTGCGCTGGCCTTGCCTTTCTCTACACGGGCGGCCGGTCGATCTTTCAGAACTTCTTCACCAGCGGCATCACCGACTTGAACGATGCTCGCTTCCTGGGGCTGGGCGTGTCGCTGTGGTTCCTGGTCGTGGTCTATGCGGCGGCCTGGTTCGTCATGCACCGCACCCGAACGGGCCATGCTTTTTATGCGGCCGGCGAAAACCCCGTGGCAGCCCATTACTCCGGCATCCAGGTGAAGAACTACGTGGTTCTGGCCTATGTGCTTTGCGCCATCTGCACTGTGCTGGCCGTGCTGCTGATCCTGGCGGAAAGCGGCAATGCGGAGACCAACAAGGGCGCCAACCTGATGATGCCGGCCTATGCGGGCGTCTTCCTGGGCGCGGCCATGATGGCCGGCACCTCCGTGCTGGCGACGTTCGCGGGCATCTTGCTCATCACCATGCTGCTCGACGGCTTCTCGCTTCTGGGCGTGCCCTACTACTACAGCGACGGCGTGGTCAGCCTCATCCTGCTCATGGGTGTGGTGGCGTTCTCCGGTTTCGCCCGCAACTGGGCCAGCTCCTTTGCGGTGTTCTTCCGGGGCAGCGGCAGGACCAACAACAAGAGGGAGTGGCAGGAATGACCATGGCCTATCCGGACCCCGCCTTTCGACGCCCGCGTGCGCGCAAGCTTGCCCGAACAATAACAAACCTCTGGCTTGTCGCCGTGCTCGTGCTGCTGACGCTGGCCATTTCCTCGGTGCGACCGCAACTGGTGGAAAGCACCAACATGATTTCCATGCTGCGCTCCTTTTCCATCATGGCCGTAATGGTGCTGGGACTGACCTGGGTGATCGCGGCAGGACAGATTGACGTCAGCTTCATGCAGGTCGCAGCTCTCGCCAACATGATGACGGCAGCGCTGCTCGCTCATGGCTACGGCTGGAGCGTAGCGATAGCCGTTGCCCTTGGAACCGGCGTGCTGGCGGGGCTGATCAATGGCTGGCTCGTTGCCGCATTGCGGCTGCCCGCCCTGATCGTGACCATCGCCACGGCGGGCATCTGCGCTTCGGCCGCCGCCGCTTTGGGCAAGGGCACCGTGATCCGCATCGCCGATGCGGGGCCGTTGGGCTGGATGCTCAATACCCCTGTCCTGTCAATCGTGCCGGTAATCGTGCTGCCGGTGGCGGTGCTGGCTCTGGCGGCCTGGTACATTCAGGAGCGGCTGACGCTTGGACGCTACATCTATGCCATGGCCCAGAACGAGGCGGCTGTCCGCTCGGTCGGCGTGCCGGTGACCCGGCTGATGATCTTGCTTTTTACCCTGTCCGGCCTTTGCGCGGCCATGGCCGGGGTGATGCTTGCGGCCAGCCTGTCTTCCGGCCAGCCCACCATCGGCGGCCCCTTTCTGATCAACGGCCTGACCGTGGTGCTGCTGGGTGGAATGATGGTGCATGTCGGCAAACCGAACATTCTCGGCACCCTGACCGCGACCCTGTTTCTCGGGGTTCTGTTTAGTGGCGCGGCTCTGCTCGGCCTGCCGGACTATCAGCGCCAGATCATTCAAGGCGTTCTGCTGGCGCTTGGCCTCGGTGTTGCCACATGGGCCGGCCGCCATCATGGCAGCCGCGGCGGGGAGAGCGAAAAATGAGCGGATCGTCTGATGTGTTCATCGGACTGGACTGTGGCACCGGCGGCGCCCGTGCTCTGATCTGCGGCGTGGACGGAAAGCTCCTTGCCGTCGCCAGCAAGGACTATCCCACCCGGTTTCCCCAGCCGGGCCGGGCCGAACAGACCCCGGAAGGCTGGTGGCAGGCAGCCTGCCTCGCCGTCCGGGAGGCTGTTGCGGAAGCGGGCGTCAGCCCCGCCAGCGTGCGCGCCATCTGCGCGGATGGCACCTCCAGCACGCTTGTCGCTCTGGACGAAAATTTGTCCCCTATTGGCGAGGCGATCTTGTGGATGGACAACCGGGCGTCCCCGCAGGCGCACCAGATCCAAGCCAGCGGCCATCCGGCCCTGCGCCGGTCACGGGGCGGTGTCAGCGCGGAAACCGCCCTGCCGAAGATTCTCTGGATCAAGCAGCAGGAACCAGAGCGCTATGCCCGCACCCGCTGGTTCGTCGAGATGGCCGACTACATGGCGCTGCGTCTGTCCGGCCAACTGACCCTTGGCCTCAATCACACGATCAACCGCTGGTTCTACGATCCGCGCCAGGGAGGCTGGCCGCTGAGCCTGTTCGAGGCTGTGGGGCTGGAGGGAATCGAGAGCCGCTTTCCTCCTTGGATGCTGCCCTTCGGCGCGCCCATCAGCCCCTTGAGCGCGGAAGCGGCGGAGGCTCTGGGCCTGACTACCTCGACCCTGACGGTTTGCGGGGGAACCGACGCCTATGTTGCCATGGCCGGGCTCAACACCCTGCGCGACGGCGAGACGGCGCTGATCACCGGCACGTCCCATCTGGTGCTGCCGATGACAGACGCCGACACCGAGGTGGAAGGCATCTTCGGGCCGCATCCCGATTGTGTGGTGCCGGATCTCTTCGTCATGGAAGGCGGGCAGGTGTCCTCCGGCGGCATTTTGCGCTGGTGGCAGGAAGTGGCCTTTGGCCGTGAGAAAAGCGATTTCGAGCGCATGATGCGTGAGGCGGAGGAGGTGCCGCTCGGTGCCAATGGCCTGATCGCGCTGGATTTCTGGCAGGGCAACCGCAATCCCTACATCGACTACGACCTGCAGGGCGCGGTCTGGGGCCTGACCATGAAGCATGGCGCCGCAGACATCACACGGGCGCTGATGGAATCCGTGGTGCTTGGCACGGCCAATATTATCGAGCGCCTGACCGCCAACGGCATTTCCATTGGCAGCATGACCGTGGCCGGGGGCTGTTTGCGCACGCCTTACTGGCTGCAGATGCATGCGGATGCGACCAACCTGACGCTGAGAATCCCCGAGGTGGGCGATGCAACCGCCTTGGGCGCGGCAATCGGCGCCTCTGTCGGAGCTGGCGCTTATGACAGCCTGCAGAGCGCAGCGCGCCAGATGGTCAGGATCAACCGGGAAATCCGGCCCGATCCGTCGCGGCATGCCTCCTACCGCGATCTGCTGGCCCTCTACCGGGAAACCCACGAAGCCCTGAGGCCCCTGATGCACCGTATGGCGGAGCGGACCCGGACAATGCGGCCTGACACCCTGGGCCCTTGAGCCTGATTGCTCAAGGACCAGGCCGCCACCAAGAACAGCCCAAATAGACGGGCCTCTAGCGTGAACCCAAAGGACCCTCCGCCTCGACTGGCGGCGGAATGGTCAAGCTTTGTCAAATGACAGGAAAGGAATGACAATGGCACCACATATCGGAGATCTGGTTGCGGAAATGCTGGCGCGATCCGGAGTCGAGTATGTTTTCGGCATGCCCGGCGGGCAAACCACAGCTTTGCATGACGGGATTTCCCGGCGCTCCGACCGTATCCGCCATATCCTCATGCGCGATGAGCGCAACGCCGCCTATGCGGCAGATGCCTATGCCCGCCTGACCGGCAAGCCGGGCATTTGCGACGTGACCGTCGGTCCCGGCGCCAATCTGCTGCCCGCAGGCTTTCTGGAGGCGCTGAATGCCTCGATTCCCTTGGTCGGCATTATTGGGGAATTGCCGCTCGACTGGCTGCCGCTGAAGGAAAAGGGCATCGCCAGCCAGGGTTTCGACCAGTTGGCCTTCTTCAAGACCTGCTCGAAGGAAGCCTTCCTGGTGCCGTCGGTTGCTGCGCTGCCGGAGTTGATCCGCACCTCCATGCGCATTGCCACCGCCCCGCGGCCTGGTCCGGTCGCCCTGATCATTCCCCATGATATCTTCGATGCGGACTGGGACATGGACACGCTTCTGGCGACCGTCGATGATCGCAGCGTACGCATTCCCTATCTGCGCTCGACCGCGCCCGATGGCGATATTGCCGCCGCAACCGCCTTGATCCGCAAGGCCAAGCGCCCCGCGCTGGTCTGTGGCGGCGGCGTGCATGGCTCGGATGCAGCAAAGGAAGTCACCGCCTTCGCCGACCGTCTCGGGGCGCTGGTGGTCACCAGCCTGTCGGGAAAGGGCTCCGTGCCTGAAACCCGGAGCTACGCGGCGGGGGTGCTCAATCCGCTCGGCTCGAAAGCCGCCATCGATCTCATTCAGGAGGCTGATCTGGTGATCTGGTGCGGCTCCAAGGTCAGCCAGAACACGGGCATGAACTGGACCCTGCCCAAGCCGGACCAGGCGACGATCACCATCGACTTTGATCCGCTCGAACACGGTCGCACTTTCCGCCCCACCGTGCCGCTGTTGGGCGATGTGCGCGAAATCATTACCGCGCTGGATGCAGCTCTTGGCGAGAGCATGGCGGACAGCCGCCCGGACTGGATGGCCCGGATTGCCGAGGCGAAGGCCGAGTGCGACGCGGCGAAGGCGGAGGAAATGCGCTCCGACCAGATCCCGGTTCTGCCGCCGCGCGTCATGGCGGAAATCGACAAGCGCCTGGGGGACAAGGATATTGTCGTCTCCGATGCGTCATTTTCGGCAGGCTGGATCTCCGGCTATATTCCGGCGCGCGAACCGGGGCGCAAGTTCCTCTTTGCCCGCGGGCAGGGCGGTCTTGGTTATTCGGTTCCCGGCGCGATTGGCGCGGCGGCCATTGCCCCGGAGGGGGCGCGGGTGGTCACGGTCGCGGGCGATGGCGCGTTCTCCTATACCATCGGCGAACTGGCCACCCAGGCCCAGTACAACCAGCGCGTGGTCAATGTGGTGATCAACAACGGCAAGCTCGGCTGGATTCAGCTGTGGCAGGAGATCTTCTTCAAGAATGTCCTGTCCTGCGAGTTGGAAAGCCAGAGCAGCGTTCCAGGGTATGCCGCTGCGGCGGCGGGCCTTGGGCTCAAGGGCATCTATGTGGAGAAGCCTGAGGACATTGGTGCGGCCCTCGACGAGGCCTTCGCCCATGACGGGCCGTCGGTGGTGGAGGTGCGCATCGATGACCGGGCAACTCCTATCCACTCTTTCAAGCGGCGCATGCGCGAAACCGAGGACAAGCCCCGTCCACGCCCGGGCACGGTCTACAAGCTGCGTGACTGGAAGATCTCTCCGGATCTTTGATCGGGATCCGGCTGTTTAAAGCTCCCGGAGTTCCGGAGCCCCTGACCCAGCCCTCTGTCCCGGAACCAACTGCGGGTCACGTCTCACACCAACGTGGCCCGCTTTTTTCTCTACCGGGAAGCGGTCATTTGCGCCCGCCTCCTGCTCCTCGTCGAAACGGCTGCACTACAGTTCTGGTCCTTTCGATACGGCCAGAACGAACCTCGAGCTGGATTGGCAGGAAAGGGCAAGGTCAAACCACCATCGCCTCATGGCTATTCCGGCAATCCTAGAGAAAATCGGCTTGCCGCGGCGGAGCATTGTCCGTCAAAATTCGCGTTCCTGCAGGTTATTCCATCTATCCCATGACCCAATATGGTTCCGTCATACCTTTGGAAGGCAACGCCAGACCCTCTTGGATTTGCAATCCACGCAGTTTCCACCATTGACAGCGTCTTGTCATCGGCCTTGCCATCCAGCGCCAAGATGGCACCGGACTGCCATGTCATACGCGCTTTGAAGGTGCCGCTTGCTGCATCGTAGTCGCTAAAAGACACTTCGATCTGGTGCCGTTGGCGACTTAACGTGCCCTCGTCAATATAGATACCTTGAAGGACAACCCCGCTCGTAAGAACGCGTTCCACCGATGAAAAATGTTCGGCGACCCGTTTCCTTTGCGCAGCTTCGGCTTCCTCCCACGCCTTCCTTTCCTCTGCAGCCCTCTTCCGCTCCGCCTCCAATGCGGCTTGCCGCTCTTGCTCGATACGGGCCGCAAGAGCCGTATGCTCGTCCGAGCCTTGCACCACGGCAAGGCCAGAGAAGGCGCCGCGAGGCTCCCCAACAGCGGCGAAGGGCGATCCCTGCAGATCGAATGCGAACACCCATTGCCCTTGATTGAGCGTTGCGGACGAAATGCCATAGACCTTGACGGCGTGGCCCGCCGGAAGCACCTGACGCAACACTAAGACATCTCCCAGCCGCCCCAGCGGCTCGAATGTATCTTCCTTGACTTCAATAGACGCGTTGAACCGGCTCTTGTACAGCGGTTCAATGTTGCTTCCGAAGTTTTGCGTTGCTTCGACCTTGAAGTCTCTAACGTCCCACACCGGCGGAATATCGAACGTGAATGCGTTTCTTATCTGCCTCTCACTTGGCTCGGCGGCGAACGCGGATCCGCTGACGAGCGCCGCGAAGATCGCCGCAACGACGGGAACCGCCAGGAAGACGTTTTTCATTGCTCTCCTCCTGAACGTGGATCAACGAAGATAGGCAGGCCAGTACCGGCGCTCGCGGTCGTGCCAGTACCGGTATCCATTGCCGTCGCGGTAGAAGGTGTAGCAAGTCCGCACGCCCGAATGGCTGTTGGTCGCACACAGGACGCCGTTGTCGTTCATCTGCCAGGTGCCCTGGGCGGTCATCCGGCTGTCGGCATAGCGATAGGTGCCGTCTCTGGAGAACAGGAAGGTGCCCTGGCCTTGGCTCCATTCGCGGCCGATGAAGGCGCTGCGCACCTGTTCGGCGGTGAGGCGGTTGCCGTTATCGGCCGCCGCGGTCTGACAGGCCATCAGGCTCAGCGCGAAAAGCACGGCGAAGCGTGACAGTCTCGGGAACATCATCGCTTACCTCGGCAGCGCGGCTTTGATGCGGTCGAGGATCTTCAGCGACTCCCGCATGGCACCCGCGTCATTCTGCCGATGGGCGCGGTCGTGCAGGACGCGGCCCTCTTCCAGTTGCCGCGTCAGCTCGGCCTTGCGCTTGGCGGCCAGTGAAGCGGCGGCAAGCTGCTGCAAGACCGCGGGGTATTCTGCCGTACCCCGGCAGGCGAGTGCGCTGGACGTCCCCGCCGCCGTGACGAGAAGGCCACCCAGGAGAAGAGCGGCAGGCCGTAGAAAAGATCTGTGTCGGCTGGTCATGGAGGTTCCCGGTTTCCGTATGGATTGTCCAAGCCGCCCACCCTCAACCTGTAAGCAGGCGCCCAGCAACAGCCCGTGTGACGGGCTGCCCGACCATGCTCTTAGGGAGGACTGCATTCGGCGTCATCTACCAACTTGGAAGGCTTGGAAAAATCGGAAGACAAGGAAATTAAACGATAATTATCAACATGTTGACCGGTTTCAGCGTGCTGGCTAAAAAGGACGGACGAGGGTCAGGCCTGGGGGCTGCATGGGGCGCAGACTTGAGAGCATTGAAGAATGGCACAGGCTATTCGATGCCTTGTGCATGGAGCGGGGGCACGTGGACAACGGCAGCCTCGCCAGCGACTACTGTGCCCTCACCAGGAAGAGGACGGACGGGGCCCACGAAACGGCGCTCAAGAGCCTGAACAACTGGCGTCAGGGTGTCCATGTTCCCAATCGCCGCAATTTCCGGCTTCTGACCCTGTTGCTCCAGATCGAGGACGGCGACGATATCCTGCCGCATTGGCATCGGCTTTACGAAGAGGCTCAACGGCGCAAGCCCTCCAATGAGCAGGGTAACGACAAGAACGGCGACGCCACGGACTTGCAGGAGCTTGCGCCGCGGATCACCGTCGGCGCGTCCCGTCGCTCGCGCCGCTGGCCGATTGCCGCTGTAATCGCCGTTGCGATTGTCTTGGTGGGCGGCATGGGGATCGGATTGATCGGTTGGCAGAAACCGGAGCCTCAAGTCGCCGTGCGGAAGAAGCCGGAGGCCGGCGAGCCGGTCATCGACATGACCGGTGAGCGCATTTACTGGCGCGAGCTTTCCGAGGTGAGGGTTGGCGAGTCGGTCGTGATCCATGCCAAGCGCGGACGCTGCGGCGAACAGCCACCATCTTGGGAAGAGACGTTCGAGTACCTTCCGGAACTCGCCACGGGCATTTGGTCGGACGGAGGCGTCGGGTTCCGGATCAGCCGATCCTGCGGCGGCGCGACGCCGGCACGGGCGGTCGTGTTCACCGCCACGCGGCCCGGCGAAGAGCGGTTCATGCTCTACGAGGACCAGATCACGATCCGCGTGGACGAGTAGGGGGCTGTCGCCGAAGTCAGCGGAAGTCAGCCGAATCCGGCTCTCGGGCCGGATCGTTCCGGAGCGGCAGGCCATGCCCTCGGTTTTTGCGAGGGCTGTCCTCATCTCATCCGACTGGTCCCCTCGGGTTCGAGGCGCTAATCAAAACCAGCTTTCGGGCGCAGTCCCGGCCGGCATGCAGACCTGCTGCGCGCCGCCGCCCGCTGCCCAGCCAGTCGATCCCTCGCGATCATCGCCAGCCAGACCGAAGCGACAGATTGCTGCGCGCGACCCGGCCTCCCGCCGCGGTTCCGACGCGCCTGCGCCCGTCCACGGGCGCGACGGGGGCCATTTGCGATGTTCAAACCACTCGCCGGTATTCTTCTGACACTTGTCGCAAGCCTTGCCCTGCCAGCGGGGCCGTCGGCGCTGCGCGCCGAGCCGGAGGCGCCGCTCGTCATCGCCGATCCACGCGGCGATCGCGGCCTGCTCGCGCCCTTCGCCCATCGGCGCGACGGCATGGGCTATATCTACACCGGGTTCCTCTTCGACACGCTGGTGGAGAAGGACGAGACCGGCGCCTTCGTGCCCGGCCTTGCGCTGCACTGGCAGGCCAGCGGCGACGGGCTCGTCTACGACATCGATCTCGACCCCTCGGCGCGCTGGCAGGACGGACATCCGCTCACCGCGCAGGACGTCGCCTTCACGGTGGACTATCTGCGCCGGCACCGGCACGGCTTCGTCTCCGTCGAGGCGATCGGCGAGGCGGTGGCGCTGGACGAGGCCCGGCTCCGCCTGAGGCTCACGCGCCCGGATGCCGGCTTTGTCGGCGAGGTGCTCGCCGGCATGCCGGTCCTGCCCGCCCATGTCTATCGCGACATCGAGGATCCGCAGCGGTTCGCCAGCCTGGAGGCGGCGGCCGGCAGCGGACCGTACCGGCTGGCGACTTTCGACAAGGCGCAGGGGCGCTACCGGCTGGAGGCGGTTGCCGGCCACCGGGCGGGGCCGCCGCGCTTCAGCACGGTCGTCATCACCAGGCTCGCGCCCGAGGCGGCGGCGCTGGCGCTGATCCGCGGCGAGGCGGACATCGTGCCGAACCTGATGCCGGCGAAAGCGGCGGAGGTCGCGGCGGCCGGCAAGCTGGTGATCGAAACCTCGAGCGGGCATCCGGTGCGCCTGCTGTTCAACCACCGCAATCCGGTTCTGGCCCCGCTCGCGGTGCGGCGCGCGCTGGCTCACGCGCTCGACCGGCAGGCGCTCGCCGACATTGCCTATCAGGGCCATGCGCAGGTCGCCGAGGCCGGCTATTTCCAGAAAGGCTCGCGCTGGCTTCGGGATGGCGGGCTGCCTGGCTACGCGTTCGATCCGCAGCAGGCCGAGCGTCTCCTGACGGAGGCCGGCTGGACGCGCGATGCGGCTGGCAATTGGCAGACGGAGGGCGCGCCCGACACGTTGCGGCTCGTGGTCGGCGAGGACATGCGCCGACTGGCGGTGACGCTGGCCGACCAGTTCGCAAGATTCGGGCTGAAGGTCGCCCTCTCGGTGTTGGAGCAAGGCGCCCTGCAGGACCGCCTGGCCTCCGATGAGTTCGACCTCGCCCTTGCGTCGACCAGCACGCTCGGCGATCCCAACGGGATCGGCCGGCGGATCGTCGGTGACGACTGGCGCCACGACCGCTTTCCCGGCGATCAGAACTTGCGCGACCTGCTCCGGCGCCAGTCGGAGGCGCTCGATGCGGACGAGCGGCAGCGCCTCCTGTGGCAGTTCGAGGATCTCTATCTCGCCCAGCTTCCCTCCTTGATGCTGGTCGATCCCGTGTGGATGACGGGGCACTCGCCGCGCGTTGTGCCGGTGATGCCGGCCGATGGCGTCGCCATCGGCATTCCGAGCCCGCTGCACAGGTCGCTGTTCTACCGTCCCGGCGCGCTCTAGGGAGGCCGAGGTGGCGGCAGGCTTCCCGTCTCGTGCCGGCCGAATGGTCCTCGACCGGGCCCTCGCCCTGCTGCTGGTCGTTGCCCTCGGCTTCCTGCTGCCGCGCTTCATGCCGGGCGATCCGGTCGAGTTGCAGCGGGCCTCGGACCTCGATCTCGGCCTTGCGGCTGCGCAGCGCGAGACGCTGAGGCAGGTGATGGGCCTCGGTGGATCGCTCGGCGAGCAGTTTCTGACCTATTGCGCCGCGCTCCTGTCCGGCGATCTCGGCTTTTCGGTGGCCCATGCCGCGCCGGTGTCGCAGGTCGTGGCGGGTGCCCTTGCGTGGACGAGCCTGCTCGTGCTGCTCGCCTTTCCGATCTATCTGCTGATCGGGCCCTGGCTCGGCATCGAGTCGGGCCTTGCCCCGGAGCGACCGCTCGGCCGAGGCCTTCTCGTCGGCCTGTCGGCGCTGGGCAGCGTGCCGCCCTACGCCGTCTCGATCCTGCTGCTGTGGCTTCTTGCGGTCGCGGTCCCGTTGTTTCCGCTGGGCGGGGCGGAGGCGCTGCTTCCCCCCGCCGATCCCCTCGTCAGGATTGCCGGGGTGCTGCATCATGCGGCCTTGCCGGCGCTGGCGCTTGCCACCCACGAGATCGTCCGCTTTTTCTTTCTGAGCCGCGGCGCGACTCTTGCCCTGTCGCTGCGGCCCTTCGTGATCAACGCCCGGGCGCGGGGCATCGCCGGCTGGCGGCTGCGCGTCACCTATCTCGCCCGCAGCCTAGCGCCGGTGCTGGCAGGGCGTCTCGGCGACACGCTGGCCGGCCAGTTCTCCGTCGTCCTGTTCGTGGAGATCGTGTTCTCCTATCCCGGCATCGGCCTGGTGATCCATGAGGCGATCCGCGCCCGCGACCTTGCGCTTCTGCAGGGAGCGGTGATCTGTCTCGCCGCAGCGATCCTGGTCCTGAACGCGCTGCTCGACGGACTGGCCGGCCGGCTGGCGCGCAGGGGCTGAGCCATGGTCTGCAGCGTTCCGGCCCCTGGCCGCCAGCGAAATTCGCCGAAGCGCGGCCCGGCCGGCCGCCGACCGGCGCTTCGCCGCCTGTTGGGCCGAGGCCTTGGTCTCGCCATCGCGGTCGTTCTGCTGGTGTCCGGCATCGGCCTGCCGCCGCCGGCGACCGGGCCCGATATCCTCATGGCGCCCGGCTTCGCCCATCCTCTCGGCACCAACGATATCGGCCAGGACGTGCTGGCCGGCCTGCTGGCGGCAACGCCGAACTCGATCGCCATCGCGTTCCTGGCTGCGGCGGCGACGCTGGCGCTCGCGATCCTCGGCGGTCTTGCCGCAGCGTGCGGCGGCCGGATCGTCCAGGCGCTGGTGTTGCGTCTGGTCGACATCCTGCAGATCCTGCCCTCGATCCTGATCCTGCTGGTGGTGGCCGCCTCGCTCGAGCCGGGCCTCGTCACCCTCGTGCTGCTGCTCGCCCTGACCAACTGGCACGACGACGTGCGGGTGGTGCGCGCCCTGATCCTGCGCGAACTCACCCGCGAGAGCCTGCAGCAGGCACGGCTGGTCGGGTATGGCTGGTCCTACCTGTCGGTCCGGCACCTGTTGCCGCCGATCGCCCCGGAACTGCGGGCGTTGGCGCTTGAGAGCGTCCGGCGGGCGGCGCTCAAGACCGCCGGACTGGGCTTTCTGGGACTTGTCGATCCGCAACTGCCGACCTGGGGCGGGATGATGCAGGACGCCCTTGGCCACCTCACCACGCCGGCCTGGGCCTGGCTGATGCTGCCTCCGGCGGTGACGCTGGCCCTGTTCCTGCTGACGATACAGCGCCTCTCCGGCGACCCGTCGGGCCGCACCGCCGCCGAGGCAGAAGCATGATCGAGGTAACCGACCTGTCGCTCGCCATCGGCGGACGCCTGCTGCTCGACCGCGTCGACCTGCGGGTCTCGCCCGGCGAGACCTATGCCCTGCTCGGGCCGTCCGGCTGCGGCAAGAGCAGTCTCGCCCGGCTGCTCACCGGGCTTCTGCCGGGCAGGCCCGCCGCGCGCGAAACGCTTGCCGGCCGGCCGGCCGCCGGGGCCCGCTGGGCCGGCGCGGCCCGCGTCTGCGACACGGACATGCTCGCCGCCGGACCCCGCCGCCTGCGCCGCCTCTACGGGCGCGCCATCGGCCTTGTGGTGCAGGGGCTCGGCGATGCGCTCAATCCGCATCTGACGGTTGCCGGCCACGTTGCCGAAATGCTCGCGGTGCATGGCAGCGATGGGCGGAGCGTGCGCGAGATCTGCCTGGACTACGATCTTCCCGAGGTGCTTCACGACCGATATCCAGCCCATCTCAGCGGTGGTGAAATCCAGCGCGTGCTGCTTGCCCTCGCGCTCATCCCGCGGCCGCGGGTGCTGATCCTCGACGAGCCGACGGCCTCGCTCGACCCCGCCAGCCGCGACCGCGCGCTGCGCAGCCTCGCCAGGCGGGCGGAGGAGCGGGCGCAGATCCTCATCACCCATGATCGCGATCTCGCCGCTCGCTTTGCCGCACGCGCCGGCTGGCTCGAGAACGGTCGATTGCAGCCGGGCCTGCCCGCTCGGCGTCCTCCGGCAACGGTGCTGCGGGATGTCGCCGGATCCGCCCCATGCCGGGCAGGCGCGACCGCGCGGCTGCGGCTGCAGGCGGTCAGCCACGCGGTTGGCAACCGCTGCCTGTTCGACGGGGTGTCGATCACCATCGCGTCCGGCGGCTGCGCCACGGTGTGCGGTCCGAGCGGCAGCGGCAAGTCGACGCTGGCGCGGCTGGCTGCCGGGCTGATCGCGCCGCAGCAGGGCGAGGTTACGGTCCTGGAAGGGGAAGAGGGCAGCGGCAAGGGCCGGCATCTCGCGCTGCCTCGCGCTGCCTGCGCCCTGGTCAGCCAGCATCCGCACCGCGCGATGGCGCCGCATTTCACGGTGCGCGAGGTGCTCGCCGAGGTGCTGCAGGCCCCGGAGCGGCGGCCGGCGCGGGTCTGGCCCTGGCCGAGCCGCGCCGCGCGCGCGGCGACGGATGATCGGATCGAGCGTCTTTTGACGCAGGTCGGACTGCCGGTGGCGGCGGATTTCCTTGGCCGACGGGTCGCCGTGCTGTCCGGCGGCGAGGCGCAGCGCCTCGCGATCGCCCGCGCGCTGGCGCGCGCGCCGGCGTTTCTGGTGGCCGACGAGCCGACCGCGGCGCTCGATGCGGACACCCGTGACCAGATCGTGCGGCTGCTTGCGGACCTCGTGCGCCGGGGCGCGGGCTTGCTGCTCGTCACCCATGATCCGGCCGTCGCGGCGACGCTCGGCGGCGCGCGGCACACGCTTGCCGGGGGTGTGCTGATGCGACTGCCTGACGGGGAGCGCCGGGGCCCGGCGCCGGCGTCGCGCCCTGGAGCCGGAGCCGGGGTCGCGAGCGGGCGTGCGGAGCACGGATGAAATGCACGCAGCGCCTCTGGTCCGACGGGTCCGGAGCGGCACACTGGATCACGCGCGGAGCCGATGCCTTCGCCCCTTGTGGGAGCCGAGATGACGAAACGCCCTCCCCTGCGTCTGTGCGTTGCCGGCGGAACCGGCTTCGTCGGCGCCCATGTGGTGCGCGCCGCGCTGGCACGCGGCGACGAGGTGGCCGCCACCTGGCACGCGGCGGAGGAGCCCTCCCGCCTCTACGCCCTTCCCGGCGCGGCGCAGCGGCTGCGGCTGCATCCGGCCGACACGACGGACCCGGCGTCCTTCGATCCGGCCTTGTGCGGGGCGGATGCCCTGTGCATCGCCTGTTTCCCGACGCGGCGACAGGCGGCGGACGGAACCCCTGAGGCGGAGCTCGATCCGCGGCGCGGCGCCGCCGAACTCGTGCAGCCGCTCGAACAGGCCTGCCTCGGCCTGATGGCGGCGGCGCATCGTCATGGGATCCGCCGCGTCGTGCTGTGCTCCAGCACGGCCAGCGCCGATCCGCAGGACCCGGCTGTCGTCCGGAACGAGATCGATCACGTATCCGATCTTGCGGCGCAGCTTGCCGCCCGCCGCTTCGGAGCGGCGCAGAAGACGGCGATGGAGCAGGCCGCCCAGCGTTTCGCGCAAGCGGCCGGGATCCGTCTGTCGATCCTGCTGGCGAGCATGGTGGTCGGGCCGCCGCTGCTGCCCGGGCACGTCGAGGGTCATGTCCTCGCGATGCTGCGCGATCTCGCCGCCGGCCGGCCCGGCTGGCATCGGCAGGTCCCGGCGGGCTCCATGTCGCTTACCGATCCGGACGCCCTGGCGCGGATGGTGCTGGCAGCTCTCGATCAGCCGCAGGCAAGCGGCCGCTATTTCGCGATCACCGAGAGCCGGACCTGGCAGGACCTCTATGGGATCATGGCCCGGCATGTGCCGGCCTCCGCGCTGCCCGCGCCCCCCGCCGGACCTCCCGAACCGCCGACCCGGTTCGACTTCACCCGCCGCGAGTCGCTCGGCGTTGCCATGCCGCCCGTCGAGGAGATGGTCGCCCGCACCTTCGCGGCGCTCGCTCCGGGTCGGTCTGCGGAGGCGCTGCCCTCTTCCCTGTCCACCGATCGAGGCGACCACCATGCACCCGACAGCACCGCGTGAGGACGCGCCGCCCAGCCCGCCCTTCGCCCCGCTCGGGGAGGCGCTCCTGCCCCCCGAAAGCCGGCTCTCGCCGGCCGCGCTGCGCCAGCGCAGGTCGATGAAATGGGCCACCCATGGCGCCGATGTGCTGCCGGCCTTCGTCGCCGAGATGGATCTCGCGCCGCCGCTTTGCGTGCAAGAGGCGATTGCCGACGTCGCCGCCCGCGGGGACTACGGCTACCCGCCGCATCTTGCGACCGGCGCGCCGCACCCGCTGGCGCTTGCCCATGCCGCCCGGATGGTGGCGCTTTACGGGTTCGAGCCCGAGCCGGACCTCGTGGTGCCTGTCGCCGACCTGGTGCAGGCGCTCTATCTCTGTGTCGCCGCCTTCACCGATCCCGGCGACTGCGTGCTGATCCAGGAGCCGATCTACCCGCCGATCCGGGCAGCCGTGCTCGACCAGGGGCGCCAGGTCGCGACGCTGCCGATGCGCGCCGACGGCCAGGGTCCGGCGCTCTCGGCGGCCGAGCTCGACGCCCGCCTGCCGAACCGCACGCGCCTCCTGCTCCTGTGCAACCCGCACAATCCGACCGGCCATGTCGCGACGCGCCCGCAGCTCGACGCGCTCGCCAGCCTGTGCCTTTCGCGCGACATGGTCGTCGTCAGCGACGAGATCCATGCCGACCTGGTGTTCGACGGACGCGCGCATGTACCTCTCGCCGCGCTGGGCGCGGAGATCGGCGCGTGCACCGTCACGCTCGTCTCCGGGACGAAGGCGTTCAACATTCCGGCGCTTTCGACCGGGCTGATGCAGTTCGGCTCGGGCGGGCTGAAGCAGCGGTTCGCGGCGCGGATCCCGCTCAAGGGGCTCGGCCTGGCGAATGCCTTTGGTGTGGCGGCGACGCTTGCCGGCTGGGCGCGGGGCGATGAATGGCTCGACCGCCTGCGGATCTACCTGCAGGCGGCGCGCGACCATGTGCAGCGGCGCCTCGCCGCCGAGGCACCCGGCATCGGCTTCGCCGCCCCGCAGGCGACCTATATGGCCTGGCTGGATCTCTCGGCGCTGGACCTGCCCGGACCGGCCGCCTCCGTGCTGCTCGAGCGGGGCCGGATCGCGCTCAGTGCGGGCGAGCGCTTCCTGCCGGGCGGAACGGCTTTCGCGCGGTTCAACTTCGCGGCGGCGCCGGAGCTTCTCGATCCGCTGGTCGATGCCCTCGTTGCCGCCTGCCGGACCCGGTGAGGCCGGCAGGCCGCGAGGCAGCCGGCCTCATGCCGCGGTGGCGGCCTCGGCTTCGGGCACCGACCGGCCGACCGCGCCGTGCAGGTCGAGACACCGCTCGAACCAGTCATGCACGGGGTCGCCCGGCGACAACACTGGCTCGGGCGTGCAGACACGGGCCCACTGGAACACGCCGAACAGGATGTAGTCGGCAAAGAGCGGCCTCTCGCCGCCGAACCAGGGCTGCAGGGCCAGCACCGCCCGCAAGGGGGCGAGCCGGGCCGGCAGGTCGGCGAGCGCGGCATGGCGGGTCTCGAACAGGGCCTCGAGCGTCTTGCCGAACCGCTTCTCCCGCGCGGCGCGGAAATAGGCCTGGTCGGCGGGAGACATCATCGCGTGCATGTCGAGCATCGCCGCGGCGGAGATCGGCGGGTGCAGCATCTCCTTGCTGAACGCCTCGAGGAAACGGGCCATGGCGATGCCGCCGGCGCCGCCGAACAGGCTCGGCCGGTCGGCATAGCGCTGCTCCAGGTAGAGGGCGATGGCGAAGCTGTCGCCCTCGATATGGCCGCGGTCGTTGAGGACCGGAACGCTGCGGAAGGACCCGTCCTCGATCCCGGCGATGCCATCGAAGCTCACCGCCCGCAGCTCGAACTCCAGACCCTTGTGCAGCAGGGCCAGGATGATCTTCCACACATGCGGCGAATAGTGCCGGCGGGTGTCGGCTCCGGTGAGGCTGTAGAGAATTGTCTGCATGGCAGGTTTCCCGTTTGGCATGCCGGTCAGCGCAGCAGGGCGGCGCGCGGCGTCCCGGCCGTGACCTGCGCGAGCAGGCCGCGCACCACCGCCACCACGTCATCGGGATCGGGCAGGGAGAAATGGCCGTGCATCTTGTCCATCAGCGGGTCGAAGTGCTCGCGCCAGACGGGCTCGATCACCGCGTAGCCGTCCTCGCGCATCCGTGCCACGTTGCGCCGCACCGCCGGCTTTTCCCACATCGGGCCGCCCATGACGGGGAAGAACGCGACCGGGAAGGTTGCCGCGAGAATGACGGTCGTCAGCCGGTTCAGCGAACTGCCGTTGGCGACGGCGGAGAGCGTATTGGCCGTCGCCGGCAGGACGATCAGCAGGTCGTGATCGAGTACGATCCGGCCAGGCTTGTCGGTCGGCCAGTCCTTCGGATCGTCGCCGCAGATCAGCCGGTCGACGAAAAGCGCCGTGCTCGCCGGGTTGATGAACTTCGTCGCGGTCGGCGTCAGCAGCGCGGTGATGCTGCAGGCCATCGCCTCGCGGATCGCGCGCAGGTAACCGGGCAGCAGCGTCGAGTCGAGCGAGCCGGACACCCCGACAAGGAGACGCGGCGCGGGCTGGAGCGGGGAATTCGGCGACTGTGTCATGCGGGCACCCTTTCCGGTTGGGAGAACGAAGGAGATGGCATCTGCCCGGCCCGCTTGGCCTCGACCACGTCCCAGACCCGGGCGGCGATGTCGGGTCCGCCGAGGCGGGCGACGGCGCGGATGCCGGTCGGGGCGGTGACGTTGATCTCCGTCAGATAGCCGCCGATGACGTCGATGCCGACGAGGATCAGGCCCTTCTCGCGCAGCGCCGGGCCCAGCCTTGCGCAGATCTCGCGCTCGCGCGGGGTGAGGTCGGCCTCGCGCGCCGCCCCGCCGCGCACCATGTTGGAGCGCAGGTCCCCCTCCTGCGGCACCCGGTTGACCGCCCCGGCGAACTCGCCGTCGACGAGAAGGATGCGCTTGTCGCCCTTGGAGACCTCCGGCAGGAAGCGCTGGATCACCCAGGGCTCGCGGAAGGTGACGGCGAAGAAGTCGTAGAGCGAGCCGTAATTGAGATCGTCCGAGGTGATGCGGAACACCGCCGCCCCGCCATGGCCGAACAGCGGCTTCATGACGATGTCGCCATGCTCGGCGCGGAAGGCGTCGATGGCGGCGCGGTCGCGGGTGATCAGGGTTTCCGGCATCAGGTCGGGGAACTCGGTGACGAAGAGCTTTTCCGGCGCGTTGCGCACCGAGGCCGGGTCGTTCACCACCAGCGTCCTCGGGTGGATCTTCTCCAGCATGTGCGTTGCCGCGACATAGGCCATGTCGAAGGGCGGGTCCTGCCGCATCAGGATCACGTCCATCTCGGCAAGGTCGGTCAGTTTCCGCTCGCCGAGGGTGAAGTGGTTGCCCGGCTCGTCGCGCACGGTGACCGGCTCCAGCGCGGCGGTGACCGCGTCGCCGGTCATCGCCAGCCGGTCGGGCGTGTAGTGGAAGAGCGCGTGGCCGCGCGCCTGCGCCTCCAGCATCATCGCGAAGGCGCTGTCGCCGGCGATGTTGATCGAGGAGATGTGGTCCATCTGGACCGCGACCTTGAGCGTCATGACCGCCTCCCGCGCGCGGATGCGAGACCGGGTCGCGTCGCCATGGCCTCCGCACGGGCAGGCGTCGGATCGCCGGTGAAGACGAGGCCGAGAAACCGGTCGAACCAGTCGACAAAGGGCGGATCGTGGACGAAGCGGCCCGCGATATGCGCCCGGCCCGGCTGGGCGTCGGGCAGATCGAACCAGCGCGCGCCCTTGACCGCCCAGCGATGCATCATCGCCAGCGTCAGTTCCGGGTGGAATTGCAGGCCCCAGGCGTTCTCCCCATGCCGGAAGGCCTGGTTCGGGTAGACCTCGCCTTCGGCCAGGCGAAGCGATCCGCTCGGCAGGTCGCATCCCTCGCGGTGGAAATGATAGACCTGTCGCGGCCAGTCCGGCAGCAGGGCCTCGCCCTCCTGGGTGGGGGCGATCGGATACCAGCCGATCTCGACCCGGCCGTCCTCGCGGCCCGCCACCGTGCCGCCGAGCTGCTTCACCAGCAATTGCGCGCCGAGGCAGATGCCGAGATAGGGCCGGTTCTCGGCCAGCGGCACCGCAAGCCAGTCGATCTCCCGGCGCACGAACGGGTCCGGGTCGTTGGCGCTCATCGGACCGCCGAACACGATCGCTCCGGCATGCCGGTCGAGCGTATCGGGGAGCGGATCGCCGAGCGGCGGCCGGCGGATGTCGAGGCGAAAGCCCCGCGCCTCAAGAAGGTAGCCGGCCCGCCCGGCGGTCGAGCGCTCCTGGTGCAGGACGATAAGCACCGGCCTGTCGTCAGTGGGGGCGCCGGCCGCCGCCCGGGGGCGACGCGGCCGCGTGTCGGATGTCTGCCTCATGTTCGATCCTGTCCGCTTGCGGGGTCGGGTCGCCGTCTCGATGCCGGCAGGGGCACCGGGCCGGCCCTACTGCTCCAGCCGCCCGTAGGCGCGCACCAGGCTCGAATAGGGCGGGACGAACACGATCCGCGTGGCGTCGCCGATCCGCACCGTGTCCTTCACATCGAAATGCAGATGGACCGGGAGCCAAGTCAGCCAGTCGTTCGAGACCTTGCCGATGCGGTCACCTGCCTTGACCGTGTCGAGCTCGGCCACCGCCAGTTCGTCCATCGCCAGATGGACATAGCGGAACAGCGTCCCGTCCCGGCTCTGCAGCGTGATGCTGAAGCGGCCGACATGCGCGATCACGCCATCGGCTGCCGCGACGGCCCAATGGGTGTTGTCCTCGCAGGTCTTCGGACGCAGGTCCTGGCCGAAATGGCCTCCCGCGACGCACAGGGCGATGTCGGAGCGGCGGAGCTCGCAGAAATTGTCGCGCCAGGGATAGGAATAGTTGACGGCGTCGCATTCCTCGCCGCCGCCGCCGTGCGCCCCGCCGGGGCCGAAGGTCGGCGAATTGGCATAGGCGGGGCCTTCCTCGAGCGGGAAGCGCAGGTCCGGGTAGAGGATCGCGGTGACCGCGATGCCCTCGCCCGAGCCCGGCAGCAGATCGCCGGGCGGCAGGAAACGGTCGTCGGCACGCGCGGCGGCGCCGGCCACAAGCAGGAGGCCAAGGATCAGCAGCGGGATGGGACGGGACATCATTTCTCGGAGCCTCCGGCAGAAACGAGCGCCGCGGCGGCCCCGGACAGGAAGGCCGGCTCGATGCAGCGCGGATCGGTGAGCGGTTCGTCGCAGGTCAGGCGCAGCACATAGGACGCCCCGTGGCGGACGAGACTGTAGTCGGCGCCGTCGCCGATGGACTCGTAGCCCTGCACGTCATGGTGAAGGGTGAGCGCCCCGCTCGCCTCGATGGCCGAGCGCCAGCCCAGCACGCTGAGCTGCGCGCCCTCGAGCCGGTACGCCGCCGCATAGGCCTGTGTCTGGTGGACGAAGCGCGGCATGCCCCATTCCTCCACCGGCAGCAGCAGGACGGGAAGACGGACGCCGTTCGCTCCCGCTGCCTGGGCGAACGCATCGGCGGTGGCGCGGGCCTGCGGCGCGGCGGCGGCCTCTGCCTGCGCGGACGGCCAGTCGATGGCGACCTCGGTCCGCGACAGGACCTCGTTCGCCGCGGCGGGCAAGGGAAGGGCGGGGCCGGCAAGCGCCAGCAGCGCGGCGAGCAGTCGGTGCGGGGTCATTTCGGTCTCCTGGGGGATACAGGTGGGGACGGGCGCCCGCCGGCGTCAGTCGCCGGCGGCGGCGAGGGGGGCCGGCGCGGCGCGCAGCAGAGGGGGAACCGCGGTGCGGGCGGCGGGCACTTCGGCGCGCCGGTGCAGCCGGGTCATCTGGTTCACGATGTTGCGGCGATGCATCTCGTCGGTGCCGCCGACGCTGCAAAAGGCGAGGGCGTCGCGCAGGAAGTCGGACACCTCGCCCGCCTGATATCCCTTGCTGCCATAGAGCCGCAGCAGGTGGAGCGCGCCGGCGACAGCGCTGTCGGCGCCGAGGATCTTGGCGACCGAGCACAGCATCACCGCCTCGTCCTCTCCGCGCAGCAGCCGATCGAGCGCGGCATAGGACGTCCAGCGCGCGGCCTCCATGCCGATGCGGATGTCGACAAGGCGGCGCTGCACGTGCTGGTGATCGAGGATCGGCACGCCGAAGGTCTCGCGGTCGGTGGCATAGTCAACGGCGCGCGCGAGCATCGGCTCCAGGCACCACGCGGCAACGAGGCCGTAATAGATCCGCCCGAGCGAGACGATGTCGATCAGGTTGCGCAGCCCCCGGCCGGCCTCGCCGAGGAGGTGGCCGTAGTCGAGCCGGACATCGTCGAAGGTGATCCAACTCGTCGGCAGATCGTGATTGCCGAGCTTGGCGTCCGGCGCCCCGACGCGGATGCCGGGCAGGTCCGCATCGATCAGAACGAGGCTGATGCCCTCTCGCCCCTCGCCGGCCAGCTTGCACACCACCAGCATGAACCCGCATTCCGGCGCATGGGCGATGTTGTACTTGGCGCCGTCGAGGCGGAAGGTCTCGTTCGCCTGCGCGGTGAGGAGGGTCGACGTCGAGCGGACATCGGTTCCCGTATCCGGGTCGGCAATGCCGGTCGCGCCCAGTTCGCCGGCAAGCAGGCGCGGGAAGAACCGCGCCCGCTGGGCGCTGGTGCCGTGGCGCTCAAGGGCGCGGACGAGCCCGGCCTGGGCGATGACCGACAGCAGCAGTCCGGGCGCCCGGCCGCTGGCGGCGAGCCCTTCGAGGGCCGCCGTGAAGGCCCACCAGCCGGCGCCGTCGCCGCCATGTTCCTTCGGCACGATCAGGCGCCACAGGCCGGCCTCGCCCAACAGGTGCCAGGTCTCGGTGTCGAACGCGCCGGGTCGCGGCCGGTCGAGGGTGCTGCGGGCGCCGATATCGTGAAACAGCGCCCGCGTGGCGCGCTGCTCCGGGGTCCATTGCAGGTGCATGGCGATCTCCGCTCGGGCTTAGACGGTTTTCTGGAAGTCGAGCACGCCGCGCCGGAAGTCCTCCGGGATCGGGTAGGTCTGCTGGCGCTCGTAGTCGAACATCACGTGGACCGACTCCCCGCGCGCGACCACCTCGGCATCCGCGTCGTTGAGATGCATGACATGCTCCATCTCGAAGCTCTTGGTGCCGAACTTCTTGATGTGACTGAGCACGATCAGCCGGTCGCCATATCTTGCCTGCGAGACGTAGTCGCAGGAGGTCTTGACCATGATATGCGGAAGCTTCTTGTCCTTGGGGATGCCCAGCAAGCTGTGCATGTATTCCAGATAGGCGGACTGGATGTATTCGTAATAGACGGGACTGCTGACATGGCCCATGGAATCGGTATCGCGATAGCGGATCGCCATCTCCGTCTGGAAGTACTGCTTCGTCATCTTCACCTCCGTTACAGGGGATGGATCGCGGCGGGTGCGGTCGCAACGTCCGACGCCGGTGCGGCAAAGGACGCGAACGGACGGACGCTGCGCGGTCCGTGGATCGTGAAAGCCATCGGGATGCAGCCGTAGTTGTGCAGGACCGAGAGGCCGTGGACGCGGGCGGCGCAGAGCGTCGTCACGCAGCCGTCGGCCTGTCCGCTGACGCAGTCCTGCGCGGCCAGGACATTGCTCGCCACATAGCGGCGCTCGATGCTTGGGGGCAGCAGGTGCTCGGGCGCGGGATGGGTGGCGCAGACCTTGGGCAAGGCGCCGCTGGAGGAGGCCAGCACCATCTCGTCGGTGTCCATGATGAAGGCTTCGAGGATCTGCAGCCGCTCGATCCGGCTGTAGATCAGTGTGTGAAGCTGCGGATAGGCCGCTACACCGACGAGAACGGCGTCGTTCCGGCCGAGCACGGCGTCGGCGGCCGCCTCCAGCGTCGGATGCAGCTCGACCCAGGCATTCGGGCAGCGGTTGGTGCGCCACAGAAGGGCCGCGCGCTCGCAATTGGTTCCCGCCGGTCCGAGCGTGTGCAGGGACCGCACCCAGGCACAGTCCGATGTGGTGCGCGCCGGGGTCTCGAAGGCGGGGTCGGTTGGCCGTTCCGGCCTGTACAAGGGATCGCCCATGGTCACTCCGTCATGGCGGGAACCCCTTCCCCAGGGCATCGCCCCGGCGCCTGTGTCGTCCCTGTCGGGGACCGGGCGCGGGGAACGGGGTCCTCTACCTTCGTGATATGCGTGCAAAAAAATCCCTCTAAGGTTGTGAAACAAGTAAACATCAGAGCGAGATCGGCGATCAAATCGTTATTCGTGAAGTCAGACCTCGGGCCCGGCGAGCTCGTGATAAATCATGATGGAAATCACAACGGTGGCAGCCCTCGGCCTTTTCGAGGGCAGACCACGGCACGAACGAATGGATTGGCTGGCGTGCTTTCAGGCAAGTGTCGACATCGGGCGAGGTCGGCCCGGCCGGAGGCGCACTGCATGGGGAACGTCGAAGGAGCAGGAGCAACCGGACGGGCGCTGGAGCTTGCGCGCCGGCTCGGAGGGACCGGTGCGAGCCGTCGCGTGGGGGCCGGTCTCGCAGCCGCCGGCCTTGTCGGCGTCGCCCTTTTCGGCCTGCTGCCGGCGCCGATGGCGCTCGTGGCGTGCCTCGCCGTTGCGGCCATGGCGGCGTGGGCGACCAATCTCGTGCCGCCGCACTGGCCTGCGCTTGCCGTGTTCACGCTGGCCGCCACGCTGATTCCGGGCTCGGCGCCGGTGGTCTTTTCCGGCTTCCAGTCCTCGACCTACTGGCTGCTGTTTGCCGGCTTCGTGCTCGGCAGCGCGATCCGCCATGTCGGGCTTGGCGCACGCATCGCGCAGCCGCTTGCACGATGCCTTGCCGGCAGCTATCGGCGATCGGCCTACGGGATTGCCGGGGCCTGTCTCCTGCTCGGCTTCGTCATGCCCTCGGGCATGGGGCGGATCGTATTGATGCTGCCGATCGTCATGGCCGTCGCGGAGGATCTCGGTTACCCGCAAGGATCGGACGGCTGGATCGGACTGGTCGCGATCGCCGCCTTCTCCTGCTTCCTGCCGGCCTTTGCCATTCTGCCGTCGAATGCGCCGAACATGATCCTCGCTGGCCTCGCCGAGACCGTCTATGGCCATCGGATCGGCTACTTCCGATACCTCTGGATGCATTTTCCGGTGCTTGGTCTCCTCAAGACCGTCGTGCTGGTCGAACTGTCGCTGCGCCTCTTCCCGGTCGCGGCGCCTGTGCCTGCGCCGGCCTCGGCGCGCCGGAGCGCCGACACCCCGGCGGGCCCCTGGACCCTCGCGCAGACCGCGCTGGCGCTGCTGCTGGCCCTGTGCCTCGTCCTGTGGATGACCGACGCGCTGCACGGCATCGCCGCCGGCTGGGTCGGGCTTGCCGCCGCGCTCGTCTGCCTGTTTCCACCCGCCCGCCTGACCCCGGCGGACTGTGTCGCGCGCGAGGTTCAGCACGGGACGCTGCTGTTCGTTGCCGGGGTCATGGGCCTCGGCGCCCTCATTTCCGCAAGCGGATTGGGGGCGACGCTGGTCGATGGGCTTGCCCAAGCAACGGGCCTCGCTGCGCCGCCCGACGCCGGCGACGGGCGGGAGCCCGGCCCGGTCGGCACGCTGGCACTCCTTGCCATGATGTCCACGGCCGCCGCCGTTCTCGCCAATCTGGCCGGAGTGCCGGCGATCCTCACGCCGCTTGCAGGCGAAACCGCCCGGCTCACGGGTCTGGAGCTCGACCTGGTGTTGATGACCCAGGTGCCCGGCTTCTCGAATGTCCTGCTGCCCTACCAGGCGCCGCCGCTGATCTATGCGATCCAGGTGGCCGGCCTGCCGTTCGGCCGGATGACGCGCCTGTGCCTGCTGCTGTTCGCGGCAAGCCTCGTCTTCCTGCTGCCGCTCGAGCTGCTTTGGTGGCGACTGATCGGCGCTGTCTGAGCGGTCCGCATGTGGCTTGTGCGATGCACAATATTTCAGTGTGCGCTTGCGAGTAATGCAATCTCTGGTATAGTCACCCCGTCGGACAGGTCCGACTGACCGGCGTCCCCACCAAGACGTGCCCTCTCCGTGGTTGGACCACGGCTGAGGTGCCCCAGGCCGGAACGCCGCCCGCAAGCGCTGTTGGCGGTCCCGTCCGCGACGGGGCCGTGCGAGTTTCCCAGCCAGTGGGCGCCAAGCGCCTGAGCAAGACTGTGCCGCGCCGACGGCGCCCTCTCCTGTGTTCAATAGGGGCGTGAAGCACGTTATGGAGTTCCATCAACTGAAGACATTCGTCGCCGTGGCCCGGGAAGGCAGCATCACCCGTGCCTCCGAGCGGCTCCATCTCAGCCAGCCGGCGGTCAGCGCCCATATCAAGTCGATCGAAGACCGCTACGACCTCTCGCTGTTCGAGCGGACGTCGCGAGGAATGACGCTGACCGGCGACGGCCTGCGCCTTCTCGCCAAGGCGGAAAGGGCGCTGGAGGCGCATGGCGAGGTCCTGTCCGAGGCGAGCCGGCTTCGCGGCACGTTGACCGGCCGCATCCGCATCGGTGTCGGCAGCAACGCCTGCAATCCGTTGCTTGAGACCCTGCTGATCCGCCTTGCCGACAGCTATCCGGATGTGGAGATCCGCACCCAGCATGCCTCCGGTCGCGAGACGGTTGCCGCCTTGCGCGGCGGCGCGATCGACGCCTGCTTCTTCAACAGCGTCGACGATCCGGAACCGGACATCTCGGCAATCGACGTCGACCAGTTCAGCATCTTCCTCGCCGCCGCGCCCGGAACCGTACCCTGCACGCAGCCGCTCGACTGGGCGCGTGTCGCCGACCTGCCCTGGATCTATCCCCAATGCAGCAGTTGCTGCGGCCGGGCGACGGACACCCTGTTCCTGCGCCATCGGTTCCGCCCCAAGCGGGTGATCAGCGTCGACCGGGAAGGGATCACGCGCTCCCTCATCGTCGGCGGCATCGGCATCGGCCTGCTGCATGCGGAAACGGCACGCGAGGCGGAAGCCCGTGGCGAGGTCGAATTGCTGCATGAACTGTCGCAGCCCGTGCGGGTGTTCTTCGCCCATCTGGCGAGCCGCGACAACGACCCGATCCTCGCCCTGTTGCGGGGCTTGCTCTAACGTCCTCCCGCTTCGGGCGGAAGGCGGAAGGCGGAAGGCGGACGCCGGCCGGACCCTTGTCCGCCCGGTGCCCGTCGCAGTCTGTCGCAGTTCATCGCAGGGCGGGCCGTCGCACCGCCGCCGCCGGCTCCCTCACTGCCTGGCGAGGCAGCCGCTCGCGGTAAGGTCCGTGATGGGCGCCGCGCCGGGGTGCGGGGCGAAGGCCGCCACCACCTTCGCCGCCACCTGGGCGCCAAGCGCGCTGCCCGCCACGTTCGACCAGCGGAAATGAGCCCCGCCATAGATGCGCGACTGCGCCTCTTCCTCGGCAAAGGCCCGCAGGCTCGTATAGTCGCCTGTCAGCCCGCGGTCGCCGGCAAAGGTGAAGTGCACCGGTCCGGTTCCGAACACCGCCTCCAGCGCCCCTTGCGCCGCCGAGCCGTTCGCGCAGTGCTGGCAGGGATACTCCGGGTGGCGCGGCGTCTCCAGCACCGGTGCCCAACTCGTGTCCGGGGCGATGTCGGGCCGGCCGAATCCGGCGCCGCCCTCGTGGATGACGGTGATCGGCCGCCAGAAGTTGTAGCGGTACTTGGCCGTCATGCCGGATATCAGCGTGTCCGACATGGCCAGGGTGAGCAGCGCGAGCGCACGGGCCTCCTCGACCACGGGCAGATCGCAGCGGGAGAGCAGACCCTCGCCGATCTGGATCCATGCGGCGGCGCCGGAGCCGGCGTGAAGCCGGGCGATCATCACCTTTTCCGGATCGGTCTGGCTTTCGAGGCCGCCACTCTCACGGACTTCCGCGAGGTCGCGCTGGAACTGGGCGCTGTCGAGCGACGGCGGCGGCGGCGGGAGCAGGGCGTCCGGTGCGGCGAGCACATAGGGACGCATGGCGGAGATGTTGGGCAGCACCATCGGCTTGTCGGAGGTCCGCCGATAGACGCCCGGAGCCTGCGGCGGCTCGGTATAGTCGCCGCCGAAGTCGGCGCCGTCCGCCGCGCGGGCGGCCAGCACCGCCTCCGCCGCGCGCTCGCCGAGTGCAAGGCTCGCCGACAAATCGCCGGAGCCCGCATGGCGGGCCAGCAGATTGTCGCGGCGGGCGGCCAGGGCCTGCACCTGGTCGGGCAGGAAGACGCTCAGGATGCGGAACGCCGCCTCGGACGCGGCCGCCGCCTCCGAACCGCCGGCAAGCGGCTCGTCGGTCAGCGCATAGGCGGAAAAGCGGCCGGCCACGCCATTGGCCGCATCGAACAGGGCAATGTTGAGGATCGTCAGTCCGCGCAACTGTTCGTGGGGCGACCAGTTGCTCTCGCGCATCGCCGTGCGGGCGATGTCCTGCCAGTCGAGCGCCACGCCGGCATCCGCCGGATCGGTGGTTGCGAGGGCCGCCGCGAAAGCGGCGGGCAAAAGGCCAGTCAGGATTGCCGTGGATCGCATCAAGGGTCCTCCGATGGGAATTCCGCAACCTTAGGAGGAAGTTCATCTTTGATGTAGAGCCCTGGATGTGATGGCGATCCTCAGGTTCGCCGAGGGCCGGCCGCCACCGCGGGCGCCCGCGTCGCGGCCACGAGCGCCATGGCGGCGAGGCTCGCAGCCAGGGCAAAGGTCGCCTGCATCGCGCTGGCGATCTGGTCCGGGCCGGCGGCCTGGAGCGTGTCGACGCCGGTCGCCAGCGCAAAGATCGTCCCCATCACCGAGGCCCCGGTGACGAGGCCGAGATTGCGCGACAGGTTGAGCATCGCCGAGGTGACGCCGAGCGTGTCGGCCGGCACGTCTTGCAGCACGGCGGTGTTGTTCGCCGCCTGGAACAGCGCGTAGCCCGAGGTCATCACGGCAAGCGGCAGCACATAGGCGGCAACGCCGAGGCTCGCCGGCAGCAGGGACAGCAGGAGCGCGCCGGCGCAGAGCGCGACGAGGCCGGCGACGCTCGTCGTTTGCGCCCCGACCCGATCAACGAGGCGTCCCGAGGGAACCCCGGCAATCGCGGCCACCGCCGGGCCGACGGACATCGCCAGGCCGATCGCGGTCGGGCCGAGCCCGAGCCCCCCGGCCAGATAGAACGGGCCGACAACGAGGGTGGCCATCATGATCGTCGAGACCAGCACGTTCATCACCAGCCCGCTTGCAAGTCGCCCCCTCGCAAGGAGGCCGATGCGGATGAGCGGGGCGGCAACCCGGCTCTCGACGGCGAGGAAGACGGCCGCGCCGGCAAGGGCTATGCCGAACAGGGCGGGCGAGACTGCTACGCGGGTGCTCGTCATCGACAGCGCATAGGCGGCAAGGGTTGCGCCGAGCAGAAACGTGCCGGCAAGATCGAAGCGTGGCCGGCCGGCCGCAGCGTCCCGGGGCGGATCGGCGGGCAGCGCGACGGCGGTGAGCGCGACCGCACCAAGCCCGAGCGGTACCATGACCAGGAACACCGCGGGCCAGCCGGCCGCCTCGATCAGTGCCCCTCCGAACGAGGGGCCGAGCGCCGTGCCGACGGCCGACAGGCTGCCGAGCAGGCCCATCGCGCCGCCCGTCCGCTCGCGAGGCACGACCTGTCCGACCATGGCCATGGCGAGCGCCATCATGGCGGCGGAGCCGGCGCCCTGCAGCGCCCGGGCGGCGATCAGGACCGGCAGCGACGGGGCCAACGCACACAGCAGCGAGGACGCCGAAAACAGTGTCAACCCGGCAAGAAGCAACCGGCGGCGCCCGAACATATCGCCGAGCCGGCCGATGCTGACGATCAGCGTGGTGACGGCCAGCAGATAGGCGATCACCACCCATTGCACCTGCGCGAAAGGAGCATCGAAGGCCTCCGCCAGCATCGGCAGGGCCACGTTGGCGATGCTGACGCCGATGGCGGAGAGCAGGGCCGACAGGCCAAGTGCCGCGACGGCAAAGCGCGGCGCGCCGATAGAACCTGTTTCGGAGAGGGTGGTACGGCCTTCGCTCACGATATCGGCCTCCTGCAGGTCACGCCCGCTGCGGGGGAAACAGTCGGTTGACGGCCCGCCGCGCCAGCGGGGCAACCACCAGCACGACCGGGAAGGCGACAACCCACGACGACAGCCAGCCGCCAAGCCAGATCGGCACGAAACCGTCGTCAAGGCCGATGGCACGGGCTGTGGCGATGCCGGAGACGATGAGCGACATCATCCCGGACAAGAGAAAACCGAAAGCGATCGGTGCAAGGCGGTGCTGGGTCATGAGGCGCGATCTTCGTGTGTTGAGGGCGATGTCGGAGTGATGGGAGCGGCCGCGGCGGCCAGGCCCCAATGGCTGCGGGCCTGGCAGACGAGCCAGCCGGCGGCGAACAGGCCGAGGCCGAAAACGGCGTGTCCGGACAGGCTGCGCATGCGGCCGGCGAAGGGATCGGGCGTCAGGCTCGCGGCAATGCCCGAGCCCATGGCCGGCTGCATCAGCAGGAACGGCGCGACGACGGACGCCACGCCGAAGGCGAGGGCCGGCAGCAGGGTCGGCCGGGCCAGCCATCCCCGACCGGCGAGGGCGATAAACAGCACGCCGAAGACAGCCCCGACCAGATAGTGGGCGCTCCAGCCGATCGCCACCTCGCCGGCGACGGGCGCGCTGGTGCGGATCGAGTCATGGAGGAACTGCCCCTCGCTCATATGGCCGATCCAGCGGCCGACCGGCGCCATGCTCGCCGGCCGCATGCCGAACAGGGTCGATCCGATCAGCGTCCACAGGTCAAGGACGGCGGTCGCGGCAAGGCCGAGTCTGACCGCGGCGGCGACATCCCGGGCATTCATGCCGCCGCCTCCGCGCTCGTGGCGCGCCTTGCGCGCACCACGCAATCGATCGCGGTGCCCGCGTGCGCGTGACGCTCGACCGTTCCGGCGGTCTCGATCAGGAGCCCGCCGTCCAGTGCGGCCGTGACATCATCGGCGGAGTAGAGCACGGCCGGGTCACGCGGGCCGCCGGAGCCATGCGTCAGGTTGCTCGTGTCGTGGCCGACGAGCAGCAGCGTACCGCCGGGCGCGGTCGCTGTGGCCGCCCGTTGCAGGATCGGGCCGAGCTCGAATTGCGGGATCTGCAGATAGGCGATCAGGACGAGATCATAGGCACCCGAGTGCGGCTCGAACTGGCGCAGGTCCGCGCTCTCGAACCGCACGTGCTCGCCGACGCCGTGGTGGGCTGCGGCCGCTTCGGCCTTGGCCAGTGCGACGTCCGAGAAGTCGACCGCGTGTACTTTCCAGCCGCGCCCGGCGAGCCAGAGGGCATTGCGCCCTTCGCCGGCGGCGAGATCGAGCGCACGACCTGGAAGAAGCCCGGCAGCCTCGCCCGCGACCCAGGCATTCGGCTCCAGCGTCCAGATGAACTCGCTCGTGTCATAGCGTCTGTTCCAGTCCTCGCGTTCCATGCCGCGCGCCTCCGTGGTCTTGCTCAGCGGCGCCAGCCGCTATGGCTCGCCGGATCGGGGCTGGCCTTCGCGGCCGGCTTCCGTCATCAATAGAGCGCAGCGATGACTGGCGGAACGCGCAAGGATCTCAGGTCATCATTGCATCTGACGCCATGTTCTCGCAGAGCTTGCGGAGCGACGCCGTGTTCCGTCCGGACCTGAACCTGCTTGTGACGCTTGACGTCCTCCTGTCGGAGGGCAGCGTCGCGGCCGCGGCGAAGCGGCTGCGGCTCAGCCCCTCGGCGATGAGCCGGCAGCTCGCACGGCTGCGCGAGGTCACGGGGGATCCGCTTCTGGTGCGCGCTGGGCGCGGCCTGGTTCCGACACCGCGGGCGATCGAGCTCGCACCTCTTGCGGCCACTCTGGTGCGCGATGCCGAGGAGATGCTGCGCCCCGCGCAGCGCCTCGACCTCGCCGGGCTGGTGCGGCGGTTCACCTTGCGCGTGACGGATGGGTTCCTGGAGAATTTCGGGCCGGCCCTGATCGCGCGCGTCGAGGCGCAGGCGCCCGGCGTCCGGTTGCGCTTCGTGCAGAAGACGGACCGGGACAGCGCCCCTTTGCGCGACGGCTCCGTGGATCTGGAGACCGGCGTCGTCGGGCGTCACCATGGCCCCGAACTCATGACCCAGGCGCTGTTTCGCGACCGCTTCGTCGCGGTGGTGCGCCCGGGCCATCCTCTCGCGGACGGTATTGTGACACCGGAGTGCTATGCTGCGGCCCGTCATGTTCTGGTCTCGCGCAAGGGCGTGGAGCGCACCCATGTGGACGAGGTGCTCGCGACACTCGGCCTGACGCGGGCGATCGCGACGGTGGTGGGGAGCTTCTCGGCGGCGCTCGCCCTTGCTGGCGCGACCGACCTTGTCGCCACCGTGCCGGAGCGCCACACCGGCTCCTTGCGCGATCGGCTGATCACGTTCTCTCTTCCCGTCGCTCTGCCGGAGATCACCGTTTCGCTGCTTTGGCATCCGCGTCACGATGCCGATCTCGCCCACCGCTGGCTGCGTGGCTGCGTGCGGGAAATATGCTCTAGCGGTGCGGTCCCGGAGGCAGACCCCGCCCCCGAGGCGCCGGTTGGGGTATCCCGGGCGTAGACCGCCTCTCGCCAGAATTCTCAGGCCACGACCTGGCTCTCTTGCCGGCAGGAGGCCTTCAGGAAGGTCAGGAATGCCTTCTGGACAGGCCCCGGCTGCCAATCGGCTCTCGTGGTCACGCCGATCGACCGGCTGGTCTCGGGCAGCGGGAACGGAACCACCTTCAGCAGGTTCAAGCGCTCGTCGATCACGATCTGGCGCAGCGACAGCAATGTCAGCCGATCGCTCTCGGCAAGGATGCCGCGCGTGGCCACCAGCGAGCTGGTTTCGATATTCGCGCGGGGACGGCAAGGCGTGTCGGCAAACAGCATGTCGAAGGCGCGCCGTACGGGCGTCCCCGCGCGGGGGATCACCCAGTCGTATTGCGAGAGCATCTCCCGGGTGACGTGCGGCGCGTTCAGCAATGGATGGCCGGCACGGGCGATGATCGCATAAGGGTCGGAAAAGAGGGGTTCTTCGACGACGTCCGTCGCCGGTGGCGGCTGGCGGAGGGCACCGAGAAGGAAATCCACGGTGCCATGACGAAGGTCGTTGAGGACGGTCTCATAGGGGCCGTCGATGACTTCCACCTTCGCTTCCGGGTGCTGTTTCAACAGGCTGTTGATCGCCCGCGGGAGAATGAGCGTGCGTGACAGCGGCAGGGACGCGACGGCAACGCGCCCGGCAACCTGTCCCTTGAGCGCATCGATCTCCTCCGCAGCGAGGTCCAGTTCACGCAAGGCGACACGAAGCCGGCGCGCGAGTTCCTGTCCGACGCGGTTTGCGCTCACGCCCAATGACGACCGCACGAAGAGCCGCCTGCCGACAATCTTCTCCAGATCGCGCGCCGACCGATTGAGGGACGGTTCGGCGATCTGCAGCCGGCGCGCGGCGACGCTGAACGATCCGGCTTCGGCAACCGCAATGAACGCCCGCATCTGGGGATAGGTGAGACGGTTCAGGACCGCGGCGGCAACCTCCGGGTTGCGCCCTCCGGCAGCGCCCATGCCCTGCGAGATTGCCGTTACGCTTTGCCGGAAGAAGCGGGTCACCCGGGCTTCGAGCGCTGTCCCCGCATCCGTCGCATAGGTCCCGTTCGCCCGCCTCGTCAGCAGCGACGCGTCGAAGTGCTTCTCCAACTGCTTCATCGCCTGGGTGACGGCAGGCTGGGTGAGGCTGACCGCCTGGGCGGCGAGATTGATGCTGTTGTGCCTGAACACGGCCTCGAAGGCGCGCAGGTGGCGCAAATTCGGGATCACCCTCGTTCTCCAGCGTTTTCTCGCAACCGCACTTCGCAATTTCTTATATCCCTTACCACGCCTTTGATTAGCGAGGCTCCCTTTTTCCTGTCAGGTCATGTGCAGATGACAGCAAGGGAAAATCGCGGTCTGATGAGCAAGAAAACGGCTTTGGTGGTGAGTGCCCATTCCGCAGACTTCGTGTGGCGCGCAGGCGGTGCGATCGCGCTTCATGCCCGAAAGGGTTATGAGGTGACGGTGGTCTGCCTGTCCTTCGGCGAGCGCGGTGAATCGGCCAAGCTCTGGAAGGTGCCGGGTTTCACGGTCGAGGCGGTGAAGGAGAACCGCAAGCGGGAGGCGGAGAGAGCCGCCGACGCGCTCGGCGTTGCGGATATTCAGTTCTACGATCTCGGCGACTATCCGCTGACCATTCCCGACGAAGCGTTCCACAGGCTCGTCGATCTCTACCGCGCCATCAGGCCGGAATTCGTCCTGACGCATTCGCGCAAGGACCCTTATAACTTTGACCATCCGCTGACGACGGAGTTTGCCCAGCATGCGCGCGTCATTGCCCAGGCGCATGGCCATAAGCCGGGTGAAAAGGTCCTGGGCGCGCCGCCGGTCTATCTCTTCGAGCCGCACCAGCCCGAGCAATGCGACTGGAAGCCCAACTTCCTGCTCGACATCACGCAGGTCTGGGACAGGAAGCGGGCCGCCATCGAATGTATGGAAGGCCAGGAACACTTGTGGGAATATTATACCCGCGTCGCGCTTCAGCGGGGTGTCCAGGCCTCCCGCAATTCCGACTACAAGATCGCATACGGGGAAGGCTACGAAGCGGTCTTCCCGCATGTGACGGGCGAACTCGGTCACGGGGCGGTGGCATGAGCGTCGTCGTCACCTCCGTGGAGCGCCCACCCCTTACGGTGGTGGACGCGCTTGCCGAGCCAGGCGTTGCCACCGTGCACGAGGCGCAGGGACGCATCGGCCTCCTGCAGTCTCACATGCGCCCGATCTATCGCGGCGCGCGCGTGGCGGGAACCGCCGTCACGGTCTCGATCCCACCCGCCGACAACTGGATGCTGCATGTGGCGGTGGAGCAATGCAGCGAAGGCGACATTCTCGTGGTGTCGCCGACATCGCCCTGCGATGCCGGCTATTTCGGCGAACTGCTCGCCTGCTCGCTCAAGGTGCGCGGCGTGCGCGGGCTGATCATCGAGGCGGGCGTGCGGGACGTGCGCGAGCTCGAGGAGGCCGGGTTCCCCGTCTGGTCGAAGGCGATCTCCGCCCAGGGAACGGTCAAGGAAACGCTCGGCTCGATCAACATACCGATCGTGTGTGCCGGTCAGACGATCGAGCCGGGCGACGTGATCGTGGCCGACGATGACGGTGTCGTCGTGGTCCGCCGGCAGGAAGCCGAGGACGTGCTGCAGAAGAGCAAGGCGCGCCTGGAGAAGGAAGCCGAAACCCGCAAGCGGCTGCTGGCCGGCGAGTTGGGGCTCGATATCTACGGCATGCGCCAACGGCTGAAGGAAAAGGGGCTGCAGTATCGCTGACGCTGGTGTGGTGGATTTGACAGACGCCTCGTTCCGGTGGCGACCGCCCGAGCGTCTTTCAGATTCGAAAACCACATTGGAAACATAAACTTGCCAGTCATCTCCTGAATCTGAGTTCGTACAGGGCATGCCGCCAGGTGTGACGAACTTCAGCTTCGGGTGACTGGGGCGGCGCCTGCGGCCGGGAGGACAGACTGTCGTGACCATCATCGCGTTCATCGGTTTCGGCGAGGCCGCTCAAGCCATCGCCGCGGATCTCAACAAGGCTGACGGCGTCTCCCGCCTGCTCGCCTATGACCTTCGTTTCGCGAACGCGGCGGGGGATCTGCAAGAGGCAGCCCTGGCTCGCGGTGTCGAGCCGCTGGCGGATATCGCCGGCATCGGGGAGGCCGAGATCGTGCTGTCGCTCGTGGTCGGCGCGGCCGCGATACCCGTTGCCCGCAGCGCGGCTCCCCACCTGCGGGAGGGGCAGGTCTATGTCGATCTCAACTCGATCGGCCCGCAGGCCAAGGCGCAGGTCGGTGAGGCGCTGGCCAAGGCTGGAGGGGGCGTCTTCGTCGAGGGCGCGGTGATGGCGCGCGTCCCGCCCTTTGGCAGCCGCGTTCCGATCCTGGTTGCGGGGCGCTGCGCGGCGGATGTCGCCGAACGGCTCAATGCGATCGGCATGTGCTGCGAGGCCGTGGGCGAGCGGATCGGTCAGGCTTCGGCCGTCAAGATGATCCGCTCCGTCATGATCAAGGGGGTGGAGGCACTCCTGATCGAGAGCCTGACGGCCGCCGAGCGGGCCGGGGTCACCGAGCGCATCCTGGAGTCGATCGCCGAGACCTTTCCGGGCATCGATTGGCGCGAGACCGCCACCTATTATATCGGCCGCACGCACCAGCATGGCGCCCGCCGCGTCACGGAAATGAACGAATCCGCCGAGACCCTGCGGGGCCTGGGTGTGGAGCCGGTCCTGTCGAACGCCATCGCAGCCACCATCGCGAACGCCCATGCGCGGCTTGCTTCGGCCGCGCTGCCGCCGAACACCCACTACGGGGCTTTGCTGCATGTTCTTGCGCAGGACAGCGTGGCGGCAATGGTCTCGGACGGGGGACGGTGACATGGGCGGCATGATCGAGGCCCTGGGCACCATCTTCAGTATGTGGGGACTTGCCTGCCTCCTCGCGGGGACCGCGATCGGCATCATCGTCGGCGCCCTGCCGGGGCTGGGTCCCTCCATCGGCATCAGCCTGCTGATCCCTTTCACATATACGCTCTCCCCGGAACTCAGCATGCTGCTGCTCGTGTCGCTCTACATGGGCGCCGAGTATGGCGGTTCGGTCAGTGCGATCCTTCTCTCCACCCCTGGGACCGCGGCCGCGGCATCGACCGCGCTCGACGGCTATGCGATGACGCGACAGGGGCGGGCGAACGAGGCCCTGGCGATTTCGCTCGGCTCGTCCGCTGTTGGCGGCGTGATCGGCGGACTGGCCTTGCTGGTCCTTGCCGGGCCGCTTGCCTCGCTGGCATTGAAGTTCGGTCCCGCGGGCTATTTCGCTGTCGGCCTCTTCGGCCTGACGTCGGTTGCCGCACTCTCCGGCGGCTCGCTGGTAAAAGGCCTTCTTGGCGCGGCATTCGGCCTTGCCATTGCCACGGTCGGCATCGATCCGATCGCCGGCGTCCCGCGCTTCACCTTCGGTTTCATCGAGCTTTATGAAGGTGTGCCTTTCCTCACCGCGCTGATCGGCTTGTTTGCCGTGTCGGAAGCGCTCGTCCTTGCCGAAAAGGGCATCCGGTCCTCGGCAGACGGTCAGGGTCCGGTGCGCAGTGTGCTGCTGCGCGCCAGGCAGTGGCGGGACCTGTTCCCGACGATGCTGTCCGGCTCCGTCATCGGCACGCTGCTCGGCATCCTGCCGGGCGTCGGCGGCAACATCGCCTGCTGGATCGCACGAGATTTCGCGCGCCGACGCGACAAGGATCCCGACAGCTTCGGGCACGGCGCGGAAAAGGGCGTCGCCGCTCCCGAAGCCGCGAACAATGCAACCGTCGGCGGCGCGCTGATCCCGCTCCTGTCGCTGGGTGTCCCGGGTTCGCCCACGACGGCCGTACTTGTCGGGGCGCTGATCCTGCATGGCCTGCGGCCGGGTCCGCAGCTCTTCTCGGAGGCGCCCGCGCTCGTCTATTCGATCCTGATCGGGGTGATCGTCAGCGCGCTTGCCATGTTCGCCGTCGGAACGCTGTGCCTGCCGATCTGGGCGAGGGCCATCAGACTGCCGCGTTCGGTCATCGCCACCGGCATCATGGCTTTTGCGGTTCTCGGCGCCTTCGCCCTGCGCAACCTCGTCTTCGACGTCTCGATGATGCTTCTGTTCGGTCTGCTGGGATATGTGCTGAAGAAGCTCCGCTTCTCCGTCGCGCCCATCGTGCTGGCGATGGTTCTTGGGTATCTCGTGGAATCCAATTACCGCACGGCGCTCGTCACATCGCAGGGCAGCTATTCCATCTTCGTGACGGACCCGATCAGCGTCACGTTCCTGATCCTGAGCGCAGTCAGCCTCATACTGCCGATCCTGCGCAGCCTTCGCAGCCGACGGAGATCGGCGCTCTAATCCTGACAACTGGGAGGAAAAACGATGTTCAGACTGATGCGACATGCGAAAAAGGTCGTGGCGACGATCGCCCTTGGCACGGCCTTCGCCTTTCCTGCGGCGCAAGCTGCGGAGTTTCCCGAAAAGCCGGTGACGCTCGTGGTGTGGTCGGGCGCGGGCGGCGCGCTCGACGTCTACGGCCGTAAACTCGCCGAACTCCTGGAGAAGCAGGCGGGATGGACCGTCAAGGTGGAGAACAGGCCGGGCGGAACCGGCGCCGTCGGCATGTCCGCCGTGCTCACGCAGCCGGCGGATGGCTACAACATCCTCGTCCACACCGGCGCGCTGACCTTCGGCATCGCGCAGGGCCTGATCCCCTTCAAGCTGGAGGATCTTCGCTTCCTGCGGGCGATGCAGTCCGAGCCGTCATCGCTTGCGGTGAGAGCCGATAGCCCGTTCCAGAGCGCGGAGGAGTTCATCGCCCACATGAAGGCCAACCCCAATGGGTTGAGAGTAGGTGGCCACGCGCCGGGCGGCTTCCACCAGTACATGCTCTACCAGCTCATGCAGCAGGGCGAATTCGAGAGCGGCTGGATACCGCATGATGCGTCGGGCAAGGTGGCCCTGGCGCTGATGGGCGGTCATATCGATGCGGCGATGATGACCCCGTCCAGCGGACTGGCGCAGGTCGAGGCCGGCCAGATCAGGCTGCTTGGCATCTCGACCGAAGAGCGCTCGGATTATTTCCCTGATACGCCCACGTTCAAGGAACAGGGCTATGACCTCGTGGACGAGATCTGGCGCGGGATCGCCGTGAAGGCAGGCACGCCGGACGAGGCGGTGAACGCCATCCAGAAGGCCATCGACAAGGTCACCGCGTCTCCCGAATGGCAGACGTTCCAGGCGGACCAGAAACAGGAAAGCCCGGATTGGCAGGAGGACGAGTTCACCGCCAATGTCGGCAGGCAGCTTGACAGCCAGGCGGCATTCCTGAAGGCCGCAGGTATCACCCAGTAACGGATGCGGGCGGCGGCGTCCGCGCCGTCGCCCGTCATTCGACCCCGGCCACGGAGAACGGTCATGACGCGCTGGTTTCATTTCCTTGCCGCCGTGGGCTTCCTCGGCTGGAACGGGTTCTTTCTCGTCAGCGCACTGTCGCTGCCGGCCAGCGCTTCGCGCGGGGATGTCGGGCCGGCGGAACTGCCCGTCGGCATCGCCGCAGTCGGCATGGCGCTTGCCGTTACCTATGCCGCCGCGGCGCTTCTCGGCCGCGAGGGCGGCATCGACGGCGCGCTGTCCATCAGGCCGCTGATCTTCGCCCTGCTGTTCGCCGGCGTGATCCTGGCCGCGCCCCATACAGGCCTCGCGGTGGCTCTGGCGGCCGCCGTCGCGCTGGGCGTCGTGCTCATCGATGGAACCGCCGCAATTCTGCGGGCGGGGGCCGCCGGTCTCGGCGCTTGGGCTCTTGCCGCTTTGGGTTTCGGCGGACTGCTCGGTCTGCCTCTGCCCTGATGCCTGTATGGAGATGAGTGATGGATGACGGTATTGCCTGTATGATGATGCGCGGCGGCACGTCGAAAGGCGCCTATTTTCTCGCCCGGGATCTGCCGGAGGATGGCGAGGAGCGTGACCGACTGCTCCTGTCGATCATGGGCTCGCCGGATGCGCGCCAGATCGACGGCATCGGCGGGGCGGACCCGCTCACCAGCAAGGTGGCCGTGATCCAGCCGTCCAAACGGCCGGGTATCGATGTCGACTACCTGTTCCTGCAGGTCTTCGTCGACCAGCCACTGGTCAGTTCCGGCCAGAATTGCGGCAACATCCTTGCCGGCGTGGCCGCCTTCGCGGTGGAGCGGGGGCTGGTCCGGGGCGCGGACGGGGAGACGACCGTCACCGTCTTCATGGAAAACACCGGTCAGACGGCGCGCGCCACCATCCCCACCCCAGGCGGGAGACCGACCTATCGGGGCACGGCAGCGATCGACGGAGTTCCCGGCGGGGCCGCCCCGGTGCTCCTGAGCTTCGCCGATGCGGCCGGCTCCACCTGCGGCGCACTCCTGCCCACCGGCCGCGCCTGCGACGAGATCGAGGGCATAGCCTGCACCTTGATCGACAACGGCATGCCCGTTGTCGTCCTCAGGGCCGAGCATCTGGGCATCAGCGGCTACGAGACGCGCGAAGAGCTGGAGGCGAACGCGGATCTGCGCGCCCGTCTGGAGCGTATCCGCCTTGCCGCCGGCCCGCTGATGAACCTCGGCGATGTTGCCGAGAAAAGCGTGCCGAAGATGACGATGGTCGCCCGGCCGAGCAACGGCGGTACGATCATGACGCGGACCTTCATCCCCCACCGCTGCCATGCCTCGATCGGCGTGTTCGGCGCGCTCAGCGTGGCGACCGCCTGCCTCCTGCCGGGTTCGCCGGCACACGCCCTGGCCTCGATCCCCGAAGGAGACCGCAAGGCGTTGCGCGTGGAGCACCCGACCGGACAGTTGGAGATCGTCGCCGCCATGGACGAGACCAGCGGTGAGATCCGCGAGGCGGCCTTCGTGCGCACCGCGCGCAAGCTGTTCGACGGCCGCGTCTTTCCGCGCTGAACTGGAGAGGGAGAGGACGGACGCGGCGGCGCTTTCCGTCCTCTCCCGCTTTTTGCCTCCTCGCGGGTCTTGCAGCCGTCAGGACCAGTACAGCCGCGTCGGATTGTCCACCAGAAGTGCCTGAAGCTGCGCGGGTTTTGGCGCGATGATCTGCAGAAGATCGACCAGCGCGCCGTCGTCCGGCATGTTCTCCTTGATGTTGGGATGCGGCCAGTCCGTGCCCCAGAGAACGCGGGAGGGAAAGCTCTCCACCAGAAGCTGCCCGTATCGTGCCGCGTCGTGAAAGGGCGGTCCGGTGCGCGAAACGCGCTCGGAGCCGCAAACCTTCACCCAGAAACGTTCGTCTTCCATCAGGTCAAGGAGAAGCCGGAAGGCAGGCTGGTCGACACCCGCGCTGGCGTCGATCCGTCCCATGTGATCCACCACCATCGGCAGGTCGAGCGTCTTCAGGAAAGGCGCCAGTTCTTCCAGCCTGTGCGCGTCGAAATGGACGACAGCATGCCAGCCGAGCGGGATGACCTTGGCGACGATCGCCCGGATCGCGGCAAGATCGGCGGGAGCGCCGAGATGAGCCACGAAGTTGAAGCGAACGCCCCTCACGCCGCCCTCGTGCAGCGCCTGCAGGTCTTCCTCCGTAACGTCACGCTCGACCATCGCGACGCCGCGATAGCGGCCGCCGGCCGCGGCGATGGCGTCCAGCATCGCGCGGTTGTCGGTGCCGTGGCAACTCGCTTGTACCAGCACAGAACGCTCGATCCCGAGATGCCGATGGAGGGCGAAAAGCGTCTCCTTCGGCGCGTCGATGGGGGTGTAGGTCCGCGAAGGGGCAAACGGGAAGCGGGCCGCCGGGCCAAACACGTGGCAATGGGCGTCGCAACTCCCGGCGGGCAGCACGATTTCGGGCTTCTTCGGATTTTGATGAAACGGCAAAGCAGTCATTTATGGTCTCTGGTTGCGGGGAATCCGAGGGTCGGGCCTGGCCGCGGTGTTTGCGCTCCTGAAGACAGCGCCGACCAGCACCGCAAGCCCGACCGCGCGAGCGGCCAGGGTAAGCGCGTCGGTGGCGTCGACTGCCGTCGGCCATGCGACCAGAAGGGCACCTGCGGCGAAAGCGATCCTTTCGAGCCCGCTCAGGGGCCGCACGAGCCAGCCCGCGAACGCCACCGAGAGGCCGGCGATTGCGAGGGTGGCGAGCACGATCGAAATGGCGATCTGCATGCCGGTGCCGGTCATCAGGAGGCCGGGCATGGTCACGAAAGCAAAGGGCACCAGCAGCTTCACGAAGCCGAGGCGCATGGATTCGACCGCTGTGGCATTCGCGTCGGCGCCGGCGATGCTTGCCGCCGCATAGGCCGCAAGCGCCACTGGCGGTGTGATTGCCGAGACCAGCCCGAAATAGAAGATGAACATATGCGCCACGATCGGCGACAGTCCGAGCCGCGTGAGCGCGGGTGCCACGAGGACAGCCAGAAGCAGATAGGCCGCCGATGTGGGCAGGCCCATGCCGAGCACGAAGGAGGCAAGCGCTGTCAGCAGCAGGATCGCCCACAGATTCGCCCCGCCCAACTCGACGATGAGGCTTGAAAGCATCAGGCCCATTCCGGTCAGGTTGAGCACCCCGATGACCACGCCTGCGGCGGCGACCGCCGCAACGATGGGGAGGGTTGCGGTCAGCGTGTTGCGGCAGACCAGGGCGAGGTCCAGCGGCCCCATCCGTGTCTCCTTGCGCCACGGGCTGATCAGAAGGGCGAAGGCAAGGCAGTGGACGGCCGCCTGGGTGGGCGTCATGCCGCGCATGAGCAACACGACGAGAGCGATCAGCGGCAGGAGGAGATATCCGCGCCGCGCCAGCGTCTCCCAAAGAAACCGCCACCCGCCGGACGTATCGCGCTCCAGCCCCAGCCGGCCGGCTTCCAGCCGGACCGCGATCAGGAGAGCGAGAACGTAGAGCAGGCCCGGCACCAGTGCTGCAAGGGCGATCTGCTGGTAGGGCACGCCGATCATTTCGGCCATGAGGAAGGCCGCCGCTCCCATGATCGGCGGCAGGATCTGTCCCGCCGATGAGGCGGCCGCCTCGATCGCGCCGGCGAGCGTCGGCGAATAGCCGACGCGCTTCATGAGCGGGATGGTAAAGGTGCCGGTGGTGACCACATTGGCCACCGCGCTGCCGTTGATGGTGCCGAGCATCGCGCTTGAGAGTGCGGCAGACAGACCGGGGCCGCCCTGCACGCGCCCGGTCACGCCACGCGCGATGTCGACGAACACCTCGCCGGTGCCCATCTTCATCAACAGCGTGCCGAGCAGTGCGAACAGGAAGATGTATTCCACCGCCACACCCATGGGCACGCCGAAGACGCCTTCGGTGGACAGGAACAGCGTGGAGGCGAGGCGCGAGATGTCATAGCCGCCATGGCCGTATTTGCCGGGAATGAGATACCCGAAATAGGCATAGGCAAGGGAGACGGCGGACAGCACCACCAGCGCCCGACCGAGGGTGAGGCGCACGAGGATGATCACGACGAGAAGCAGCGTGAGAAAGATGATCTCGTCCGTGCGGGTCGCGATCGCCCCGCGCATGATGACGTCCAGATAGGAATGCCAGAGATAGGGGCCCGGCACGAGGGCCCCGGCCGCCAGCACATAGCATGCGACGCGGCGATAGCCGGGGCGCATGCGCAGCGCCGCCCCGGCAAGTCCCGCCGCCGCCACACCCGAAAAGAACAGGGAGCGCAGGAGCAGTGCCGTTATGCCGCCGAAATAGGCGCCATAGACGACAAGACCGGTGACCGCCAGCGCAAGCAGCGTGTAGATGATCGAGACCATTCCCGCTTCCCGCTTGCCGGTCAGATACCACGGCAGCCGGAGCTTGCTCATCATGTCGGCCATCGCAGGATAAAACCGGCCGGGACTAGCGGCGTTCATCGAAGTAGCGCTGCGCGCCCGGGTGAAGCGGGATCGGCGTGTTCGGCGCCGTTTCAAGCGCGATGGCGGCCGCCTGCGGATGCACCTGCGCCAGGGTGTCGAGATGATCGAAGACCGCCTTCGTGATGCTGTAGATCGTCTCTTCCGGTGCGCTCTCGCTGGTGAAGAGGGTCGCGGGGTCGTTGATGGCGATCACCGGCGCGTCCTGGCCGCTATAGGTGCCGGCGGGGATCTCATAGGACTGGTAGAAAGGGTAGCGTGCGACAAGATCTGCCAGCCGCTCGGTTTCCACGGAGATCAGCCGCATGTCCCGCTGGGCTGCGAGATCGATGAGGGCCGCGGTCGGGGCTCCGGCGAGAACCACCGTGGCATCGAGCGTGCCGTTCAGGAGGGCACTGGTGCCTTCGGTGTAGGAAAGGAACTGTGCGGTGCCCGCGTCGAAGACGCCGTAGGCTTCCAGGATGCGCTGGGCGAGAACGGCGGCATTTGATCCGGGAGGGCCGAGATTGATTCGCTTGCCGGCAAGGCCTTCGATCGTTGCGATGCCGGACTCTGCGGTGGTCGCGATCTGCAGAACCGCCGGATAGAGATAGGCCATGGCGGAGACCGGCAGCGCCCGCTCGAAGGGACCTTCGCCGACGGAGGCTTCGTAGAGCGTGGAGGACGAGGAGAAGCCGAACGTCATCTGGCCGGCGGCGACCCGGCGGATGTTTTCCACCGATGCGCCGGTAACCTCGGCGCGCGCGGTGGTGCCTGCCATGTTCTGGTTGAGCAGATCCGCCACGCCGGCTCCGATCACGTAGAAGAGCCCGCCGGTGCCTCCGGTGCCGATGGAGATGCGCTCTTGCGCCACTGCCGGACCGGCAATTGCAGCGGCAAGTCCCGCCGCAAGCACTGTCTTGAGAAAATCCATGAAACCCTCCCTTGCTGTGTGATGTTCTTATTCGGTCGCCTGACGCGTCTCCTCAGCCAGGCCCCGGAAGCTCGCATAGCTTGCGCCGACGAGTTGATTGATCGCCGCCTCGTGGTCGCTGCCGTCGACCTCCCCGTCGGAAAGCCGCGTCACGCGCTCCGGATTGATGAGGGCGTAGTAGAGGCCGCCGAGCAGGAACTGGCTGCGCCAGACGAGCCCCTCGTGCGACGCACCCGGCACGCATTCGCCGATCGCCTCCAGAAAGGTCCGGCTCATCGCATCGAAGGCGTTGGCGATGATTGCGCGCGCATCCTCGTTGCCTTCGGCGGACAGGACGGCGCGCATGCGGGTGAACTCGGCTCCTCCGCCGTCGTGATCGGAGGACGAGGAATAGGCCGGCACGATGTAGGCCCTGAGGATCGCCATCAGGCGTTCGTCCGGATTCTGGACGCGCCTTGCTTCTCCGAGCAGTTCCAGGCGGCGGCGGTTCATCGGCGCGGTGTGGCGATCGTAAATCTCGCGCAGGAGATTCGCCTTGGAGCCGAAATGATAGGTGAGGCTTCCCACGTTCACGCCCGCGGCCTTGGCAATCTCCCGCATGGAAACGGCGTTGTAGCCGTTGCGGGAGAACAGCTTCACCGCAGCTTCCAGCAGCGCCTCTCGGATGTTTCCCTGTCGCATCTTCAATCTGACTGCTTGACCAAATTTCTTATACAAATGTACAAATAAGATGTTCGAGTCAACAGCCATTCCGATGGCGCATGGCTCCTGCTGACACAAACCCAATCCGCACGGGGCCTTTGCTCATGACCGAGACCGCTGCCACAGCCGCCATAGCCCGCGAAATCGCGCCAAAAGGTCGCCTGCGCGTCGCGCTCAACCATGGCAATGTCGTCCTGGTGCAGCGCGGCGGTGCGGATGGGGAGGCGCGGGGGATTACGGTTGACCTTGCGCGCGCATTGGCCGGTCGGCTCGGCCTCGACGTTGAATTCGTCCATTTTCCGCGCGCGGGCGACGTGACGGACAACGCTGGTGCCGATATCTGGGACGTGTGCTTTCTGGCCGTCGATCCCCAGCGGGCGGAGCAAATCGCCTTCAGCGCACCTTATGTCGTGATCGAAGGGTGCTACCTCGTTCCAGACGGGTCGACCGCGGCAACTGCGGCGGACGTGGACCGGCTGGGATTACGGATCGGCGCGGTGCGGGGCAGTGCCTATGCGCTGCACCTGGCGCGCACCGCCGAGGGCGCGCAGATCATAGCATTCCAGCACTTCACCGAGGCTGCCGAGGCGCTGGCGGATGGTTCGGTCGACGGCTTGGCCGGCGTGAGACAGGCCATGGAGCAGCACGCCTCGTCCACCCCCGGGTACCGGCTCCTCGAGCCCCCTTTCATGGAGATCAGGCAGGCCATGGGCGTTGTGGCGGGGCGCCCGAACGCGGCGGAATTCGTTCGCCAGTTCATTGACGAGATGCGCGCGAGCGGCCGCGTCGCCGAGGCGGCGAAGCGGCACGGCATCGAGGGCGTGACGTTGCCATGAGCCTGTGGCTTCAGCTTTTGCTCCACGCGCCCGGAGCAGGCGCAGTCGCCGCAGGACCTTCACGACCAAGGGCTTGCGATGTGCGGCCGCGACCGACCGCCAAGGCACGACAGAGGGTCAGCCGTTCGACCCTTCTCCACTGACGAGAGCGAGCACGCGCAGCGGGCTGCCCGACCCGTTGAGGATCTTGAGTGGCGCGGTGATCAGGGTCGCGCCGGTTGCCGGCAACTGATCGAGGTTGCGCAGGCATTGCAAGCCGTATCGACCGGCACCGTGCAGGAAGTGGTGCGCCGGATGGGGCGGATTGAAATGCGCGGCCTGGCCGGCATCGGTGCCGATGGTCTCGGTGCCGAAGCCGAGGATGCCGCGCTCCTCCACCAGCCATTGCATGACCTGCGGATCGGGCCCTGGCGTATGCGCACCATCCGCTCTCAGGTTGGCATAATCTTTCGCGCTGCGCTTGGACCAGTCGGTGCGCAGCAGCACCCAGCTTCCTTCGGCGACCTGGCCGTGAACCCGCTCCCAGGCCTCCACGGCTGCTCGCGTCAGCAGGAAGTCCGGGTCGGCCGCCGCCTCGCGCGAGCAGTCGATGACGCAGGCCGGCGCGATCATGTGCTCCACGGGAAGCGTGTCGACGGCATTGTTTGGCAGGGCCCTGCCCGTGTGCCAGTGGATCGGCGCGTCGAAATGGGTCCCGGTGTGCTCGCTCAAGGTGATGTTGTTCCAGTACCATCCCGGCCCGTCCGCGTCGTAGCGGGATATCTGCTGGATGCGCAGGGGAGAGGCCTGTCCGAACTCGGGCGGCAGCACGATCACCGGAAACTCCGGCGACAGCGTGAAGGTGAGATCGACGAGGCGCAGCGATCCCGCTGCGATGGCGGCCGCAATGTCGTGTGGCGTGAAATCGGTCATTGTCCTGCCTGTCCGTTGCCCTGACGCGCCAGCTCGTGTTCCAGTGCCTTGGGGTTGGCCTGCAACCTGCGCCGGACATCCTCCGCAACGTCCCCGACGAACACATCCTCGATGCCCCTGTCCAGGGCCGACACGATCGCCTTGGCGAGGGTCTGCGGTGCGACCTTGGGCGGCGGCACGGTCTGGAACCATTCGGTGTCGAGCGGCCCCGTGAAGAGGTTGATGACGCGGATTCCGCCGGGTCGCATCTCCGCGCGCAGGCAGTGCGACAACGACAGGCAGGCGGCTTCCACCGCGCTGAAGGTGCCGTAGGCGGGCCAGTTGGCGAGAGCGTAGACGGAGAACAGGTTTACCCATGCGACGGCACTGTCGATACCGTCCGCCCCCCTGCCGCGCATCGCCGGACCGAAGGTCTGCGCCAGATGCACGAGGCCCAGATAGTTATGCTCGATCTCGCTGCGGATCGTTCCGGTGCCGCGCCGGTCGAGGAGACCGCCGGGGCGGGCATATTCGGCGGTGTTGACAAGGATGTCGACCTTGCCGCCGATATCGGCGGCGAGATCCCGCACGGATCGTTCGTCGGTCACGTCAAGCGGGACGATCTCGCAGGATTGCGGCAACGCCTCGCCGTCGAAGGGCTTCCATGGCTCCGCGATGCCGACATGCACCGTCGCTCCCGCGGCCGCCAGAGCCGCCGCGGTCGCCCGGCCAACCGCGGTGCGTCCGTCCGTCACCAGCGCGCGGCGAAATTTCGGGGAAGCCGTCATCTCCCGCCATTGCGGGTCGTCCGCCGCGTCGGGGGAAGTGTTGGCGGGCCTTGCGAATGCGGCGGCAAGGCCCGCCTTGTCCAGTTGCAGGGACATCGTCACCCGGTCTCCTTGCCCGCAACCGGCATGAAGATGCGCCAACACGACGGGGCCGCAATCGAGCTTGACCAGGGCGACGCGCCAGGGCGCGCGTTCCTTGAAATAGACATCGGCGGGGACGCGCACCGTCGTCTCGGAGACGACGAGACCGCCTGTCGGGGCGTCCTCCAGCGCAAGCTCGACCGACAGGCAGACGGGACAGGCATCGTGGGCGGGGTAACAGAACGTGCCACAGTCCCGGCAGCGCTGCAGGGCGAAGCGTCCTTCGGCAGCCGCCTTGGTCAGCAGCATCCCGGACCGGCTGCGGATGACCGGGGGGAGTGCCTGGCGTCTCGTGCGCTGCAAAGGGGTCCTGCGCGCGGGTTTCTGCAACGGTTCCACCATCACGACTCTCCCGCAAGGATCACCGCCCCGGAGGAGAGGCCGCGATCGTAGTTTATCATGCCAAAACCGGATGCGAGGCCAACCCGCGCACCCGGCACCTGTGTCGGTCCGGCGGTGCCGAGCACCTGGCGCACCGCTTCGGTGACCCCGAGATAGGCGCCGGCCGCGCCGGCTTGCCCGGCCGAGAGCTGGCCGCCGGAGGTGTTGTGCGGAAACGTGCCGTCGATGGTCAGATCGTGTTGCTGCACGAAGGCGGCGCCCTCCCCCTTCCTGCAGAATCCGAGGTCTTCCAGTTGCATCATCACGATGACCGGATAGTCGTCATATGTCTGCACGAAATCCATGCGATCCGGCCCGACGCCGGCCATCGCATAGAGGTCGTCGATGTCGGCGACCCAGCCGCCATGGTTCTGCACCACGTCGTCGAGGCGGGCATTGTGCCGTTCGATGGAGCCGAGGATGCGCGCGCCCTTTATGCCGGCGGATGCTGCGGTTTCCTCGCGCATGACCAGAAAGGCTTCCGCGCCGGCACAGGGCATGACGCAGTCGTAGAGATGGATCGGATCGGCAATGGGCCGGGCCGCCATGTACTGCTCCAGCGTCAGCGGCGTCTTCATCAGGGCGTTCGGGTTGCGCAGGGCATTGGCGCGCTGCGCCACCGCGATGCGCCCGAGATCCTCGCGGCGGACACCGAAGCGGTTCATGTAATGGCGGGCGATCAGCGCGAAGCTCGCATTGGCCCCGCCGGCGCCATAGGGATAGACGGCGTCCTGCGAGAAGCGAGAGAAATTCTCCAGGGTGCGACGGAACGAGTCCACGTGGTTGGTATCGCCGCCGACACAGGCGACCACATCGCAGTCGCGCGCCTGCACCGCGCGGGCCGCTCGGCGCAGCGCCGCGATGGCGCTCGCCCCGCCAAGCGGTATGTGGTCGAGCCAGCGCACGCTGAGACCGAGATGCTGGGTCAGGCCGATGGCGGTGTCCGGACCGACGGTGAAGCTCGACAGGCAGAAGCCGTCGAACTCGCGCGCGGAAATGCCGGAGGTTTCGGCCAGGGCACGCAGAGCGCGGGCTATCCACCAATGTGCGCTTTCGATCGAATAGCGCTCATAGGGGATCGTCACCGGCGCGGCGATCACCACTCCGTCATAGGGCGTTCTGGGGGAAGCGGGTTTGGGCATTGCAGCAGGTTACCCGTTGGCGATCGTCAGGACGACGTCGATGTTTCCGCGCGTTGCTTTCGAGAAGGGGCAGCGCTCATGCGCACCGGCCACCAGCCTTGCCGCGGTGTCATGGCTAACACCCGGCATCGCGACCACGAGTTCGACAGCGAACATGTAGCCGCCATCGACGGCGCCGACCCCCACCTTTGCCGTCACGGCCGCATCGGCCGGGACCGCGACCTTGTCGAGCCGTCCGACGAGCTTGATCGCGCTGAGGAAGCAGGCGGCATAGCCGGCAGCAAAGAGCTGTTCCGGATTGGTGCCGCCGCCGCCTGGTCCGCCGAACTCTGCGGGTATGGAGAGGGAGACATCCAGACGCCCGTCGCTGCTGGCGGCACGACCATCGCGCCCTCCGCTGGCCGTGGCCTCGGCGGCATAAACGATCTTCTCGGGCGTCATTTCAGGAAATCCTCTCGAAGGGAACGGGCAGGCGTACCTTGCGCGACAAGTTGGCGGAAGTCGTGCCTGGCGCGGTCGCCGGCAAGGCGGAAGCTCGGTCCCCGGCTCGGCTCGATGCCGCTGAGCGCCCGGAGCTGCCCCCACATCTCCGCCGATTTGAGGGCCACCGCCGCGCAGTTGAGAACGGGTGCGTGACCGATCTTGAAATCGCGTTCGCCCCCGATCAGCAGGCCAGGCAGCACTCCGGCGGGCACGATCACATCGGCGCCGCGCTCCACCATCGTCCGGGCGCAGGCGGAGAACTGCGCCAGCAGCCGCTCCCTGGCAAGGTCGTCGCCGGCGAAGCAACGGTCGAAATCCTCCGGTCGGCACCCCAGGCCCGCAACGTGCTGGACCCGGCCCGCAAGGCCGTATCGTTCCGCCTGTTCGAGATGCCAGACCTCGAATGCCGGATCCAGCGTCACCAGCCCCAGGCGCCGGCCGAGCTGCGAGGCGGCCAGGAGCGTGGCTTCGCCGACCCCGACCACCGGGATCCTCAGGGCCGACCGGAGCTCGTAGAGGCCGGGATCCTGGAAATGTCCCATGACATAGGCATCGAAGCCGTCGGCTTCCGCGCCGAGGCCGGCGTCCACGGCCTGTATGGCGCAACGAAACTCCGCCAGCCGGCCGAAATCTCGGTCGGGAGGGGACATGCCGAAGACGTCGACCCGCGTGCCGGGCGCCGCGATGTCGTTGAGAAAGGTTCGAAGCGTGTCCAGGTAGGACGCACCGACCGCCTCGTCGACGAAGCTCTGCCAGAAAATGCGCATCTAGCCGCCGCTCGCCAGCGAGGCGCGCCTTTGCGGCCGCTCGCCGCTCGCGAGCCGGGGTGACGTCCCGTGCCGACCTCCCTCCAAACCGTGGTGCACGCCTGCCCTCCCGCTGCGATCAGTAGCCATAAAATTATGCATCAACATAGATTGACATATAAATCATATTGCGCCTTACTGTCAATGCGCGGCAAGGGAAAACAGATAGATGCCCGGCCGCGAAGCTCGAGGAACCAGGGGGAGCTAGGTGATGAGGAACAGTCGGTTTTCCTGCATGCTGCTGGGAGTGACAGCACTTGCCGGGGTCTTCGTATCGGGGGCGCTGACAAGCGCGATGGCCGCCGACAAGATCCGGGCCATCGTCGCTCTTCCGATGCCGATTTCAGACAATGTCGATTTCTTCGAGTACATCAAGCTCATCAACGAGCGCGGCAGGGGCATCGTCGAGATCGAGGTCGTCGGCGGTCCCGAGGTCATCCCGCAGGACCAGCAGGCGGATGCTGTCCGAAGGGGCATCGTCGACATGCGATATGGCCCGGCCACCCACAATCTGGGGGCCATGCCCGAAGCCGATGCTTTCGTCGGCTCGACGATTACGGCGGCGGAGGCTCGCGACAATGGCGGCTTCGACGTCATGCGGGATGCGTTCAGGAAGCGACTCGGCGTGGAGTTCCTCGCGCTCCTGAAGAGCGGGGTCGAGTTCCGCATCTATGTCACCCAGGAGCCGGCGCGAACCGAGGACGGCGGTGTCGACCTTGCCGGCTATCGCCTCCGCTCGATGCCGGTTTACCGCGCCTTCTTCGAGTCCCTCGGCGCGGTCCCGATCTCCGTGCCGATCGCCGATGTCTATACCGGACTGGAGCGCAACACGTTCGAGGGGCTGGGCGCTGCGGCCACCGCCGTTCTCGATTTCTCCTGGGAAAACTACCTCAAGTACCAGATCGAGCCCGGTTTTCTGCAGACCGACCTCGTCGTTCTGATGAACCCCGACAAGTGGGAGAAGCTGTCTCCGGAAGCCCGGCAGATCATCGAGGAAACGTCGATCGAATACGAAAAGACGTCGAACGAGAACGTGGCGGCGGCCATCACCGACGTCGATCGGCGGGCGGCTGAACTCGGCATCCGGAAGGTGACCCTCGAGGGCGAGGCGCGGCAGAAGTTCCTGGATGCCGCATATGGCGCCACATGGGACCGTCTGAAGGCGTCGGGCTCGGAATTCCACGATGCGCTGCGGGCCACGTATTTCCGGCCAGAGAAGCTCCAATAGCCAGACCGGGTGACGCCCGCCACAGGCGGGCCGGCCATAGGGGGCGGCGGCCATAGGGCCGGCCGCATCACTCAGGTGCAAGCAGGAGGAACTCGAATGAAGACGTGTCTTGAAGCCATTCTCTCCCATCTCGGCTCAGGGTTCGGCAAGGCGCTTGCCGTCGTGCCTGCCGCGATGATGGTCCTTTCCGGCGTGAATGCCCATGCCGAGCAGCAATTGCGAGCGATCGCGGTATTCCCGCCCTCGGAAAACACGACCGAGGCCTACCGGGAGTTCATCGATCTGGTGAACGAACGGGGCAAGGGCATCGTCCAGATCGAATTCGTCGGAGGTCCGGAAGTCATTCCGGCAATGCAGCAGTTCGATGCCGTACGTCGCGGCGCGGTCGACATGACCTATGCTCCTGCGAGCTACAGCATGGGCACCGTCCCGGAAGCCGGCGCGCTGGTCGGCGCCACGGTGTCGCCGCAGACAGCCCGGGACAACGGCGGCTTCGAGCTCCTTCAGGGCATCTTCCAGGAGCGGCTGGGCGTGGAGCTCCTCGGCAGGCTGGCCCCGGCAGCCAACTTCCACCTGTTCCTTGTCGATGAGCCGAAGCGCACCGACGACGGCGGCGTCGACTTGACCGGACTGCGGATCCGCTCCGGGCCGCTCTTCAACGCCTTCTTCGAGGATCGGGGCGCGGTCCCGATCGTCGTTCCCGTGCCGGACATCTACACCGGTCTGGAGCGCCGCACATTCGATGCTCTGGGATACTCGATGCCGGCCGTGAAAGGCTTCTCCTGGGAGCGGTTCCTCAAATACCGGATCGATCCCGGCTTCTTCCAGACCGATCTCGTGATCGTCATGAACCCGACCAAGTGGGCAGGTCTCAGCGAGGAGGCGCGGCAACTCCTCAGCGAGGTCGCTCTCGAATACGAGCAGAAGTCCCATCGCGATGTCCAGGTCCTTTCCGACCGGATCAAGCACGAGTTGGAAACCGCAGACGGGGTCAAGACCATCACCCTGGAAGGCGAGGGGGCGCGGCGGTATCTCGACTCGGCCTACGGCTCGATTTGGGCGCAGTTGGAAGCCTCGGGAAGCAAATATTACGAAGCGCTCCGCGCCAAGTTGTACGACCGCTGATGAGCCGACGCGGCCGGGGGACGCGCCCCGGCCAGCGCCCGTGTCACCCTAGCTTCCATATCCTTTCCGGGTTTCTCAACGAGGACCAGATGCATATCCGTCACGTCTATGATTGGCTGATCGTCGGGCTGGCGACACTCGCCGGCATCACCCTGGTCTTCGTCACCGGCTCCATCATTGTCGACGTGATGCTGCGCAACCTCGGTTTCTCGCCGATGCGCTGGACCAGCGCGGTCGTGGAATATGCGCTGCTGTTCGTGACCATGGCCGGGGCTCCCTGGCTGGTGCGAACGAATGGCCATGTCGCAATCACGTCTTTCGTGGCGTTGCTGCCCGAGCGCCCGCGCCGGATCGTTGCCAGGGCAGGGCTGCTGTTGTCGATCGCCGTACTGTCCATCCTGTCCTGGAGAGCGAGCCTGCTGACCATGGAGACGTTCGCCTCCGGGACGGTGGATGTCAGGTCGATCAATATTCCGAGCTGGGTCCTCTACGCGATGCTGGCCGGCGGCTTCTGCCTGATGGCACTGGAGTTTCTCCGTCTGCTGCTGCGCGGAGAGACGTTCACCGGCGCATCGGGGGCTCATTGACATGATGCCCTGGTACGAAGCTGCTTTTCTCCTGATGGGCGGGCTGGTCGCGCTGATGCTCTTGGGCGTGCCGGTGGCCGTGGCTTTCCTTGCGATCAACGTCGTTGGCGTCGTCGTCTTCATGGGCGGGCTGGTCGGAATCGACCAACTGATCGCCAACTCGACATCCGCCGTCACGAATTTCACCCTGGTTCCGGTGCCCCTGTTCGTGTTGATGGGCGAGTTGCTGTTCCATACCGGGCTGGCCCTGCGCGTCTTCGATGCTTTCGACAAGTGCTTCGGCGGCATCCGCGGGCGGCTGTGCTACCTCTCGGTGGGCGGCGGCACGGTTTTCGCCACCCTTTCCGGATCGTCTATGGCCAACGCGGCGATGCTCGGCACCTCGCTGATGCCGGAGATGATCAAGCGCGGCTACAAGCGGTACATCATCATCGGACCGATCATGGCCGTCGGCGGGCTGGCGATGATCATCCCTCCCTCCTCGCTGGCCGTCCTGCTGGGGTCCCTCGCCCGTATCGATGTCGGCGCGCTGCTGATCGCCGGTCTGATCCCGGGGTTGCTGCTGGCCATCATGATCGTCGCCATGATCCGGTTCCTGATCGCCATCGATCCGGGGGCGGCGCCGGGCTATGTCGCGGAACGTGCACCTGTCGGCGAAATCCTCAAGGCGCTGCTGCGCGACGTGGCGCCGATGGGGCTGGTCGTCTTCGCGGTGATCGGCATGATCCTGCTCGGGTGGGCCACCCCGACGGAGTCGGCCGCGTTCGGCACCTTGTCCGTTGTCGTGCTGGCGGCGCTCTACCGTCAACTGGCCTGGGACTCGGTCCTCAAGTCGTTGCGGGGCACGATAGCGGTCTCCGTCATGATGCTGGTGATCATTGTCGGCTCGACGACCTTCTCGCAGGTGCTGGCCTTCTCGGGCGCTTCGGCGGGGCTGATTGCCAACGCCACCAGCATGGATCTCGCCCCCTATGTGATGCTGGCGGCAATGTTCCTGGTTCTGATCGTGCTGGGGATGTTCATGGATCCGCTCTCGATCATGATGCTGACACTGCCGATCTACATGCCGCTGGTGACGCTTTACGGCTTCGATCCGGTCTGGTTCGGGGTCGTGCTGCTCCTTGGCCTCGAACTCGGGTTGATCACGCCGCCCTTCGGTCTCCTTCTCTTCGTGATGGTCGGCGTCAGCCCTCCAGGCACCACCGTGGCGCAGGTATCTCTGGCGGCACTTCCGTTCATCGCATGCATCCTGCTGCTGGTTCTCCTGCTCATGTTCTTCCCGGAACTGGCGCTTTGGCTGCCAAACCTCATGCGGTCCTAGGGGAGAGACACGCGCCCGGCTCGCTTGGCGGACCGCAGCGCAGGCTTTGAAATCTGGAAACGGGAACCGACATGGACGAGACCCAACCGCCCTCCCGCGCCGCCAGTGCCGGGGACAGATACGCCCGGATCGCGGCGGCCTTCGCGCCGGCGGACCGGACGCTGCCGACAATCCTGCAACGTCAGGCCGAACGCTATGCGGACCGGGTCCTGTTCAAGTCGGGTCCGACGCAGTGGACCTATGCCGAGACGGCGGCGACGGCCGCGCGCTGGGCGCAGAGGCTTGCGAACGCCGGCGTCACCGCCGGCGACCGGGTGGCGATCATCTGCGGCAATCGGCCGGAGTTTCTGCAGATCTATCTGGGATGCGGATGGCTTGGTGCGGTGGCGACGCCGATCAACACGGCCTTTCGCGGCGCGCAGCTCGCGCATGTGCTCGGCAATGCCCTGCCGAAGCTTCTCGTGGTCGAGGCCGTGCACCGCCCCATTCTGGAGACGGTGTCCGACGAGGCGATCCCGGCGATGGTCTGGGACATCGGCGCCGAGGGTGTGCGGGGCCAGGACGGCACTGTGCTGGTGGACGATCCCGGCGACCCGACGCTGCCTGGACCAGCCCTCGGTCCGGGCGACACCGTGGCGATCCTCTACACATCCGGCACCACCGGACCGTCGAAAGGGGTGTGCTGTCCACAGGCCCAGATGTTCTGGTGGGGCGTCTATTCGGCGCGCGCCCTCGGCATCCAGGAAGGCGACGTCCTGTTGACGACGCTTCCCATCTTTCACACCAACGCCCTCAATGCCTTCTACCAGGCCCTGCTCAACGGCTGCACCTATGTCCTGGAGCCGAAATTCTCCGCGTCCGGCTTCTGGAGGAGCCTTCGCGAAAACCAGGCGACGGTGACCTATCTGCTCGGTGCGATGGCGGCGATCCTGCTGTCCCGGCCCGAAGCGCCCGAGGATCGGCAGCACCAGGTCCGGGTCGCGCTGGGGGGCGGGGTTCCCGAGCGTTTCCACGCAACCTTTCTGGAGCGCTTCGGCGTGCCGCTGGTGGATGGCTACGGGTCGACGGAAACCAATTTCGTCTTCGCCAGCCCTGTTCCGTCCGATCATCCCGGCAGCATGGGCTATCTGATGGACGGGGCCGAGGCCCGTATCGTCGATGGCAACGACGCGCCCTTGCCCGACGGGGAGGCCGGCGAACTGCTGCTGCGCCCGGTCGAGCCGTTCTCCTTCGCGACCGGCTATTTCAACATGCCGGACAAGACCGTGGAGGCGTGGCGCAATTTCTGGTTCCACACCGGAGACCGGGTGGTGCGCGAGCCGGATGGCCCCTATCGCTTCATCGACAGGGTCAAGGACGCCATCCGCCGGCGCGGTGAGAATGTCTCCTCATGGGAGGTGGAACAGGTCCTGTCGGGTCACCCCCTGGTGGCGGCGAGTGCGGTGTTTGCGGTGCCGTCGGAGTTTGGGGAAGACGAGGTGGCGGCCGCGCTGCAGCCGAAACAGGGCGCTGTCATCGATCCGGTCGAGATCATGCGATTTTGCGAAGACAGGCTGGCCTATTTCGCGGTGCCGCGCTTCCTGCGGTTCCTGTCCGAGATGCCGCTGACCGAAAACGGCAAGATCAGAAAGGTCACCCTGCGGGAGCAGGGCGTAACCCCCGATATGTGGGACCGCGAGAAGGCGGGCTACCGGTTGCGGCGATAGCCCGGCCGGGCCTGAACGCACGCCAGCCCGCCAGCACGGAGCCAGCGATGCCTTCAGGCCGCGGAGCGCCCGTTGACAAAAAATTGTAAATGACTAAACATATGCTAACTCATATTTGCAGGGAGGCAAATGGCTACCATGAGCGCGCAGGGGCACGGCAGCGTCGAGGATCTGCATTCCGAACTGGCATGGGATGCGTCGGTCTTCTCGCGTTTCCAGGCGACCGCGCTTGCCAAGGGTGAGGCCGCCTTCCTGAAGGTTCTGGATGAGCCGGCGGGCGGGGATCGCGTCGCGGCGGGCGTCGTCAGCTATGCGGTCATGCTGCAACGGGTGGAAGCGTGGAAAGCCGCCTTCCGCCAGCAAGGCTACGGACGCGGGCACCGGGTGGGGCTGCTGCTGAAGAACCGGCCGGATTTTCTGGAAGCCTGGTTCGCGCTCAACGCGCTCGGCGTCTCGGTAGTGCCGATCAACTCCTATCTTCGCGGGAGCGAACTCGAGTATATCGTCGCCCATTCCGAGATGACGGCCGCGCTTGTCCTTCCGGAGCGCTCGGCGGAGGTCGTGTCTGCCTCGGTGGCAAGCGGGCGGCCGATCCCGGTGTTTTCGCCCGGTGAACAGGTCCCCGCCCCCTTCGACGGTCCGCGCGACCAGGGTGAGGGCGATGCCGCGAGCGAGTGCGCCCTGCTCTATACTTCCGGCACCACCGGTCGCCCCAAGGGCTGCGTGCTGACCAACGAGTACTTTCTCTATTCCGGAGACTGGTACCGCGATATCGGCGGGACGATGGCCCTGCGGGAGGGCGACCGCATGCTTACCCCGCTCCCCGTATACCACATGAACGCCATGGCGGTTTCGGTAATGGCCATGGTGACTGTCGGCGGCTGTCTGATCCTGCTCGATCGCTTTCGGCCCACCACCTGGTGGGATCATGTCCGCGAGACCCGGGCGACATGTCTGCATTATCTGGGGGTGATGCCGTCGATGCTGATGGGGGCGCCGGCCTCGCCGCGCGACCGGGATCACTGCGTTCGCTTCGGTTTCGGAGCCGGGGTCGACAAGCAGCTTCACGGTCCGTTCGAAGAACGGTTCGGCTTTCCGCTGGTCGAGGCCTGGGCCATGACCGAAACCGGGAGCGGCGGCGCCATCTGCGCCAATCGCGAGCCGCGCAAGATCGGAACGAGTTGCTTCGGCCGCCCCTCGCCTGACGTGGAGGTGCGCATCGTCGATGAGGCCGGAAACGACGTCGAATGCGATCTGCCCGGCGAACTGCTCGTCCGGCGGGCTGGCCCGAACCCCCGCTTCGGCTTTTTCCGCGACTACCTCAAGGACCCGCAGGCGACCGACGAGGCATGGGCAGGCGGGTGGTTCCACACCGGAGATGTGGTGTCGCGCGACCGCGATGGCGACCTGCACTTCGTCGACCGCAAGAAGAACGTCATCCGCCGGTCGGGCGAGAACATCGCCGCGGTGGAAGTGGAGACCGTCCTCAATGAGCACCCGCTGATCCGCCAATCCGGAGTGACGGCGACGCCCGATCCGGTGCGCGGCGACGAGGTGGCGGCGCTGATCGTCCTTGAGCGGCCAGGCCTGGAGCCCGAGGACCTCGTCCGCTGGGGGCTGGAGCGGATGGCCTACTACAAGGTGCCCGGCTGGATCGCGTTCGTCGATGCGCTGCCGCTGACGGCAACCGAGAAGATCCAGCGCGCCGGGTTGAAAGCCCAGGTCGAGGAACTGATGGCCAAGGGTGCCCTGCAGGACATGCGGCATCTCAAGAAGCAGCAGCTTTGACGCGCAGGATGGCGACGAGCCGGGTCAGGCCGGCGGCCAGCATGCCGCCTCGACGCGGAACGCGAAATTCAGGAGGAGATCCGATGAACAAACCCCTCGCCAAGGACGTGGCGCGACCCGTTGTCCTCTCGGAGGTTCTGGGTGAAATTCGTGCCCGGCGCGACGAGTTCGAGAGGCTGACCTATGTTCCGCGCGACATGGTCGAAAAGCTCCAGAAGCTTGGCGTCTACCGGGCCTTCGTTCCCAAGCAGCTTGGCGGCGACGAGCTGGATCCGGCGTCCTTCTGCCGGCTTATCGAGACGATCTCGGCCGCGGATGCCTCGGTCGGATGGGTTGCAAGCTTCGGCGTGTCGGCGGTCTATCTGGGAGCCTTGCCGCCTGCGACCTACGAGGCGATCTACGGCAAGGACCCCGACACCGTGTTCGCCGGCTCGATCTTTCCGCCGCAGGCGGCAGAAGAAGTCGAAGGCGGATTCGAGGTGCAGGGGCGCTGGCCCTACTGCTCTGGCTGCATGGGCGCATCGCTGATCGGCGCGGGCATTCGCGTCGAGGGAAGCAGTTCGTCAGGTCTCCCGCGCATGGCGGTCATGCCGCGCGAGAAGGTCTCGATCAAGCACACCTGGGACTCCATTGGCCTGACTGCGACCGGCAGCCACGACATCGTGGCGGACTGCGTGGTGGTGCCGGAGGAGTGGACCTTCGTCCGCGGCGGCAAGGCGCAGCGCGACGAGCCGATCTTCCGATATCCGTCGATGGCGCTGGCAGCGCAGGTGCTCGCGGTCGTCGGGCTTGGAACCGCGCGTGAAGCGCTCGACTGGATCCATCGCGAGGCAACCGAGAAGCCGGCGATCACGGGGGCGCCCCCGATCGGCGCCCGGCCCTATATCCAGAACGATCTCGGCAAGGCCGAGGCAAGGCTGCGTAGCGCGCGCAGCTTCTTCTACGACGCGATCGAAGAGGCGTGGGAAGACGTCGTCGCCGGTCGGGAGCTCGATCGCGGCACCCATGTCCGCCTGCGCCTGAGCGCCACCGAGGCGGCGCATGCGGGCGCGGAAGCGACCCGAATGGCGTTCGTGATGGCCGGAACCGAGGCCCTTCGCAAGGGACATCTCGTATCGCGTTGCATGATCGACGCGGCTGCCGTGGCGCAGCATGCCTTCCTCGGTGCCGGCACCTGGACCTCCGCCGGCGCGGCGTTGCTCAGCCAGTCGACACCCCCAGGCTATCCTTAAGGAGACCAATCAGGATGACCGACCAGAAACCCATCCGCGTGCTGTTCTGCATTGCCGTCCAGCAGACCTTTTTCGAGTTGCCGTTCTCCGAGATCGGTCCTGTCTGGAAGGCGTTCGGCTCGATGATGAAGGGGATCTCCGAACTGCCCGGGGTCACGATCCTCGGCATGCTCGACGATGACGAAACCATGGTCGGCACGTCGCCGGCCGGCTTCCCCTGGACCGCCTATATCATGGCCGACGTGCCGGACCGGGAGACCGTGCGACAGGCCTGCAACCTGTTCCGCACGACCCCGGTCGGCGACACCGACTATCGGCTCTGGAAATATTGTCGCGTCGAGGCCCGGATGGGCCGGGCCCTCGAGGTGCCCGCCAATCTGTGACCGGACGGCGCTGGAACCACGATCCACATCTTGCAGGGAGCGTCGCGGGGCGGCGGGGTATCGCTATGGCAATGTCTTCTCCTGATCGGCCGCAGGTTGCCATCGTTACCGGAGCCGCTGCCGGGTTCGGAGCCGTGGTCGCGCGCACGTTCCATGCTGCGGGCAATCGCGTCGTCATCAGCGATGTCGATGCGGATGCCGCGTTCCGGCTGGCGAGCGAACTGGATCCTGACGGCGAAACCGCCGTTGCCATGCGGCTGGACATCCGCCGGCCGCAGGAGTTCCAGCAGGTGCTGGACGAGACGGTCGCGCGCTGGGGCACCGTCGAGGTTCTGGTCAACAATGCGGCCGTGACCAAAGCCCGGCCGCTGCTGGAGATCGACCCGGCCGAGTTCAACGAGGTGATGGCGATCAATGCCGGCGGCGTCTTTGCCGGCAGCCAGGTTTTCGGTCGCTATTTCAAGTCGAGGGGCTACGGCCGCATCGTCAATCTGGCCTCGCTGGCGGGGCAGAATGGCGGCACGGCGACCGGTGCGCATTACGCCGCCTCCAAGGGCGCGATCCTGACATTGACCAAGGTCTTCGCGCGGGATCTCGCGCCCTTCGGTGTCACCGTCAATGCCGTCGCGCCGGGGCCAATGGATACACCGCTGGTGCATGCCCTCGTTCCGGACGAGAAGATGCCGAGCCTGCTTGCCGGCATTCCGGTCGGCCGGCTGGGCGATCCGGAGTTCGTCGCGCTGATGATACTGCTGCTCGCGTCCCCTCAGGCGGCCTCCGTGACCGGTGCCTGCTGGGACGTCAATGGCGGCCTTTTCATGCGGTGACATCAGGCAGGCGCACAGCCTCACCGAAAGGAAGAGACCATGGAAGCGGATGCCGATACCTTCCGACAGGGCATGAGCTGCCTCGGGGCGGCCGTCAACCTGATCACCTCCGATGGGCCCGAAGGGCGCCATGGCATGACGGCATCGGCTGTCTGTTCGATCACGGACAGCCCTCCGACGCTGCTCGTCTGCGTCAACCAGAAGAACCGCTCGCACGACGTTTTCAACGGCAACGGCAACTTGTGTGTGAACGTGCTCGCCAGCCGCCACATCGAACTGTCGAATGCCTTTGCCGGGCGTACCGATCAGGACCGGTTCGCAACGGGGGCCTGGTCCACGCTGGCAACCGGCGCGCCGGTGCTGGAAGATGCCGTGGTCGCCTTCGACTGCAGGATCGTCGAACGGCGGGCCATCGGCAGCCATTCGGTGTTCTACGCCAGGGTGGTGGGAATGCTGATCTCGTCGGCGCCGGCCGAGACACTGATCTGGTTCGACCGCAAGTATCATTCCCTGACTGCGGAAGAGCCGGCTGCGCGGAAACCCGTGTAGGCGCCTCGCAGGCCGGCAAAGCCGACGCTCTCGGGCGTTGGTTGACACTGGAAGTGTATTCATAAGACTATGTATTGCCATGGAAACCATCGGGATCTGCCTTGGGGGCGGATCCGGTCCTGCACGGGCCGACCGATGATGGGGTGTCATCTGGCACTGTGGAGGACCGATCGCATGAGCGCAGCTTCGGGTGAGATTTTGCTGTCCCTCGTCGGGGCGATCGCCGGCGGGTCGATCAAGGTGGTGGACCTGACGAACACGCTCAGTCCGGACTTCCCCGTCATCGCGCTGCCACCGGAATTCGGCCAGTGCCAGCCGTTCCGTATGGAAACCGTGTCGCGCTATGACGAGAATGGGCCGGCCTGGTACTGGAACAATTTCTCGATGAACGAGCACACGGGCACCCACTTCGATGCGCCGGCGCATTGGATCTCGGGGAAGGACGTGGCGAACGGTACCGTCGATACGGTCGCGCCGGAAAACTTCGTCGCCCCCGCGGTCGTCATCGACATTTCCCGTCAGGCGGCGGCCGATGCCGATTTCGTGCTGACGCGCGCCTTCCTGGAGGATTGGGAGCGCACACATGGTCCCATTCCCGCTCGCCACTGGATCCTGCTGCGCACGGATTGGCACAAGCGGGTGGGGACGCCCGACTATCTGAATCTCAAGGACGACGGCGCGCATTCTCCCGGGCCGGACGCGGAGGCGGTGACGTTTCTGGTGAAGGAGCGCGACTGCATCGGTCTCGGCGTCGAAACCGTGGGAACGGATGCCGGCCAGGGGTTCGGGTTCGAACCGCCCCTGCCGGCGCATACGATCCTGCACGGCAACGGCCGTTTCGGCCTGCAATGCCTGCGCAATCTCGACCAGCTCCCGACATTCGGGGCGGTCATCGTCGCCGCCCCGCTCAAGATCGAAGGAGGGTCGGGGAGTCCGCTCAGGGTGATCGCGCTGACCGCCGGGCGGTGAGCCCGGTGGTGGGACCACGCGGCTTCGCCTCACTGGCGACCGCGAACCGGCTCAGGACGCGGCTTCGCCGAGATTGCGGATCATCGTCTTCAGCGTGCTGACGCAGGTTTTCAGGTCTTTCTCCGGAATCCCGGCGATCAGGCGTTGATGGTTGCAAACCATGAGCGGCCAAAGCGTGTGGAGAAGGCTCCGCCCCTTGTCGGTCAGGACAATTTCGCGGCGGCGAAGGTCCTTCTCCGAAATCTGCCGCTGAACCAGCCCGTCCGCGACCATCAAATCGATTGTCCTGCTGGCATTCGACTGTTCGATAACGGCATAGGCGGCAATCTCGTTGACGGTCAGTGTCGGGTGCATGTTGAGAACGGAAAGGGTCCGCAGCACGGTACTGTTAATCCCGTGCTCGTTGAGATCCCGGTTCTGATCGAGATTCCAACGGTTCGTCACCAGGTTCAGCAAGTACGGAATGTAATTGCGCAACTCCTCTACAGTGCTGAAAGGCTCCGATGTGCTCGCGCCCGATATGTCTTTTCTGGCGCGTCCGGCCTTAGTCATTTCGGCGTCCCTGTATGCCTGAAGACAGCAATCTGAGTGTCGTAAGCGCCTTTTCCAACTCTGGCAACGGCACCTCGGCGAAACAGCGCGCCAGCGTCTCGGCGTGAAGGGCATTGGCCCTGTCGAAAAGCTCTTTGCCTTTCGGAGTGAAGTGCACGATGAAGGACCGTCGGTCTTCCTGCGACATGGTCTTGGTGATAAGCCCGTCCGCAAGCAGGCGCCGGACCAGCCCGGACACGTTGCCGCTCGTGACCTTGAGATTGGCTGAGATCTGCCCGAGGCTGATGCCGGCAGGATAGCGCTCGATCTGCGCCAGAAACTCGAATTTGGCGACGGAAATGCCGAATTGAGCGCTCAAGGCGCCATTCAATTTCGAGAAAATCTCGCTTTCCAGCGAAAGCACCGACAACCAGATCCGTGTTTCAACTCTGCTCCTGTCCAGACCCTTGCCCTCGCTGATAGTCTTGCCCACTGCGACCCTCGCATCTGTCGGGAGGTTCCGGTTCAATGCCGCCCGAATTCGGCTCCGGCATCACGTGCGATTCCGGTCCCTTACTTCATGATTTTGCATAAATAAGCAAGGCGGCACGCAGGTCTTCCGGGATCGCGGTCGGGCGATGGTTGTCAAGGCTCGTCGTGACAACCGTAAAACGTCCTCTCAAGGCCTCTTTCTCTCCGCTGAAAGCATGAAGCAACAGGTTGAAAGAGGATGTCCCCACCCGCTCGACGTCGAGGGCCACGTCGAGCGTCGTGCCCATCCGGCAGGGCGCGAAGAAATCCGCATGCGCATTCACATATCCAAGACCGACGCGCCGCGCACCGATGATTTCGTAATAGTCGATGCCGAGCGCATGCTCATACCACTTCTCGATGACGACATTGAAGATGTCGAAGAACTTCGGCGTATAGACGATGCCTGCCGGGTCGCAGTGTCCGAACCGGATTTTCGTTGCGGTCGACCAAAGTCCGTTTTTGAGGTCTTTGAGAAGAAGCGGGATCGGCCGGGAGGCGACCGGAGTTTCGAGGGGCTTGTTCATAGGAATGACTTTATGGTTGCTATCGTGCCGTCCAGTTGCTTCTGGGACGCGTCCCGGATCGCGGCTTCTCGCAGGCGTCGCGCCCAGTCTGCGGCGTCCGCGCGTCCCTCCAGGAGGGCGATCGTGGCCACGACCTTGTCGAATTTCGACAGGCCGCGGGTATGGGTGTCGGAGTAGCCTTTGACGAGGCGCCGGCATTGGAGAACTTCCACGCCGAGCTGGTAATTGTTCGCCAGTGCGCGGGTGGCGGCTGCGAGCCAGGCATCCCGGTGCGCCGTCTCGACCTCATGGCGCAACGACCGGCGCCGGAGCCAGCGCAGGCTGCTCACGAGGTAGAGCATCAGGAACCAGCGCAAGGTGTAGGTCCTGATCCGTCGCCCCTTGCTGATCCGCCGGTCGAGCCAGGCGAAGAGGCGCGGTCGCGCTTCGATCCAGCGACCGAGCCGGGCGGGCAGGAGGCCGTTCACTTCCTCCATGCGCGGATGCATGAACTCGGTCGTCTGGAGCACCTGACCCTCCCGCAGGCCCATCTCCCGTTCGATGCGCGCTCGCCGTTGCGCGCGTGTCTTCAGGTCCGCCACGCGAATGACGTCGTCATAGGCCATGGCATTTGCCAGATACTTGGCCGCGGTCACCGTGAAGAGATGTCCCTTGCCGGCTCCCCCCGCCTCCGCGTCGGCGGCGTGCAGCCGATCGAGCAGGTCGAGATACTCGCGCCCATAGTCGAGGTCCTGATAGTCGACGACCTTGCGCAGGCCAGCTTCGGCCATCGCATGGGCGGCGTCCGGCAGGATCTCGCGCAGGCGGGTCAGCAAGGGGAGGAACCGAGGGTCGACGGTGGCGGCCTCCGCAGGCGGCTCCTCGGGTTGCTCACCCGTCTGCGCAGGCGCCGCGCCCGAGGTGGCGCGGGTATATGCTGCCTCGAAGGTGCGGATGCTCGCTTCCACGCCTCGGCCGCCTTCGCGGATGACGGTCAGGTAATCGTCCTGGCCGAAGGGCAGGATATCGGCACCGGCAAGCGCACCGAACATCGCCGCCGAGATGACGCTGCCGTTCCTGACGGCCAGGGCGTCCATGTCGAACACGATCTCGCGCCGTGCCGTCACGCCGATCGCTTGCGAGACAGCGGACTTGTCGGCAATCCCTTCGCCGGGGGCCATTTTCTCGGTGATGGCCAGCGAGCGATGGTTGGAGGCGATCAGCGTGGTCCGGTCGGGCGTGACGATTCCTCGCAGGATCGACCGGCCCGCTTCCATGAACTCCGACGCGAGCACCACATCGACATCCCCGGGCGTCGGCATCTGGGCAAGGATGGGCCTGCGTCCGTCGAGCGGCGGCATCATCTCGACATAGTAGATCGTGGCCCCGGTCCGCTGCGCCACACCCGGTACGGATGTCGACTGGGCAACCCAGCCCTGGTTCTCGGCCAGTTTCACAATCCAGTCGGTGAGCACGCCGCCGCCCTGTCCGCCCATCGCCACGATGGCGATGGAGATCGGACGCTCCGTCGCCGGGCCGGCCGCCGGAAGCGTCAGCTTGACTGTGTCGTCTTTCATGTGCTGGCCGCGCTGAACTGGATACGGCGCATGGCGCGCCTCCTTTGCAAGACCCGGATGATGGTCATAGCAAGGCTCGCCTTGAACTTGTCCCAGCGGGTCGGGTTGTGGATCACGTCGGCGCGGAAGAAGGAGGGACAGAGCACGGCAGCCTCCGCCACCTCCCCGCAATTGCCGCAGGCGACGCAGGAATTGTCGATCGAGGCGACGGGGTCGTCGCGCAGCGGGTCGTCCAACTGTTTGACCGACAGCGATGGGCAGCCCGAGAGCCGTATGCAAGCATGGTCTCCCGTGCACACGTCCTCATCGACACCGAAACGCTCCTTGACCACGCGCTGGCCGCCCTTGATGGCCTTGGCGATCTGCGGCTTCACCCGGCGCTGCTTGTTGAGCATGCATTCCGACGAGGCGACGATGATCTTGGGACCCTCCTCCTTGGTGGTCAGCGCTTCCTTCAGCGTGTCGCGCATCTTGGTGACGTCATAGGTCCGGTCAACCTGGCGAACCCATTTGGCGCCGATACCGTGCAGGGCCTCGACAATGGAGTTGTTGGTGCTCCGGTTTGCGTTCTGGGCGCGCGAAGAGAGAATGTCCTGACCGCCGGTCGCGGAGGAATAGTAGTTGTCGACGATGACGAAAACGCCGTCGTGCTTGTTGAAGACGGCGTTGCCGATGCCGCTGGTCAGCCCGTTGTGCCAGAAGCCGCCGTCGCCCATTATCGCGATCGAGCGCTTGTCGGCCTTGACGTTGAAGGCCGAGGTCGAGGCCGGGCCAAGGCCGAATCCCATCGTGGTCGCGCCGAGGTCGAAGGGCGGCAGGATCGAGAACAGATGGCAGCCGATGTCGGCCGAGACATGGTGCGTTCCCAGTTCCTCTTCCACCAGCTTCATGGAGGCGAAGATCGGTCGCTCGGGACAGCCGGTGCACAGGCCGGGCGGGCGCGGTGGTACGACGGTCTGCAGGCGCTGCACCTCGGGCAGGGCGAGCACTGGCTTCGGGTCGGGCAGGGGCGGGCGGTTGCCGAGAAGGTGCGGGTCGTTGGTTGCCAAGAACGTCTCGATCCCCTGCATCAGCACCTGGGCGGTGTAGTCGCCGCCCATCGGCAGGACATCCTTGCCGGAAACCCGCGTGTTGATGTCGCGTCGCCGCAGCACGGTATTGATGGCCTGCTCCAGGTATTCGGGCTGACCTTCTTCGACCATCAGCACCGCATCCTTGTCACGACAGAATTCGGCGACCTCCGTGTCGATGACCGGATAGGTGACGTTCATGACGTAGAGCGGAACCTTGGTGTTTCCGTAGGCATCCGAAAGTCCGAGATACTGAAGTGCGCGGATGACGCTGTTGTACATCCCGCCCTGCATCAGGATGCCGATCTTCCCTTCGCTCGGGCCCATCCACTCGTTCAGCTTGTTGTCGCGCACGAAGTCGATGGCGGCGGGCAGGCGCTTGTGGATCTTCTCCTGCTCGTGCTCGTAGGCCGCCGGCGGCAGAACGATGCGGCTGAGATCCCGCTTGGGGTTGTTGAGGGCGTCTTTCAGCGTGAAGACCGGCTTGACGTTGTCCTTGGCGACGAAACTGCCATGCATGTGGCAGGTCCGCACCCGCACCTCCAGCATCACCGGCGTGTTGGAGGCTTCCGAGAGCAGGAAGCCCTTCTCGATCAGGTCGACGATGCAGGTATGGTCGGGACGCGGGTCGAGCAGCCACATCTGCGACTTCATGGCGAAGGCATGCGTACGCTCCTGCATGATCGACGATCCCTCGCCGTAGTCCTCGCCGATGATGACCATCGCGCCGCCGGTGACCCCGCCGGACGACAGGTTGGCCAGTGCGTCGGAGGCGACATTGGTGCCGACGGTCGACTTCCATGCCACGGCCCCGCGCAACGGATACATCACCGAGGCGGACAGCATCGCGGCCGCCGTCGCCTCGTTGGCAGAGCTCTGGAAGATGACGTCGAGTTCGTCGAGGACGTCCTTGGCGTCAGCCAGCACGTCCATCAGGTGTGAAATGGGCGAGCCCTGGTAGCCGCCGACATAGGACACGCCGGACTGCAGCAAGGCTTTGGTGATGGCGAGGATTCCTTCGCCGCTGAATATTTCCCCATCCGACAGGCGCAGATCCTCGACCTCGCGAGCAAATGAGCGTTCAGCCATGGCTGGAGTCTCCCTATAACAGTATGCACCAGCATAGATTTATCAGTTAAGTATGTCAACGCGCCACACCGCCTGACCATCCGCCGCGGGACCGATGCTGCTGCCGGTGTCTCCGTCAATCGCCCTCTCGGGGCACCGTAGCTGAGCCCCGCTTGCAATCCAACCATAATATGATGTAGCATAATCTTATAAGTGAAATAAAAATCGCGGCGCTGAGGGGCGCCAATCATGGAGGGAGTGCGACATGCGCATCGCGCAGCCAGACAAGCCGGTTGAGGAAATTTCGCCCGCCGTTCGCTCGTTCATCGGGTCCGACATCCGCATGGTCGTCGGCAGGCACCGCGAGCGTGCCGCCTCGGGTGAGAGCATCACGGTCTACGATCCGGCGACCGGGCGGGAGCTTGCCTGCGTACCCCGCGGCGGGGCCGAGGATGTCGACCGTGCGGTCCGGGCCGCGCGCGCCGCGCTCGACGGGGAATGGTCGACCATGCTCGCCGCCCAACGCCAGCGCCTGATGCTGAAGCTCGCCGATCTGATCGAGGAAAACGGCGAGGAACTGGCGCAGCTCGAGACGCTCAACAACGGCAAGTCGGTCATGCTGTCGCGCCTCATAGAGGTGGGCGCGTCGGCGGAATATGTGCGCTACATGGCCGGCTGGGCCACCAAGATCACCGGCTCGACCATCGATGTGTCGATCGCCGTACCGCCCGGCGCGCGATACCAGGCGTATACCCGCAAGGAGCCGGTCGGTGTGGTCGCCGCGATCACCCCGTGGAATTTCCCGCTCAACATGGCCTGCTGGAAGATCGCACCGGCACTCGCCTGCGGCTGCACGGTGGTGCTGAAGCCGGCCGAGGAAACGCCGCTGACCGCCATTCGTCTTGCCGAACTGTGCCTTGAGGCCGGCTTTCCGGAAGGTGTCGTCAATGTGGTGACTGGCACGGGAGAGGAAGCGGGGGCTGCGCTCGTCGCCCATCCCGGTGTCAACAAGATCGCCTTCACCGGGTCCACCGAAACCGGCAAGCTGATCGGCGCCCGCGCCATGCAGGATGTGAAGCGCGTCACGCTCGAACTCGGCGGCAAGGCGCCGATGATCATGTTCGACGACATGGATCTCGATCAGCTTGGCATTGCGGCCGGGATCGGCGCCTTTTTCAATGTCGGGCAGACCTGCTGCGCCGGGTCTCGCATCTATGCGCAGAAAGGCATCTATGATCGGGTCGTGGAGACCTTCGCCGGCATTGCTGCCTCGCTGCCGATGGGCTCGGGTCTTGATCCGGCAAACCAGATCAACCCGCTGGTGTCGGCCCGGCACCGCGCGCATGTCAGCGCCTGCATCTCGCGTGCCCTCGAGCAAGGTGCAAGGCCCGTGGTCGCGGCCGAAGCGTATGACGGCGACGGCTATTTCGTCCGGCCCGAGATTTTCACGAATGTCGACCAGTCCATGGCGATCATGCAGGACGAAGTGTTCGGTCCCGTCGTCACCGTGACGCCGTTCGAGGAGCCGGAGGAGGCGATCCGTCTTGCCAACGACACCCGCTATGGGCTCGGCGCCTCGATCTGGACCACCAACCTCAACAAGGTTCTGCGCCACGTACCGAAGATCCAGGCCGGCACGGTCTGGGTGAACACCCATAATCTTCCCGACCAGAACATGCCGTTCGGCGGCGTCAAGCAGTCGGGCCTCGGCCGGGAGCACGGGAGTGCCGCGCTCGATGCCTATCTCGAAACCAAATCCGTCTGCATCGCAGTCGGCTGAAGCAGGAAGCCGGGCCGAGCCGGCGTTGAAGGAGGGCAACACCATGCTGGACAGGCGCGACAATTTCCTTCGTGAGCACAACACGAAGCACCAACTGCACCCGATGATCCACCCGCTGCTTTCGCGCGAGCACCCACCCCAAATCATCACCGATGGCGACGGGGTCCATGTCACCGATATCGATGGCAAGACCTATGTGGACGGCATTGGCGGTCTGTGGAACGTCAATGTCGGTCACAATCGCAAGGAGGTGAAGGACGCGATCATCGCCCAGATGGACCGCATCAGCTACTACTCCTCCTTCGCCGGTACCACGACCGGACCCTCGATCGAGCTGTCTGCGAAGATCATTGGGATGGCAGCCGAGGAGGAGGCAGACAAGGTTCTGTTCTCGGCGAACGGGTCTGACGCGGTCGAGACGGCGCTGAAGCTGGCGCGGCAGTACTGGCGGCTCGTCGGTGAGCCGCTGCGCAGCAAGTTCATTTCGCTCAAGCAGGGGTATCACGGGGTCCATTTCGGCGGCGTTTCCGTCAACGGCAGCACCTATTACCGCTCGTCCTACGAACCGCTGCTGCCGGGGTGCTTCCAGATCGATACCCCTTGGCCCTACCGAAATGCCTGGACAGAGGATCCGGAGGAGCTTGCCGGCATCGTCGCCACGCTTCTCGAGCGCGAAATCCTGCATCAGGGACCGCACACGGTCGCTGCCTTCATTGCCGAGCCGGTGCAGGGTGCCGGTGGTGTCATTGTTCCGCCGGCGAGCTTCTGGCCGAAGGTGCGCGAGGTGCTCGACCGCTACGGCGTTCTGTTGATTTCCGACGAGGTGGTCACGGGGTTCGGGCGCAGCGGATCGATGTTCGGCGCGCGGGGCTGGGGTGTGAAGCCGGATATCATGTGCCTGGCCAAGGGTCTGTCCGCCGGCTACATCCCGCTCGGCGCCACCGTGCTCAACAAGCGCGTGGCCTCCGCCTGGTATCAGGGCGTCACGCCCGAAGGCTTCATCATGCACGGCTATACCGCGACGGGGCATCCGCTCGCCTGCGCCGCCGGCATCGCCGCGCTGGAGATCGTGGAGCGTGAGGACCTGCCGGCGAACGCGGCGGTGCAGGGCAAGCGCCTGCTCGACGGGCTCCAGCACCTGCCCGGCCTGTCATCGATCGTCGGCGAGGTGCGCGGCAAGGGCCTGATGGTCGGCATCGACCTTGTCGCCGACAAGAAGACCCGTCAGCCCCTGGATCCGGGAACGGGCTTCGGCGAGGCGGTGGCTGCCTTCGCGCGCGAGGAGGGCGTGATCGTGCGGCCTGCCGGCGCCACGATCATCATGTCGCCACCGCTCGTCATTGCTGCCGAGCACGTCGACAAGATCGTCGATGCGCTCACCACGGCCTTCACACGGTTTGAAAAGCTGAAATAGCCGGCGATCGGGAGCGCCGGGGCGGGAACCCGGCCGGTCCATCGACGGTCCATCGGTATCGGCGCGGCCCAGGATTGGTGCCGGCACCTCGCCGTGCAGCGGGCGTGTGTCTTGCGGTCAGGGCGCCTGACTCACCACAGATCTCGAAAATCCAGGGAGGAATGTTGTCTATGCGGATTGCAGTACTGGGAGGCGGCAACGGGTCGCTCGCCGCCGCGGCGGATTTCGCGCTGGCCGGACACGATGTCGTCCTGTGGCGGCGCAATGCGGAGGACGTGGCGCGCCACCTTTCTCTAAACAACATTATCGCCCTGCGGGACGGCAAGGGACGGCGGGAGGCGGTCCTTGCCGAGGTGACCGACCGGATGGGCGACGCGCTCGCCGGGGCGGAACTGATCTTCTGTCCGGTCCCCGCCACGGCGCACGAAACGCTCGCGCCTGTACTGGCTCCGCATCTGCGGCCGGGCCAGGTCGTCTACATGCCTCCCGGCACGCTCGGTTCGCTGATCTTCGCCGGTGCGGCGCAGGCGGCCGGCACGGCGGACGGGGTTGCCTTCGCCGAGTCGGGCACTTTGCCCTGGCTGGTGCGCAAGCATGGCTTTGCGGAGATCGTCGTCAGCGCGCGCGGCACGCGGCTTCCGACCGGTGTGTTTCCACGCTCCGGGATGGATCGGGCGCTCAACGTGATCGGGCAGGCCTTTCCCGGTGCGATAGAGCCCTGCGGCGACGTTCTGTCGGCGGCACTGATGAATGCCGGCCCCGTCATCCACCCACCGGTGATCACCATGAATGCCGGACCGCTCGAACATTTCGACGCATGGGACATCCACAACGAGGGTACACAGCCCTCGATCCGCCGGGTGACGGACGCGCTCGACGCGGAGCGGATCGCGGTACGGGAGGCGCTCGGCTACCGGGCTCCGCATTTCCCGCTCGCCGACCACTACAGCGACGAGGGCGAGGAGTGGATGTATGGGCGGGAGTCTCATCACGAACTGAAGGAGTCGGGCGACTGGCGGGAGAAGATCGTGCTCACCGAGCATCGCTACATGATGGAGGATGTTCGCCTCGGTCTCTCCCTCCTGGTGTCGATCGCTGATCTGGCCGGTGTCGCCGTGCCGATCGCGGCAGGCCTGCTGGCGATCGGCTCGGCGGTGTGCGGCGAGGATTTCGCCCGCAACGGGCGTCCGCTCTCCAGCGTGGGGCTCGGCGGATACTCGCGCGAGGACATCGCGGCGTTTCTTGAGCGGGGGTATTCGGCATGAGCGGCAATGTCACCGGCGCGAGCCCGCGCGAGAAGGTCGTCGCCCTTGGCGCCGGCCGCATGGGCAGGGGCATTGCCATCGTCTTCGCCTATGCGGGCCATCCGGTCACGCTGATCGACTTCAAGGAGCGGCCGGCGGAGGAATTCGCGGCTCTCGCCGAGGAGGCGCGCGGAGAAATTCTCGAGACGCTCCTGTTGCTGAAGGACCTCGGCCTGTTCGAAGGGAGCGGAGCGGCCGAGCGCATCGCCGGCCGCGTCACCGTGTTGCCGAAGTCGGCGGCGGGGGATGCGCTGGGCGAGGCGGACCTCGTCTTCGAAGGCTTTCCCGAAGTCCTGGAACTCAAGCGGGAGGCGCTTCGCGAGGCCTCGCGCCTGTGTTCGCCCGAGACGATCATCGCCTCCACGACCTCGACCATCCTGGTCGACGATCTGTCGCCGGCGGTCGAGGGGCCGGCGCGTTTTCTCAACGCGCACTGGCTCAACCCCGCCTTCATCGTGCCCCTGGTCGAGCTGTCGCCCGGCAAGGCGACATCGGATGCGGTCACACAGCGCCTCGTGGCTCTGCTCGAACAGATCGGAAAGGTACCGGTGCTGTGTGCGTCGACCCCCGGCTATATCGTCCCGCGCATCCAGGGTATCGCGATGAACGAGGCGGCGCGTCTGGTGGAGCAAGGCGTTGCCTCTGTCGAGGATGTCGAGAAGGCGGTGAAATATGGCTTCGGCTTCCGCTTCTCGGTGCTGGGGCTGCTGGAGTTCATCGATTGGGGTGGCGGCGACATCCTTTATCACACCAGCCGCTACCTGTCGGGGGCGCTCAACGATGAGCGCTATGCGTCGCCGCCGATCATCGAACGCAACATGGCGACGGGCCGGATCGGCCTGAAGACCGAGGCAGGCTTCCTCGATTACCGGGCCATGGACGTTGCGAAGTACCGGGAGGAGCGCCTGGCCGCGTTCATCGATCGCCTCCGCCACCTGGAACTGGCCAAGCCGCCGGTGCTCTGAAAAGCCTGTGTGGCCGCGAGGATGCGCGCCGTTGGGGAGCGCATCCGGTCGCATCGTCACGGCGGGCTCAACGTCTCCGCGATCGGCAGCAACTGAACCTATGCTCGGTACGTCGGAACCGATCACACGGCATAAAGTTTGACAAATAAGAATATGTAAGATCATGTAATATAGTTGACAGAGGAGGGGAACCCATGACGTCCAAAACTGCTGCAGGTCAGGCAGAGGTGTTGGCCAGAAACTCGCTCGGACTGGCGCATATCGTCTTCTTCGTCGTTGCCGCCGCCGCACCGCTCACCGCGGTTGTGGGGGCCACTCCGGTGGCTTTCGCATTCGGCAACGGGCCCGGCGTCGCCGGCGCCTTCCTTCTTGCTGGTGTGATGTATCTGCTGTTCAGCGTTGGCTTCACGGCGATGAGCCGCCATGTGCGGGGGGCGGGAGCGTTTTACACCTACATCGTCCAAGGGTTGGGAAGGCCCGTCGGCGTCGGCGCGGCGATGATCATCCTGTTGGCCTATAACGCGGTACAGCTCGGCATCTATGCGCTTTTCGGCGTCTTTGTCGCGGCTGCGCTGGAGCCGCTCGGCATCGATCTGCCCTGGTGGGTCTCCTCGATCGCCGGCATCGCCATCGTGACGGCGCTGGGACGGCGCAACATCGCCTTCAGCGGCCGCGTGCTGGGATTGTGCCTGGTTGCCGAGGTTCTGATCCTGCTGCTCCTGGGCGTGGGCATCCTGTTGCGTGGCGGCGGTCCGGAGGGGCTGAGCCTTGATGTCTTCGCGCCGTCGACGGTGTTCACGGCCGGGCTGGGAGCAACGCTCGTCTTCGTCATTGGCTCCTATATCGGCTTCGAGGCCACGGCGATCTTCGCGGAAGAGGCGAAGGAGCCGCGCCGCACGATCCCGCGCGCAACCTATGCGGCGGTCGGGCTGATCACGGTCTTCTATGCGTTCTCGACCTGGGCCATCGCGCAATATTACGGACCTTCCCAGGTGGCGGCGGCGGCCCAGTCCGGCCTCGAGGAGTTCTATTTCACCGCCTCCGCCGACATTCTCGGGCCCTGGTCGGTGCCCACCATGAGCATCCTGCTGATCGTCAGCCTCTTTGCCTGCGTGCTATCGTTCCACAACACGATCAGCCGTTATTTCTTTGCCCTCGGCAGGGAGGGAGTGCTCGCCTCGGCGCTGTCGCGGGTGCATCCCCTCCACCGGTCTCCTCATGTCGCGGGCCTTGCGCAGAGCGGTCTTGTCGGGTCGGTTCTGCTGATCATGGCGTTGGCGGGGCTCGACCCCTATGGGGTCATCTTCTCATGGATGTCGGTGATCACCGTGCTCGGGGTCCTGACCGTGCAGGCCCTTGTCAGCCTGGCGGTGATCCAGTTCTTCCGCACTCTGCCGGCGGGCGAGCGTCCGGGGGCGTTCGCCGCGCTCTTCGCCCCCGCCCTCAGCGTCCTGTGCCTGGGTGGCGCGGTGGGTCTGGTAATCAGCAACATCGAGTTCCTGTCGGGGACGGAAAGTCCCATCGTGCAGACGTTCCCCGTTCTCATAGCCGTGGTCGGCATCGGTGGCGCCCTCTTTGCCACCTGGCTCAGGAGCAACCGTCCCGTGCTCTATGCGAGATTGGGCAGGGCGCTCGAGCAGTAGTCCGGCAGGATCCTCCGCGTTCCCGTGGAGCAGCGCGGTCCACGGCCCTTCTCCCCTAGCCGGGCGTGGGCCTCCTCCCTGACGGCAGCCCGGCGTGACCCCTCACGCCGGGCTGTTCTTTTTGCCAATGGCGCTTGGCCGAAACGGCATAGTTCACGGTCGAAACCGAAATGGACCCGCCGTTGGGCGATGACCTAGTCTTCCTCGATAACAGGAAGGGGAACGAAGAGTGTCCGTGATTGCCTTGCCGGATGCGGCAGCCCTCGCCGAATGTCCGCCGATCCTGTGCGTTTCGCCGTGCGGCGACCTGTCCGGGAGCGCTGCTCGATGACTGCCGCCGCGCGCGCCGAGGGGCTCTTGGCGAAGATCCCTTGCGGGAAACTGTTCATCGGCGGACAGTGGCGCGAGGCCGGCGACCGGACACAGATCCCCGTCATCGATCCGGCCAGCGAGCGTGTCATCGCCCATATTCCGGCGGCCACCGCGCAGGATGTCGACGAGGCCGTCGAGGCCGCCCATGCCGTTTTCACCGATCGCAGATGGCGGCGCATGCGACCGCTCGACAGAGGGCGGCTGCTCGAGCGCCTTGCCATGCTGATCGAACGAGAGGCCGACGAACTCGCTGCCCTGGAGACGCTCGACAATGGCAAGCCGCTCTGGATCTCGCGCAACATTGACATGCGCTTTGCCGTCGACGCGCTTCGCTACTATGCGGGCTGGGCGTCGAAGATCACCGGCGAGGTCATCACGCCGTCGCCGTTGGTCGACGACGGCGGCATCTATCGCACCTATACCGAGCGCGTGCCGGTCGGCGTGGTGGCCGGGATCACGCCCTGGAACTTTCCGCTCGGCCAGGCCATCCAGAAGCTGGCCCCCGCGATCGCCTTCGGCTGCACGGTGGTGCTCAAGCCTTCGGAAATGACCTCGCTGACAAGCCTCCGCCTCGCACAGCTTATCGAGGAGGCGGAGTTTCCGGCCGGCTCGGTGAGCATCGTCACGGGCTTCGGTCACGAAGCGGGCGCCGCCCTGGTGCGTCATCCGAGGGTCCGCAAGATCGCCTTCACGGGGTCGACCGCAACTGGTCAGGCCATTCTTCTGGAGGCGACACGCAGCCTCAAGCGGGTCACCCTGGAGCTTGGCGGCAAGTCGCCGACGATCGTCCTCGCCGACGCCGACCTTGAGGGCGCGATCGAGGGCGCGGCGAATGCGATCTTCGCCAATTCCGGCCAGGTCTGTACGGCCGGGTCCCGGCTGCTGATTGCGGCACCGGTGTTCGAAGAGGTGGTGAAAGGGGTGGCGGAGCGCGCCGGGCGGCTCCGGCTCGGCAGCGGGTTCGATGCCTCGACGGACCTCGGGCCGCTCGTCTCGGCAGCCCAACGCGAGAAGGTCTCGGCCATCGTTTCAGCCGCGATCGACGGCGGTGCCGAGGTCCGGGCCGGCGGTCACTGCCCTGCGGGCGCCGGCTATTTCTTTCGCCCGACCGTCCTGACCCGGCCGGATCCGGCCTGTGCAGCGGCGACCGAGGAGATTTTCGGGCCGGTCGTCGTCGCCATGCCGTTCTCCGACCGCGGCGAGGCCGTTGCTCTCGCCAATGCCACGCCATTCGGCCTCGGAGCGTCGATCTGGACGCGCGACCTCGACGCCGCGCATCTGCTGGCCGAGGATATCGAAGCCGGCACGGTCTGGCTCAACACGCATAACGTGCTGGATGTCGCGGTTCCTTTTGGCGGCATGAAGATGTCGGGCCTCGGCCGGGAGTTCGGCAGCGAAGTCGTGCACGCCTACACCGAAGTCAAATCCGTATCGATGCGATTGCGGCCCTGACCGCCGGACACTGCCAGCCAGAGGAGAGCGACAATGAAGGACATCGACAGACGCTTGTTCATGAAACTGGCCGGGGTTGCTGGCGGCGCGTTGCTCGTGCGACCGGATTTCGCGCTTGCCGGCGACATCGATACGGTCTCCATCGCCTGGATGACCGATCCGGTGACCTGGGACCCGAACCAGCGGCTGGCGCCAGATCCGCAGACCGTTCTCAAGATGCTGTTCGACCAGCCGCTGAACCAGACGGCCGACCTTGAACTGGTACCCAACGTGGTCACGCAGTGGAAGCTTGCGGACGATGCGCGCAGCCTTCATGTCGTGCTTCGGGACGACGTCACCTTCTCGGACGGGACCCCGCTGACGGCCGAGGACTTCCGCTTCACCTTCTTCGAGCGCCTTCAGCGCGGCGACGAGATCGACCTTATTGTCGGCTTCGGTGTCGTGTCGGACATCGAAGTGGTCTCGCCGGTAGAGGCCGTCATGCGGTTCAAGGACCCGTTTCCGACGGCGCCGCAATGGCTCGGTTTCAGCGCGAGCTACATCGTCTCCAAGGCATATGCCGAAAAGGTGGGGGTCGAGGGCATGCAGACGGCACCGATGGGATCGGGGCCCTATGTGCTCAAGGAATATCGGCGCGACAGCCGCATCGTGTTTGTCCGTCGGGATGACTACTGGGGAGACCTGCCCTCGGTCCGGCAGATCACCTTCGAGATCATCCCCGATCCCACCGCGCGCCTGGCGGCGCTGGAGTCCGGGACGGTCGACATCGCGCTGGAACTGTCGATCCGCGATGTGAAGCGGCTGCAGCAGGGCACCGCGTTCAACGCCATCGCGAACCCGATCGCGCGGATCATCTATGTCACCGTGCGGGCGGACGGCGCCTTCGCCGACCACAATGTCCGTCTGGCGGCGCACAAGGCGATCGACAAGGCGACGCTCAGCCGGGCCTTCTTCGGCGGCGACGCCGTGACCATCGACGTTCCGACGATCCCCGGCATGCCGGGCAACCCACAGGACTTCGCCTTCGCCTACGATCCGGAAGGGGCGGTGGAACTGCTGGCGACCTCCGGTCATGGCCCCGACAAGCCGGTCAAGCTCGGGTTTGCGACGACGAACGGTCAGTTTCCGGGCGACTACGATCTGGCTCGCGCCATCGTGACGATGTGGAGGAAGGTCGGTATCGAGGCCAGCCTGACCGTGATCACCGAGGCGCAATGGTACGAGCTCAACGCCACCGGCAAACTGCCCGACGCCTCGCTGTTCGTCTGGGAAAACGGGACCGGTGATCCGGAGCTGTTCGCCGGCCATATGTTCAACCAGGATCTGCCCTTCTCCACCTATCGGACCGAGGAGGTGACGGCCCGGGTCCAACTCCTGTTCTCGGAGCCGGACTACGAGACGCGCATCCGGGGCTATGAGGATCTGAACGCGTATCTGGTCGAGGAAGGAGCCATCATCCCGCTTCTTCAGGCCATTCAGACCATCGGCTTCCGGAAGGGCCTCAACTTCAAGCCATGGTCGAACGGCCTGGTGTTGCCGGGGGCCATCACGCCGGCCTAGGGCGCCATGCGTCTATCAAGACGCACAAAAGGCCATCCGGCTGTTTGACTCTCCGTATCGTGCTTTCCGAAAGCCGGGTTCGGTTTTCGGGCCGATGCTGTGGCAGCTTCAGAGGGATCCGCGCGGGGAACGGTCCCGCGCATCACGCCGGAGGGGGGCGTCGAGGTGTTCAGGGCACTGCTATGGGTGGTCGCAAGGCGGTTGGCGGCGATCATGCCGGTATTCGCCGTCGTTTCGATGCTCGTCTTCCTGGCGCTCAGGGTGCTGCCGGTGGATCCGGCGCAGATGTCGCTTCCGCCATCGGCGACGATCGAACAGGTCGAGGCCAAGCGGATCGAGATGGGTCTGACCAAACCGGTCTGGGAGCAATACGCGGTCTGGCTCGGCAGCGCGGTACGCGGCGATTTCGGCGAGTCCGCCCAATATCGCATGCCGACCTCGACGCTCGTTCTCCAGCGCCTTCCGGCCACCATCGAGCTTGCGACATGTGCTCTGGCCTTCGCCATCGTCTTCGGCGTTGCCATGGGGCTGCTGATCTTCGCCGCGCGCGGGACGGTTCTTGCATCGGCCGGCATGGTCGTCACCTCGGTGATCATGGCCCTGCCGGACTTCCTGCTGGCACTGTTGTTCATCCTGTTGCTGGGCGTGTTGATGCCGCTGTTCCCGGTGAACGGCAGGCTCGCTCCGGGACTGTCGGTTCCCGACCTCACCGGCTTCCTGCTCGTCGACACTCTGGCCGCGGGGGAGCCGCGGCTGTTTCTCAACGCCCTGTCCCACATGGCGCTCCCCGTTCTGGCGCTGGGGCTGGCCTTTTCGCCGGCCATCATCCGCGTCCTGCATTCCAGCCTCGTCGCTACCTATCAGCAGAGCTACATCCGGCAGGCGCGGCTACGCGGGCTCAGCGACCGCAGCATCCTGTTCGGGCAGGCGCTGAAGAATGCCATCCTGCCGGTCGTCGTGCTGGTCGGCACGCAGTTCGGCGGCCTGTTTGGCGGCACGTTGCTGGTCGAACTGATCTTCTCCTATCCCGGCCTCGGCAACCTGATGCTGAGAGCCATGCAGACGGTCGACCTCAACGTCATCATGGCGGTTGCCCTCATCTATTGCGCGACCACCCTGATCTTCAATTCGCTTGCCGATGCCGGCGTCTATCTCCTCAATCCCAGGCTGAGAAGCTGAGCGATGCATGGTTTCGCCCGATATGCGGACATCCGGCTGATCCTGAGCGGAGGGGCGGTCTCGGCCATCCTTCTGATGGCGCTGCTTGCGCCATGGATCGCACCCCATGAGCCGAACGACCAGGATCTGCTGAGCATCCTGATGCCGCCGGTTTTCGCCGGCGGGTCGGCGGAGCACCTGCTGGGGACCGACAGCCTCGGCCGCGATATCCTGTCGCGACTGATCCATGGCGCGCGCACCGCCATGACCGTCGCGATCTTCGCGTCCTGCGGCGCCATGCTCCTTGGCAGTGTCCTTGCCTGCATCGCGGGCTATTTCGGCGGCAGGATCGACTGGGCAATCTCGCGGCTGGTCGAGATCTGGTTGTCCTTCCCGCCGGTCGTTCTGTCGATGCTGCTGATCGTCGGGCTCGGCATCGGCACGGACAAGGTCATCCTCGCGATCATCCTCGTCGACTGGACCCGCTTCTGCCGGGTCCTGCGCACCGAAGTTCAGGTGACGCGGCGACAGGACTATGTCGCCTATGCGCGCCTTGCCGGCTTCTCCCACGGACGCATCATCCTCCGGGAAGTGCTGCCCGGCGTGCTGCCGATGATCGTCACGCTGTTCAGCCTGCAGATGGGGATCTCGGTCGTCGTGGAAGCGATCCTGTCCTTCGTCAGCATGGGCGTTCCCGCCGACGTGCCCGCCTGGGGCCAGATGATCGCGGATGCACGCATCGATATCTACTCGGCGCCCTGGGGGCTCGCTTTGCCGATCCTGATGATCTTCGTCACGGTCCTGAGCTTCAACGCGCTGGGTGACAGCCTCAATCGTGTCCTTGATCCCCGCTCCTCAGCCAGACGGCCGGTTTAAGTGATGAAACAGCAGAATGTGCTTGAGATCAGCGGGCTCGACGTCTCGCTTCCCACCGGCGATCGGATCCTGAGCGGGGTCGACCTGGCGATCGGAGGCGGCAGGATCCTTGGTGTTATCGGCGAGTCCGGAGCGGGCAAGTCGATGATCGGCGCCTGCATTGCCGACACGCTGCCGGGCGCACTCGCTGTGTCCGCCGGATCGATCGAGTTCGACGGCCTTCCGCTGGGCAGCATGACGCGGGCGACACGGCGCGACTTGCTGGGACGCGACATCGGGTTCATTCCCCAGGAGCCCATGACGGCGCTCAATCCCGCCCTGACGATCGGGCAGCAGTTCGGCGGTCATCTTGCCCGGATCGGCTTCAGATGGCCGAAGGAGCGCAAGGAGCGGACCATCCAGCTTCTGGAGGACGTACATCTTCCTCGGTCGAGGGAGTTGCTTTCGCACTACCCGCACCAGCTCTCCGGCGGCATGCTGCAACGTGTCCTCATCGCCATGGCATTCGCGTCCAATCCGAAGCTGGTCGTGGCCGACGAGCCGACGACCGCGCTCGACGTCACGATCCAGGCGCGGGTGGCCGAGCTCATCGCAAGAATGGTCGAGACCCACGGGGCCTCGGTTCTCTTCATCACCCACGATCTGTGTCTGGCGGCCGATCTTTGCGACGAGGTCGCGGTGCTTTACGCCGGCCGTATCGTGGAAAGCGGTGCGGCGGAAACCATCATCGGCAGTCCTGCGCACCCCTATTCGCGCTGCCTCAGTCTCGCAACACCCACCCTCTCGGGGCCGCCGAGGCCGTTGCTGACCCTGCCGGGAACCATGCCGAGCGCGTTGGAGCGAAGCGTCACGGCGGGCTGCGAACTCGCCCCGCGCTGCCCGGTCGCCGAGATGAGATGCCACACGGACAAGCCGCTGCTTGCCAGCACCACCACCGGCCATCGCAGCGCCTGTCACTTTCCCGAGCGCGTCTCCGCCATCCAGGCTCCGGCCGAAGGGCCTCAGGCCGCGGCACGGGAGCCCGGGCCCGACGTCGTACTGCGTGCCGAAGGATTGGCGAAAATCTATATTGCGCGCGACTGGATTGGGCGCATGCGCCGGGTCGAGGCGCTTCGGGGCCTCGACTTCGAGGTGCGCGAAGGCGAGTTCGTCGGCGTGGTCGGGGAGAGTGGATCGGGCAAGAGCACGCTGACCAAGCTGATCCTCGGTCTCGAGGACGTGACGACCGGGCGGCTCGATGTGGCCGGGTTTGCAGGATCGGACCGCTCTGCCGCCACCTTACGGGCGCTGCGCGACCAGGTGCAGCTCGTGTTCCAGGACCCGCAGTCGGCGCTCAATCCGCGGCGCAGCATCGGCAGCCTTGTCACGCAAAGCCTCGAGGCGCGCGCGGACCGGCCGTCGCGGGCGGCCCGCAGCGCCATCGCCAGGGACCTGCTCGCCAAGGTGCTGTTGCCGCCGGACGTCATCGATCGCTTTCCCGACCAGCTTTCCGGTGGCCAGAAGCAGCGGGTCAACATCGCCCGAGCGCTGTGTTCCAACCCGCGGCTGCTGGTCGCCGACGAGATCGTGTCCGGCCTCGACGTGTCGGTTCAGGCGCAGATCCTCGAACTGCTGAAGGCGCTTCGCGAAGAGGCCGCGATTTCGTTGCTGCTGATTTCCCACGACCTTGCGGTCGTTCGGCACATCTGTGACCGGACAGTGGTGATGTTCAGGGGAGAGATCGTCGAGCAGGGGCCGGTCGAGGAGGTGTTCGGCAACCCAAGGCACGACTATACCCGTGCGCTTGTCGCCGCTGCGCAAGGGGGGGCCTCCCTGCGCAAGACCATGTCCCAAAGCCAGTGAAGGCTGGTCGAGAGTGGCTTTCCGCGGCTCCGGCCCGATCCGCGCTCAGAACCGGTCGAACCGATAGGGTTCTGGGTCGACGATCGGCGATGCGCCGGTGACGAGGTCGGCGGCAAGCTGGCCGGCTGCCGGCGATGTGCCGAAGCCGTGGCCGGAGAAGCCGGAGGCTATGGTCAGGCCGGGAAGGGCGGCGACCGGCGAGATCACCGGCAGCGAGTCCGGAGTGACATCGATCATGCCAGCCCAGGCCTGGCGGATGACGACATCCTTGAAGACCGGCCAGGCCAGCGCAAGGTTACGCAGCGCCTCGGCGTTGAGCGCGTCGTTCACGGGCGGATCGAGTGTTCGCACCAACTCGAAGGGCGAGGCCCGGTCGCCACTCCAGCGGCGGGCGAGCAACAGATCGCGCAGCAGGTCTCGGCCGAACGAGATCCGCACATTCTTCAATTGCGCTCGCAAGGTCGACAGGTAGCGATGGCCGATCAGCAGGTGGTCGAGCATCAGCGGGGCGACCAGCGCGCCGCGCTGGGTGATCGTGTAGCCGCCGTCATGGCGCTTGCGGAACGAGAAGTCCGGGGCGCCGACGGCGATCTCCGTCGGCCCGTCCATGGGGGCTGTGCGCGCGACCGAGGCGACCAGCGGCAGAGCCGGCAGCGACAGGCCGAGGTTGCCGAGAAAACGGCGCGACCACACCCCGCCCGCCAGCAGCACCTGGTCGCAGCCGATCTCTCCCCGTTCCGTGATGACGCCGCACACCCGCCCGGCCGCTGTTGAAAGCGTGCGCACGGCGCAGTCTTCGATGATGACGGCGCCCTTTGTCAGGGCCGCGCGGGCGACCGCGCTGGAGGCGAGCGTGGGTTCGGCGCGCCCGTCGGAGGGGGTATGAATGCCGCCGACCCAGCGACCCGCGCCACCGGGGACAAGCCGATCGATCTCGGCCGGATCGAGCAGGCGGGAATCGAGTTCGAGGTCCTCAACCGATGCGAGCCAGTTGCGGTGCCCCGCCATTTCGGCCTCGGTCCGGGCGAGATAGATGATGCCGGCCTGGCGGTAGCCGATATCGGCGCCGAGGCGCTCGGGCATCGACGCCCAGAGCCGGTCCGATTCGAGAGACAGGGGAATGTCGGCCTTTTCGCGGCCCATCTTCCGGATCCAGCCGAGGTTTCGCGAGGATTGCTCCCCGGCGAGGCGGCCCTTTTCCAGCACCGTCACCGGCACTCCGCGCTCGGCGAGCGTCAATGCGGCGGTCAGTCCGACAATGCCACCGCCGATGATGGCGACGGTCGTTGCGGCAGGGAGTTCGGCAGAGGTGTGGACGGGGAGGATGACGGGAGCCACGGCTCTTTTCCTTGGTTTCGGGGCGCCGGGTCAGCGCGGGCAGGACGCGGTGCGGCAGCGGTCGGCAAGCCGGCTCACAGCGAGATCTTCATCATCCTGGCGTTGGCGGTGGCAGCGCCGCGATAGGCCGTCACCTCGATCTCGACCCGATATTCGGGCGCTCCCAGTGCCGGGCAGGTCATGGTGAGGGTCGGATTGATCCCGCGCATCTTCTCGCCATAGGCGGTCATGACGGTTTCGACATCCTGCGGAAACTGGACGAAGACGCGCGCCGCGACGACGTCGGCAAGGCTTGCGTCGACCGCCGCAAGGGCCGTCTCGATATTGGCCAGAACCTGGAGCGTCTGCTCGGTCAGATCCTCCGGGATCGTCTTGGTACGGGGATTGCGGCCGGCGGTGTTGGAAACGAAGATCAGATTGTCGATGGCGACGAGGCGCGAATAGCTGCCGTGTTCCTCGAATTTCGAGCCGGTCTTGACTTTGACGATGTCTGGCATGGCGGGATCCCGGTGAGGATGATGATGACGGCTGGCTCACGGCCAGCGGTGGAGGGAGGCGGTGGAGGATGGCGCCGCGGGTTGCGACGGCGAGGGGGTCAGCGCAGGGCCGGCTCGTCCCACAGGGTAAGCCGGGTGCCGATGCCCAGTTCCAGCGCCTTGCGGTAGACGACGGTGCCCCAGGCGACGTCCTCGACCGGCATGCCGCCGACCGACATGATGATGATCTCGTCGTCATCGCGCCGGCCGGGCGCCTCGCCGGCGACGATCTCGCCGAGGTCCTCGAGCTGGTCGCGGTCGATCCTGCCTTCGGCGGCAAGGTCGAGGAAGCGGATGCCGACCGCCGGGACCGAGGCATGGACGGGTTTCGGGTTTTCCTCGTACCAGGCGTCGTACAGGCCGGTATTGTCGAGGACCTTGCGGATCTCCGGGGCTTCCATGCCGACATCGATGTTGCACAGTGCCGGCATGGACAGGAACGTGCCGGGGCGCACCCATTCGCGCCGCACCGTCGGATAGGTGGAGGGGTCGCCGGTGGCCCCCGAGCCGCAGAAGGTGACGATGTCGCAGTCCCGCACGACGTCTTCGATCTCGTCCACCACCTCGACATTGGCGATCTGGGGATAGGTTTTGTCCAGCCAGGCGAGGAAGGCCTCGAGATTGGCGCGGCCGCGGCCCTTGATCTTGACGGTGTCGATGCCGGGACAGACCGCCATGAAGGCCGACAAAGAAGTCTTTCCCATGACGCCGGGGCCGAGGAGCCCGACCACCCGGGACTCGGGGCGGGCCAGATGGCGGGCGCCGACGCCGGGAACGGCGCCGGTCCGATAGGCCGACAGAAGATTGGCGGACATGAAGGCGAGCGGCGCCCCCGTGTCCGGATCATTGAGCACGAAGGTCAGGATCGAGCGCGGCAATCCCCTCGCCCTGTTCTCGATGTTCGAGCCGTACCACTTCATGCCGGTGGTCCGGAACCGTCCGCCCAGATAGGCGGGCATGGCCATGAACCGGCGGTCGGCGGTCGCCTTGGGCATGTCCGGAAAGGGAGATGTCTCGGGAAACAGCACGATCGCGCCATGCGAGTTGTTGTTCGCGCCCGCCATGCGATAGTCGCCATGGTGAAGCAGGCGGAACATCTCCTCCATTGTGTCGACGCAGGCGGCCATGTCGGTGACGCCGGCGCGGATCATGTCGGGCTCGGACAGGTAAATGAAGTCAATCCTGGGGGAGGCGGTCATTTTGCTCGGCATCTTTCGTGACGGGTGAGCGAAAGGTGCCGCTGGTCCCGTCCAAGGTAAATTGCCGGGACGGTTGAAGCCTTTGCAAAACCGGCCAAGGCCGGGATCCGGGCCGGCCCTTGCGCCGTGCCGTCCGATCGGCGCTGAAGGGGCGATCGTTATTTTACAAAAACAGTCGAGTTTGCTAAAAAGAAAGACAATCCAGATCCGGGACTATCCCTATGGTTGACGTTTCTCCTCATCGCCCCACTTCGGCCAAGGATGAGAATGCGACGATCCGTTCTCTGTTTCTGGCAGCGCTGTTCAACGCCCTGCCCGACAGGACGGACGAACTCGGCCCTTTGCTCGACGCACATGGCGTCTTCGGATCGCAGGTCACTCACCCCTACCAGCAACTGCCGCTGCATCGTTATGTGTCGCTGCTCGAAAGCGCGGCGGCGACGTTCTCGCAGCCCTTTCTGGGGCTGGAGATGGGGGCTCGCTTCGGCCTGACGGAGTTGGGGCCGTTTCACGCCCTGCTCAGTGCCTCGCGGGATCTGCGCGATGCGCTGGCCACCTTTGCCCGGTTCCAGAGCCGCTGGCAGACACAGACGCTGCTGTCGGTGGACCGGTGGGCGGATGCGACGAGTTACGGCTACCGCATCGACAATCCGGCCATCTGGCCGCGCCGTCAGGACGCCGAGTTCACCATCGCGGGTCTGATGACGCTGGTGAAGCAACTCACGACGGCGACCTGGTCGCCGGTGGAAGTGCATTTCGAACATTCAGTGGCGAGCCGGGAGAAGCAGCTTCAAGCCTTCTTCCGGGCGCCGGTGCTTGGCAACCAGCCGTCCAATGGGCTCGTCATCCTCGACGAGGATCTGGACCGGCCGTTTCCCCGATCTGCGCGTTCTGCCGATGACGGGCTGAAGAGCATTCTGGAAACCCATCTGCTCGACCTGATCCGCCCAGAGGCAGCCGCGAGCAAGAGCGTCGCCCAGCGGGCGAAGGAGATCATCGCGCGGCGTCTTGGGCAGGCCTCGGTCGACTGCGACGTGATCGCCGCCGATCTCAACATGTCGGTGCGCTCCCTGCGCCGCCGGCTGGTGGAGGAGGGCACGTCGTTCCGGCGCGTGTTGCAGGAAACGCGGCAGGCGAGGGCCGAGGCGCTGCTGGAGGACAGCGGGATGCCGCTCGCTGCCGCGGCGCAGGTGCTCGGTTATGCGGACACGGCGACGTTCTCGCGAGCCTTCAAGCAGTGGACGGGGGCGGCGCCGCGGCGCTACGGCAAGAAGGCGCCGTGAGGCGGGCGTGCCGTCCAGGGTTCCGGACCGGGCCTTCGCTTCCGGCACCTGGAATACGCCCGCACCCCGCTCCCGTCCCCGCGCTCAGGCCCGTCCGGTTCTGGCGCCATGCCGTGCGACCATCGCGATTGCAATGGAAACGGCAAACATCAGCGCCATTGCGGCTCCCATTACGGCAAGGAAGGCGCTGTCGAAAGCCGCATGCGCCCGGCTGACGAGCAGGGTGGCGAGACCTTCCGGCAGCGCTTGCGCCGCGAGCAGCGCCCCGTCGATACCGTTCTGTGCCAGATCCGGAACGGCAACGCTGGCCGGCAGGCGGAACGAGGCCGCATAGACCGCCGACATCAGGCTGCCGAGAATGGCGATGCCGAAGGCGCCGCCGAGTTCGTAGGACACTTCCTCGACCGAGGCGACCATGCCCGCCCTGTCGGGGGGCGCGCTGAGCAGCATGGCGCTGGAGGCGGCGGTCATCGCTGCGCCGATGCCCAGGCCGATCATGATGAAGGCACCGATCCGGATCGAGAGCCCGGACTGGTAGCCGACGAGATAGGCGAGAACGCCGGCCGCCGCGAGGGCGAGGGACGACCACAGAACGCGTTCGGTGCCCACGCGCGGCAGCACCAGCCCGGCCAGCGGCCCGGCGACGAAGGCTGCGAGCGGGATCGGCAGGATGGCAAGTCCCGCCTGCAGGGGCGACAGGCCGACCACCAGTTGCAGCCGCTGGCTGACGACCAGTTCCGTCCCCATGAGCGCCGCCGAGGCGACGAAGGCGGCGGCGACGGCCGAGGCAAAGGTGCGGTTGCGAAACAGGGCAAAGTCGAGCATCGGCGTGCTGGAGGAGCCCTGACGGCGCACGAAGGCGACCGCGAACACCAGCCCGACAGCCACGGCGAGGATGGCCGTCGCAGGGGACGGCTCCGCCTTGCCGGCCTCCTTGATGGCGAGGGTCAACCCAACCAGGGCGATCATGATCTGGGCCGAGGCCAGAAGGTCGAACGGACGGTTCGGATTGCCGCGACTTGCCGGAAGCGCAACAAGGGCGAGCCCCAGCGCAAGCAGGACGATCGGCACGTTGATGAGAAACACCGAGCCCCACCAGAAATATTCCAGCAGCAGGCCGCCGACCACCGGCCCCAGGGCCGCGCCGCCCGAGGCAATGGCGGCCCAGACGCCGATGGCGACGGACCGCTCTTGCGGATCCTCGAAGGTGTGGCGGATGATGGCGAGCGTTGCCGGCATCATCATGGCCGCGCCGATGGCGAGGGCGACGCGCGCCGCGATCAGCATCGTCGGGGTGGAGGAAAACGCGGCGGCCATGGAGGCGCTGCCGAACACGACGAGGCCCGTGACGAACAGTCTCTTGTAGCCGAACCGATCCCCCAGCGCGCCCATGCCGGGCAGCAGCCCCGCGACGGTCAGCGCGTAGGCGTTGACGATCCACAGCTTCTCGCTCGGCGATGCGTGCAGATCGTGGGTGAGGCTCGGCAGGGCGAGATAGAGCACCGTCATGTCGATGACGATGAGCAGAAGGGCACTGGACAGCACGCCAAGGACCAACCAGCGGAGATGCGATTGCATGGAATTCACCATCAGGGTTCGCGCCCGGTCTTTCCAAGCGGCTGGACCGGGATCAGACGTCCTTATATAAATACATACGTATTGAATGAAAAGGGGTGACATGGGCCGAAAGAAGACAATCGACCGCGAGGCGCTGCTGGATGTGGCTGAGGAGATCGTGACGACGAAGGGCGCCGCGGCTTTGACCATTGATGCCGTCGCCAAGGCAGCCGGCATCACCAAGGGCGGTGTCCAGTACAGTTTCGGCACGAAGGACGCCCTGATCGACGCGATGCTGGACCGCTGGGCGAAGAGCTATGCCGAGGAGTTCGCCAGGATCGCCGGCTCAGATCCCGACGCGCTGACGGCGATGCGCGCCCATGTCGAGGCGACGCGGCGCTCCGATGCGGCGTCCAATGCCAAGGCGGCCAGCCTTCTGGCGGCGTTGCAGCAGACGCCGGAGCACCTTGCCTCGACCCGCCGCTGGTATCGCGAGCGGCTCGCCATGCTCGATCCCGCGACCGGTGAGGGCCGGCGCGCCAGGCTGGCCTTCCTAGCCACGGAAGGGGCGTTCGCATTGCGGTTCTTCGGCCTGATGGACATGGACGAGGGCGAGTGGGAGGACGTCATGAAGGACATTGCGGAAAGCCTCGGCCCCCAAGGCGAGCGGTCATAGGCCCGCAGTCGCCCGTTGCGCTTGCGCAGCTCATCTGAAGGCGGAGGTCAGGACAGGCGCCAGGATGGTGCACAGCGTGACGAAGAATGCGATCCCGAGAAAGGGCAGGATTTCACGTACCAGGGCACCGAGCTTCACATTCGCCGCGGCTGAGGCGATGAACAGTCCGGCCCCGACGGGAGGGGTCAACAGGCCGATCGACAAGGTGAGACACACCATGACGCCGAACTGGATCGGGTCGATGCCATAGACGGTGACCGCGATGGGCAACAGGATGGGCACCAGGACGATCAGCGCCGCCACACCGTCGAGGAAGAAGCCGATGATCGTCAGGAACAGGAACGTCAGCAGCAGGAAGGCGATCGGATCCGAGGTGATCCCCTGAAGCAGCAGCGCGATGGTCTGCGGCACCATGTTGAAGGTCAGGACCCATCCGAACACCTTGGCGGCGGCGATCAGGAACAGCACCATGGCGGTGTTCCCGGCCGTTCGTACCAAGGCTTGCCGGAGGCTCGCGAAGGTCAGCTTGCGAAAGTAGAGCGAGCCGACCAGCAGCGTGAAGACCACCGCGATGGCGGCGGATTCCGTCGGCGTGAACACGCCGAAGGCGATGCCCCCGACGATGATGCCGGGAATCGAGAGGGTAACGAGCAGATCGAGGACGACGCGCCCGCGCGCGGGCTCCCCGGCTTGGTTCCCGGTGGCCGTATCCGGCCTGGCCGGACTGCCACCGTCCCGGCGCGGCACGCGGATCGAGATCCACAGGCACAGCAGGAAGAACATCAGCAGGCCTGGCAGGATTCCGGCCATGAACATGTCGGCGACGGAAACCTGGGCCACCACGCCGTAGATGATGAAGATCATCGAGGGGGGAATGAGAGGGGCGATCAGACCGGCCGAGGCCGTCAAGGCGGCGGCGAAACCGCGCTTGTATCCGTCATCCTCCATCGCCGGCACCATCACGCGGCTCATCACCGCGATCTGCGCCGTCGCCGAGCCCATGATCGAAGCGAGCATCAGGTTGGCGATGAGCGAGACATAGGCCAGGGAGTTGGGCAGTCGCCGCAGCGATGTCCGGGCGGCGGAAATCAGGCGCTGCGTCAGCCCGCCCTCGTTCATCACCTCTCCCAGCAGGATGAACAGCGGAATGGCGAGCAGGTCGAAGATCTCCAGCGAGGAGAACAGCACCTGGGGCAGGGCGTTGAGCAACCGCCAATTGCCTTCGGCGGCCATGAAGATGAACGCCGAGCCGATCAGCACGAAGGCGATCGGCAGTCCGATCAGCAGGAACAGGGCAAAGGAAATCGCGGTCATCTGGCGGTGCCCCTGGCGGTGTCCAGGACGAGAATCTCGACGATGTGGGACAGGGTGTGCAGCAGCGAGAGCCCGCAGAACAGCGGGATGATGGCGAGGAACGGTCGTTTCGGCATGTTCAGCGTCAGGGCCTGCTCGAAGGCGACAGCCGGTCCGTTGAACCATTTCCAGGCCGCGTAGAGCATCCCGGCCAGCATGGCGAAGACCAGGATCTCCACGACGAGGCGGATCGCGCGGACAAACCGCGGCGGCAGCGCGTCGACCAGCGACACCCGGACCAGGTCGCCCCGGCCGATCGACGCCGCAGCCGCCAGAAAGGCCATCCAGATGAGGATGTAGACCGCCAGTTCCTCGGCGAAGAACAGCGGCGCGTTCAGGACATACCGTCCGAACACGTTGACCGACAGGATGAGCGTGAACGCCACGATCAGGACGCAGGCCGCGAAGGTTTCCACGGACTGCAGCAAAAGGCTTGTTCTTCGGAGCGTGATGGCGAAGCGATGCATCTTGCTGGCGCGGTCCTGCTCTTGGATCGGTAGGGGCTGGCCCGGCTCGGACCGCTCGATGGGCGCCTGTCTCGCGTCAGGCGCCCATGAGGCGCACGGTTACTGCGCCCGCAATCCCCGCACCTGCTCCTGGAACCGCTTGACCACGTCGATGTCGCCGAACTCCTTCTGGAAGGCGGCGTTGGCCTCGGAGAAGGTGTCTTCCAGGCCCTCTGGCTCCGACACGTCGATGGCGGCAAGCAGACGCTCGCGGTTCTGCACCTCGCGGGCGACCTGCTCCTGCTTGGCCCATTCGAGGACCTCGTCGAGGACGCGCGAAAAGGCTGCCTGGTGCTCCGCCGACAGATCTTCCCAGGCTTCCTGGCCCATCAGCACAGCCAGCGGCCACGCCATATGGTTGGTCAGGGTGAGCTGCTTGCCCACGTCCTGCAGGCTGAAGCCGGTGAGCGCGTCGAGATCGATGTCGACCCCGTCGAGCAGTCCGGACTGGAGCGACTGATAGACGTCCGTCAGGCTGACAGGGGTCGGAATCGCCCCGAGCGCCTGATACCAGATCTGCGTCGCCCGGAACGGCGTGATGCGGATCTTCTGGTTGCGCAGGTCGGCGACGGCGGTGATGGGCTGGCTGCGCATCAGGATATGCCGCTGGCCGGCAAAGACATAGCCCTTGCCGAGGATCCCCAGTTCGCCGAGGCTCTCCAGCATCTCCTTCGCGGCCTCGGTGTCCGCCGCCTGTACGGCCATCTCCACATTGTCGATCAGGAACGGGGTGAACCAGGCGTTGAACGTTGGCTGGCGGGCGGTGACGGCCGCGACCGACGGCCACGTCATGTCCAGCAGTCCGCTCTGCATCTGCTGCAGCATGTCCGCCTCGGAACCGAGCTGGCCGCTGGGGAACACGCTGACCGTGAGCTGGCCGCCGGTTTCCTCGGCGATCTTCTCGGCAAAGCGATTGGCGGCCAGGGTCACCACGTGGCTCGGCGGCGTGATCAGCCCGAGACGCAGGTCCCGCGCTTCGGCGGCGCCATTGGAAAACGAGGCTACGGCAAGGGCGATGCCCGCCAGTGCCGACGACAAGACGCGACAGTTCATGATGCTTCCCCTCTGTGTGTGGACGCGGGCCTGCCGGATCTGGCTGCAGACAGCCGCGACGCCTTTCTTTCGAAAAAGAGAGCACCTTTACAATTATCGGTCAAGACGCAAGATGATGGACTGTGATCGAAATTTTTACAATCTTACGATCTGAATTTGCCGGGCGCGGCCCCGCGAAAAGGACGCAATTCGAGGCGCGTCGCGCCGTCAACGGTTTCGGCGTGGCGGGGGTCTCAATCCGGGAGAGAGGCGTCGGCCAGGGCGCCCCCGATGGTTCTCGAGCATCGGGGGCGTGCCTGCGTCTGCTGCCGGCCGGTCGGGATGGTCAGGCGACGGCGGCGCCACTGCGGGACATGGACGCTTCGATCAGTTCCGATGTCTTGCGATAGTGCGCGGCCAGCAATCCGGCGGCCTCGTCGGCGCGCCGCGCCAGTGAGGCATCCATGATCTCGCGATGTTCCCTGGGAATGTTGCGGCTGGTGGCTGGATTCTTGCCGCTCAAGGCCGGAAGCCGGTAGCGCTGGGTTTCCGTGTAGAGCTGGTCGGCAAGGGCAATCAGCCGACGCGAGCGGCAGGAGGCGATGAGTGCGCGGTGGAAATCCTTGTGGCGGCTTTCCAGGGCAGAGATATCGTCGTCGCCGCCGTCTCCGGCGCGTTGCTCCATCCTTCGCACCTGAAGGTCGAGCGCGTGAAAGGTGGACACGACCGTGGCTTCCCAGTCGTCGTCGCCGTGCTGGATCGAACGCCTGAGAGCCTCGCACTCGATCAGGATGCGCGTTTCGGTGGCGTCCCACATCTCCTCGACCGAAACCGGGGCAACGGAAAAGCCGCGCAGTGCTGCGGTGACGACAAGGCGCTCGGTCTGGAGGCGGTTGAGCGCCTCACGCAAGGGCGAGAAACTCAGGCCGTAGCGCTGCTTGAGCAGTTCCAGGCGCAAGGGCTGGCCCGGCGAAAAGACATTTTGCACGATGTCGTCCCGCAGCCGACGATAGGCCACCTCGGCGAGTGTCTCCGCTCCGCCCTGGGCCGCCGCGGCTGCACCGCTCTTCGCTTTGGTCACATCTTCCGTGCGCACCTTGGCTGTCTCCTCATGATTTGTCCTTCTGATTTACATCAGTTCGCCGGAAATCGCAAAGGCCTATTGATTTCGAAAATCCAGCGTGTCATGTAATATCCAGCACAACAGGAGGCCCTTATGACCAAGGCAAGGGAGAACTATCGCGAGGATGTTGCCGGGCGCGCCAATGTGGAGGACACGCCCGAACTCCTGGCCTATTACAACGATCTGGAGCGTCTCGACGCCGGCGCCCTGTGGACCGTTGCCAACAAGATCGAGCCGTGGCAGCCGAAATCCGCGTCGGTTCCCGTCCTGTGGCGCTACCGCGACCTGCGTGACCATGTCCTGCGCTCCGTTGACCTGGTCACGCCCGAGAAGGCCGGCCGCCGGGTGATCTATCTGAACAATCCGGGCCGCCAGGATGTCGCCGCCGCCGTCGGCTGGCTCTATTCCGGCCTGCAGGTCATGCATCCGGGCGAGACCGCCTCGGCGCATGCGCATTCCGCCTCCGCGCTGCGTTTCATCATGGAAGGGGCGGGCGCCTACACGATCGTCGACGGTCACAAGATGACGCTTGGCGCCAACGACTTCGTGCTCACCCCCAACGGCACCTGGCACGAGCATGGCGTTGCCGAGGACGGCGCCCCCTGCATCTGGCAGGACGGGCTCGACATCCCGCTCGTCAATGCGCTGGAAGCGAATTTCTACGCCGTGCATGAGGATCTGCGGCAGGTCGTCGGCTATCCGGTCAACGATTCCACGGCGATCTGGGCCAATCCCGGCCTCCAGCCGGTCGGCACCGACTGGGGCAAGCCCTATTCGCCGCTGTTGAAGTTCGAGTGGGGCCCGACCTACGAGGCGCTGCAGCGCTATTCCAGGGTGACGGACGGATCGCCCTATGACGGCGTCCTGATGAACTATGTCAATCCGCTGACCGGCGGTCCGGTGATGCAGACCATCGGCGCCTCGATGCAGTTGCTGCGGCCGGGCGAGCGCACGAAGGCGCACCGCCACACCGGCAGCTTCATCTACCAGGTCGCCAAGGGGAAGGGCTATTCGATCATCGATGGGAAGCGTTTCGACTGGCAGGAGCGGGATATCTTCTGCGTTCCGTCCTGGGCCTGGCATGAGCATGGCAACGCCTCGGAGAGCGAGGACGCCTGCCTCTTCACCTTCAACGACCTGCCGGTGATGCAGTCGCTCGGCCTCTATCGCGAAGAGGCCTTTGGCGACAATGACGGCCAGCAGCCGCTTGTAGCCTGAGGAGCGCCGATCCCATGCGTCTTGTCACGTATCGCAGCAGCATCGAGGCGGAGGCCCGCCTCGGTGTCCTTGACGGAGATCTGGTGATCGATGTCGAGAGGATCGGCCTGCGGGCCGGTTTGCCTCTGCCGTCGAAAATGCTCGACTTCATCGACCTTGGCCCGGTGGCGGTTTCGGACCTGCGGTCAATCATCGAGGACAGCCGGACAGGGTTCCGAACCGGCGTCACGCTGCCGCTGGGCAATGTCAGGCTGCTGGCGCCGATCCCGCGACCCCGCAAGAACGTCTTCGGAATCGGGCTCAACTATGTCGAGCATGTCGCCGAATCGGCGCGCACGCTCGACACCTCGAAGGACCTGCCGAAGCAGCCGATCCTCTTCTCCAAGCCGCCGACGACGGTTATCGGGCCCGGTGAGGCGGTGCAGCACGACGCAAGGATCACCCAGCAACTGGACTGGGAGGTGGAACTGGCGGTGGTGATGGGGCGGACGGCCAGCCGTGTGTCCGAGGACGAAGCGCTCGCCCATGTCTTCGGCTACAGCGTGATGATCGACATCAGTGCTCGCGACAATCGCCGGGCAGGCCAATGGATCTATTCCAAGGGCCAGGACACGTATGCCCCCTTCGGCCCGTGCATCGTCACGGCCGACGAGATCGGCGATCCTCACGCGCTGGACCTTTGGCTGACGGTCAACGGCGAGACGAAGCAGAAGTCCAACACGCGCCACATGCTGTTCAAGGTGCCGGCATTGATCGCCGACATCAGCGCGGCGATTGCGCTGGAACCCGGCGACATCATCGCGTCGGGAACGCCGGATGGCGTGGGCGCCGGTCGGGATCCGCAGGAATGGCTATGGCCCGGCGATGTCATCGAGGCCGGCGTCGAGGGTATCGGCACGCTGCGCCACCCGGTCGTCGCGATCTGATCCGAACAGGACGGGCAAGTCGTCAAAACGGTACGGCTTGCCGCCGCGGGCCGCGCTTCCATGGTCCGTGACACGTCAATGCCGGCGGGGTGTCGTCGACGACGGCGTCCTGTCGGCGGCAAGTGCGCGCGGCCCCGCTAGACCCGTCGCGGCCTGACGCGACCCCATCTCACCCGGAGGGAGTGGCATGCTCGATCTGCCCAAATTCAAGGCTGCCGCAGTCCAGGCGGCTCCCGTCTTCCTCGATACCGAAGCGACCGTGGCGAAGGTCTGCGGCCTGATCCGGGAGGCGGCCGAGGCCGGCGCCCGGCTCGTCGCCTTCCCCGAGGTCTTCATCGCCGGCTATCCCTACTGGAACTGGATCATGAACCCGGTGGAGGGAAGCCCCTGGTTCGAGCGGCTGGTACGCTCGGCCATCGAGATCCCGGGGCCGGAAATCGCCGAGATCGCGCAAGCGGCCGCCCGCCACCGGATCAATGTGGTGGTCGGCGCGAACGAGCGCAGCCGGCACGGCATCGGCACGATCTACAATACCCTCGTCACCATTTCGGACGAAGGCCAAGTGCTCGGGCGCCATCGCAAGCTGGTGCCGACATGGGCCGAGAAGCTGACATGGGCGCCGGGCGATGCGTCGGCCCTGCGCGTGCATGACACCAGCATCGGCCCGCTCGGTTGCCTTGCGTGCGGCGAGAATACCAACACGCTGGCGCGGTTCGCGCTGCTTGCCCAGGGCGAACTGGTGCATGTCGCCAACTACATCTCCCTGCCGGTTGCGCCGCCCGACTATGACATGGCTGAGGCCATCAAGGTGCGAGCGGCCGCGCACAGCTTCGAGGGCAAGGTGTTCACCGTTGTCTCGTGCTCGACCGTCTCGCAGGAGATCATCGACGCGATGGCGGCCTCGCATCCGCAGGCGCGCGATCTGCTTGTGCGGAAGAACAGCGCCTTTTCCGGTGTGCTGGGGCCGGATGGCCGGGTGGTCGGCGAGCCGCTGATCGACGAGGAAGGCATCGTCTATGCCGAGATCGACCTGTCCCGCTGCATCCAGCCCCGGCAGATGCACGACATCACCGGCCACTACAACCGGTTCGACATTTTCGACCTGCGGGTGAATCGGCGGCCGCTCCAGCCGGCGCGCTTCGACGACTTTGCAGCGGGTGCCGCCGAGGCATCCTTCGCGGATCCCGCCACAGATACAGGACCGGAGACCGAGAAATGAGTGCCAACCGGATCGTGCGTGTGGGACAGATCGTCCCCTCCTCGAACACGACGATGGAAACCGAGATCCCGGCCGTATTGCGCGCCCGCGAGGCAAGCCACCCCGAGCGGTTCACCTTTCATTCGAGCCGCATGCGCATGAAGAAGGTGACCAAGGAAGAGCTTGCGGCGATGGACGGCGACAGCGAACGCTGTGCGCTGGAGCTGTCGGACGCGCGCGTCGACGTCCTTGGCTATGCCTGTCTTGTCGCCATCATGAGCATGGGGTTGGGCTATCACCGGGTCTCGGAGGAGCGGCTGCACCGCCGGACCGAGGAGAACGGCGCGCCGGCGCCCGTCGTCACCAGCGCCGGTGCCCTGGTCGACGGGCTGCATGCCATCGGCGCGAAGAAGGTCTCGATCCTGGCGCCCTATATGAAGCCTCTGACCAAGCTGGTCATCGACTATATCGAGAATGAGGGGATCGAGGTCGTCGACAGCATCTCGCTGGAGATCCCGGACAATCTCGAGGTCGGGCGGCAGGACCCGCTGGCGCCGGTGGAGATCACCAAGCGACTGAAAACCGACAGCGTCGATGCCGTCATTGCGTCGGCCTGCGTGCAGATGCCGTCGCTGGCTGCGATCCAGATCATCGAGGATCGCGTCGGCATGCCGGTCATCTCCTCGTCGGTGGCGACCACCTACATGATGCTGAAGCGGCTCGGCCTGAGCACCCGGGTCCCCGGTTATGGCGCGCTGCTGTCGGGGGCCTACTGAGTGACACGTCTGACACAACTGTCCCTCCCAACGAGAGGGCGGGAAAGTCGGCAACTCGCAAAACGGCTCGGATGCAATGCCGCGCGTGTCTGCGTTCAGGAGAAACCCTCAGGGAGGGCGTCGGTCGGTCCGCGTCACGGCGATGGCTTGGCAGCCTTGCGATCGACCGCTTCAAGCAGGGCATCGGCGCCGTTGCGTAGCAGAGCCTCCTCAAGTGTCTTCTCATAGTCCGCCCGAGCGGCCTTGAGACGATCGGCGCCTGGCTTGGTGAGGACTGCGTAGACGCCTCGCTTGTCGTCCGGACACAGATCCCGCACAGCCAAGTCAGCACGGCTCAAGCGTTCGAGCATGCGAGAAACCGAGCTTTGATTGAGGCCCAAATGCGCGGCCAATTCCTGCATCCGGAGCTCGCTGTTCGCGGCTTTCGACAGAGCATCCAGTGCTCGGAACTCGGACAATCCGAGACTGTGCTTTGCCTGCAGGACTCTGCTCAGGTCTGCCTCGACGCTGTCCACGATATCGAGCAACTTGTGCCAGGAGATGGATTTCGAATGGGGCATCTCTGCATCTGCATCCTTGGACGGCGAACAGGCGGGCACCTACATGTATGGCCATGCAGATGCCCGCGCAAGGCTCACCTATCTGCCGGCCGCTCGGCGGGAGCCGCGCTGATAGGCCTCGAACGGCGCCAGCCTGTCAGGTACCGCCAGTTCGCGGGCACGAGGTGACGCCCACGTTCGAGGATCGGTTTCCAGCAGACGGTATGATCCACGGTAGTCAAACCCATGGTCAGCCGCCGCGTGTCTGTCGACAGCGTAGTAAATATGCGAGATCCCGGCATAGAGGGCACTGAGATAGCACATAGCGCATGGTTCTCCGGAAGCCAAAAGCGTGGCGCCCTGCAGATGCGGCGTTCTTCCAGATCGGCAGGCATTGCGGATAGCCTCGACTTCAGCGTGGGCTGTTGGATCGTGACACTCGATGACGCGATTGACGCCACGACCGAGTATCTCGCCAGTCTCGCCGACAATCAGGGCGGTGAACGGGATGCCGCCGCTGGCTACGTGCTTGAGGGAGAAAGCCACTGTTTCGGCCATCAGCGGAAGCATGCGAGCGGAGGGGGGCTGGACCATATCGATGTTCTCCTGCCGTTCACGAGCCTGGAGCTTGAAGTTTGGGACTGTCGGCCAGCTTCAACCAAACGACCCCTGCGATGATGACCGCGAGCCAGAGGCCCTGAAACCAAGTGAGAGTCTGGTCGAACACGACGCTGCCGAAGAGGACGGCGCCAATCGAGCCGATCCCTGCCCAGACGGCATAGCCAATGCCCACATCGATCTCTCGCAGGGCCGCACTCAAAAAATACAGGGTAAGAAGAAAGAACACGATGGCGGCCGCGGACCAGCCCAGCCTCGTGAAAGCTGCACTGCCTCCGACGCTTATCGCATAGCCGACCTCGAACAGGCTGGCCAGGAGCAGCATCACCCAGGCGCTTGTGGATTTGCGGGCTTCTTGGACGATTGTCATAGCGTTTGGTTTCCTTTGTGAAGCAAGCCGGTTTCGTTGTTTCAGGTGCAGCGCCTACGCTGCGCCGCTCAAGCGCAGGCCAACAACCCCGCCGATGACCAGCGCGATGCCGAGAGCTTTTTTCCAGCTCAGGGTTTGGCCGAAGAACAACGCGCCCAGAACGACGATCCCGACGCCCGAGATTGAGGTCCACATGGCGTAGCCCACGCCGACGTCGAATGTCAGAAGCGCAAGACTGAGAAAGAGGGTCGCCAAAGCACCGCTCGCAAGCGTAGCTGCGGTCCAGCCGGGGTGGGTGAAGCCTTTCGCGTTTCCGGCCGAAATTGCGACAGCGATCTCGAAAATGACGGCGATCCCGAGATACAACCAGGGCATGCTTACTCTCCAATGCTGATGAGGGGATGGGACTGTTTGGGGCCGGCGGCGGCTTCGAACTGATCGAGCGCCGCCTCAAGTTGCGCCATGGGCGGAGTCCCTCGGAAGATCTGATCGCCGACGACAATGGTGGGAACCGAGCGGATCCCCATGTCTTCCTTGGCATGGCGCAGCGCTTCGCGGTGACGTGCTCTGTACGTACCGTCCTTCAGCGCAAGACGAGCCGCTTCCGCGTCGATTCCGACGTCCGCAGCCAGCCCCACCAGGACTTGCGGATCACCGATATTGCGGTCTTCCTGGAAAAAGGCCTGCAGAACACGCAAGGAATAGGCGTGATCACGCCCTTGATCCTGCGCCATCGCCAGCAACTCGAATGCCTTGGCTGTCCTCGGCTGCGGGGAGATCGAGGGCAGCTCGATTGGCACCCCAAGCTGTTTAGCGAGCGGATATACCGACCGGGCCCAGATTGAAGGCAGGTAAGGGTCTTCCGGCTTCAGGGTTGGCACTGGCGCCGGCCTCAGTTCGAAGGCGCGCCAGTTCAGGCCAATGTTGCGGCCCGCTGTTGCCCGTGACACGACTTTCTCGGCCAGCAGGCAGAACGGGCACACATAGTCCGAATAGACGACAACGGATGTCATATGCACCTCACTTACCTTGCATGCACATGCATGTAGATTGGAGTGAGGTGCTCGTCAAGGTGCATGTGCATGCATGTAGATGTGTAAAGGCCGTGATTTGCTCGATTACGCCGGCGCCGTCGAGGTATCGCCCAGCGATGAGTCGCGTTCGAAACGAGGTGCGCAAATGGAAGGGCGACTCAGCCGCGGCTAGATCACGTTGGAAAAGCGGGCAGCGTGAAGCGCCCGCACTCCGGGGGCAGGGGCGCCGAGATTTGGTCACCCGGGTCTGAAGTTCGTCACCTTTGGCGGCCTGCTCTATGCGACCTCCAGATCTAAAAGGAAAACGAGTAAGTCAATGGTTCTATTGTTGTTTTGGACTTTGAAAGACGCTCTGACGGTCGCTGCCAAAGCGAGGCATGATTCAAACTCGCCACACCAGAGGTTGGGCTGTGCGAAAGCGCGCGAAGCGGCGACGGCATCTCCGGCTCCGCACCCTGGGTTGTCACGCCCGGACCTGTGGCGATCTGGGGGTGATCTGGGGTCGATCTGGGTCCGACCGGTCTCGCCTCCGATCAGGCGAGCCAGCGCGGACCTCGCCCCCGGTCAAGGGCAGAGCAGCATCACGGGCAAGGGCATGCCGGGGTGGACGGCGTCGACGTCGGGCGGGATCACGGCGATCCCCATCGCCCGGGCCATGGGCGACAAGGCGGCTGACGCGCCCGGGCCCAACCGATCGAGGATCGGGCGTCCCATCGGGTCGCGCTCGGTCCAGACGACCGGCACATATTCCCGTCGCCCTGTCGAGCGGCGATACCGGAACCCTGCGATGGCCGGCAGCCAGTTGTCCGGCTCCTCCAGCAGTCCGGCGACCCGGCGCAGGGCCGGTTGGGCGATCTGGCTGAAGGTGATCGCGGCCGCATAGGGGTTGCCGGGAAGCCCGACATACAGCGCCGCGCCCAGCCGGCCCACGGTCAGCGGCTTGCCGGGGCGGATGGCAACCTTGAGCACGTCCAGTTCCGCCGCTTCGGCGCGCAGCGCGTCGAGGATGTGATCCTCCTCGCCGGCCGACACGCCGCCGGAGGAGATCACGACGTCATGCCCCCGCGCGGCGTCGCGGATCGCGGCGCGGATACAGGCGGGATCGTCCGGCAGAATGCCGAGATCGGACAGTGCGACCCAGGATAGCCCGGCCAGGGTGGCGCGCAGAAGCACGCGGTTGGAATTGTAGATCTGTCCCGGCCCAAGCGCCCGGCCCGGCTCGGCCAGTTCGTTGCCGGTCGACAGAATGGCCACGCGCACCTTGGGCCGAACAGCGACCTCCGCCACGCCGCAGCCTGCCAGAAGGGCAAGGCGGGGCGGGCTCAGGGCTACTCCTGCGTCAAGCGCGGGCGCCCCATGTGCCATATCCTCGCCCTGGCGGCGGATGTTCTGCCCGGCCCGGGGACGCTGCGTCAGCGTCACGCTGTCGCCCACGCGCGAGACCTGTTCCTGGATCACGACGGCATCGGCTTCCAGCGGGATCGGCGCACCGGTGAAGATGCGCGCCGCCGACCCTTGCGGCAAGATCAGCCGGCGGCCGTCGCCGGCGGCAATGCGCGCGGAGACCGGCAGGTGCCAGGGACCATCGCCCGTCAGGTCGGAAAGGCGGATGGCATAGCCGTCCATGGCCGAGTTGTCGAAGGGCGGCAAGGCCGAGACGGCCAGGACCGGCGCCGCCAGCACGCGGCCTGCAGCCTCGTCGAGGTGAAGCGTTTCGGCGCCCGCCACAGGCGTTGCGACCGCAACGGCACGCAGCCGCGCAGCATCGACCGAGAGCGCCGACCCGGCCCTGCCGGCCGAACAGGAAGCTGCCGTTCCCATCTGCACCTCCTGCGCAGGGACCCGCCCCGGCGGCGGGGCGGGTCCGTTGGCTTGAATCAAAGCATGATCTCGTGAGACTTGAACGAGATGTTGCGGGTCTGCGCCGTGGCGTCCGCGATCTTGCGGATCGTGCCCCAACAGTGCTTGTAGTCCGGCAACACCAGTTCGTTGACCCCCGGATTGACCACGTTGCCCTGGCTTCCCGCCGGCGAGCCGAAGACCATCGCCACCGTGTTCCGCTTGAGCGTCGGCATCGGATAGGCCATGCCCTGCGTCACCCCGTTGTCGTTGACGATTTCCAGAAGATCGCCGGGATTAAGGCCCAAGTCCACCATGTCTTCGGGATGCATCTCGACGAAAGGATGTGGGTAGCGGTCCTGGACGAAGTCGTTCTCCTGATCGAGGAACTGGTTCTGCCAGAAGATGTTGGCGCGAACGTTGTTGATCCAGAAGCGGTGCGCGGCCTGTTCGCGCGCCTTGCCGGCCGCCTGCCAGCCGCGCCAGCCGGCGGCGCAGAACAGCGCCTTTCCGTCCTCGCGCCCGTGACGGGTGAAACGGCCATCGGTGTATAGGCGCGTGGTGCCGATCAGTTGGCCATCTTCATAGCCTATGACCGGCTCCTGCACGCCGTTGTTGCCCATGGCCCGCAGGCGCTCATAGGTCACCTCCGGATTGCCCTGGTGGTAGCCGTCCATGAAGGCGTCTTCTTCGGTTGCCCAGTCGAAACCCTTGAACTGGTCGGCATAGGCCGCGTGTCCCATCTCGCGCAGCACCCGTTCCATGGCTTGCGCGATGCCGGCGGCGATCAGGCAGTCGGGTCTCGAATTGCCGTAGGGGTCCATATATTTCTCGGACAGCCGCAGGCGCCGCTCGCCGTTCATCGAGGTGAGGTTCATCTCGTTGGCTTCGCAGGCCGGCAGGATCACATGAGCATTCTGGCCGATCTGGCTGTGGATGATGTCCACGTCCACCACGAAGAGCCCGCCGGCGTTCAGCGCCGAGACGATCGCGTCGACCACCTGTTCGCGCGTGCCTCCGGCGGCGGCGTCGATGGCATCCTTCACCATGTCGGATCGGCGCTTGTGCACCCGCTTGAATTCCGAAGCGTTCAGCGTGGTCTTGTAGTGGTCGCAGGCCCAGATGTGGTGCACCTTGCCGAGGCCGCGGATGAGGAACTGGTCGACATACTCGGCCGGGCGGCCCACATGTGCGTCGCCGGGACGGTAGTAGCCTTCCTGGTGACCGCCCAGACGGCAGACACCGCCGCCCTCGCGGCCGACATTGCCGGTTGCGAGCGCGATGTTCACCAGCGCACCGATGGTGCGATAGTTGTCGTTGCCCCAGATGATGCCCTTCTCGTAGGCCGTCACGCAATTGCGGCGGCTGCCGTCGTCATGCGGCTTGGCGATCCACTCGGCGGCCTTGGCGATGTCGGCGGCCGGAACGCCGCAGATCTCGGCGGCTTGATCGAGCGAGGTGCGACAGGTCAGCATCGCCGTTTCGAGGCTGCCGAGCGCGGCGGGGTGCGCCGGATCCTCGGGCACCGCCACCCCGTCCTGGAAGGTCGAATTGGCGATGAACTCCTTGTCGGTCCAGCCGTTGTCGACGATATGGGTCAGGATGGCGTTGAACAGCGCCATGTCCGTGCCTTCCCTGATCGCCAGGTGCAGCACGTTCTCGGGGCCTGAGAACTGCTCGGACGAGGCAATCGTCAGAGTGCGGCGCGGATCGACGACGACCATCTTCGCACCGTTCTGCAGACCCTTGACCATGTGGTTGAGGTAGAGGTTGGTCTGCGTTTCCATCGAGTTGGCACCGACGATGAAGATCGTGTCGGTCACCTGATAGTCCTCGTAGGCGTAATTCAGCTCGTCCACGCCCATGTCGCGGCTGGAATGGACCTCGGAATTGTAGGCCGGCCGGTTGTGGATGCGACAGTTCTTCACCTTCATGCTCTGGAAGTACAGCTTGCCGGTGCCCCAGGTGTTCTCGTAGCCGCCGGCACTGCCGCCGTGGTCGAACATCGAGACGACCAGATCGTCCTCGGACCCTTGCGCCACCACCCGCGCCGTGACCCGTGCCACCAGGTCGAGCGCATCGTTCCAGCTTGTCGGCTGCCAGGTGCCGTTGCGCCAGACCATCGGGTCGGACAGGCGCTGCTGCTGTGTGCCCATGACCTTCGACGGCCGGTTCTCCGCCATCCGCGCGCCGCGGATCGACCCCAGGCCCGAATTGACCACACAGCCGCTGTCGGGCTTGACCACCAGATGCACGTCGCGACCGTTCTGGCGCACCACGTTGTACATCGACGGCGCGAACCAGGCCTCGGTTTCCATGTGCTGCTGTTCGCTCAGGTCGACGCCGAACTTGTTTTCGCCAGGCGCCGTTCCGCCCTGACGGTTCATCGGCCAGGTGTAGGCCTTGTAGCCGCAGCCGACGATGCAGTAGTGGCAGGTGACGTTGAATTCCTGCGCATCTGCGGGGATGATCGGCAGGCGGTCGATCTGTCTCTTGTAAGCCATCGTTTTCCCTCCCCCTACAGCACGTTCGACAGGCGGCCGTAGATCAGGTCGTCCACGCCGTCGGCATAGATGTCTCCCTTGTCGTCGACGCGCAGCAGGAATTGCGGCAGGTTCTGCGTGGCATGACCCCAGATCTGCTGTCCGCCCGCCTCGCAGTCGAAGCGCGAGTGATGGCCGGGGCAGTTGAGCGTCTTGTCCGTGGCCGAATAGCTCAGCAGCCAGCCCTTGTGCGGACACAGCACCGAGAAGGCCACGATGTCGCCATCCGGTCCGACGCCGCCGTCCACGGCCTGGCCCAGCTTGAGCAGAACGCCAGGGCTGTCCGGATCGGGATAGGCGACATCCAGCGGCGCGTTCACCGCCAGATCGGCGATATTGGCGAGACGGTTTGCCGGGTAATCGACGCGGGCAAGGGCGCGTGCCCTGGCCTGTTCCGGCGTTGCCACCACCGCGGCCACCGCGCCCGCCGTCGCCAGCGCGCCCCCTTTCAGAAACTGTCGACGCCCAACGTCGACCAATCGGTTGCACTTCATTGGCTGGCTCCTCCCAAGCTCTCCAAAGTCGAAATACGGCAACATGCTATTTCGCGGGTCCAGGGCGGACAACGGCGTGCGAGGTCCTGCTGCAGTGCAGCTAAGGACTGAATTTCAAAGAGAAAATTTCGTGTTCGGAAATCCGGACATGCCGCAGTGGGATCACAGGCCGGACAGGCCCAACCTCTGCATCTTTTCCCACAAGGTTGTGCGGGAGATGCGCAACAGCCGCGCCGCCTCGCCGATCTGACCGCCGGTACGGTCGAGGGCGGTGATGATCTGCACCCGCTCGGCAGCCTCGCGCGCCTGCGCAAGCGACAGGAACTCCCCCGGCCCGGCCTGATGCTCCGGGAACAGGTCGGAGGGCTGCAGCAGCGACCCTGTCGCCATGGCGAGCCCCCGCAGCAATCTGGTGCGAAGCTCGCGCCCGCCCCCCGGCCAATCGTGGGTCCGCACGGCCTCTTCGCACAGGGTGCTGATTCCTTCGACCTGGGGTGCCTGGCGAGGGCCGAGCTTGCGGAACAACTGATGCAGAAGCCAGATCGCATCCTGCGGCCGTGTCCCGAGGGGCGGTATCGGAATTTCGTTCTGCGCCAGCCGCAGGAACAGCTCGGCACTGAAGCGACCGTCCTGAATAAGAGCCTCCAGATCGGTGCCGCAGGCCGCGATCAGCCGCGCCTCGCCTCCCTGGTCGAGCCGGTCGAGCAGCCGGGACTGGACCTCGGCGCCCATCCTGCCGACGGCCTGCAGGAACAATGTGCCGTCTCGTACGGTGCCGAAGCCGCTCGCCGATCCGAACAGCGCCGCATCCGCATCGGCCTCGCGGACGAGATCGACGGTGACGAACGGCGTGACGCGGCGGTCCGACAGGTCGTGAATGCGCCGCGCGACAAGGTCCTTACCCGTTCCCGGACCGCCGCGGATCAGGACGGGCTGGTCGTTCGCCGCGGCTTTATCGATCAAAGCCTCGATCTGCCGCGCCGCCGAAGACACCCCCAGCAAGGGTGGGAAGTCGTCGGTCGGCGACGGGCTCTTCCGATTGCCGACAAGCAGCCCAAGCCGCTCGAGGAACACCGACATGTCGAACGGTTTGGTCACGTAGTCCGCGGCACCCGCCTTCATCAGACGAACCGCCTGGCTGATGCCGCCCTGGCCGGTGATGAAGAGGAACGGCGGCGGCGTGCTGGTGCGGGCCAGCGTGGCGAACAGTTCCTCGCCCGACCCGTCCGGCAGGGCGATGTCGCAGACCACCGCGTCGATCGGCGCGTTCGGGGTCCGGATGGCTCCCAGCGCCCGCACCATCTGCTTGAGCCAAAGCACCCTTGCGCCTTCGAGCTCCAGACGCTGCACCAGCGAGCCGCCCATGATGGAATCGTCCTCGACGAGGACGATCCGTCTATTCCGCAGCATCGCCAGCCTCCGTCGCGAAGGGCAGTGCGACCGTGATGCAGGTGACGCCCTCGACCCGCGCAAGATCGATCCTGCCGTTCAGTTGCCTGGCGAGGTCGCGCAAGAGGCGCAGGCCCACGCCGCCGCCTTGAGGCACCGGGCCGTCGGCAAGCAGCCGCTCGCGCGCGGCCTGGGACATTTCGGGCCCGGTGTTGGTGATCTGCAGGACGAGCTCCCGGTCGACTGGCAAAACGGCCAGCCCGACGCGTCCCGCGGTTCCTGCGGCCGTGCAGGCGTTCAGCAGCAGGTTGAGCACGATCTGCCGAACCGGCACCGCGCAAAGGCCGTGCGCCGTGGGCGCGGGCATGTCCACGGACCAGTCGAGCGTAAGCCCCATGCGTGACACTTCGGGCTGGATCAGGAGCTTGAGATCCTCGAAGTCCTCGCGGGTCAACGGCAGGTCCTGACGATCGAGGCGGTTCTGGTCGAGCGTCGCGCGCGTCACATCGCGCAGATGGCGCAGGCCTCGGTCCAGCAGGTCGGCAGCCTTGCGGACCACCTCGGGCCGGTCGGGATAGTTGCGGATCGTATCGGTGGCGTTCAGCAGGCCGCCGAGCGGGTTGTTGATCTCATGCGCAAGCGAAGAGGACAGGCGACCAAGGGCCACGAACCGCTCTCGCTCGGCAAGCCGCCGTTCGGTTTCGGCCTTGGCGGCGACGGCGGTCACCATGGCATTGTAGGTGCGGGCCAGCCGCGCCGTTTCGCCGTCGCCACGTGGGATCTGCGAGACCGGAATGGGGTGGGGCTCGCCCGGCGTCTCGGTCATCTGATAGGCGAGTGTCGTCACCGGGCGCAGCATCCGTCGCAGGACGACAAAGCCTGCCAGCGCCAGCAGGCTGACGATAAGAGCGTTGCCGAGGATCAGGAAGACGAGCGCCTGCCGCCGTTCCGCCTGAAGGTCGGAGACGTCCAGCTCGGTTGCGATCTGGCCGACCATGCGCCCTTGGTAGACCAGCGGTGCCAGCAGGTTGAGAACGGGGGCGGTATCGTCTATCGACAGATGGTCGAGGGCCACCGCATTTCGGACCAGATCTGCGATATCGCTGTCGATGGGCACGCGCCGAGGGTCGGTCGCCGCCAGAACGCGGCCGCGCTCGTCCGCCACGGCGGTCAGAATCATCCTCCGTCCCTCGGCCCCCTTCGAGGCCCGGTCCAGCGTGTCATAGACCTCCCAGACATCCTTCCGCAGAACATGCGACCCCAAGGCCACCGTCAGCCCCTCGACATGCATCTGCGCCAGTTCCTGGATCCGTGCGTCCTGCACCCGGGCCAGCGACCGCAGGACCACTTGCGAGGCCAGTGTCCCGGCAAGGATCATCATCGCCGCCGCCAGCAGCGGCAGCTTTATCGACATCGGCAGGGAGGCGATCTGCTTCATTCGTCACGGTCCCAGATCGCGCATGCGATCGGCAATTCCGTCATAGAGATCGTCGGTCGCCCGCTGAAAACCGTCGAGATGCAGCGCGGCGAGCGCCTGACGGCCGTCGGCGCGCTCGACCAGGCCCAGCAAGGCATCTTGCAGTGCGCGAACCGGCTCGGAGGCCAGATTGTCGCGCCTCGCGCAGACCGGAGGGAAGCCCAGCCATTCCGACCGCGCAACCACCCGCGTTCGTTCGGTCAGCGCCGGTTCGATGACGGCCAGAGCCTCCCAGACATAGCCATCGACGCTCCCCGACCTGACAAGTCCGTCCGCCACGGCCCGCACCACGTTGCGATGACCGAACGTGAAGACCGACCTGCTGAAGAAGGTCTCCACCCGGTCCCCGAGGCGCCGCAGATCGGTTGCGGTGACGAGATAGCCCGAGTTTGAATCCGGATCGGAGAAGGCGTGCAAGCCGCCGCGCAGATCGCTCAGGCCCGTCGCCGGATCGTCGGCCCCGACGATCAGGTAGGATTGGTATCTCGGGCCGCCGCGCCACACCGGCACGGCGACAAGTTCCAGCGCATCGGCATGTTGCAGATAGGGATAGCCGCAAAGCCAGGCCGCATCGATCGTCCGGTCCAGAAGCAGGCCGGTGACTTCCTGGTAGGTGCGCCGCTGAAACAGTTCGATCTCGCGGTTCATGCCGCTTGCAAGGGCGCGGCGCAGGCCCTCAATCACGACGGCATCGTTATCCAGAAAGACCGGCGTCAATCCCAGACGCAAAACCGGCTGTGCCCGTGCCGGCCTCGCAATCAAGGCAGCCGTTCCTGCGCCGATCAGGAAGCGGCGTGTCATTGGATGGGTCATGATCCCGGCCCCTCCCTTTGGCCAAGATACATAGCGCGCGACCGGATCGGGTGCCTCTACGCTTGTATCGTATTCTTTTTCGCTGTTCCAAAGGCAAAGCAGCGGGAAGCCGTGCCGTGGTTCGCGTGTCCCCCAAAGCGGTCCGCCGGCATGCTGTGCCGAGGACGCCGGCGGTAGGGACGTCTCCTCCCGCGCCAGAGAGGCACGAACTGCCGAAAGCCATGCGACATCCGGATGGATCGAGCAGCGCCTCGCCGACATGAGGTTGATCGGGGTCAAGCCATCCGGTCTTGCGTCTGCTATCGTTGGTCGAACGGGAGGCGGGGATGCGCAGAAGGGGCTTTCTTGTCGGGGCGGGTGCGGCGCTTCTCCTTGGTGGCCTGGGGGCCTATGGGTGGCGGTCGGCCGTCGGTTCGCTCTCAGACTATGCCCGTCATGCCGGCGGCCTGCGTGCGCCGCTGCCGGCCGATCCGGCCGACAGGGATCTCGTCCGCTACGCGGCGCTTGCCGCCAATGGCCACAACACGCAGCCCTGGCGCTTCCGCCTTGCGGAGGGCGCCATGGACATCCTGCCGGATTTTTCGCGCACCACCCACATCGTCGATCCCGACGACCATCATCTTTTCGTCAGTATCGGCTGCGCGACCGAAAACCTCGCCATCGCGGCGGCGGCGGCGGGGCGCCCGGGCGAGGCGCGGATTGATCCCGAAGGTCTCGTCCACTTTGCCTATTCGGCGGGTCCGTCGCGATCCGACCCCTTGTTTGCCGCCATCCCTCGGCGGCAGTCGACCCGCAGCGAATATGACAGCCGCGCCATTGCCGCCGCCGATCTCGAGACGCTGCGCAAGGCTGCCGAGGAGCCTGGAGTCCGCCTCGTGCTGCTGACCGAGCGGGTCCGGATTGACCAGGTGCGGGACCTCGTCATCGCCGGCAACACGGCCCAGATGCAGGATCCGGCGTTCATGGCGGAGTTGAAACAGTGGCTGCGCTTCAATCCCCGGAGCGCAATCGAAGCGGGCGACGGTCTGTTTGCGGCCGCGAGCGGCAATCCCGTGCTGCCCGACAGCCTCGGGCGACTTGCCTTCGACACGTTCTTCACTGCAGCGGGCGAGAGTGACAAATATGCCCGGCAGATCGACAGTTCGGCCGGCATCGCCGTCTTCCTTGGCGAGCGCGAGGACAAGGCGCACTGGATCGCCGTCGGGCGCGCCTGCCAGCGGTTCGCCCTGGCGGCAACGGCGCTGGGCCTCAAGCACGCTTTCGTCAATCAGCCGGTCGAAGTGGCGCCGCTGCGCTCCGACCTCGCGGCATTGGTGGGGGAGCCGGGGGTGAGGCCTGACGTCGTGATGCGGTTCGGCTACGGACGGGACCTGCCGTTCTCGCCCCGCCGTCCGGTGGATGATGTCCTGGTTGCGGCGTCCGACGCCCAGGCTCCCGACGGGGCTGCTCCTCGGCGAACCGCGTAGATCCAGACCGAAAGCGTCGCCGCTCGCCGTCGGCGACGCACCGCGCTGTCCGGCCCGTTTTCCCGCAAATCGCCCTGCCCTCCCGCAACCCGTTGCCGGGCGAGCGCTTTCCGCTCGGGATCGGTCAAGTGAATTGGTACCAAGATATCAATGTACCTCAATACAACTTTAAGGTATCCTTTCCCAGGTCCCGGCAACCCGGCCGCGACCGGATTTCAAGGAGGAAAAGGAGACCATTATGTCTGCCAAGGTTTCGTCGGCTACCCATGACAAGCTCAAGGCGCATGTCGGCCCGATCCATGACGAGATCGGCAAGCTGACGCTTGAGATCGACCGCATCCGCAGCGAGCGTGCGATCCTTCAGGCCATGGCCGTCACCGAACTGGACGGCATGGGCCTGTCCAAGGATGCGGTCGGCAGCCTCGCCGCCGCCTGCTGGTAAGCTCCGGCGCAGGGCAGCCGCTGCCCTGCGCCCCCGCCCCCGACAGCGAGCCTTCCCGATGACCAGACATTTCTCAGAAGCGGGTCAGCGTCATATCGTCATTGTCGACCCGGTCGCCCACTTCTTCAACTACATCCCCGCCGCGCGCGACCTGGGCTACGGCGCCATCGTTCTCAGTTCCAATCCTGATGTCTGCCGGGCCGAGGAGGCGGGTCACCGCCGCATGGACGACGCCTATGCCGCGAACAGCGCCCTGACGGCCTTTGTCCCTTACACCGCCGACGATCTCGACTCGGCCCTGTCCGCGCTGGCTCCCTGGCGCGGCGCCATCGCCGGTGTCATCGCCGGCGACGAGGTCACCGTGCCCGCCGCCGCCGCGCTGGGGCGTAGGCTCGGCTTCGACTATGCCCCTGCCGAGGATGCCGCCTGCCAGCAGATCAAGTCTCGCATGAAGCAGCGTCTCGTCGCCCGCGGGGTGCCCACGCCCCGCTTCGTCGTGGTCGAAACGCGCGAGGACGCCATCGCCGCCTGGAGGGATTTCGGCGGCGACTGCATGATGAAGATGGTCGACTACGCCATGAGTTACGGCATTTCCCGGGTCCGCTCGCCGGATGAGCTGAGCGAGGCCTGGGACCGCATCGCCGCCCGCCGCGCGGCGCTCGATCATGACTTCGCCACGCAGAGCAGCGTGGTGATGGAGGAATTCGTCTCCGGCCGCGAATTCTCGGTCGAGGGCTACGAGCAGGATGGCCGTATCGAGGTGCTGAACTTCTGCGAGAAGCTCTCGCATGAGAATTTCATGGTGATCGGCCATTACGTCCCGGCCCGCACCAGCGCCGGCGAGGCCGAGGCGCTGCGCCGCATCGCCGCCGACTGCGTCCGCGCTCTCGGCATCCGCAACAGCGTCTTTCATGCCGAGGTGCACATGCGGGGCGATCAGCCCTTCCTGATCGAATGCGCTGCCCGGCCGCCGGGGCAATATTCGGTCGGGGTGATGAAACGGGTCTACGGATTCGAACTGATGCGCATCGCCCTGCAATTGGCCTGCGGTGAAAAGGTCACCGTGCGCGCCTGCCCGCCGCGCAAATGGAGCGCGATCATGGCGCTTTACTCCGACGAGACCGGCATCGTGCGCAGCACCCGGTCGCTGGACGCGTTGCGCGCGCGTCCCGAATGCTACGCGCTGAAATGCAGCGTCAAGGCAGGCGACGCCGTTCTCCGGCTGGAAACCTTCCGCGATGTGCTGGGCCTGGCGCTGCTGGAAGCGCCCGACCCCCAGGCGATCCGGGAGGTCTATGACTGGGCCCGCGCCTCGGTGCGCTTTCCGGTCTGATGGGGGAGGGACCATGGACGCACTGACCCTGCTGCCCTGTCCGGATGGGCCTCGTTTCGCTGCCGCGGTGCGCGCCGCCGCGCTCGCCGGCGATCTGCACAGCATCCCGATCTCGGGCACGGCCCGCGACGCCCGGGCGCTGGCTGCGCTCTATCCCGACCTGCCGATCCGCATCGCGCCCGCCCCCCCGCCGTCCGCCCCTCTATTCGACAGCGCGTCTGGTCTGGCGGTCGATCTGCTGAGCGACCTCTGGCAGATGGGCACGGCCGGAACCCTGGCGGTCGCCGATCCGGGGCCGGACAGCCTGCCCGCGCTGGCCTATGCGGTGCTGACCGGCCGCCGGGTCGTCGCCCTGCCCGCGCCGCTGGACCCCTTCGCCGCCCTTTGCGGGTCGGGCACGGCCTTGATCGCAACCCCGGCCGAGGCACTGGACAAGGCCTTCATCGCCCGCCTGCTCGACTGGCAAACCACCGACCCCGAGGCTCCCGACCGCCTTGGCCTGCTGACCGGACGCGACGCAGCGCAAACCGCACGGATCGTCGCCCGTCTTCTGATCCTGCGCGCCTGCCACGCCGCCGGTCACGTGCTGCCCGCTCCCGCCGACAAGGGACCGTCCGAGTTCCTGCTGATCGGCGCGCATGGCAACGAGATGCATCTCGGCTACGGCGAGGAGGACGTGCTGTGCGGGCGCCGGCACGCCCTGCCGCCGCAGCCGGAGGGGCGTTTCGATTGCGGCCGCGCCTGCCAGATCGAGAACCGCCGCGCCGCGCAGTCGCTCGACGCCAACACCGTCCTGCTCATGAGCTGCGACGGCTTCACCCCCAGCCAGGGGCTTGCGCCGCGGGATTTCTCGGTCCTTTTCGGCCTGCTCGACGGGCGTCCGGCGGCGGTGCTGGCGCCGTTCAAGCACGTGCAGGCCAATGCGCCGCTGCTCATCCTCATCGAGGCGCTGGCGCGCAGCGCCGCGCCGCTGGGCGAAATCGCCCACACCCTCAACCGCATCGGCAACACGGGCATGCTGCCTGATCCGGCCTTCCTGGTGCTGGGCGATCCCGACCTGTGCACTGTGCCGCCGCTGGCGCGGGACACACAAGGGGCCGAGACCACCTCCACCCCGCGCGGCACCGTCCTGCGGATCACCCCCGCGCCGCAGGCGCATGCGGTGACGCTCCCGCTGCCCCGGCCTGCGGGCGACACGCCGCTGGCCGTGCTGCCGATGACCCCGGCCCTGCGCGCGTCCGGCCATTTCTTCGCCCTTGCGCCCACCCCCGGCGAGGGGATCGAGGTGACGGTCTTTCGCGACGGCGCGCTCGACCCCGGTCCGCTGGAGGTCGCCCTGGTGCCGGCCGCGCCGCTCGACAGCCGGGTGCTGGCGACCGGGCGCGGCGCCCTCTCGCGCCTGCGCCTCATTGCCCATGTCTTCGGGTCGTCCCCGGCGATGGACACGGCCGGCAAGGACATCGCCGACCTGATGCACCGGATCGCCGCCTTTCCCCGCCCGATTGAGCAGTTGGACGCACTGCCCCTGGCGCTGGCCGCGCCGGCTCTGATGCAGGCCCGCCTCGACGCGCTGCGCCGCGCCGCGGCGCTGCGGATTGCCGACCATCTGGGCGAGGCACGGGTGTGGATGTCGCAGGACCATGCCGCGCTCTACCCGGATCTGCGCCGGGCCGGGCCCGAGGGCGACGGCCCCTGCCCGCATTGCGGCACGCAGGCCTTTGCCTGGCGCTACCGCGACCCGGTGGCCGAGCATCCCGCGCGTGACGTGACGATCTGCCATCGCTGCGGCATCACCGCGGACCTGCCGCTCGCCGCCGCCTTGCGCGTCTCCATGTCGACCCTGCCGGAAGTACGCGGGTCCGCTCTGGAGGTCTGCGTCCGTATCGACAACACCGGCCCGGAGGCCGCGGCGCTCTCGCTGTTCCTGCAGCTCAACGAATGGCGCAAACTGGGCGTCGGCGGCCTGGCCGAGCCGGTCGAACTGTCGGTTTTGCCGGGCGAAACGCTGCGGCATGGCGTTGCGCTGACCCTGCCGCCGCAGATGCAGGACGATATCGTCTCATTGCAACTGTTCATGGTGGACGCAGGTCTCGGACTGCATTTCCTCAGTCAGAAGACCCTGCTGAACCTGACCGCGCAGCCTGCCCGTCGCCGCGCGGTGGAAGCTGCGGAATGAGGGGTAGGGCCTCATTCCTCCATGGTGTGGGCGTCGTCGGCATTCAGATCCAGATGGTAGACCTCGCGCATGGTGCGGATGAACTGCAAGGTCTCCTCGTTGAAGGCGGGCCGGTTCTCCAGACTGTGCAGGATCATTCCCTCCAGCAGGTCGCTCAGACTGATCTCCTTGTGATAGGCAAGGGATTTCAGGACCTTGAGGATCCGCTTCTCGATGCGAACGCCCGTCTGAACTCTTTCCACGTGTTTACCCGACCTGGCCGCCATCTCGCACCTCTCTTCCGACCGCATGGTTCTACTGGGTAAAAGAGCACCGGGGCAACGTCAAATCGGGAAAGGCGCAGGCGGGACAACCGCTTGATGGAGGGGGAGCTTCCGGCGTGTACGCCGCCGTGTCCCATGATGGGTCCTGGATGATCCGAGAGGCATGGCGACCGTCCATACGCACGGGCTGGCGTCGCCTGTCATCGTCCGCGACGATCTCATCTGAGGAGCAGGGAGCCGTCGGGTGATCTCCCTGAAGGTCGGCAGCGGTCCTCAGCCGGGAGCCAGTGTCAGGAAGCGTCGGAACAGGCTGGCGACACGGTCGGGAAACTCCTCATGCGGCAGGTGGCCCGCCTCGGGCAGGATCACCGACCAGCAGTCGCCGAGCCGCGCCTGGATGCCCAGGGACTTGTTCACCGGCAGCACCTTGTCGCCGGCGCCCCAGACCGACAGCACCGGCTTGCGCAACTCCGGCAGCCGGGCCTGCAGGCCCTTCTCGTGGAACTGTTTCAGCGTCTGCAGAAACGCATCTGCCGCCCCGGGCTCCAGCAACTGGCGATAATAGAAGTCCACCATCGCCTCATCGGGCATATGTGCCGTGTAGGAGGCCCGCATCTTCGACCGGAAGATCCGCGGCCCGATGCCCTCGCGCAGGATCGCGCTGCGCATGGCATGCCGCACCAGGCCGATCCGCGCCGCCCGTTCCACCGAATGGGTGCCCCCGGCGATGCCGACGCTGTTGATCAGCAGCAGCCGGTCCACCAGTTCAGGCGCGTTCAGCGCCAGCACCGTCGCCACCGCCGCGCCAAAGGAACTGCCCGCCACATGCAGCCGCGCCAGACCCAGGGCGGCGCAGAGCTCTGCCACCCTGGCGCTGGTCGCATCCAGGCTGTAGTCGCCGAACGCCTTGCCCGAGTGTCCGAACCCCGGCATGTCGATCGCCAGCACCCGGTGATCCCGCGCCAGGTCAAAGAACAGGTCCTGCCAGGTGGTCATCGATAGCGGAATGCCGTGCAGGAACAGGATCGTCTGCGGTCCATCGCCCGCCAGCGCATAGCGGATCGGCCCGCCCGCCACCGTCTGCAGGCGGGCAAGGGGGCTCATGCGGTCTTCGAAGTCCAGCATGGTGAGGGGAACGGGCCGCGGCTCGTGGCCGGCAAGGGCGCGCGGTTTCATGGTCGTGGTCATGCGCCCGCCCCCGCCAGCGCCGTCCGGGCGAAGACCGCCAGCAAGGCATTGTAGTCGTCCGCCCGCTCCCAGGTCAGGAAATGCCCGGCCTCGGGCAGAATGACCGGAGTGACGCCGCCGAGGGCCGCTGCCAGCGCCCGCGCGTGCTCCGGTCCGACCAGCCGGTCCTCGCCGCCATGGATGATCTGCACCGGGCAGGCGATCCCCGCCGGGTCGGCCAGCGGGACGAAGCGGTTCGCCACCAGCGTCTGGCGGCAGAATGCATCCGCATGCTGCTCGTTCACCCGGTAGAAGGTCTTCAGCTTGTACAGTTCGTCGGCGTTGCGGCTGCGATAACCCGCGCCGAACAGCCAGTCGATGCTGTCGTCGAACACCGCCGCCATGCCCGACTGCCGCGCCAGCCGCCGCCAGCCCTCGGTCGTGTCGAGAATGACCTCGTCCGCCGCCAGATAGGCGGAACACAGGCTGATGCCGGCCACCCGCTCCGGCGCCATCAGCGCTGCCTGCAGGGCGATCAGCCCGCCCAGGGCGCAGCCCGCCAGCACCACGCGGTCGAGATCCAGATGCGCCACCAGTTCCAGCACATCGGCGGCCATCGTCGCGCAGTCAGCACTCTCCGGCAGGGGGGAACTGCGCCCGATGCCGCGATTGTCCAGCGTGATCACCCGGAACTCTTCCGCCAGACGCGACGCCTGCCGGGCCCAGAAGCTGGTGTCGCCCCCCACCGGCCCGATCAGCAGCACGGGTGGCCCCTTGCCCTGGCTGCGGTAGCAGAGCGTGCCGCCGTCGCGCAGTTCCAGCGTCGCGGCGCGCACTTTGCGATAGAAATGGTCGAAGATGTTCACCACCAGCGAGCTTTTGTCGTCGATTCCCTCGATCACGTCGGTCGGGTCATAGGCGGGCATGCCTCCATCGAGATAGACCGCTTCGTGCCGCCAGGTGCAGGGGTCGTATTGCAGCGTGTGGGGAATGACTCGCGGCTTGTGCCGCCCCAGCAGGATCAGCACGATCTCGCTCGCCACCAGCGAGGCCGCGAGCACGCAGGCCGAGGCCAGCGACGGTCCCGATCCTTGCATGAAATCCGTGTTCGAGTTCTGCTTCGAGACGTCGTAGTAGCTGATATGCGCCAGCTTCGGCACGAGGCCGCAGGCATAGCGCAACTGCTTCTCCATCGGCGGCTGCGCGTCGGAAATGCCGCAATAGGCCTCCATCGTCATGCCCGCCGGATCGAAGATCTGCAGGCAGGCGCTGAACCCCACGGGCGAGCCCATCAGGACGTAGAGCCCGCGCGCTCGGGCCGCACGGTGAAAGGTCAGGTGATCGTCGATCCGGTAGAAGTCGATGGCATCGATGCAGATATCCACCCCGGCGAACGCCGCCTCGGCGATCTCCTCGGTGAAATAGTCGCGGAACAGCGTGACCCGCGCGTCCGGGTTGATGTCGAGGATCGCTTCGCGCAGCACCTCCACCTTGTCGCGTCCGTCGTTCGAGACGGTGGCGCCGAACTGCCGGTTGATGTTGGCAAGCTCGAACCTGTCGGGATCGACGATGTGGAACCCGCCCACGCCCATCCGCGCCAGCGTCGACAGGCAGTTGGAGCCGATCCCGCCCGCGCCGACCACCAGCACCGTCGCCCGCGCCAGCGCCGCCTGTTCCGCCTCCGTCAGGATGCCGATGTTGCGCTTGAAGGAGTCGGCATAGACCGATCCGGCGCCCTGAAGTGGATTGCCGTCATGCATTGGCCGCCTCCTTGAGCAGGTGCGAAAACCGCTTCCGGTATCTGCCGACCCGCCCCAACGCCCCGGCCACCGTCGTGCCCGCCACATTGACGAACACATCGCCGGCCGGAACATTGAGGATCGTGTCGAACAGCGCGTTGATGCGCGCGTCGGCCACATAGGGCAGGCTGCGATAGAAGAAGTCGCACTCGCCGCGCAGCGTCAGCGTTCTCGCCTCGAGCGGCAGGTGCGGGTCGTATTTTGCCACCACCTGCCGGGCGATCCGCACCACCTCCTCAGGCGGTTGGCGGACGCCGTCCGGATGCACCGGAGCGAGGTGCGACATCAGGCTGTAGACCAGCGGGCTTTGCGAGATCGAGGTGAAATAGACCGCGTCCCGCGCCGGCCGTCCCACCAGCGCGTGATCCGCCAGAAGCACGAGGAGCAGCGCCATCAGCCCGGAATTGCGCAGTTCCTGCATGACGTTGACGCTGCACAGGTGCAGCACGTGCACGCCCGCCCGCCCCGACGGCACGGTCGTATCCACCCCGGCGGTGCCGATCAGCATGCCGTTTCGGAAGATCAGCACCATGGCGGAGGCGTTGTAGAACGGCTCGATCTTGAAATGCCGCCGCATGTGGTCGAGGTGGGTCTCGTCCCAGCCCCGCGCGAAGGTTGCCAGCCTGAGCAGGTCCGGTTCCAGTGCCGCCAGTTCCCCCCGATGGCGGTCGGTGCGGTCGAGGATGACCAGCTCATGCTCGAGAAACGTCATGCGGCGTGCGGTCTCAAACATCGGCGTCGGCCCTTGTGGTGAGGAAATGCAGCGCCCGCGCGATCAAGGTCCCGGCCTCGCGCACATAGGTGCCGCGCCACGCAGCGTCCTGCGGACAGAAGGCGCGCAGCATCTGCGCCCGCGCCCTTGCGACGCAACGCGCATCATCCGGGAAGTGCACCAGCGCACTGTTGGCCGCGCGCAGCGCCAGCAGCGTCCGCGCCGCCGGCCCGGTGCCCAGTTCGAAGGTGACGCCGCAGGCGCCTTCCAGCCCGAAGGCCGTCTTCAGCCCCCGGATCACATCGCCCCGCGCCGGATAGACCGCCTGGTCGCCGGCATGTCCGTCGCTGACCGGCATGCCGAAGATCTCCCGCATGGGCAGCAGCGACGGACCATTGGCGAGCAGGCTCGGCACCTTGTAGCCGCCGATGCCCGAATGCAGGTCGAACAGGATCGTCCGGTCGGGCCGCGCGCCGGCCAAGAGCGGGCCCAGCGCCGCGTTCAGCGCCTGCAGTTCCGGCGCCAGCGCCGCTCCGCCATAGAACACCGCCTGCGGGTCGAAGTACTGCCCGCCCGCCAGCGTCTCCTTGACCTGGCGCATTCCGCCTCGCGCGATCACGCTGGCGACAAAGACCGCGAACCACGCCGCATCGGGCAGGCGCGACAGGGCGCGGCTGCTGAACAGCCGCCCGATGGCGCGGGCCTGCGGCCCGACATCGGCCAGTGCGGCATGGTCCGAAAGGTAATTGCGGTTCAGATCGACATTGTCGGCATTGGTGCGCCGAAACGCGCGGATGCCGCCGGGGTTGATGCCATGCACCAGGATCACCCGCACCGGCCCGTCATGGTCCGCCAGCCGCCGGACCAGCGCCACCTGCGCGGCGCTGCCGCAATGCCCCTCGATCCCGTGCAGCCCGCTCAGCACCACCAGCGTGCAGGCTGCGTCCCCGGGGCCGCACAGCGCCACCCGCAGGCTGTCGCCGCTATCGCCGATCAGGTGGTCACGGATCTCCAGCCCACAGGCGTCGCAGGCCGCGTCGAACATCGCCCGCGCGCCCTCGACGTCTCCGGCATAGAGCCGCGACGCCTCGCCGTCATCGATGTCGGCGGCCATGTCAGTAGGAGGCCTCGGCACGGTTTGCATCGTCGATCTTGGGCTCGGGGTTGCGAAGGGCAGGGCGGCGCTGCACGGTGCGCACCGGCCGCACGCCGTCCGCCGCCAGGACCTGCTCGTCCACCACCAGCGTCTGCCCCTGGAATTTCAGCGGCGCGCCGATCCAGCGCGTTTCCGCCTCCAGATGCTGCCAGTCGCGGGTCATGATGGTTTCCAGCCCGGCGATGCTCTTCACGTCGCCTTTCCACTCCTGCGAGGTGTTGTAGAAGGCGTCGTCATGGCAGGCCTTCACGCAGGCAAGACACTCGATGCACTGGTCGGGGCGCACCGACACCGCCGGCCCTTTCGCCAGCCGCGCCAGCACGCCCTTCGGACAGACATAGATGCAGTCGTAGCAGGAGGTGCATTTCACCGGATCGATGATCGGCTCGAAATGGCTGCGATAGTCGCCCTTCTTCAGCCAGCGCTTCGGCGTGGTCTTGTAGATCGTCGAACTGCCGCAGCCGTCGAGCGAGATCAGCAGCACGATGGCCGTGAGCGTCGCGGCCCACAGTCCGACCTCTTCCGCCGGCATCCGCGTGTACCATGCCACGCCCGCCAGCCCGGCCAGCGACACGCCCAGATGCGTCAGCGTCTTCGCCCAGCGGCGCTCTTCGGGGAGAATGTCCCAGAAGGCGAACCAGGTCAGGTGCAGCAGGAAGATCAACCCCATCGAGATCAGCGCATACTGCGGATAGAAGAAGGCCACCGGGAACAGCGTCATGCAGTAGACCAGCGCCGTCGACAGCGCCTGTTCCATCCGGTCGACAAAGCCGAACTGCGCCAGCGTCATCGGCTCGGAGCGGCGGTAGTTGGCGCGGATATAGGCGGGAAGGTCGTCCAGATGCGTCGGCCCCCAGGCCAGCTTGAACCCCGTCTGCCGCGTCACTTCCTCCGCGTCGATGCCGGGCGCGGCATAGGGCGGCGCGATGATCCGCCGCCCGGCCACAACGTCCTTCAGCCCGGTGACGTTGATCGCGTCGATCACGTCATACTCGTTGTATTCGTTCATTCCGGCGGCGCACCAGACGTTCGAGCCCTTGGAATTCGCCACCAGCAGGTAGCAGTCGAAGGGGGCGAGCACCTTCATCAGCCGGTGCACCGTCAGCGTGTAGTTGCCGCTCAGGAACACCGGGCTGTTGGCATCGGGATTGCCGATGCGGCGCAGTCCCAGCGCGCAGGGAAAGTTGAAATGCCGGAAGAAGACGTGGAACGTCTCGTAGAGCTTGGTCGTGATCCACTCAAACATGGCGTTTGACACCTTCTATCAACTGGAAGGTGGACATGGGCCAGGTCTTCTTCTCGGCGATCTCGAAGCCTGCCGCCTCGATGACGCCCTTGAGGTCCTTCACCGGAAAGAACGCCCGCCGCAGGATGGCGAATTGCGGCACCCACATCAGTGTCATGACCACCCGGAACAGCACCCGCGAGACCCTGCCCTCGGGCCAGACCTCGTCGGCGATCAGCATCTTGCCACCCGGTTTCAGGATCTCGTGGCATTCGCGGAAGATGTGTTCGAGGTAGGGTTTCGACAGTTCCCCCACCACCATGGTGGAGACGATTGCGTCCAGGCTGTTCGGCGCGAAATGCTTCTTCAGGTTGGTGACGCTGTCCTTGATGATGGTGAAGCGGTCCTCGCGCCCTGCCTTGGCGATGTTGCGGCGGCACTCCTTCAGCATGCTTTCGGAAATGTCCATGCCGGTCACGGTCGCGCCGTGCTCGATGCATTTCAGCCCCAGCGAGCCGGTGCCGCAGCCGATGTCCAGCACCTGGTCGCCCTGCTTCATGCGGCTGGCGATGGTGTTCTTGATCCGGTCGATCTTGCCGCCGGTCAGCAGCTTGACCGAGACGTCGTAGCGCTCCGGTGCGTATTCGACCCACACCATCCAACTGTACATCAGCATCGTGACCTCCTTCCGTCGCGTGCCGGAACGTCGGCCCGCCGCCTGTGCAGGCGATGGGCCAGGGGTCGGGATCAGGCGCGCGCCATCGCGTCCGTGCGCTCCTCGCGATAGCCCGCGATCTCGCGTTCCAGGTTCTCGGATGTCGGGAAATGCGCCCGGTCCAGCACCGGGTAGAAGTGCAGGACGGCCCCTTTCGGCAGCGTCACCCGCACGCCGGTCTCCTCGTCGGTCTGCCGCGAGGCGATGATCCGCCGCAGCACGCCGCCGGTGGCAAAGCTCTGCACCGGCACCGCGTCCGTGCCGATCCGCTCCAGTTGCAGCGCGCAGACGGTCTGCGCGTCATGCATCACCTCGATATGGACGGAGTTCGCCTCCGCGTTCCACAGGAAGTCCCTGCTGTAATGCGTGTCGGGCGAGGTGGGTAGCGCGATCTCCGCAGCGCGCCCCTTGAGTGCCTGCCGCACGTCGTTCGGCGTACCGCACTGGGTGCAGCATCCGGCCTCGTCCAGCGCCACCGCTTCGGCCTTCAGCCCGTAGCGGCGCACGGTGCGCGTGCCGCAGCCCGGACAATGGGTGTCCGACACGCCATCGCGGAACATGTTGCCGCAATAGACGTAGCGAATGCCCACCTCCATCGCCATCTCGCGGGCCTTCAGCACGATCGCCTCCGGCGTGCGTGTCACGCTGGTGTAGAGATAGGCCGGGTGGAAGGCGACGTAGTGCAACGGCACCCGGTCGCCCACATGCTCCAGCACCCAGGTATTTGTCTTGGCGATCTCCTCCTCGGTGTCGTTGCGCCCGGTGATCAGCAACTGGCTCAGCTCCAGATGCCGCCCCGAGGCATGCACCTTGCGGATCATGTCGAGCACCGGCTGCAGATGCGTGCCGCCGGTGAACTTGCGATAGAACTTCTCATCCATCGACTTCAGCGAGATGCTGAAGATGTCGATACAGTCGATCAACTCGTCCACCGCGCCGGATTCGATGTAGAACGCCGACTTGTAGAGGGTGACGATCCCCGCCGACTGGGCAAGCCGCGACGTTTCCACCACGAATTCGTGCCAGACCACCGGATCGTTGTAGGTCCAGGAAATGACCTCGATCCCCAGCATCTCGCAGGTGGCGACGATCTGTTCGGGCGTGTAGCGGCGCACATCCGCCTGATCGAGGTGGCGCACCTGGGATGTCCGCCAGTTCTGGCAGAAATCGCAGGACATCATGCAGCCGATATTCCCGAGCGACAGGATCTTCGCTCCGGGGCGGAAGTGGTTCACCGCCTCGGTCTCGATGTATTCCATTGTCGCCTCGACCGACTTTCCGTAGTTGAAGGTGTACAACTCGCCGCCGATATTGCCGCGCACGCCGCAGCGCCCCATCTGCCCGTCCGCGATCTTGCAGTGGCGCGGGCTGAGGTTGCACACCACCATCGAACTGCCGTTGCCGGCCTTCTCCCAATGGGTGGCGGGATAGGCGTCCCGCATCCAGGACACGTCTTGATCGATTTTCATGGCGGCCTCCGAAGCGAAGCGATGGAAAAGCGAAAGGATCAGTCGAGGATCAGTTCCGACAGGCCGAACTTGACCTCTCCCGGCTTGGCGGGGGCGAGGTCTTCCTCGACATAGAAGCGTTCCCAGACAGCGTTCGAATACAGTTGCCCCTTGCGGGTCAGCCGCACCTCCTCGCCGTCGTCGGTCAGGTAGCCCTCGGCCTGGAGCGCCCGCAGCACGTCGCCATAGACCAGGTCCATGGGCACGCCGAACCGCGCCTGGAAATCGGTCTTGAAGACGTTGCCCACCTTCAGCCCGCGGATCATCACCCGGCGCATCTCCTGCTCCTTGCTCAGATGCGTCGAGAAGTCGAGGATCGGCTCTCCGGCGTTGATCCGGTCGATATACTGTCGGATATTGGTGATGTTGGTGTACATGAACTGATGGATCGCCGATTTCGACGATACGCCGAAGCCGATCATCGGCCATGTTCGCCAGTAATAATCAAGGAAGCGGCAGTAATGATCCGCCCGCGCCGGGTGGTAATAGCCCGAGGTGCTGCCGGTGACGTAGCCCGCCTGCTCCAGCAGGTCGAAGGCCCGCACCGCCATTGCCTTCTCTTCCTCGATCAGCGGCAGCTTCTGCCCCTTCTTGAGGATCCAGTTGTGGTAGGCGGTGTTCTCCCAGACCTCCAGCGGATAGACCGTGATGCAGGACATCTCCAGGTCGATGGCGCGGGTGACGGAGTCTTCCCAGATCTCGGGCGTCAGCCCGATCAGGGGATAGATCAGGTCGACATTGACATGGGTGAAGCCCGACTTGCGGATCGCCGTCACCGCGCGGTCGATATCGTGCAGGTCGTGCGGCCGGTTGGTCTGCCGCAGGACGCCCTCGTCGAAGCTCTGGATCCCGATCGAGAACCGGTTGAAGCCAGCATCGAACAGCGCGTCGATCTTGTCCTGGTCGACGCTGCGCGGATCGAATTCCACCGCGACCTCGGCGCCGGCGGCCACCTCGAACGTGTCGCGACAGGCCTGAAGGATGCGGATCAACTGGTCCGCCGTCAGCAGTCCCGGCGTGCCGCCGCCGAAATAGATCGCCTCGATGCGGAACCTCGGGAACACCGGGTTGTTCGGAAACGCCTCGATCTCCTTGATCAGCGCCTGGACATAGGCCTCGCGCAGATCGTCCTTCGAGTTCACCATCACGGTGTAGTCGCAGAAGTGGCATTTCGTCGAACAGAACGGGATATGGATGTAGATCGACGCGTCCTGCTTGCGAAAGAAATTGCCGAAATCCGTGTAGGTGTAGTTGAACGGATAGGTGTGGATGTTGCGGCGGATGTATTTGTCCTGCTGGATGTTCATGTGAATTTTCCTGTCAGGCTGTTCCGGGTCTGGATGAGCGGGGCGTGCCAGGTCGGCGGCGCCAGGTCAGCGGCGTCAGGTCAGCGGTGTCAGGCACTGCAGGCCGGGGGGCGCGGGTCGATGCGCCGCGCGCCCGGTCTTCAGCGTCGGACGTCCGCAGGAGACGAAAAGGTCGCTGAGCACGGACCTGTTCCGACCGCGCAACTCCGGCCCGGCGCGCCCGATGGTCTCGATGGCAGCGTCGACCAGGCGGAACTGGAAGCGGCAACTGCGCGGATCCGGGCGGTTCATGTCGCCGCTGCGGACGAAATTCTCCTGTTTGCAGCCGCCGCTGCACAGGTAGCGGATCGCGCAGTCCGCACACACCGGCGTGTCGTTGATCGACGTCCGCCACCGCTCGGTCGTCGCCGCGTCGACGCCTTCGGAGAAGCTGCCGCTGCGAAAGTCGACCTCGCCCACCAGCCGGTGACAGGGCATCACGGACTGGTCCGGCGAAAAGGTGAAATACTTGCGTCCGCCGGAACAATGTCCGTTCGCCACTTCTCCCAGCAGGATCATGCGGATGATCGTTTCGATCTCCAGCACGCCCTTGAAGCGGTTGTCGTCCGAGAACAGCGTCAGATAGGCCCGCGCGAGGTCGCGATATTCCGCGTCCACCTTGTCGTCGCACAGCGCGTCGATCTCGTCCCGGCTGCGGCCGGCGAACGTGTCCGCGAACACCGGCTTGAGAAAGCTGTCGCCGACCACGGCGGGCAGGATCTGGAACCAGTCGAAGATGTTCTCGCCGTGCAGTTCCCGTACATCCGCGACGAGCGAGGAACCGGGGAACGGCACATAGGTCATGCGTGCCACCAGCGTGATGGCCTCGGACCGCTGGCGCACGCGGCGACAGTTGGCGATGATCTGCTCGAAGGAGCCTCGCCCGGCCAGGTTCGGACGGTTGCGGTCATGCGTCGCCGCGCCGCCGTCGATGGACACCGACACGGTGAAGCCGAAGCGCTCGAACAGGCTCAGTTCCCGCTCGCTCAGCCGTGTCGTCAGATTGGTCGAGATGCGGTAGTGAAAGCGGATGCCGCTGTCTGCGGCCAGCGCGAGTGAGCGCTCGCACAGCGTCTCGATGGCGTCGAAGTTCATCATCGGCTCGCCGCCGAAGAACTCCAGCCGCACCGCGTCCCCGGCGCCGGCATTCTCCGCGATGAAGCTCAGGATCGCATCCAGATCCGTGTCGGTATTCAGCTTTCCCTTGATCCGCCCGTAGTCGCCCCCTTCCGCGAAGCAGTATGTGCACCCCAGATTGCAGACCGACGTCAGGTTGATGTTCAGAGCCAGGTTCGCGCCATCCAGCGGCGAGGCGCGCTCCAACCGATCCCGGTTGAGCGACGTCAGATGGCCCGCCGTCCGCAACTGCTCCAGATCCCTGGCGACCCGCTCCGCCAGCCCGGGGGAAAGCACCTCGGGGTCCCTGCGGTCTTCCGGGGGCGTCCCTTTTATTTCATAGAGTTGGTGCGTTTCCGCATGCAGGATCCAGGCTTTTGCCGCCGCCTGGACGATGTGGAAATCCGGTGTGTCTGGGCGTTGGTCACGCATCCGTTTCTCGCTCCGCGTCGAACTACGGTTAACACCTCTTAATATCGGTACTTTGGTACCAAGCTCAGTGCAAGCACAATCTTTGGGCGAGTTAACCTATGGTAAAACAATCTTAGCGAGTTTTTACGAGGCGGCGGGAGGACCTGCCCCGACTGGGAATTTCGGCTGCTGACGGCAAGTGCAGGGCCGGCCACGCCAAATCGCGAAACCCGGCACAGCGTCGGCGCGTGGCGACATGCAATTCGGCTTGAAGTTTGAATATCCCGGAGTTAGGTACCAATATACCAAACTACCAGAAGCCGAAAGAAGCTCCGTGTCGATCCGCGCTCTCTCCTCCTCCGGCGTCTCCTGGGCGCTGCTTGCCGCCCTGCTCTACACTCTTGCCGCCGCTGCGGCGAAGGTGCTGGTGGGTGACTTCCACGTTCTCGAGATCCTGTTCTTCCGGCAGATCGTCGTACTGCTGTCGACCCTGCCCGAGATGCGGCGCAGCTTTCCGCAAGCGCTTTACACCAGTCGTCCCGGCCTGCATGCCATCCGCCTGGTCGGCGCCTTTCTCGCGCTGTCCTGCGGCATCTGGGCCGTGGCCGTGCTGCCGCTCGCCACGGCGACGACCCTCGGCTTCTCGCAGGTCTTCTTCGTCGCGCTGCTGGCCCGGTTTTTTCTCGGCGAAACTGTCGGGCCGAAAACGTTTGCCGCCATCGCGCTGGGCTTTGCCGGCGTGCTGGTCGTCATGCGTCCCGGCGGGGAGGGCCTGTCGCTGCTCCATGCCGCGATCCCGCTCCTCGGCGGCGTCGGCGGTGCCATGGCGGTGATCAGCGTGCGCCGGCTGGCGCAGACCGAGAGCACCGCCACACTGCTGCTCTACCAGTCGCTGTTTGTCGGGCTGCTCAGCGGCCTGCCGCTGGTCGTCCTCTGGGTGACGCCCGACCTGCCGCAACTGCTTCTGCTGTTCGGCATCGGCATTCTCGCGACGCTTGGCCAGTGGTGCGGCGTTCAGGCGCTGCGTCTCGCCGAGGCCAGCGTCGTCGGCACCCTGGACTACATCAAGCTCGTCTATGCCGAGCTGCTGGGCATCCTGGCCTTCGACGAGCGCTCCGATCGGCAGACGGTCTTCGGCGCGGCGCTGATCGTGCTCGCGGCCTATGCCACGGTGCGCCTGCGCCCGCGCCCGCGCGGTCGCTGAGGGCAGGCCCGGATCACGGTGACCTCGCCGGTGCTTCGGCGGAGCCCGGCGGCGGAGGCGCGTTTGCGGCAGTCGGCCGCCGTCTCTGCGTGACGAGGCGAACGAGGTCGTCGACCAGTTCGTAAAGCACGGGGATCACCAGCAGGCTCAGGAAGGTCGAGGTGATCAGGCCGCCGATCACGACGATGGCCATGGGGGCGCGGAAGCTGGGATCGGCGCCGAAGCCCAGCGCGATGGGCATCATCCCGGCGCCCATCGCCAGGGTCGTCATGACGATCGGCCGGGCGCGCTTGCGGCAGGCGTCGAGCAGCGCATCCAGCCGCGACAGTCCGCGCTCGCGCTGCGCCACCAGGGCATATTCCACCAGCAGGATCGAGTTCTTGGTGGCGATGCCCATCAGCATGATCATCCCGATCATCGCCGGCATGCTGAGATGGGTGCCGGTCGCCACCAGGGCCAGCAGGGCCCCCGGGATCGACAGCACCAGCGCCCCGAGGATCGTCACCGGTTGCGCCCAGGCGCGGAACAACAGCACCAGAACGATGTAGATGCAGGCGATGCCCGTGCCCATCGCCAGTTGGAAGCCGTGCCCCAACTCGTTCGAAGTTTCCGCCGGGCCGATCTCGCTCTTCGTCAGGCCCGGCGGTAGCTGCGTCAGGCTGGGCAGAGCCGCGACCCGCGCCTGCACCTCGCCCAGCGCCCGCCCGTTGAGGTCGACCTCGAAGGTCACGTTGCGCAGGCGGTCCAGGCGGTTGATCTGGGCCGGACCGCTGGCGATCTCGATCTCGGCCACGTCGCGCAGCGGCACCGCGCCGCGCGCCCCCGGCACGGTGAGCTGGCGCAGCAGATCGAGGTCGGCTGCGGCCGCCTCGGGCAGGCGGACGACGACCGGCACCTGGCGCCGCCCGAGGTTCAGCTTCGGCAGGAACTGGTCGTAGTCGCCCTGGGTCGCCACGCGGATCGTCTCGGCGATGGCCTCGGTGTTGACCCCCAGATCCGCCGCGCGCGCGGTGTCCGGGCGCAGGATCAGCTCGGGCCGTTGCAGGCTCAGGCTGCTGACCACCTGGCCGATGCCGTCCAGGCCGCGCAGGTCCCGCTCGACCCTGGCCGCATGCCCGGCCAGCAGATCGCTGTCCTCGCCCGAGAGCACCATCGCATAGGTCTCGCCCGCCACCAGCGCGATGCGGGCGCCGGCCACCTCCTGCAGGCCGTCGCGCAGGTCGCGCTCGATGTCCTGCTGGGTCAGGCCGGGACGGTCCTTGCGCGGCGTCAGGTTGACGGTCAGGGTCGCCATGCGTGCTTCGGCCACTCCGCCGGTGGGGTTGTCGGAGGCGTTGCCGCTGCCGATGGCGGTGAACACGCTCCTCACCTGCGGGTGCTTTGCCACCGCGCGGCGCACCTCTTCGGCGGTCGCGAGCGTCCGGCCGTAGGGGCTGCCGGGCGGCAGTTCGACGGTGATGCGGATCTGGCTGAGGTCGCCGGCCGGCAGGAAGTCGGTCTTTATGGCGCCCGATGCCAGCGGCAGGGCGCAGGCCAGGCCGAAGAGGCCGACGAGCGCCAGCGTCGCCCCCTTGTGCGTGAAGGCCCAGCGCGCCGCCTTCAGATAGGCGGGGATCCAGAAGGGCTCGGCATGCGGCCGGCTGGGCGGCTTCAGCAGATAGGCGGCCATCATCGGCGTCAGCATCCGCGCCACGGCCAGCGAGAAGAACACGGCGACCGATGAGGTCCAGCCGAACTGGACGAAGAACTTTCCCGCAAGTCCCGGCATGAAGGCCGTCGGCAGGAAGACCGCGATCAGGGTGAAGGTGGTGGCGATGACCGGCAGGCCGATCTCGTCGGCTGCCTCGCGCGCGGCGACCAGCGGCTCCTTGCCCTGTGCCATATGGCGCACGATGTTCTCGATCTCGACGATGGCGTCGTCCACCAGGACGCCCACGACCAGCGACAGCGACAACAGGGTGACGATGTTCAGCGTGAAGCCCATCCACTGCATGAACAGGAAGGTGGGCAGGATCGACAGCGGCAGCGCCACCGCGCTGATAAGGGTGGCGCGCAGGTCGCGCAGGAACAGCCCCACCACCACGACCGCCAGCACGGCGCCCTCGATCAGCAGCGACAGGCTGCCCTCGAAGTTCTCCACGACCGGGTCGATGGCATTGAACGCCTCGACAAGGTCGATGTCCGGATGCTCCTGCTGCAGCGCGTCGACCGCCTTGCGCACGCCGCGGGCGACCTCGATGTCGCCGGCGCCGGTGGTGCGCAGGATCTCGAAGCAGACCACGGGCCGGCCGTCCAGGAAGGCGCCGCTGCGGCGCTCGGCCTGGGTGTCGGCGGCCGCGGCCACCTGATCGAGACGGATCACCCGGCCGTCGGGCAGCGGAATGTCCATCGCGGCCAGTTCGGCCGCTGAGGAGGCTTCGACCACCGTCCGCAAGCTCTGTTCGCCGCCGCCGAGCCTGGCGCGTCCGCCGGGGGCCTCGAGCTGCACCCTGGCGAGCCGGCGCGAGACGTCGGCCGCGCTCAGGCGCAGGGCGAGGAGCCGGTCCGGGTCGAGCTCCACCCGCACTTCGCGCGTCACGCCGCCCACGCGCGTCACCGCTCCGACGCCGGGCACGGCCAGCAGGCGCCGGGTGACCCGGTCGTCCACGAACCAGGACAGGGCCTCCTCGTCCCGGCGCGAGGATGCCACCGTGTAGGTCAGGATCGGATCGTTCTTGAACTCGATCTTGCGGATGACGGGCTCGCGGAGCGCGGCGGGCAGGTCGCCCCGCACGCGGGCCACGGCGGCGCGGGTGTCGTCGAGGGCCTCCTGCGGCGGCTTGTCCAGGCGGAACTCGGCCGAAACCGTGGCCACCCCGTCCTGCACCGCGGTGTGCAGATGCCGCAGCCCCTTCATGGCGGCCATGGCGTTTTCCAGTTTGAGCGCCACTTCGGTTTCCATCTGCGCCGGGGCCATCCCCGGCAGGCTGGCGGTGACCGTGATCATGGGCAGGTCCACGTCCGGGAAGTTCTGCACCCTGGCGCCGTGAAAGGCGAAGAGGCCTGCCAGCGTCAGCATGACAAACAGCAGGACGGCCGGAACGGGGTTTCGGATCGACCAGGCGGAGACGTTCATGGTGCCCTCCTTACCGCAGCGCCGGGAGGGGCGCGCCGCCCGCCGCCACGACGACGCGCACCGTCAGACCGTCGGAGAGGAAGCCGACGCCGGCTTCGACGACCGGCATGCCGGGCTCCAGCCCGGCGCGGATCTCGATCCGGCCGTCGCGCCGCGCGCCGACCGTCACCTTCTGCTGCCGCGCCCTGCCGTCCTCGATGCCGAAGACATAGCTGAACCCGTCGCGCAGCAGGACGGCGGTGTCGGGGAGGGTCATCACCTCCCGCAGGTCCAGCAGGATGTCGCCGCGGGCGAAGAGGCCGGCGCGCAGCACGGCGGAAGGCTCCAGATCGACATACACGATGCCGCTGCGCGTCAGCGGATCGACCTGGGGAGAGACCCGGCGTACGCGTCCTTCGGCCGTCTCGCCGCCACTGAGGGCGAGGCGGACACTCTGGCCGGGTGCCAGCCGGGCCAGATCGGGGCCCGGCAGTTCGGCCCGCCATTCCAGCCGACCCTGCCGTTGCAGGCGCAGGATCTCCTGTCCCGCGTGCACGAGCGCCCCTTCCACGGCGGCCACGGCACTGATCACCCCGTCGTCCGGAGCCCGCACGTCGGTGAAGTCCAGCCGCAGTTGGTCGGCCTGCGCCCGTGCGCGGGCGGCTTCGAGCCGCGCTTCGGCCATTTCAGCCGCGGCGACAGCCTGTTCGAAGGCCCGGATCGCGAGGGTCTCGCGCTGGTGCAAGGTCCGGGCGCGTTCGGCGGCACGGGCCGCCTCGGCGGCGGCGGCGCTGGCCTCGCGCAGGGCCGCGCGGCTGGCCTTCAGCTCCGCCCTCAGCGTGCCGGTGGCGAGCCGGGCCAGAAGCTGCCCCCTGGTCACCCGGTCTCCGGTCTCGACCAGCAGTTCCGACAGGCGCAGCCCGCCGATCTCCGCCCCGATGACGACCTCCTGCCAGGCGGCGATGCTGCCGACAGCGGGCAGGGTCTGGGGCCACCGTTCGCGCGCGGCGGAGGTCAAGTTGACCGACAGGGCCGAGGGGGCGGCGGGAGGAGGCTCGGAAGAGGTCGCGCCGCGCACGAGCGATGGCCATGGCGGCCCGATGGTCAACAGGACGGCCACCAGGACGGCCAACAAGGCGGTCAGCCCGATGGCCGGCCCGAGGAGCAGTGTCAGGGAAGACCGGCGACGGCTCATGCGCACCTCTTTCGGCTAAGCCCCGTCCGGCCGCAGCCGAAGCGAAGGGGCGAGGCGGTGAGGTTTCCCTCCGCCCGGCGGCCGGTCATGGGGTGAAGACGATGCGGGTGTTGCCCGGATCGGGACGCGACCAGGTTCGTTCGACCTGGTTGAGCGGGACGGCCCGCGCGTCCACGCGGAAGGTGCCGCGGGCGATCTCCCTCGCCAGCCTCGGCAGCTCGCGCAGGATGGCGCGGCCCGACACGGCCCCGTGTCCGCTGCCGAGGATGCGAAGATCCGCCCGGCGCAGGAGGGTGCCCGGGATCGGCGCGATCTCGCCGGCCATCGAGCCGACGTGAATCCAGGTCAGCGGCAGGCTGTGGCTTTCCCGTTGCGCCAGCATGGACTCCATGCAGCGCACGGCGCTCTCGCCCCAGATGAAGTCCAGCACCACATCCGTCTCGCAGGCGGCGGCACCCAGCCGCTCGTCGCCCAGCAGGATGGTTCCGGTGGCGCCCAGCGCCGGCAACTCCGCCAGCCTGGCCGCGTTGCGGCCCACGGCGAAAACCTGCGAGGCGCCCAGATGCCGGGCGATCTGCACCGCCAGCCGCCCCGAGCTTCCGGTCGCGCCCAGGATCAGCACCCGCCTGCCGCGTTGGAACGGCAGCCGCCAGCGAAAGCCCGGCGCCCGGCAGCGCAGCGCGATCCACGACGCCATGGCCGGGTTCATCGCCGCCGCGATGGCGACCGGATCGCAGCCATCCGGCAGTTCGATGCTGTGGCTGCGCTCGATCACGGTCCGCTCGGCCATCGTTCCGATTCGGCCGGGCTCTTGCACGAAATAGCGCAGCTTGCCGTCGGGACCGCGCCCGACCCCGTCAATGCCGGGGACCTGAGGCAGTTCGGCGGTGCTGGAGTAATGCAGTCCGGCGGCGCGGCCCCGCGTCACATGGTGCAGGCCGGCCGCCAGCACGTCGATCGGCATGTCTGTCGGCGCGCGGGCCTCCGGATCGGCGAAGTCGCCATATCGCGGCGGTTGATCGAAAGCGGTGATGACGGCAGCTTTCACGAGGTCCTTCCTTTCGGGCGCAAACGTGATTAAATTCGCATTACGAATTAATATGGTTCGTAATACGAACAATGTCAAGATGGAGCTGCGATGCAGACGCAAGACGAGACGCCCCCCGCATCCGGCGACGGGCTGGCTGATGCCCTGATGACGACCGCCTTCGTGATAATGGCCGTCGTCAACCGGATCGCCGCCGAGCACGACCTTTCTCAGTCGCTGCTTCGGGTTCTGGGCATCCTGCGGGACCGCCGTCCGCGGATGGCCGAGCTCGCCGACTATCTCGGGCTGGAGAAACAGACGATGTCGGGCCTGGTCTCTCGGGCGGAGAAGCGCGGACTGGTCGCCCGCGCGCCGAATGCCGAGGACGGACGGGCGACCGATGTCTTCCTGACGCGCGAGGGGGCCGAACTGGTCGACCGACTGCATGACGAGGGGCAAGCCGCCCTGGCCCCGATCCTCGACAGGCTCGAGGCGCCCGATCGACAGCACCTCGAGGATCTTCTCCGCCGTCTGGTCGGCGGCCGGCAAGGCTGACGGGTTGCGGCGCGGTCAGGAGAGGCCCGTCGGCGGCGCGCCGTCCGGGGTCTCCCATGCCAGCCGGTCGAGGACGCCCTTCAGCCGAGGCGCCGCGAAATCGAGAAACGCCCGGATCTTGGGAGCAACGAGCCGCACATGCGGATAGACCAGGTGAACCGGTTGCGGCGGCAAGGTGAAAGCCTGCAGTATCGGGACCAGCGTGCCGTCGCGGATCTGCTCGCACACCATGTAGGACAGGGCTATCGTGATGCCATGCCCCATCGCGGCGGCCTGTATCGCCGGGGTCGCGTCGTTGATTTCGAACGTCGGTTGCACAGACACGCTCCCGGTTTTCTGCCCGTTCCGGAAGCGCCATTCGCGGTTCGGCATCAGGCCCGTGAAGGCGATCACCGAGTGGTGCCGCAGGTCCGCCGGCGATGCGGGGACCCCGCGCCTTGCAAGATAATCCGGGCTCGCGACCAGGATCCGATGGACCGAGCCGATCCGCTTGGCGATCAGGGTCGAGTCCGGCAGGTGTCCGATCCGCACCGCGATGTCGACCCCTTCCTCGACGAGGTTCACGACACGATCGAGCAGGAGAACGGACGCCGTCACCCGCGGGTACTGTCCGAGGAAGCCGCAGACGACCGGCGCCAAGGCGGATCGGCCGAAGGTCACCGACGCCGTGATGTTGAGGTGGCCCCGCGGCAGGGCGGTTTCGCCCACCGCCTCCTTCTCGGCAGTGTCGAGATCGGCGAGGACGCGCCGTGCGCTCTCGAGGAAGCGCTGGCCGACGTCGGTGATAGTCAGGCTGCGCGTGGTGCGGTTGAAGACGCGCGCGCCGAGCCGCTCTTCCAGCGCGGAGATGGCGCGCGTCACCGCCGGCGGCGACAGGCGCAGCCGCGCTCCGGCCTTGACGAAGCTGCCCGCGTCGGCCACCGCGATGAACACCTCGAGCTCATGCAGCCGGTCCACTTATTATTCCTCCTTGAGGAATAAAATATTTCATAAGGCGAGCATTCTTTCAATCGATGCCATGAACCAGATTGGGCGGACGCAGTGCCCGGAGCACCGCATCCTCAACCGCACAAGGACTGACTTCATGGCTCGTGTTGCCGTTATCGATCCCCAAACCGCCACCGGCGAGGCCAAGCAGCTTCTGGACGCCGTCCAGTCCGGTCTTGGAATGGTTCCGAACTTCATCCGCGTGCTGGCGAACTCGCCGGTCGCTCTCAACGCCTTCCTGGGTCTTCATGGAATCGCCGGCGCCGGCGTGCTCGACGAACGGACGCGCGAACGCATCGCGCTGGCTGTCGCCGAGCAGAATGCCTGCCAGTACTGCGTTTCGGCGCATACCGCGATCGGCCGCAAGGTCGGCCTCGACAATAACGAGATGCTCGCCAACCGGAGGGGCCGGTCCTCGGATGCCAAGGCGGAGGCCGCGCTGATCTTCGCGCGCGCCCTTGTCGAGCACACCGGTCAGGTCAGCAAGGCCGAGTTCGAGGCCGTGCGCGCGGCGGGTCACTCCGACGCCGAGATCATCGAGATCATCACGCATGTGGCGATGAACATCTTCACCAACCTGCTCGGCAAGGCGACTGAGGTCGAGATCGACTTTCCGAAGGTCGAACTGAACACGGCCGCCTGACGGCGCGAAGGCATCCGGGCGCAGCCTCGGCTGCGCCTCTTCCCTCTGAACCGAAGGAGACACCCCATGACCGAGACGACGCAACCGGACGTCCGCCCCCCGCTGCCGCCCTTCACGCGCGAGACCGCAATCCGCAAAGTGCGGATGGCCGAGGACGCCTGGAACACCCGCGACCCGGAGCGGGTGTCGCTCGCCTATACGCAAGACAGCCGCTGGCGCAACCGTGCCGAGTTCCCGGCCGGCCGCGCCGAGATCGTCGCCTTCCTGCAGCGCAAATGGGCGCGGGAACTGGACTATCGCCTGATCAAGGAGCTCTGGGCCTTCGCCGAGAACCGGATCGCGGTGCGGTTCGCCTACGAATGGCGGGACGATGCCGGAAACTGGTTTCGCAGCCACGGCAACGAGAACTGGGAGTTCGACGAGCACGGCCTGATGCGGCTGCGCTTCGCCAGCATCAACGACCAGCCGATCCGCGACGCCGACCGCAAGTTCCACTGGCCGCAGGGGCCTCGCCCCGCGGATCATCCGGGCCTTTCGGACCTCGGCCTGTGACGCCGGCGCGAGACCGCAGGAGGACATTATGCCCCATCATTTCGCGGAGATTGCCTTCACGCCGACGGTGAAGAAGGTGCAGGAGGCGTTGGGAAGCCGGTCCTCCTATGCCCGCATGGAAAGCGCGCCGGCGGCCGTCAACCAGCGGCTCACCCCGGCGGAGGCCGGCTTCATCGCGGCGCGCGATTCGCTCTACATGGCCACCGTCGGCGAGACGGGCTGGCCCTATATCCAGCATCGCGGCGGGCCGACCGGCTTCGTCCGCGTGCTCGACGAACGCACGATCGGCTTCGCGGATTTCCGCGGCAACCGCCAGTATGTCAGCGTCGGCAACCTGACGGGCGACGACAGGGTGTCGCTGTTTTTCATGGACTACCCGAACAAGACGCGACTGAAGCTCTTCGGGCGGGCGACACTCGTTGGCCTCGACGACGAGGCGACCCTGTCGCGCCTCGAAATGCCGGACTATCGGGCCCGTGTCGAACGGGGGCTCCTCGTCACGGTGGAGGGGTTCGACTGGAATTGTCCTCAACATATCACCGAGCGCCATACGCTGGAGGACATGCGCGCGATGACCGCGCCGCTGGTGGCCCGGATCGCCGAACTCGAGGCGGCATTGGCACGGCACTCGGACGCAGGGCATTCGGATGGGCGCGCGCCGGCGGACCGCTGACGCGCCGGGGCCTTTGCGAATTTCGAGACGGATTTTGCAAAATTCCGTCTCGAAATCGCGAAATTTCAGCGCGGGCCTTGCAAACTCCACAAGTCGGCGTGGCCCCCGTCGACGCCCGGCGCCGGACCTCGGCGAGCGTGTCGTCCGACCGGCCGACCCGTCGGCCATGGGTCAGGCGCCGGGTCAGGCGCGCCGCGCGGGCGTCGGGTCAGGCGCGCCGCGCGGGCGGCAGATGCCTCAGCTTCTCCGGGTTGCGGACGATCCAGATCGCCCGGATATGCCGGCCCACGATGTCGAGCGCGGTGGTCTGAAGGACGCCGTTCGGCTCGACGGAGACGAAGCCGGGCGCGCCGTTGATCGTGCGAAACACGGGGGTCGGCGGCATCTCGGGCGCCTTGCGTGCCAGGCCGACGAAGAAGCCGACCGCCCGCCGTTTCCCCTTCAGGACGTTGATCGCCGCCAGAACCTTGCCGCCGCCATCGGTGTGGACCTCGATCTCCTCGCTGAACAGGGCGAGCAACGCCTGCATATCCCCCTCGCGGCTCGCCCGCCAGAAAGCCGCGACCATCCGCGCGGCCTCCTCGCTGGCGGGCGTATCGACCGGCTCGGCGCCGGCCAGCTTCCGGCGCGCGCGCGACACCAGTTGGCGGCAGGTGGCCGGGGAGCGGCGGACGATCTCGGAGATGTCCTCGAAATCGAAGTCGAACGCATCGCGCAGGATGAAGGCGGCGCGCATCTCTGGCGACAGATGGTGGAGGGTCAGAACGAGCGCGATCCTGACATCTTCGGTCAGCATCCATTGCTGTTCGGCGCTCGCCGCCGTGTCCTGCACCAGAGGATCGGGCAGCCAGGCGCCGATATAATTCTCGCGCCGGATCCGCGCCGAGCCGAGATGGTCGAGACAGAGCCGCATCGTGGTGGCGCTAAGCCACCGCGGGGCACAGGCGATCTCCGCCAGGTCCTGTCGGGAGAACCGCAGCCAGGCCTCCTGCAGGATATCCTCCGTTTCGGCCACCGAGCCGGTCATCCGATAGGCCAGCGCCGCCAGCCGGCGGCGCTGGCGCTGGAAGACGACGATGTGTGCTTCAGGCGGCATCGGCCGCCGCGCGTCTTGGATGGACCGAGCGGAAGGCGACCGCGAAGCGGTTCCACGCATTGATCGTGTTGACGATCAGCGTCAGTTCCACCCGCTCGCGGGGGTCGAAGGCGGCCGCCAGGTCCTCGTAGTCGCCGTCCGGGACGCCGCTGGCCTCGATCCTCGTCAGCGCCTCCGCCCAGCGCAGCGCCGCCCTTTCGCGAGTGTCGAAGGCCGGGCTTTCGCGCCAAGCCGCGAGAACGTCTAGCTTTTCCTGCGAGACGCCGGCGTCCAGCGCCGCGGGCGCATGCATATGCAGGCAATAGGCACAGCCGTTGATCTGCGAGACCCGCATCTTCACCAGCAGGCGCAGGGCCGGCGAGATGCTCAGCGCGCTCGCCGCCTCCTCGAGCGCCAGCATCGGCTTCAGCACGTCGGGGGCAATCCGGAAATAGTCGAGACGGGCCGTCATGGGGAACTCCCTTGCGTTGATGTCGCTCCCTAGACGATTGACGCCCGCCCGGTGTGACACACATGCGCAAAAAAATCTGCCCCCGTGGCCGGGGGCGGGGCTCCGCGGATCCCGGCCCTCCTGTCCCCATATCCGGCCTTTGCGGATTTCGAGACGGATTTTGCAAAATTCCGTCTCGACATCGCGAAAATTCGGCGCACGCCTCGCAAACTCCGCAAGCCCGCGCGAACCCCGCCGACGCCCCGCGCCGCAGGCCGGCTCGGAGCCGGCGGGGCGGGTTATTCCCGCAGCCGCTCCGGCTCGTCGGCGCGCAGATAGGCCTCCTGCTCGGGCGTCAGGACGATCCGGTCGAAGCCGGTCACCATCGGGCGCACATGGCGCAGGAAGCCATGGCCGATGGTCAGCAGATAGACGTGGATGATCACGAAGGTGAAGATCGCGAAGCCGGCGAGGATGTGGAGGTTGGCGACGATCGTCATCCAGAAGCCGCCCGGGTCCCAGTGGCCCCACAGCGCGTGCAGCAGATAGATCAGCCCGGTCGACCAGATGGCCGGGAACAGCACCACTTTCAGCGCCAGATAGCTGAGCGCCTGCAAGGGGTTGTGCTTGCGCGTGAAGATCTTCCGATAGGGGTGCTCCTCGCCCCGGAACACTCCCCAGGCATAGAAGCGGGCAACCGTAAGGAGCCCGCCGAAGCTCGGCCAGAACTGTTTCCAGGCGCCGGTGGTGAACAGCCAGAAGGTCGCGAAGGCCCACAGCAGCAGCAGCGCCAGCGCCACGCCCGAATGCACCACCACCGCAAGCCCGTAGGGCATCGCCTCGTGCAGGCCCATGATCCGCAGGCCGGTGAACAGCAGGATGAAGATCGACACCGCCTGCGACCAGTGCCAGATCCGGTTGAACCGGGTGTAGACCAGCACGCAGCGTTCGTTGGGATCGGAGCGATGTTCAGCCATGCGCCTTCCTCCGCAGCCGGCCCAGCAGCCGCAACAGCCCGTGGCCGAGCACGCCGGCGAGCGCCAGCGCGACCATCAGCATCCCCAGCTTGCCGGCCGGCTGCAGCACCGCGGCGGGGATATAGGTGCCCTCGACCCCGGCCATGCGGCCGTTGCGGGCGTGGCATTCGGCGCAGCCCAGCGCCTGATCGGCCGGCGCCACCATATGGGTGGCCGGCCAGTACATCACGGTATCGGCGAAGTCGAACTTGCCCGAATAGGGCTCGCCGAGATAGGCCATCGCCGCCTCGATCGACTTCGCCCAGTCGAAATTGGTCCAGAAGGCGGTTTCGGTCGCCGGGCCGTAGACATGGGTATGGACGAGCTCGTTCAGCTCGGTGTCATAGGCCTGCCGGCCCGCCATCCGCTTGAAGGGCCAGATCCGGGAATGCGGATCGTCGGGGCTGCCCGTCACCTTGTTGATCTCGACCGGCGCGCTCGGGTCGATCTTGTCGTCGCCGGTGGTGTAGCGCACCTGCCCGTCGAACCAGGCGTAATGCGGGGTCACGTTCTCTTCCCAGCGGAAGTCGCCCTTGGTCGACAGATAGGTGTGCAGCGCCTTGCCGTCCGACTGGATGAAGTCCTCGTCGTGATAGGGCTTGCCGTCCTTCAGCTTGCCGGCGGTCGACCAGTCCCACCAGGTCTTGGTCGCCACCCCGCCCCTGGCGATTTCCGGAATGTGGCAGGTCTGGCAGGCGACGCGGTCGGTATGGTCGTTGAGCTGCCAGCCGATCGGGGTGGCGGCATGCGGGGTGTCGCCGTGACAGGACTGGCAGGTGGCGACGTCGCGGCGCTGGCCCGGCTTCAGCCCGTGCGGGGCCTCGGCCATCACGTCGTAGCGCGACCCCGAGACCTGGTGGCTCCGGCTGACATGACAATCGACGCAGACCAGCCCCGCCCCGTCCTTCGACATGTGCACATCGGTCGCAACGGTTGCCTGCACCAGCGCCGAGGACAGGTCGCCATGTTTCACATTGTCGCCGCCGCCGCCGTAGAAATGGCAGGAGCCGCAATTCTCGATCCCCGGCCTGCCGACCGAGGCCGCGGCCTTGGCAAGGTCCACCGCCACCGCCTTGGCGCCGGTGATGGTCGTGGCCCCCGCGGGCACCGGGTCGAGCGGCGGATGGCCCGCGGCATTGTCGAGCTTGGTGTACTGGCCGGAGCGGTCGTGACAGGCGAGACAGTCGACCGCCGCCGGGTCCGAGGGTGGCTCCTGCCGCACATCGGTCCAGCCATAGCCCGTATGGCAGGAGGTACAGCGCGCCTCGTTGCCCGAGACGTTGCCGCAGAAGGAATTGAGCAGCGTCCGCTTGCCCAGCGTCTGCCCGGTGCGGTCGGCGTCGAATTTCCAGGTCCAGTGCAGCGAGTGCATGACCTGGTTGCCGGCCTCGGTGTGGCAGGCAAGGCAGGCCCGTGTGACCTCGGGACCGGAGGCGAAGGGCCCCTTGAGCGACCTGAATTTCGAATGATCGGCGGTCGAGCCCGAGCCCGAACCTGAATGTGATTCCGGGGCAGACCCCGGCCCGGACCCTGTCTCGGGTGCAGCCGGTGCCGGGCTGGCCTCGCCGCCGGCAAGCGTCGCGGGCGTCGGCGCCGCCGCCTGCTGCGCCGCGAGCGGCTGTACGCCAAGGAGCAGCGCGACCAGCGCCGCGCCGATCCGCAGCACCGGCCTCCCCAGCCGTTCGGGCAAGATCATCGCCATCCTCTCCCCCACAGATGGAATGCAGTATATTCAGAAAACAAGATATTATCCGCGCCCCCGCGTCAACGCGCCCGGTGGCCCGGGGCGAAAGGGTCGCACCATGGGCGTCGGGCGGCGTCTCGGGCCGGGCGCCGGGCCGGGCCTCGGGCGTCTGGCTGTGGGAAGCGGGCCTCGGCCCCGCCGTCACGGGCGTTCGGAGATCGTGTCCGAGCGCACCGCCCTGGTCAACAGGACGGCGCAGGACGCGCGCAGGGCCTTGGGGCAGGATGCGTTGCCGGACTTGGCGCAGACGCGTTGCAGGGCCTTGGCGCAGGGCCTTGGCGCCGGACGCGGCGCAGACGCCGGAATATCCGGCCGCGGCCGGCCGGGAGACGGCTTTTATCAGAGCAAGGGGCGGGGAGGCGAAGGTCACCCCCGGAGCCGCGTCGCCGGGGCCGCGTGGGCGAGGCAAAACGGCGGAGCAAGACCATGGCGGAGACCTGCGCTTGCGCCGGAGCCCTCCGGGGCGTGAGCCGCGAGCGGCGGGAAGGGGGCGGTCTGCTTCTGGGAGATGAGATTTGGAAAGTAGCCATTCATATGAACGTCGCACTCCGAACGTAATGTCCCATGTCAGACGTTTAAGCTGCGCCCTCGGCTACATGAAACTGCCATTTTCATTTGACGAGGTTGCATATTTAATTTTTTTGAATTTAAGGCGCAGTGCGGACAAATAATTCTATTGTATCCTCGGGGTTCTGCTCTGAATTGTATTCAGTACCGTCCTTGGAAAACCCCAATTGAGAGAGCATTTCCTGCATGATGTCGTTGGAAGTTCGCGTTGTGGCAAACAAAGCAGAGCCGTTGGCAGCAGGCAGAAGATCATTGATAAGCCGGGTCATCTGACCTTTTTTGCGATGAGGGACATCGAGAAATATCCAGCCGAGCTCGTAAGGATAAGCAGCAGGGTCTAATTGGCTGCCGGCCTTCTTGAACACTTTGTTACGATATCCGGCGGCCGGCTTCTTCAACGCTGCGGTGCCAACGACAGCACCCTCATAGACAATGATTCCAAGCCGAAAGGCGCGTTTCGCGCGCTGACGAACCCCATCAGCTACTTCGCCGCTCTCGGCCACCTTTGCGGCGAACTGATCAAGTTCAGCGGCGCTAAAAGCCTTGGGAGCCTTCGCGACAATCAGGTATTTCTTGTTGCGCTCGGTATCATGGACGTACTTTGTGGCAACTTCCAATAGATTACTTGCATCCTCGTCCGTAATGTCGCTGTCCTCGGGCTGTTTTGCCGGAACTGTTAGTTTTCCTCCGGCGACGACATGTGAGAAAAGATTTTCATCTTCTCTTATCTCGTTGATAAGCGCGTTAATGTACTTCAGGCGAGCCTTTTTTCGGACCGGGTCCTCACGCTCGTCCTGTCGAAAGAGTGCGCGGAGGCGAGAGTTAACATTGTCTGTGTCTATAGTTAGCTTTGAGACAAGACCTTGAATGGCGCTTAAGGTGCTCTCCGTGTCATCTAGCTGATAATCCGCCCATCCAAGCTGATCGGACATACTCTTGATGCTGCTGTTGAGCGAAGACTCAAGGTTGCTCAGATCTGCCGTAATGCGCTCGGCGGCCACCTCGAATCGCGCCGCAAATGCGCTCGCTTCGCTCTCCAGAAAAAGCCGGAGCAACTCGCTTGGATGTAGCGGACGGTTTCGCGCCCCGTCACGGCGGCAGTAAACACCCTTTGGTGTACAATGCGGCTTGGTCTCGCTCGACGGAACTTGCACCCTAAGGATGGGCATGTCGTCGAGGTTCTCGATATAGATATCGATCGAGACGGGTGGAATGCAGCTAACTGCTTTGTTGAGGACCTGGAGAACGGTGGCATCGCTGACATCGCAACCGCGCACGACTCCGGTCTGGGTCTTGTCTACGACCTGTTCGTCAACGCCAACCAATATGCTTCCGCCAGCTTCCGAATTGGCGAAGGCAACGAGATCATCTGCGCTGATGCCGTCTGGCCGACGCTTGAAATCCGATCGCTTGCTTTCACCTTCGGCCAGAAGTTCGCGTGTCAGCTTGCTTAGATTTTTGATGTGCTTCTTGATCGCCATCGCTCGTCTGGCCTTTGCTAAACTGCGCGTCTATGGGAATCGGCTCGCAGAATCAAATATGCTCCGTTAGTCTTGTTTACTTTCATTCCTGTCCGCAAATATTTCTTTCCGCCTGGGCTCCCCCAGGGCAGTTTCCGCTATTGCTCCCGCTTTGATGTCCGTTTGGAACGAAACGAATGGCAAGTTTCGCGTGGCGACGGCGGCGCGCAGAACGCCGGCAATTGCGTCGCCTGCTGCCCTAGCCGGCCTTCCAAGCAGATCGGGCGGCAGGGGAGAAGCGGCGGCAATATCGCGCAATCGGCGTCAATTGCGCGGAGCTTTGGAGCTTTGCAGTCGGGGCGGCGAGCGCGATTGCGCGACCGACCGGTCAGGTCGTGAACTTATAATTCTGGCGAGAAACCGTCTGCGCGCGAGGCTGATTGGACACAAGCAGCAAGACCGCAGGAAACAGTCGGGTTTTCAGGGGCTTCCGACGCCGTTGCCGACGGGTTCGCACAGACCCGAAGGGCGCTCGCCCGGCATCACGTTGCGGCGTCGGACCGCTCCGCCTGCTGCCATCGCGCTCCTCCTGGCATGTCATGGCCGGGCCGGACGCCGTTTCCGGCACCATTATCAGTCCACGACCCGGGATTGCCGCGACAGGAGCAAGGCCAAAGCCGCCGAGACTGCGCCGAAGGCGCATGTGCCGGTCCAGCCCCAGGCGGCATAGGCCGCACCGCCGATGCCCGCTCCGACCGCGCCTCCGGCGAGCATGGTCGCCATGAACACGGTGTTGAGCCGGCTGCGGGCGGTCGGATCGAGCGCATAGACGCGCGCCTGGTTGGCAACCTGCGAGGACTGCACGGCAAGGTCCAGAACCAGAATGCCGACAACGAGGCCAAGGAGGGAGCCCTGCCAAAGCCCGAAGATGACGAAGGCGAGCAACACGAGACCCGCGCCGGTCGAGACCACCACGGCCGGCCCGCGCTTGTCCGCAAAGCCCCCGGCGATCGGCGCGGCGAGCGCGCCGGCAACCCCGACAAGCGCCAGCAGGCCGACCGCCGTTCCGCCAAGCCGATAGGGCGGATCGGACAGCAGCAGCGCCAGCGTCGACCAGAAGCCGATGAACGCCGCGAAGATCAGGAACTGCACCGCAACCGCGCGCCGCAGAACGCCATGCGTGCGCACCAGCGTCCATAGGGACCCGAGCAGGCGCGGATAGCTCAAGTCGGTTGTTGGCGGCACACGGGGCAGCCAGAGCGCCAGCGCCGCGCCGATGGCGATCATCAGCACTGCCGCGAACCAGAACACGACAGGCCAGCCCCAGGCATCCGAGATCGTGCCGCTGATCGTACGGGCAAGCAGGATGCCGATCAGGATGCCGCCCGTCACCGTGCCGAGAATGCGCCCGCGCTCCGCAGGCGGAGCCAGATGCACGGCAAGCGGGACGATCTGTTGCGCCACCGTGGCGAACAGGCCCACGGCGAGGCTGGCCACCGCGAGCCACACAAAGCCGGGCGAGACGGCCGCACTGATGAGAGCCGCCACCAGAGCGCCGGTGGTGACAAGAATAAGCGACTTGCGCTCCAGCCGGTCGCCGAGCGGCGCGAGGAACAGCACGCCGATCGCGTTGCCCGCCTGTGTCAGCACCGGCACGATGGCGGCGGCCCCGGCCGCCAGCCCGAAATCCGCCGTCAGATGGCCGAGGAAGGCCTGGTTGTAGTAGCTGTTGGCGACGGCCGCTCCAGCGCCGACCGCCAGGAGGCGGACCAGGGCGGCGGACAGGTGATCGGGTCGGGGAAGGTTGGTTTGCATGCGCGGCAGACATACATTTCGGCCTTGCCCGCACAAATGATATCTCTTGTCGAACGATTTAGCTCAGCTAAACTCAAGAGCATGACGCTGCCCGTTTCCCTTGGTGCGCTGCGCACCTTCGTCGAGGTCGGCCGGCACGGCAGCATCAAGCGCGCCGCGCAGGAGCTGAACGTGACGCCGGGGGCCGTCAGCCAGCAGGTCAAGGCGCTGGAAGCGCGCTTCGGCGTCCGGCTTCTCGAGCGCGGCAACCGCGAGGTGAAGCTGTCCGCGCATGGCCTGCGCCTGTTCGGCAAGGTCGCTCCGGGCTTCGAGCAGATCGACGCCGCCGTGCAACTGTTCGAGGATCGTCGGCCAAGCCCGCGCTCGCTGGTCGTCAGCACCACGCCGTCCTTTGCCGCGTGCTGGCTCACGCCCCGCCTTGGCCGCTTCGCCGCGCAGCATCCCGAGGTCGAGCTCCGGATCGAGACCTCGGTGCAGCTCGCCGACATGACGACCGGGGGAGTGGACGTCGCGATACGGCACGGCTCCGGCGATTATCCCGGTTTGGATGCCGCTTTGCTGTTTGCCCCCCGGCTCATTGCAGTCGGCAGTCCGTCGCTCTTGATCGACGGCTCTCTGACCGATCCGGCGGACTGCCTTCGCTATCCGCTTCTGCAGGATCGCGACCGCGCGGACTGGCCGGCCTGGTTTGAGGCGCATGGCGTCGGGCCGGCCCGCAATGCGACGAAGGGGCCGAGCTACGCCGACGACGCCCTGCTGATCCAGGGCGTCATTGCCGGCCAGGGCCTTGCCGTCGTGCGGGATGTTTATGCCGCCCGCGATCTGGAGGCCGGGAGCATCATGCTGGCGATCGATGCGCCCATTCGGGCGAAGGCGGGATATTTCGCCGTGGTGCAGCCGGCTAGGGTGACCGTGCCGAAGATCGCGGCATTCCGCCGATGGATCATGCGCGAGGCCGGTGTCGCATAGATCCCGCGCCCCGCGAAAGGCGTCGAGCGAAGCGAGACTGCCGTGAGCTGAGACAATGGTGGAGCATCGCGCAGACATTTCGAACCCGCAGGGTTCGCAAGGCCAAGGGCCGTCCGAGCTGATGCGAGGCCCCGACTGGAGCGAAGCCCGAAGGGCGACAGCGCGAAGTCAGATAGTGGTGGGCCGTGGCCAATGAAGATTAGAACGACGCCTGCGCTTCGCCCTTTTAATGCCGCACGCTTACGCCGTTTTGAGCAACGGCGGGAATCTTGCCGATCAACGGATATGGCCAGTTCTTTTCAAAGATCGATGCTTACAGAGGAAGGAAGACATGGCTGTTCCTGCCACCAAGACGGAACTACTGGCGGCCATTACGATGACGTTCGAACGGCTGATCGCGGATTTGGCGAAGGTTCAGCCCAACCGTGCACGTGAGGTCACGATGAAGGGCCATGCTGAAGGGACCATGATGAGCCCGGCGGATCTGGTCGCCTATCTGATCGGATGGAACGAACTGGTTCTGAAATGGCTGGACCGCGACGACCGGGGCGAACCGGTCGATTACCCCGAAGCGGGCTTCCAATGGAACCAACTCGGCCTGCTGGCTCGGAAGTTCTACGCCGATTACAGCGCGATGGAATGGCACGACCTGCTCGCCCGTCTGGAGGATGCGAAGGCAGGACTGATCGCGACGATCACGGCCCGATCCGATGAAGAACTCTATGGCGGCGCCTGGTACGGGAAATGGACCAAGGGCCGCATGATCCAGCTCAACACCTCGTCCGCTTACACCAATGCCCGAGCCCGGATTAGGACCTGGCAGAAGGCGCAGGGCTGAAGGTGCGGTTCTTGGCGGAGGGGGACCGGCAAGCACTGGCCGACGGCACGTGAGAGGCGGCATTCGCACAGCTATCGCGCGGAAATTTCACTACAGCGCATAATTAGCAGTGAATGGCGGAGAGAGAGGGATTCGAACCCTCGATACGGTTTCCCGTATACACGCGTTCCAGGCGTGCGCCTTAAACCACTCGGCCACCTCTCCGCAGCCGGCCCGTCCGAAGGGGCCTGCGCAGCAGGCGTTTCGGCGGTCCTCGTGCGGGAGAAAGACCGCAGCCGGCGCAGGTGCCGAAGCGGCACGGCGCCGGACCGATCCGGCCCGCAAGTCGCGCAATATACTGACGGCGCGGCCAAGTTCAAGCCTTCATCCATGTCCCTGAGCGCTTTTCAACACGGGCACGCGGAGGGCCGCAAGACGCCGGCCGGACGACGGGGCCCGGCGGCACGGCCGCCTGCGCATTGTCGCCGTTTTCGCGTGCTTTGCTGTCGCCTGGACGCGCCCGGCGGGCTATGGTCCGGATCGCGGCTGCGCGCGTATCCGGGCTGACGGTCAAGGGCCGGGACGAGCCCCATTTGGGGTTGGCGACACCCGGTTGGCGCGGGACAGGTGCGTCAGGCGGGCGTGACAGGCAGGCGCGTCAGGCGGGCGGCAGCGGCCCGGCAACTCCGGCCCGGCGGGCCGCGGGCTTTCGTGGTGGATGGATCCGGAACGGGACGATGGTCAGACTTTTCCTGCGGCTTCTCGGGCTCTGGTTCGTCGCCCTGGCGCTGGTGGCGCTCGTCGTCGACGGCACCGCCACCATCGCCGCCGGCGCCTGGTCGGCGACGCCCTTCGGCCAGTACTGGTTCGATTTCGCGCCCGGCAGCCTTGCCGCCGCCCAGGCCTTCGTCCAGAGCGAGATCAACCCGCTCGTCTGGGATCCGGTGGTGCTGACGCTGCTGGTGCAGCCGGCCTGGGTGATCGTCGGCCCGCTCGGCTTCCTGCTGCTGTGGATCGGCGATCTCGGCCGCGGCCGCCGCAGGCGGGCCGGCATCGCCTGACCTGACGCCGTCCCGGCGTCTCGCCCAAAAGGAGGCATCCATGTCGTTCATGACCATGCTCAGCAACAAGTTTTCCCTGGTCGACCCGGCGATGGCGCTGCCCGGCCGCAGCGAGCCGATCATGACCCCGGGCATCCATACCGTGCTCGGCCGCCCGCTCGATCTTGCCCCCGGCGCCGGCGAGGACGAGGTGCTGCTCGGCCTCGGCTGCTTCTGGGGCGCCGAGCGGCTGTTCTGGACCCTGCCGGGCGTTCTCGTCACCGCCGTCGGCTATGCCGGCGGCCACACGCCGAACCCGACCTATCACGAGGTCTGCACCGGGCGCACCGGCCATGCCGAGGTGGTGCGGGTGGTCTTCGACACCGCGCGGCTGTCGCGCGAGGCGCTGCTCAAGGCGTTCTGGGAGGGCCACGACCCGACGCAAGGGATGCGCCAGGGCAACGACACCGGCACCCAGTACCGCTCGGCGATCTATTGCGCGGAAGGAAGCGGGATGGCGGCGGCGGTGGAGGCCTCGCGCGCGGCCTATGCGGCGGCGCTGAAGGCGGCCGGCCATTCGCGCGCGATCACCACCGAGGTGAAGCCGGTCGGCGCGTTCTACTTCGCCGAGGACTATCACCAGCAATATCTCGACAAGAATCCCGGCGGCTATTGCGGCCTCAGCGGCACCGGCGTCGCCTGCCCGGCCGGGCTGGACGTTTAGGTCGCCTCTTGCGACAAGCCGCTGCCGGCGATCCGATGCGGGCGGGCGGGACGCGCGACGCGGCGGCTATGCAGCCGCCCCGGCTCGGGCCATAGTCGGACGATGAGACCTGCTCCCGGCATCGATCCGCTCGTGCGTGCCCGCCATCTGCGGCGCAACCGTCTGCACACGCTGCTGCTGGGGGCCGGCGCGGTGCTGCTGCTCACCCTGACCGCCTGGACGCTGGCCGGCCCCGACGGGGTGCTGTGGGCGGCGCTCGGCGGGTCGCTGTCGGTGCTGGTCGCGGCGCGCTTCTCCTCCGCGCTGGTGCTGCATCTCTACGGCGCGCGGGAGATGACGGCGGCCGCCTTTCCCGATGCGCATACGATCGTCCGGCTGCTGGCGCAGCGCGCCGGCCTGCCGCGCATGCCGAAGCTCTACCTGGTGCCGAGCCGGCTGGTGAACGCCTTCTCGACCGGCACCCGCGAGGACAGCGCCATCTGCCTGACCGAAGGGCTGCTGGTCCGCCTGACCCCGCGCGAATTCGTCGGCGTGATGGCGCATGAACTCGCCCATGTGGCGCATGGCGACATCCATGTCATGGCGATGGCCGACATGGTCGCCCGGATGACCGGCATCATGTCGCTGTTCGGCCTGGCCCTGGTGCTGGTCAACCTGCCCGAGGCGCTGGCCGGCGGCGCCGGCGTGCCCTGGGGCACGGTGCTGCTGCTGGTGGTGGCGCCGACGCTCGGGACGATGGTGCAGCTTGCCCTGTCGCGCACCCGCGAATTCGACGCCGATGTCGGCGCCGCCTCGCTGACCGGCGATCCGGACGGCCTTGCCAGCGCGCTGATGAAGCTGGAGCGCATTCACGGCCGGATGTGGGAGGCGGCGCTGCCGCAGGGCGCCCGCATCCCCGACCCCTCGGTCCTGCGCAGCCATCCGGAAACCGGCGAGCGGGTGCGGCGGCTGCGCGAATTGCGCGCGGTGCCGGAGGACTGGCTGCCGGTCGAGGCGATGCCGCATGTGGCGGGCCGCTCGCCGGTGCCCGACACCGGCGCGCCGCGCCGCCGGCTGAGCCGGTTCGGCACCTGGTACTGACGCGTCGGATCGGGCCAGCCGCGCCTATTCCGGCAGGCCGAGGAAGCGGAACGGCTCGGCCTCGACAAAGTCCGCCGTGGCATCGCCCGAATGGATGTGCTGCTGGTCGGGGCCGAGGTCGAGCCTGCGCACCGGCGCGCCTTGCGAAAAGTCGATCTGCTTCAGGTCGACCCAGAACGTGTTCGGGGTGAGGGCGGATTCGAAGAAATACAGCAGCCGCTGGTGGTCGACGACCGTGCGCCAGCGGGTGGAGGAGATGTTCGGCTGGTCCGGCGTGGTGATGCCGAAGGGCACCGAGACGTTGCGGATGACGCTGAAGACGCTGGCGACCGCCCGGTTGGGATCCTCGGGCCGCGGGATCGCCTCGACATAGAAGCTCGCCCGCGCGAAGCGGTCGGCGGCGCGGTTGGTGCCGGGCAGGAACACGGTGCCGCCGATGCCGCGCCAGTATTCGGCGAGCGCCAACTGCTCGTCGAAGGTCGGCGAATTGGTCATCACCGTGTAGCGGCGGCCGTGATGGATGACCTGCCGGCCCTCGATATATTCGACGATGGCGCTGTCGCCGCTGGCATCCGACATGGACAGGTGCAGCGTCGCAAGCCGGTCCTCGCCGGGCACGCTGTCGGTGACGATGGTGAAGGGCTCCGTCTCCAGCACCGCGACCGCCTCGGCGACGCTGGCGAAATTGTCGAGCACATACTGGCCCCAGGCGGCGATGGTCAGGCCCGGACGGTCACCGTTCATCTCGGGATATTCGGACTCGGCCAGCCAAAGGAGGTTGACGGCAAGGCCCTCCTCGTTGACCCCGTCCGTGGTCGATATGTCATAGCCCGAGGCGATGACGCTGCCGTATTTCGAGGTCCATTTCAGCGAGTTCGGCCCGGCCTCGCCGCTGCGCTCCATGCCGCGCGGCATCACCCACAGGTTGGTGGCGATCTCGGTCCTCCAGTCCATCGACCGGGCGGTGATCACCGTGTCGCCGGCGCCGTGATAGACGAGGCGCGTGCAGGCCTCGGCAAGGGCAACGCCGCCGGTGGCGATGAGCGCGGCGAGCGCGATACGCGCGCTGATGCGCGTGCCGAGGTGGCGGGCGCGGGCGGAAAACGGCGTGCGGGGCATGGGGGACCTTTCGGCGAGCCTTGTGGGGGCGACTGCGCCGCCCCGAAACGGACGGCCGCCGCCATGGTAGAGGGCGGCGGCGATGCCCGGCAAGCCGGTAAAACCTGCGGCTGCACGGGCGAGCGCCTATGGCGCGACGCAGGTCGCGGTCAGCCCGCCGTCCACCACCAGCTCCTGCGCCGTGATGTAGCGGGCCTCGTCCGAGGCGAGGAACAGCGCCGCATGGGCGGTGTCCCAGGCATCGCCCATGTGCCCCATCGGGCATTGCGCGTCGCGCCGGGCGATCATCGCCTCCTCCCCGCCATAGGCGGCGGCGAGCGGCTTGCGGATCATCGGCGTGTTCATCAGCCCCGGCGACACGCAATTGGCGCGGATGCCGAGCGGGGCATATTGCAGGGCGATGTTGCGGGTGAGCCCGACGATCGCCGCCTTGGAGGCCGAATAGGCGGCATAGGGAAAGCCGATATAGCGGGAGGCGGCGATCGAGGCGACATTGACGATGGCACCGCTTCGCTGGCGCTCCATCACCGGCAGCACATGCTTGCAGGTGAGGAAGACGCTGGTCTGGTTGACGGCGATCACCCGGTTCCAGCTCTCCTCGGAGGCCTCCACCGGCCCGCCGGTTTCCGAGATGCCGACATTGTTGTGCAGGATGTCGATGCGGCCGAAATGGGACAGGCAGGCCTCGACCATCGCCGCGACCTCGGCGGAGGCCGAGACGTCGGCCTGCGCCGTCTCGCAGGTGCCGCCTTCGGAGCGGATGATGTCGCGCGTCTCCGCCGCCGCGCGCTCATTGCGGTCGACGGCAAGGATGCGCGCGCCGCTGCGCGCGAAAAGCACCGCCGCCGCCTTGCCGTTGCCCCAGCCCTCTCCGGACGACCCGGCGCCGACGACGAGGGCGACCTTGCCGGCCAGGCGGCCAGCCGAACTATCTGTCATGTGGAAACCGTCCGTTGTGCTGCCTTGCAATACGTGCCTTGACGCGAAAAGTCCGGGGCGGGCGGGGCCCGTCCCGGATCGCAAGGAAAGCCGGAGCGGAGGATCGCCGCCGCTCCGGCCGCTCGCGAAGGAGAGGCTATTCCGCCGCCTGGCGCAAGGACTGGGCGTAGCGGGCGAGGGCATCGTCCTCCACCGGCTCGATCGGCGTGAAATCGCGATGGGCGATATAGTCCGGCCGGGTCGGCTTGCGGATCGCGTTGGAGACGGTGGACAGCGTCAGGTAGACGATCTTGCGCGGATAGGGCGTGATGTTGCCCGACGAGCCATGCACCAGATTGCCGTGGTGGATCAGCAACCCGCCGGCCTTGCCGGTCGGGGCGACGATGCCGCCCTTGGCGGCAAGCTCGGTGACCGTGTCGTTGTCGAGCGTCCACAGGCCGTAGCTGGTGGTCGTGGTGTCGTATTCCGACTTGAGCTGGCCGTGGGTGTGCGAGCCGGCGATCAGCATCAAGGGACCGTTGATCGGCAGCACGTCGTCGAGGAACACGGAGATGTTCATCGCCCGCGGCTCGGGCATCCCGTCGTCCTTGTGCCAGGTCGGGAAGTCCTGGTGCCACTGCCAGACGTCGCCGGTGAAGGCGGCCTTCGCATTCACCTTGAACTGGTGCATGTACAGCTCTTCGCCGAAGATCTGGCGCACCGGCTCGATCAGCCGCGGATGGCGGCCGAGCAGGCGGAAGGCCTCGTTGTAGGTGTGGCAGGCGAAGGCCGTGCGCGGCGTACCGTCCTTCTCGCGCCAGATCTCCTTGCGGTCCTCGTCGAAGATGCCATTGGCGGCCTCGCGCAGAACCTCGACCTCTTCGCGAGAGAAGGCCTCGGGCAGGAACAGGTATCCCTCCCGGTTGAACTCGTCGAGTTGCTCCTGTGTCAGTTTCATGTGGCGTTCCTCCTCTTCGCCACGGCGCTCAGGCCGTGTTCCTCAGCGTTCGCCCGGCGGTGAGACGGGCCTCCGTCTCCCGTCCGGCATTTTCCGCGTGGGCTCTTGCGGCCTCTTCCGCGGCCTTGTCGCCGGCCTCGATCAGGCGGGCGATCTCCCGATGCTGCTCCCACGCCGTCTCGCGGAAGCCGCCGATGTCGAGCACCAGCCGCATCGACCGCGTCATATGCGAGAACTGCGGCTCGAGCGTCTCGGCGATCCGGCGGTTGCCGGACAGGACGATGACCTGGTTGTGAAAGGCGACGTCGAGCGAAATCCGCTCGGCGACCGGGGTGTCGCCGTCGAAGCGCTCGGCCTGCTTCAGGATTGCGGCGAGCCGGCGCAGCTCCGCCTCAGGGACGGTGCCCTCGGCGACGCGGGCGGCGGCGAGCCCGGCGGCGAGCCCGTCCAGCGCCGCGCGCACCTGGTAGATCTGGCGCAGATGCACCGGGTCGATCTCGGTGACCTTCAGCCCCTTGCGGCCGGTCTCCTCGACCAGCCCGTCGCGCTTGAGCAATTGCAGCGCGTGGCTGACCGGCTGGCGCGACACGCCGAGCCGTTCGGCGAGCTCCGCCTGGCGGATGCGCTCGCCGGGGGCAAGGTCCGCCAGCGCGATGGCCTGTCGCAGCCGGTCGTAGACGCGGTCCACCAGGATCGGGCTCTGGTCGATGAGTTCCATGGACATGCCTTGCGTCCCCCCTTGGCGCTCCCCTTTGGCGTCTCCCCTTGGCGCCCCCTGGTGCCCCCCTTGGTGCCTCTGTGCTGGTGCGGTCGCCAGATCGCAGCCGTCGTCTCATCCCACGCCGAACGCCCGCCGGGCAATGGTTGCCCGGCAACGGTTACAGGGACTGCCGCGCCGCCGGACGCACCGCGGGTAGAGTTCGGGAGGCCCGCATCGGGCACCCGGCGGCGCGGCCCTTGGGGACGGACCTGTCCCTGACACGGCGAGAGGCCGTGTCCTCCGCTGTCTCCGCGGCGTCCGGGATCCGCCTCGCCGGTTCGGGGCCGGCTGGAGCGGAGCCGGACCGGCCGGCGGTCTGGCGATGGGGCCAACGGAGCCCGGTTGCCGGCAGGGCCGGCGAAATGGGTCGACGCTCCGGCGTAAAGACCGGCGAAAGACTGGCGAGAGACTGGCGAGAGGCCAGTGACGCTGCCGGGTCGCACGGAGCGGCGGGGCCGAAGGGAAGCGACGGGCACCCACTAAAGGAATTCGGAATTCCAAATTCCGTTGACCTCACCCTGCCGCATCGGCGGTGGCCTGTCAACCGGATCGGAATTCGGAATTCCAAAAATTCGTGCAGGCCGCGCCCTCGCGGTGCTTTCTCGGGCCGCGTCCTCGGGTCTCCTCCGGCCGCGCCCCGGCCGCCCACCTTTCCCAGCGTCATTCCGGGCAAGGCGAAGCCGCGACCCGGAACCGGCGAGCCGAGGCCTGTCGGACGTGCTCCCGAAAGCCCCCGTGAGCGCCGTGGCTCCCCGATCCCGCATCTCCGCTTCGCTGCGTGCGGGATGACGCGGGGAGGGGTCTCGCGCCCTCGCCGCCGCTCTGGGAACGAATAGCCCCCGGCTCTGCGGCTTCGCCTGCGGCCGGGGTGACATCGGTGGGTGGGATGACCGGCGCGTGCTTGCGTGCGACCGGGGTTGATGCCCGAGAGGATGCGAGGTGCTGCCTCCCTCCCGTCCGTCTTTCGCAACGCGGCGAGGAAAGCACGTCATCCGCCCCGCCCGCAGGATGTCGTCCCGGTTCGGCGTGGGCGCGCAACCCGCTAAGACGCGGGGATGACGGGTGCGGCGTGCAGGGGGCGGCGAGCGCAGGCGAGGCGGGTGTTTCGCGGTGCCGGGCGGTGCAACCTGAGGAAAGCTTCGCCGGCTTACAGACTTGACGGGGGTTGCGTTGTCATCCAGCCTTCACACAGGACGCATAACAGACATCCGGTCCCTAATGGATGCAGACCGCGCCCCAGTGGAGGAACGTAGATGACCATGCACCTGACGAAGCTCGCCGGCATGGCGAGCGTTGCCGCCCTGCTTGCCGGCCTGATGGCCGCCACTCCGGCACAGGCCGAGTTCAAGCTCGACAGCCGCTACACCGATGCCGACGGCGACATGATCGCCGACATTCCTTCCGATCCCGCCCAGCAGGTCGACCCCTCGACGCTGATCTTCGCCTATACCCCGGTCGAGGACCCGGCCGTCTATGCCGAGGCCTGGGCCGATTTCCTGGCTCATATGGAGACCGTCACCGGCAAGAAGGTGCAGTTCTTCCCAGTGCAGTCGAACGCCGCCCAGATCGAGGCGATGCGCGCCGGCCGCTTGCATATCGCCGGCTTCAACACCGGCTCCAACCCGCTCGCCGTCGCCTGCGCCGGCTTCCGCCCCTTCACCATGATGGCCAAGGCCGACGGCTCCTTCGGCTATGAGATGGAAATCATCACCTATCCGGGCTCGGGCATCGAAAAGGTCGAGGACATCAAGGGCAAGACGCTGGCCTTCACCTCCGAGACCTCGAATTCCGGCTTCAAGGCGCCGTCCGCCCTGCTGCAGGCGGAATATGGCCTCGTCGCCGGCACCGACTACCAGCCGGCCTTCTCCGGCAAGCATGACAACTCGATCCTCGGCGTCGCCAACAAGGACTACCCGGCGGCCGCCATCGCCAACTCGGTGATGACCCGGATGATCGAGCGCGAGGTGGTCAAGCCCGAGCAGATCGTGACCATCTACAAGTCGCAGACCTTCCCGACCACCGGCTACGGCATCGCCCACAACCTGACGCCGGAGCTGCAGGAGAAGATCAAGGAAGGCTTCTTCAGCTTCAAGTGGGAGGGCTCGTCGCTGGAGAAGGAATTCTCCAAGTCGGGCGAGGCGCAGTTCATCCCGATCACCTTCAAGGACACCTGGGCCGTCATCCGTCAGATCGACGAGGCGAGCGGCGTGTCCTACACCTGCCAGTAAGTCTCTGGCCGGCCGGGCGCGGGGACCTGTCTCCGCGCCCGGCCCCGACATGACCGGCCTCCCGGCCCGACAGACCTGGCCCTCTCCCCGGATCCCCGCATGCTGACAGTCGACGCGCTTACCAAGACCTACAAGACCGGTGACAAGGCGCTGAGGTCGGTCAGCTTCACCGTGCCGAAGGGGCAGGTGCTCGGCCTGATCGGCCCGTCCGGCGCCGGCAAGTCGACCCTCATCCGCTGCATCAACCGCTTGGTCGAGCCGACCGAGGGCCGGGTGCTGCTGGGGGACCTCGACATCACCGCGCTGCCGGCCGGCGACCTGCGACGGGCGCGGCGGCGGATCGGCATGATCTTCCAGGAATACGCCCTGGTGGAGCGGCTGACGGTGATGGAGAACGTCTTGTCCGGCCGCCTCGGCTATGTCGGCTTCTGGCGCTCCTTCCTGCGCCGCTTTCCCGGCGAGGACGTGGAGAACGCCTTCCGCCTGCTCGACCGGGTCGGCCTGATCGACCATGCCGACAAGCGCGCCGATGCCCTGTCCGGCGGCCAGCGCCAGCGGGTCGGCATCGCCCGCGCGCTCGCCCAGGATCCCGAACTGCTGCTGATCGACGAGCCGACCGCCTCGCTCGACCCCAAGACCTCGCGCCAGATCATGCGGCTGATCGTCGAGATCTGCGCCGAGCAGGACCTGCCGGCGATCATCAACATCCATGACGTGGTGCTGGCCCAGCAGTTCACCCAGCGCATCATCGGCCTGCGGGCCGGCGAGGTCGTGTTCGACGGCGCCCCCGAATTGCTCGACGAAAGCGTGCTGACCCGCATCTATGGCGAGGAGGACTGGACCGCCATGCGCCGCGCGGCGGAGGAGGACCACCATGCCGAGCGCGACGCGGCCGAGCGCATGGCCGGGATGGTCTGAGCCATGACCGCCACCGCCAAGGCCTACCCCCGCCGCTGGCGCCGCCCGGCGACGATGATCCCCGATCCGCGCTGGCGCTACGGGCTCTACGCCGCCATCCTCGTCTATCTGGTGCTGGCCGTCGGCTCGGTCGAGGTCAACTGGATGCGCGTGTGGGACGGGCTCGACCGCGGCTGGCGCTTCGTCCAGGGCTTCCTGCAGCCGGACTTCACCAGCCGCTGGAAGGACATCCGCGCCGGCATGATCGAGAGCCTGACCATGACGGTCACCTCGACAGTGGCCGGCGTGCTGATCTCCGTCCCCATCGGCATCGGCGCGGCGCGCAACATCGCCCCGCGCGCGGTCTATTACGTCTGCCGCGGCATCATCGCCGCGAGCCGCGCCCTGCAGGAGATCATCATTGCCATCCTGCTGGTGGCGATGTTCGGCTTCGGACCCTTTGCCGGCTTCCTGACCCTGTCCTTCGCCACCATCGGCTTCCTGGCGAAGCTTCTGGCCGAAGACATCGAGGACATCGACGAGGCCCAGGCCGAGGCGATCCGGGCCACCGGCGCCTCCTGGTGGCAACTGGTCAACTATGCGGTCCAGCCGCAGGTGATGCCGCGGCTGATCGGCCTGTCGCTCTACCGCTTCGACATCAACTTCCGCGAAAGCGCGGTGATCGGCATCGTCGGCGCCGGCGGCATCGGCGCGACGCTGAACACCGCCATCGACCGCTACGAATACGACAGCGCCGGCGCCATCCTGCTGATCATCATCGTCGTGGTGATGTTCGCCGAATATTCCTCCAGCCATATCCGCAAGTGGGTGCAGTGACATGCCGGTGACGCAAACCGAGAACGGCCCGGTCTGGCGCCTGCGCACCCCGCGCGCCCGTCTTGCCCTGTGGGCCGGCTGGTTCGCCCTGGTCGCCGTCACCGTCTGGTGCTGGCAGGTGATGACCAGGGACACGATCTGGCTCTTCGTCCTCGATGCCCCGCAACAGGCGGCCGACATCGGCTCGCGCATGTTTCCGCCGCGCCTTGCCTATATCGAGCGGCTGCTCTGGCCGCTATGGGACACGATCAACATGGCGACGCTCGGCACCCTGCTCGGGGTCCTCATCGCCACGCCCATCGCCTTCCTGGCCGCGCGCAACACCTCGCCGAGCCTGCTGATCGCCCGGCCGATCGCGCTGTTCATCATCGTCGCCTCGCGCTCAATCAACTCGCTGATCTGGGCGCTGCTGCTGGTCTCGATCCTCGGCCCCGGCCTGCTCGCCGGCATCATCGCCATCGCGCTGCGCTCCATCGGTTTTGTCGGCAAGCTGCTCTACGAGGCGATCGAGGAGACGGAGGCGAGCCAGATCGAGGCGATCCAGGCGACCGGCGCCGGCGGCGCGCAACTGCTCAACTACGGCTACTGGCCGCAGATCGCGCCCGCCTTCTGGGGCATCTCGGTGTTCCGCTGGGACATCAACATCCGCGAGAGCGCGGTGCTCGGCCTTGTCGGCGCCGGCGGCCTCGGCCTGCAGCTCCAGGCCTCGCTCAACGTGCTGGCCTGGCCGCAGGTGACGACGATCCTGCTGGTCATCCTGGCGACGGTGGTGTTCAGCGAGTGGGTCTCGGCCAAGGTCCGCCACGCCATCATCTGATGGGGCTGCGGATCAGCTCCGCCGCTCCAGCGCCAGCCGCAGGCCGAAGCCGATCAGCACCGCGCCGGTCACCCCGTCGAGCGAGCGGGTCACCGCCGGGCGCTTGAGCAGGCCGGTGATCGGTCGCGTCGCCAGGGTCAGCAGCGCGAACCAGGCGATCCCCATCGTCGCGTGGATCGCGGCAAGGCCGACGCTGAACGCGACCACCGGCACGCCCTCGGCAGTGAACTGCGGCAGGAAGCTGACATAGAACACGCCGACCTTCGGGTTGAGCAGGTTGGTCAGCAGCCCGCGCCAGTACCAGCCGCGGCCGCGGCCGCCGCCGGTTCCCCCCGCCCCCTTGGCGCTCGCCATCGCCGCCAGGTGCCGCGCCCGCTCCGGCGACAGCGCCGCGCGCAGCATGCCGATGCCGAGCCACAGCAGATAGGCGGCGCCGGCGATCCGCAGCAGCAGATAGGCGGTCTCCGAAACCGCGAGCACCGCGCCGAGCCCGAGCGCGGCCATCAGCCCCCAGGCGAGAACGCCGGTCGAGACGCCGGCGCCGGCCAGCATCGCCTGTCCCGGCCCTTCCACCGCCGCCGTGCGCAGCACCAGGGCGGTGTCGAGGCCGGGCGTCAGCGTCAGCAGCGCGGCGGCAAGCGAAAAGGCGAGAACGGCGGAGAGCGGATCCATCGGCAGCATCCTGACGGGAGCGGTGCCCGCAAGGGCGCGGGGCGGCATCCGCAAGGGATCGCATGGCTCCGCCGGCCGGCCAAGCGCTTTCCTCTCAACCGGCGGTGAGGGGCTTTCACGTGCCCCGTGTCCCGTGCCCCGTGTCCTGGGGGCCTGCCGCGCCGCGGGCCTGACGAGGGCCTTAGGTATTTTCGCGTATTGCTCTTGCGGAGGCCGGGGGCGGATGCTGCTCTCTCATCAAAGCCCGCCGACCGACGGGCCCCCCGACATATGAGATCCGCGATGACCGCCACCGGACAGGATGCGCGCAAGCCCTCCGCGCATCGTCCCCACTCCCAATCCGCCGCACCCGATCCGGCGGCCCTGTTCACCCCCAAGCTCGTCACCGTGTTCCGGGAGGGCTATGGCCTTGCCGCGCTCAGGGCCGATGCGATCGCCGGCCTGACCGTCGCCATCGTCGCGCTGCCGCTGTCCATGGCGATCGCCATCGCCTCCGGCGTCGCCCCGGCGCAGGGGCTCTACACCGCCATCGTCGGCGGCTTCCTGGTCTCGGCGCTGGGCGGCAGCCGCTTCCAGATCGGCGGCCCGGCCGGGGCCTTCATCGTGCTGGTCGCCGCGACGGTGATGCAGCACGGGGTCGAGGGGCTGATCCTTGCGACCTTCCTGTCCGGCCTGATCCTGATCGGCGTCGGCGCGCTGCGGCTCGGCACCTATATCAAGTTCATCCCCTGGCCGGTGACGGTCGGCTTCACCGCCGGCATCGCCGTCATCATCCTCGCCTCGCAGGTGAAGGATCTCTTCGGCCTGACGCTGGACGGGCCGGAACCGGGCCCCTTGCTGGAAAAGCTGCCGGTGCTGTGGCGGGCGCTGCCCGGTTTCGAGCCGGCCGCAGCCTTGCTCGCCGGCGGCACGATCGCGGTCATTCTCGGGCTGAAGCGCTGGCGGCCGCACTGGCCGGGCCTGCTCATCGCCGTCACCCTCGCCTCGCTGGTCACCTGGGCCGCGGGCCTGCCGGTCGACACCATCGGCTCGCGCTTCGGCGGCATTCCGAGCGGATTGCCGGTGCCCGCCCTGCCGGACATCTCCTTCGAGCGGATCGTCGCGGTGCTGCCGGCGGCGGTCTCCTTCGCCCTGCTCGGCGCGATCGAATCGCTGCTCTCCGCCGTGGTCGCCGACGGCATGACCGGCCGCCGTCACCGGTCGAATTGCGAGCTGGTCGGCCAGGGCGTCGCCAATATGGGCTCGGCCCTGTTCGGCGGCTTCTGCGTCACCGGCACCATCGCCCGCACCGCGACCAATGTCCGCGCCGGCGCCATCGGCCCTGTCGCCGGCATGCTGCACGCCCTGTTCCTGCTCGCCTTCATGCTGCTGGCGGCGCCGCTCGCCTCCTACATCCCGCTGGCGAGCCTTGCCGGCCTTTTGGCGGTGGTCGCCTGGAACATGGCCGAGCGCCATGCCATCACCATGCTGCTGCGCACCTCGCGCGGCGAGACGCTGGTCTTCGCCGTCACCTTCCTGCTGACCATCTTCCGCGACCTGACCGAGGCCATCGTCACCGGTTTCGCGCTCGGCTCGGTCCTGTTCATCCACCGCATGTCGCAGATCGCCGGGGTGCGCCGGCTGCCGCTGGTCTCGGAGGACCAGGCGGACACCAGCGCCGACGGCGGCCTGCCCTATGACGGGGCGGCGGCCGACCCGCAGGTGGTCGTCTATCGCATCACCGGCGTGTTCTTCTTCGGCGCGGCCGCGTCGATCGGCTCGGTGCTGGAGCGCATCGCCGACACCCACCGGGCGCTGGTCATCGACTTCTCGGCCGTGCCCTTCCTCGATTCGACCGCCGCCAATACGGTGGCAGGCCTTGTCGACAAGGCGACACGGCGGGGCATCAACGTGGTGCTGTGCGGTCTGGAGAAGGGATTGCGCCGCCCGCTGGTGGCGCAGGGACTGGTGCCGCCGAAGGTGACGTTCGCCGCCGATGTCGAGGCGGCGATGGCGGCCCTGCGGGCCGCGCCTCAGGCGGAAGTGCGGCGGTAGACCCACACCCGCGCGGGCGGCAGGTTCTTGAGGATCCAGCCGCTGCGCTGCACGGAGAAGACGCGCGGCTCCGGTGCCACGGGCGGCACCAATGCGTAGGAGAACTGGATGAACGGGGCGCCGGGCTGCAGCAGCTCGAACGCCTGCATCAGGAGCGCGCGGCGCTCTTCCCTCGGGCGCGAGAACAGCGGCATGGAGGAGACGATGCTGGCGAGCGTGCCCGGCTCGACATCGGCCAGCGTCTCGCGCAGCCGGTAGGCGTCGCCGCGCACGATCCTCATGTCGGGATAGCGGCGGGCGAGCAGGCGGCAGAAATCCTCGCTGTATTCCAGCGCGATCACGCGGCTTTGCGGAATACCGCGCTCGAGGATCGCGTGGGTGACGACGCCGGTGCCGGGGCCGAGTTCCAGCACCGGGCCGGGGCGCTCGGCCTCCACGAAGCTCGCCATGCGGCGCGACAGATCGGGTCCGGAGGGGCTGACCGCCCCGGTGGTGAGCGGTTTTTCCGCCCAGCTTCGGATGAAGCGCAGCTCGTCGGCGACCTTGGTGGACAGGCCTTTGACCTTGCGCGCGGGCGTGCTGAGCATGCTGAAATCCCATCCCTTTCGAAATCCGGAGACGGGCTTGCACCCTGCTCCACCCGCCAAGGTGGTCCCCGGCCGTGGTGAAATCAAGGCAGGAAGCGGTCCTGACCCTGGTTCGTGTCCGCCGCGATCGGCCGCATGAAGACGAAGGCCAGCTTGTTGCCGTCGGGATCGCGCGCATAGCCGCCGAAGAACGCCGGCCCGTATTGCGGGCGCGGGCCCGGTGCGCCTTCGTCGCTGCCGCCATGGGCAAGGGCCGCGGCATGGAGCTGCCGGACCATCGCCTCGCAGGAGGCGCGCAGCGCCAGCATCGCGCCGTTGCCGACCGAGGCCTCCCGGCCGTCGAACGGCGCGCCGACCACCAGCGCGCCGCGCGCCGGATCGTCGAACGAGCCCCAGGCCGCGCCGGTCTCGCCGCTCCAGCAGCGCGGCTCGCCGAGGATCGCCATCAGCGCGTCATAGAAGCGGATCGACCGGGCCAGATCGCTTGTCCCGAGTGTCGCATAGGAGAACATCGTCCCTCCGTTCCGTGCCCCCTCGGATCGCCCCGGTTGCGACCCTCACTTGCCGAGCGTGTCGAGGAAGTCCTTCACCCGCGCGAAGAAGCCATGCGACTCGGGATGGGTCTCGCCGGAGGATTCCTGCTCGAACTCGGCCAGCAGCTCGCGCTGGCGGCGGGTCAGGTTGGTCGGCGTCTCCACCGTCACCTGGATATAGGCATCGCCGAGCTGCTGCGAGCGCATCACCGGCATGCCCTTGCCCTTGAGGCGGAACTGCTTGCCGGTCTGGGTGCCCTCCGGCACCTTGACCCGCATGGTCTCGCCGCCGAGCGTCGGCACCTCGAACTGGCCGCCGAGCGCGGCCGTCGTCATCGACACCGGCACCCGGCAATAGAGATCCGCCCCGTCGCGCTGGAAGAAGGCGTGCGGGCGGATCGACAGGAAGATGTAGAGATCGCCGGACGGGCCGCCGCGCAGGCCGGCCTCGCCCTCGCCGCCGAGGCGGATGCGGGTGCCGTCCTCGATGCCGGCGGGAATGTTCACCGACAGGGTGCGGTTGACGGTCTTGCGGCCGGCGCCATGGCAGTCGGGGCAGGGGTCGGAGATCACCTGGCCGCGGCCCTGGCAGGCGGTGCAGGTGCGCTCCAGCGTGAAGAAGCCCTGCGAGGCGCGCACCCGGCCCGAGCCGCCGCACACGCGGCAGATGGTCGGGGCGCTGCCCGGCTTGGCGCCGGAGCCGGAACAGGTCTCGCAGGTGATCGAGGTCGGCACCTCGATCTCCACCGTCTTGCCGGCAAAGGCCTCTTCCAGCGAGATTTCGAGGTTGTAGCGCAGGTCCGCGCCGCGATCGCGGCCGCCGCGCCGCCCGCCGGACATGCCGAAGAACTCGTCGAAAATATCGGACATGGCCGAGGCGAAGTCGCCGGGGCCGCCGCGCCCGCCGCCGAAGCCGCCATTCTCGAAGGCGGCATGGCCGAAGCGGTCATAGGCGGCGCGCTTCTGCTCGTCCTTCAGCGTGTCATAGGCTTCGCTGACCTCCTTGAAGCGGTTCTCCGCCTCCGCGTCGCCCGGATTGCGGTCCGGGTGATACTGCATGGCCAGCTTGCGATAGGCGCTCTTCAGCACCGTGCCGTCCGCGTCGCGGGCAACGCCGAGGACTTCGTAATAGTCGCGCTTTTCCATCAGGATGTTCCGTCACGTCGCCCCGCCATGACGGCACGGGGAGCGGCGCCGGGCGGTGGCGCGAGGGGCGCCGCAAGGGGGTGGAGGATCGGCTGCCTCATATCCGGATGTCACTCTCCAGCGTCTGGGTCGCGCCGGCCTGGGCGCCAGCGGGGGAACTCGGCCGCTCCGCGCGGCGGAACGGGGATCAAACACGGACAAGGGCAGCCGGACGAAAGGCCCGCTGCCCTTACCCGCTCCTTGGCGGCCGGAACCATGCCGTTCCGGCAGGCCGGCGGCGCGGCGCGTCCCGACACCGGGGGCCGCGTCGCCGCTCAGTCAGGTCAGGCGGACTTCTTGTCGTCCTCGTCGCGCACTTCCTCGAAGTCCGCGTCGACCACGTCGTCATCCGCCCTGGAGGCGTCGTCGCCGGCAGCGCTCTCGCCGGCGTCCTCGGCCGCCTGGGCCGCCTTGTACATCGCCTCGCCGAGCTTCATCGAGGCTTCGGCCAGCGCCTGGGTCTTGGCCTGGATATCCTCCAGGTTCTCGCCCTCCAGCGCCGACTTCAGATTGGCCATGGCCGTCTCGATGGCACCCTTCTCGTCGGCCGAGACCTTGTCGCCATAGTCCTTCAGCGACTTCTCGGTCGAGTGGACGAGCGCCTCGCCCTGGTTCTTCGCCTCGACGAGCGCCTTGCGCTTCTTGTCCTCGTCGGCATGCGCCTCGGCGTCCTTGACCATCTTCTCGATGTCGGCGTCGCTGAGGCCGCCCGAGGCCTGGATGCGGATCTGCTGCTCCTTGCCGGTGCCCTTGTCGCGCGCCGACACGTTGACGATGCCGTTGGCGTCGATGTCGAAGGTCACCTCGACCTGCGGCACGCCGCGCGGCGCCGGCGGAATGCCGACCAGGTCGAACTGGCCGAGCATCTTGTTGTCCGCCGCCATCTCGCGCTCGCCCTGGAACACCCGGATCGTCACGGCGGTCTGGTTGTCCTCGGCGGTGGAGAAGGTCTGGCTCTTCTTGGTCGGGATCGTCGTGTTGCGATCGATCAGGCGGGTGAAGACGCCGCCCAGCGTCTCGATGCCGAGCGACAGCGGGGTCACGTCGAGCAGCAGCACGTCCTTGACGTCGCCCTGCAGCACGCCGGCCTGGATCGCCGCGCCCATGGCCACGACCTCGTCCGGGTTGACGCCCTTGTGCGGCTCCTTGCCGAAGAAGGTGGTCACGACCTCCTGGATCTTCGGCATGCGGGTCATGCCGCCGACAAGGACGACCTCGTCGATCTGCCCGGCGACGATGCCGGCATCCTTGAGCGCTGCCTTGCACGGCTCGATCGTGCGCTGGACGAGATCCTCGACAAGGCTCTCGAACTTGGCGCGGGTCAGCTTCATCGTCAGGTGCTTCGGCCCGGAAGCGTCGGCGGTGATGAAGGGCAGGTTGATCTCGGTCTGCGACGAGGAGGACAGCTCGATCTTGGCCTTCTCGGCCGCCTCCTTGAGGCGCTGCAGCGCGAGCTTGTCGTTCTTCAGGTCGATGCCCTGGTCCTTCTTGAACTCCGAGGCGAAGTAGTCGACGAGGCGCATGTCGAAGTCCTCGCCGCCGAGGAACGTGTCGCCATTGGTCGACTTCACCTCGAAGACGCCGTCGCCGATCTCCAGGATCGACACGTCGAAGGTGCCGCCGCCGAGGTCATAGACCGCGATGGTCTTGCCGTCGTTCTTGTCGAGACCGTAGGCGAGAGCTGCCGCCGTCGGCTCGTTGATGATGCGCAGCACCTCGAGACCGGCAATCTTGCCGGCGTCCTTGGTGGCCTGGCGCTGGGCGTCGTTGAAATAGGCCGGAACGGTGATCACCGCCTGCTCGACCTTCTCGCCGAGATAGCTTTCGGCGGTTTCCTTCATCTTCTGCAGGATGAAGGCGGAGACCTGCGAGGGAGAATACTTCTCGCCGCTCGCCTCGACCCAGGCATCGCCATTGTCGGCGCGCACGATGTTGTAGGGGACGAGCTTCTTGTCCTTCTCGACGGTCGGGTCCTCGTAGCGGCGGCCGATCAGGCGCTTCACCGCGAACAGGGTGCCGGTCGGGTTCGTCACCGCCTGGCGCTTGGCCGGCTGGCCGACGAGCCGCTCGCCGTCGTCGTTGAAGGCGACCATGGACGGGGTCGTCCGCGCGCCTTCGGAATTCTCGATCACCTTGGGATTTTTGCCGTCCATGACGGCGATGCACGAATTGGTCGTGCCGAGGTCGATACCGATGACCTTTGCCATATTGCCCTCTCTTTCCAGCAAGCCGGTCGGACCCGTTGCGGCATCGGACCGGCCCCTCTTTTCGGTTCATGGTGACGGGCCGGCTACGGGGCGGGCCCGCATGTCGGAACACGTCGGCAGAACGTGACCGCTATATATGTTGGGCGCTTGCGCATCGCAAGGCTGGCGCGCCGGGCGCGCCCATCGTGCGCTCTGGCCCCGGTCCGCTGGGCCTGCGCCGGGAAACCGCGACGGCCGGCCGATGTTGCAATGCAGCGCAAACCTCCGTAGAAGTCCCATTACGTAGTCCGCCGAGGGGTGGCCCTGCATCCCTTGCGTCCTCCCGCGCCATTTTGCGGATGCCGCCGGACCCCTCTCGACCAGCAAACCATCTGCATGGCCGCGCCTGCCGCGCTGCCCGGCACCAGACCGGATGGCCCGATGTTTTCCCTGTCCTCCTATGCGCGGGACTGGACCGGCAATGTCCGCAAGGACCTCTTGGCCGGCCTCGTCGTCGCGCTCGCCCTCATTCCCGAGGCGATCGCCTTTTCCATCATCGCCGGCGTCGACCCCAAGGTCGGCCTCTATGCGTCCTTCTCCATCGCCGTGATCATCGCCTTCGTCGGCGGCCGGCCGGGCATGATCTCGGCCGCGACGGCGGCGACCGCCGTGCTGATGGTGACGCTGGTCAAGGAGCACGGCCTGCAATATCTGCTCGCCGCCACGGTGCTGGCCGGCCTGCTGCAGATCCTTGCCGGCCTCCTGAAGCTCGGGGCTGTGATGCGCTTCGTCTCGCGCTCGGTGATGACCGGCTTCGTCAACGCGCTCGCCATCCTGATCTTCATGGCGCAGATCCCGGAACTGATCGGCGTGACCTGGCTGACCTATGTGATGGTCGCCGCCGGCCTTGCCATCATCTACCTGTTTCCGCGCCTGACGACGGCGGTGCCCTCGCCGCTGATCTGCATCCTGGTGCTGACCGCGCTCACCCTGGCATTCGGGCTGGACGTGCGCACCGTCGGCGACATGGGCGCCCTGCCCGACACGCTGCCCGTCTTCCTGATCCCCGACATTCCGCTGACCCTCGAGACGCTGCTGATCATCCTGCCCTATTCGGTGGGCGTCGCGGCCGTCGGCTTGCTGGAATCGCTGATGACCGCCTCGATCGTCGACGATCTCACCGACACGCCGAGCGACAAGAACCAGGAATGCATCGGCCAGGGCATCGCCAACACGGCGACCGGCTTCATCGGCGGCATGGCCGGCTGCGCCATGATCGGCCAGTCGATGATCAACGTGAAGTCGGGCGGCCGCGGGCGCCTGTCGACCTTCGCCGCCGGCGCGATCCTGCTGTTCCTCATCGTCGTGCTGGGCGAGTGGGTCGGCCGCATTCCGATGCCGGCGCTGGTGGCGATCATGATCATGGTGTCCGTCGGCACCTTCAGTTGGTCGTCGATCCGCAATCTCAAGGACCATCCGCGCTCCTCCTCCATCGTCATGCTGGCGACGGTGGCCGGCGTGGTGCTGACCCACAACCTCGCCATCGGCGTGCTGATCGGCGTGCTGCTGTCGGGCATCTTCTTCGCCTGGAAGATCGCGCAGATCTTCCGCGTCACCTCGACCCTGTCGGCGGACGGGCGCACCCGCACCTATGTTGTCGAGGGGCAGGTGTTCTTCGCCTCGGCCGAGGCCTTCACCAAGGCCTTCGACTTCCGCGAGGTGCTGGAAAAGGTGATCATCGATGTCGGCCGGGCGCATATCTGGGATATCTCGGCGGTGGCCTCGCTCGACATGATCGTGCTGAAGTTCCGCCGCGAGGGCGCCGAGGTCGAGATCGTCGGCATCAACGAGGCGAGCGAGACCATCGTCGACCGGCTCGCCATTCACGACAAGCCGGGCGCGCTCGACCGCCTGATGGGCCACTGAGCCGAGCGGAGGACACCCCATGACCAAACTGATCGCGCTGGTGGACGGCTCCGTCTATTCCCGCAGCGTCTGCGAGCATGCCGCCTGGATTGCGGCACGCGCCGGCGAGGGCGCCCGCGTCGAAGTGCTGCATGTGCTCGGAAGGCGCCAGGCCGAGGGCGGGGCGGCGAACCTCTCGGGCAACATCGCGCTCGGCGCCCGCACGGCGCTGCTCAACGAACTGGCCGAGCTCGACGAGCGGGCGGCGAAGCTTGCCAAGGCGCGCGGCCGGGCGATCCTCGACGATGCGGCCAAGGTGCTGGACGAGGCGGGCGTCGCGGATGTCACGACGCGGCTGCGCTCCGGCGATCTGGTCGAGACGCTGGCGGAGATGGAGGCGGAGGCCGATCTCGTCATCGTCGGCAAGCGCGGCGAGGCGGCGGATTTCGCCAGGCTGCATCTCGGCTCCAACCTGGAGCGGATCGTCCGCGGCGCCCGCAAGCCGGTCTTCGTGGCCGCGCGCGGCTTCCGTCCGATCAAGCGCCTGCTGATCGCCTATGACGGCGGCACCAGCGCGCTGAAGGCGGTCGATCACATCGCCCGCAGCTCCATTCTCGCCGGGCTCGACTGCCACCTTCTGACGGTCGGCCAGGAGACGCCCGAGCTGCGCCGCAGCCTGGAGGGCGCGGCGGCGATGCTGAAGGGCGGCGGCTACCGCGTCACCGCCGACATTCGCCCCGGCCAGCCGGAGACGGTGATCTCGGAAGCGGTGGAAAAGGACGGCATCGACCTGCTCGTCATGGGCGCCTACGGCCATTCGCGCATTCGCTCGCTGATCATCGGCTCGACCACGACCGAGATGGTCCGCTCCTGCAAGGTCCCGGTCCTGCTGTTCCGGTGACCCGGCGCCGCGCACCCGGCGGCTGGCAAAGCCGCCGGGCTGCGATATAAGGCTGTGGAGCCGGGCCGGCGCGCCCGGACGGGACAGCGACAGCCAACGAGCAGCGAGCAGCGACAGATGAGCAGCGACACCGGAAACCTGGAACCGGACGATCTGGAGACCCGCGTCGCGGCGGGCGATCCCTTCGTGCTGTTCGGCGAGTGGCTGGACCTGGCGAGCGCCAAGGAGCCGAACGATCCCAACGCCATGGCGCTGGCCACCGCTGGCACCGACGGCCTGCCGGACGTGCGCATGGTCCTGCTCAAGGGCTTCGACGAGAACGGCTTCGTCTTCTACACCAACACCCAGTCGCAAAAGGGCGGCGAACTGGCCGAGAACATGCAGGCTGCCGGCGTCTTGCACTGGAAGTCGCTGCGCCGCCAGGTCCGCTTTCGCGGCCCGGCCGAGTTCGTGACAACCGAGGAGGCCGACGCCTATTTCGCCTCGCGGCCGCGCGACAGCCGCATCGGCGCCTGGGCGAGCCAGCAGTCGCGGCCGCTGGAAAGCCGTTTCGCGCTGGAAAAGGCGGTGGCGAGATACGCCGCGCGCTTTGCCATCGGCGAGGTGCCGCGCCCGGATCACTGGACCGGCTACCGCATCCGCCCCCTCTATATCGAGTTCTGGATGGACCGGCCGTTCCGCCTGCACGACCGCCACATCTTCCGCCGCGAGCGGCCCGAGGGCGGCTGGGTGACCGAGCGCTTCTATCCCTGAGCCGCGTCCTGCGCGCCGGCCGCGGCCGGCGGCACGGCGAGCACGTCGACCGTCGCGATCCGCAGCACTTCCATCGCCACCGATCCGACCACCAGCCCGGCAAGGCCGGTTCGGCCGCGCGTGCCCACCACCACGAGGTCGGCGCCGATCGCCCGTGCCCGGCTGCAGATGTCATGTGCCGGCAGCGTCTCGATATGGCGGACGACCTCGCCGGTCGGGGCAAGGCCGGTGTCCCTGAGGAAGGCCGACAACTCGCCCGCCGCGCTGCGGCCGACCTCGGCAAGATGCGCCCGCAGCTTCGGCGTCGAGATCGAGGAGCGCAGCATCAGCCGGACTTCCGGCGCGTCGAACAGATACAGCACGGAGAGCTGCGCCCCCTGGCACAGGTCGAGGCCGGCGAGCCGCCGCGCCGCGTCCGCCGAACAGTCTGACAGGTCGGTGGCGAACAGGGCGTGGGCGTAGGCGCCGGCGGGAACGCCGTTTGCCATCAGCACCGGAACCGGGCTCGCGCGGATGATGCGCTCGGCCGTGGTGCCGAGGAAGGTGTCCATCAGCGGCCGCCGGCGATGCGGGCCAACGACGATCAGCCCGGCCTCCGCCTCCCTGGCCGCGGCGATCACCCCCTCGAAGGGGGCGCCGGTGACGATCCTTGCCTCGCAGTCGAGCCCGTCAACCTCGCGGAAGGTGCGCGCCTGCTCGGCCAGCAGCGCCGTCGCCGCCGCCGTCTCGGCGGCGATCTTGCGCTCGGCCTGGTCGTCGTCGACGGTATGGACGAGGACGAGCCGGGCCCCGCTGCGCCGGGCGAGCAGCGCGGCGCGCCGCAGCGCCCGGTCGGAACGGGTGGAAAAGTCCGTCGCGGCGAGGATCGTGGTCATCGGTGCAGGGCTCCCCTTCGATCTTTCCGGCCAACTTTGCGGCGATTCTTCCGGATCGGACGCAGGTCCGTCACGTCACCGGCCTACGCCTATATCGTCGCAGCGGGTCGGGAAAGCGATCCGGAAAACCACTTGACCAACCCCGTTTGGCCGAAATGCGCGCCGGGAACGCAGGGATCGTTCGTTTTCCGAGGCCCCGTCCAAGGACCGATTCCCTCCCCGCCGCAAAGCGACTAGGCTCCGCCCATGAACAAGGACGACCAGACGGTCGGGGTGCGCCTGCGCCTCGTCTTCGAGCCCGACGCCGCCTTCGGCCCCGGCAAGGCGGATCTGCTGGAGGGCATCGCCGCGACCGGCTCGATCGCCGCCGCCGGCCGGCGCATGGGCATGAGCTACAAGCGCGCCTGGACCCTGGTCGAGCAGCTCAACGCCATGTTCGCCGCGCCCCTGGTGGAAAGCTCGCGCGGCGGGGCGAGCGGCGGCGGGGCGCGGCTGACGGACGGCGGCGAGGCGGTGCTCGACCTCTACCGGACGATGGAGGCGAAAGCCCGCGAGGCCGGCCGCGGCGAGATCGACGGCCTGCGCGCGCTGCTGCGCGAGCCGCCCACGGCGTGAAGCATCCGCATGGGTTCTCGATATGTCCGGACGGAAATAACGCTTGCGCGACAGAACCTGTCAGGCGATATTTCCGCCAGACCATAACGCTTGCCGGGAGGGGCGCGCCGCCTGCCGGACGGGAGAGGGAGCCCCGCCGATGACTTTCGCCTTTCTTCGATCCGGGCTGCGGCCGTCGGCCCTGCTGCTCGCCGCCACGCTGGCGCTGGGCGCCGGACCGGGTGCGGCGAGGGCGGACAACGTGCTGGTCTTTGCCGCCGCCAGCCTGAAGACCGCGATGGACGAGATCGCCCCGGCTTTCGAGGAGGCGACCGGCGACAGGCTGGTCGTGTCGCTGGCCGGCTCCTCCGCCCTGGCGCGCCAGATCCAGGCCGGTGCCCCGGCGGACCTCTTCATTTCCGCCAGCCCCGACTGGATGGACACGGTCGAGGCCGACGGTCTCGTCCAGGCGGGAACCCGTGTCGACCTGCTCGGCAACGCCATCGTGCTGATCGCCCATGGCCGGGATGCCTCTCCCCTCGAGCTCTCCCCCGCTCTCGACCTTGCCGCCTTGCTCGGCGACGGCCGGCTGGCGATGGCGCTGGTCGACGCGGTACCGGCCGGCATCTACGGCAAGGCGGCGCTGGAGAGCCTCGGCCTGTGGCAGGCCGCCGCCCCGAAGGTGGCGCAGGCCGACAATGTGCGGGCCGCGCTGGCGCTGGTCGCCGCCGGCGAGGCGCCCTATGGCATCGTCTATGCGACAGACGCGGCCGCCGAGGACAATGTGACGGTCGTCGCCACCTTTCCCGCCGACAGCCATCCGCCGATCGTCTATCCTGCCGCGGTGATGGCGCAGAGCGGCAAGCCCGCTGCCGTCGCGGCCCTTGCCTATCTGCGCGGACCGGAGGCCCGGGCCGCCTTCGAAAAGCAGGGCTTCGTCGTTCTGGGCGAGTGACGCGCTGGGAACGGGTGAACGGATCGGGGGCGGGGCCGCAGACGCATGGAGTATCTCAGTCCGCAGGAATGGAGCGCCGTCGCGCTGTCCCTGCGTGTCTCCTTCTGGGCAACGCTGGTCAGCCTGCCGCTCGGCATTCTCGTCGCCATGCTGCTTGCCCGCGGCAATTTTCCCGGCAAGCAGGTGCTCAACGGCCTCGTTCACCTGCCCCTGATCCTGCCGCCGGTGGTCACCGGCTATCTGCTGCTCGCCACCTTCGGCCGCCGCGCGCCGGTCGGCAGCTTTCTTGCCGACACGTTCGGCCTGGTCTTCGCCTTCCGCTGGACCGGGGCGGCGCTGGCCGCCGGCGTCATGGCCTTTCCGCTGATGGTGCGGGCGATCCGCCTCGCCATCGAGGCGGTCGACCCGAAGCTGGAGCAGGCGGCCGGCACGCTCGGCGCCTCGCGGGCGATGGTGTTCCTCACCATCACCCTGCCGCTGATCCTGCCGGGCATCATCGCCGGCTCGGTGCTCGCCTTCGCCAAGGCGATGGGCGAATTCGGCGCCACCATCACCTTCGTCTCCAACATTCCCGGCGAGACCCAGACCCTGCCGTCGGCGATCTATGCCTTCATGCAGGTGCCCGGCGGCGAGGCCTCCGCCGCCCGGCTGGTCATGGTCTCGATCACCGTGGCGATGGCCGCGCTGCTGCTGTCGGAATGGGTGAGCCGGCTTGTCGCCCGCAGGATCCGCGGCGCATGAGCCTGTCCGTCGCCCTCCGCCACGCCTTTTCCGGCTTCGCGCTCGATCTCGCCTTCGAGGCGCCGCCCGGCGTCACCGCCCTGTTCGGCCGCTCCGGCTCGGGCAAGACCACGGTGGTCAACGCGCTGGCCGGGCTGATCGCGGTCGATGCCGGCCATGCCAGGGTCGACGGCGAGACGCTGTTCGACACGAGCGAACGCGTCTTCGTGCCGCCGCACCGCCGCCGCATCGGCTATGTCTTCCAGGAGGCGCGGCTGTTTCCGCATCTCACCGTGCGCCAGAATCTCGGCTATGGCCGCTGGTTCGCCCGCCGTCACGGGGCGGAGGTCGCCGACATGGGCGCCGTCGTCGAGATGCTCGGCATCGGCGCGCTGCTCGCCCGCCGTCCGGGCACCCTGTCGGGCGGCGAGCGCCAGCGCGTCGCCATCGGCCGGGCGCTGCTCAGCGGCCCGCGCCTCTTGCTGATGGACGAGCCGCTCGCCTCGCTCGACGAGGCGCGCAAGACCGAGATCCTGCCCTATCTCGAACGCCTCAGCCGCGAGACCAGGGTGCCGATCCTCTATGTCAGCCATTCGGTCGCCGAGGTCGCGCGCCTTGCCACCACGGTGGTGGCGCTCAGTGAGGGGCGGGTGGTGCGCGCCGGCACGCCGGCCGAGGTGCTGAGCGACCCGCAGGCCGTGCCGACCCTTGGCATCCGCGATGCCGGCGCGGTGATCGCCGCCACCGTCGCGGCGCATCATCCCGACGGGCTGAGCGAGCTGGCGACCTCCGGCGGCCGGCTGCTGCTGCCGCATATCGCCGCCGCGCCGGGCGCGCTGGTGCGCGTGCGCATCCATGCCCATGACGTGATGCTGTCGCTGGCGCCGCAGGAGGGCATTTCGGCGCTGAACCAGCTTCCCGTCGAGATCCTCTCGCTGCGCCGCGGCGAGGGGCCGGGCGTCGTCGTGCAACTGCGCTGCGGCAGCGACCGGCTGCTCGCCCGCATCACCCGCCGCTCCGCCGAGGCGCTCGGCCTTGCCCCCGGCCTTGCCTGCCACGCCATCCTCAAATCCGTCGCGGTGGCGCAGGAGGACGTGTGGATCGAGGGAAAGGACGGGCGGTAGGGGGAGGCCGCGCGTCTACCCGCGCAGCTTCGCTTCCTCGATCAGCCGGGCGACCGTCTCCTGCAGCAGGCCGGCGGTGCGCTCGTTGGCGAGATGGCCGTGACTGTCGAAGGCGGAGGCGGCATTGGGCACGGTCGCCATGTTGGGAATGACCAGCGCGCCGAGGCCGATCTCCAGGATGGTGCGCAGGCCGATCAGGCCGCGGATGCCGCCGAGCGCGCCGATCGAGGCGGCGCCGAGCGCGAAGACCCGGTTGCGGAAGGCGGCGGCCGGCGGCTCGCCCTTGTCCGACAGGCGCGAGACCCAGTCGAGCGTGTTCTTCAGCAGGGGCGTCACGGCGGTGTTGTATTCCGGCGAGGCGATGAACACGCCGTTGTGCTGCTGGAACACCGCCTTCAGCTTGCGGGCATTCTCCGGCACGCCGGTGTCCGCCTCCAGGTCGCCGTCATAGATCGGCAGGGGATAGTCGGCGAGCGAGATCTGCGTCACTTTGGCATCGGCCATGGCGGCGGTTTTGGCGGCCAGCGCGGCGAGCTTGGTGTTGTAGGATCCGGCGCGAATCGAACCGGAGAGGACGAGGATGCGAATGTCGGTCATCGAGATCCCTTGTCATCGGATGGCTGTGGACGGGACTGCTGTGGACGGGACGGGTACGGACGAGATGGCGCGGACGGCCTTGCATATATGTCGCAGGAGATCCCTGGCCAGTGTCAGCTCTGCGGAGGGAGGCGCCTGTCCTCTCCCTGCGCCGACGGGTCGGACCGCGCGCCGATGACGATGGCGATCACCCGCGCCCAGTTCGACGCCACCTGCGCCGCCCTGCCGGCCGCGACCCATGTGGTGCAATGGGGCGGGGCCTCGGTGTGGAAGGTCGGCGGCAAGATCTTCGCGATCTGCTCCTCCTGGGGCGAGGGCGCGAATGAGGCCATCGCCTTCAAGTGCTCGGACCTCTCCTACCGCATCCTCACCGACCTGCCCGGCGTGGTGCCGGCGCCCTATCTTGCCCGCGCCTCCTGGGTGCAGGTCCGCGCCGGCGCGCCGCTGGCGGCCGAGGACATCCGCGCCCATCTCGCCGAAGCGCACAGGCTGGTGGCGGCAAAGCTGACGCGGGCGAAACGGGCCGAGCTCGGGCTGTAGGTATAAACTCGTAATTCCGCCGGGAAACGCTCTTTGCGCCCGCCCGCCGCTGCGGCAGTTTCCCCGGATTTGACGGGGGCCGGCGGGGCTTTTCGTTGACATCACGCAGGTGCTGCTTGAAATACAGGCGCCGATCCTGTTGACATGTTTGACGCTTCCGTGCGGTCTTGCGCGACAACCGGAGCGTGACATGGGGTCGTTCCGAGTTTCCGTGGGAGGAAAGAATGAAGTTCAGGACACTCGCCGCCATCGCCGCAGCCGCTGTGATTGGCATGGGCACCGCCACCGCTCAGGACAAGACCGGCTGGCCGAACGAACTGACGATCGGCACCGCAAGCCAGGGCGGGACTTACTTCGTTTATGGCAACGGCTTTGCCAGCTATATTTCCGAGGCGCTCGGCCTCAACGCCACCGGCGAAGTGACCGGCGGCCCGGTGCAGAACGTGACGCTGGTCGAGACCGGCGATCACCTGATGGGCCTCGTCACCATGGGCCCGGCCTATGACGCCTGGATCGGCCAGTCCGAACTGGCGCCGGGGCTCGAGCACAAGTCGATCCGCGCGCTGTTCCCGATGTACCAGACGCCGTTCCAGGTGATCGCGCTGAAGTCCTCGGGCATCAAGTCGGTCTCCGACCTCGCCGGCAAGCGCGTCGGCGTCGGCCCGGCCGGCGGCACGCCCGGCACCTACTGGCCGCGCTTCATGGAAGCGGTCGGCGTCACCGCCAACATTTCCAATGCCGGCGCGTCGGATGCGGCGAGCCAGCTCAAGGACGGCCTGATCGACGCCTTCGCCTTCGCGGCCGGCGTGCCGATCTCGGCCTTCAGCCAGCTCGCCGCCGAGAACGACGTGGTGATGTTCGGCCTGACCGAGGACGAGAAGGCCAAGGTGCTCGCCGCCTATCCGGCAATGGCGCCGCTGACGATCGCCTCCGGCACCTATGCCGGCCACGACTACGACCAGGAAACCGTCGCGCTGTGGAACTTCGCGATCGCCCATCAGGACATGCCGGAGAGCCTCGCCTACGAGATCACCAAGCTGGCGATGGAAAACCCGCAGCGCATGGTGCAGATCCATGCCGCGGCCAGCGAGACGCTGCTGGAGAACTGGGACAAGAACACCTTCATGCCGTTCCATCCCGGCGCCGTGCGCTATCTCGAGGAGAAGGGCATCACCGTTCCCGACGAGCTGAAGTGAACCGGGACTAGCTCGAAAATCGCGGCGCGGGTCCCGGCGGGCCCGCGCCGCATGCATATCGGGTGCAGGGGGGGAGGAGCCACCATGTCATCGAACTCGTCCATCGGCGCGGCGTCCGCGGACAGCGCCATGATCGCCAGCGGCGTCGACGCGGAAATCGTCACGGGCAACCAGCGCGTGCCGACCGGCATTGCCGGCAAGGTGATCATCGCTCTTTGCATCCTCTTCACCTCCTTCCATGTCGGGGTGATGAACCTCTACCCGCTGGAGACCTGGACCTATCGGCTGATCCATGTCGGCGGCGGCCTGGCCCTCGGCTTCCTGCTGTTTTCCTCGATGCTCTTCGCCGACGAGGCCGTGCCGGGCAGGCGGGGCCTGTCGCGCGGCCTCTACCTGGCGCTGCTGGCGCCGGGCGCGCTCGCCGTCGCGGCCGCCTTCGTCCAGGCGGTCGGCTTCTTCGTCACCGGCGAGGGGGTCGGCCAGGCCGCCGCCAAGACGGCGCTGGTCGCAAGCTTCGGCTGGCCGCTGGTTGGCGGCACCCTCTGGCTGATCGCCATGAGCTGGGCCCTGCCGGATCGCGAGCGCGGCACGCTCGATCTCGCCGACGTCTTCCTCGCCCTCGCGGCGGTGACGGTGGCGATGTACATCATCTTCCACGCGCCGTTCCTGCGGCTGCGCGCCGGCACCGCGCTCGCCAAGGACGCGGACATGTTCGCCGCGATCGCCGGCGTGATCCTGATCCTGGAGATGACCCGCCGGCTCGCCGGCCTGGCGCTGGTGATCATCGCGGGGCTGTTCGTTCTCTACAGCTTCGTCGGGCCCTACCTGCCCGGCATTCTCAACCATCGCGGCTATTCGCTGTCGCGCTTCTTCACCTATATCTACACCGACCAGGGCATTCTCGGCCCGACGACGGCGATCTCCTCGACCTATATCATCCTGTTCGTCACCTTCGCCGCCTTCCTGCAGGCCTCGCGCGTCGGCGAATATTTCGTCAACTTCGCCTTCGCCGCCGCCGGCGGCGCGCGCGGCGGCCCGGCCAAGGTCGCGGTGTTCGGCTCCGGCCTGATGGGCATGATCAATGGCACCTCGGCCGGCAATGTCGTGTCCACCGGCTCGCTGACCATCCCCTTGATGAAGAAGGTCGGCTACAAGCCGCAGACGGCGGCCGCCGTCGAGGCCGCCGCCTCCTCGGGCGGGCAGATCCTGCCGCCGATCATGGGCGCCGGCGCCTTCATCATGGCGGAGATCACCGGCATCGCCTATGCCGACATCGTCGTCGCCGCGATCATCCCGGCGGTGCTCTACTTCGTCTCGGTCTATTTCATGGTCGACCTGGCCGCGCAGAAGTTCGGCATGAAGGGCCTGCCGCGCGAGGAGCTGCCGCAATTCGCCAAGCTGCTGCGCCAGGCCTATCTCTTCGTGCCGATCTTCATTCTCATTGGCGCGCTGTTCTCCGGCTATTCGGTGATCCGCGCCGGCACGCTGGCGATGGCCGCCGCCGCCGTGGTGAGCTGGCTGACCCCGCATCGGATGGGCGTGAAGGAGGTGCTGTTCGCGCTGCAGATCGCCGCCAAGATGTCGCTGCAGCTCGTCGCCGTCTGTGCCGCCGCCGGCATCATCGTCGGCGTCATCGCGCTGACCGGCATCGGCACGCGCTTCTCCTCGCTGCTGCTCGGCCTTGCCGACCAGAACCAGGTGATCGCCCTGTTCTTCGCCATGATCGTGTCGATCGTCCTCGGCATGGGCATGCCGACCACGGCGGCCTATGCGGTGGCCGCCTCGGTGATCGCGCCGGGGCTGATCCAGATGGGCATCCCGCCGCTCACCGCGCATTTCTTCATCTTCTACTTCGCGGTGATGTCGGCGATCACCCCGCCGGTGGCGCTGGCCGCCTATGCGGGAGCGGCGATCGCCCAGTCCGATCCGATGCGAACCAGCGTCGAGAGCTTCAAGATCGGCCTTGCCGCCTTCGTCGTGCCCTTCATGTTCTTCACCTCGCCGGCGATGCTGATGCAGGGGCACTGGTTCGACATCCTGCATGTCTTCATCTCCGCCGCCTTCGGCATCTTCCTGCTGTCGTCGGCGGTGCAGGCCTGGTTCTTCGGCCGGCTCAACGTCGTCTTCCGCATCGTTCTCGGCGCGGCGGCGCTGGCGATGATCGCCGGCGGCTGGATCACCGACGCCATCGGCCTCGCCGCGGCGATCGGCGTATGGGCTGCTCAGAAGAAGCTGGTGACGCCGAAGACCATGGCCCGCGGCCTGGATTGAACTGTGGCCGCGCGTCTTTCGCATGCCCGGCCGGGCTGCGGACGACGCGCGGCGCATGGGCGATGCCGGTGTAAAGATGCCTGTCGGGCGAGACGCGGGAAAGGACGCTGATGGCAGCCTGGATCAAGCTGGCCTTCGACCATCGGGAGCCGATCTTCGAGTTCCTGGACACCGCGGAAGACCCGCTCAGGTTTGGACTGAGCCTGGGCTTGCCTGTCGGAGCGCGGCGGTTACGGACAAAGGCCCGGCAAATCAACGTCCGCAAGAGACTGCCCGACATTTTCGTGATGCCGGGGCTTAACGCGGTCAGCCAGCGGTTCAGGGATCTGGTGGAGGAATTCGAACCGGGAACGCATCAGTTCTTCCCGCTCGAACTCTCCTACAAGAACGGCACACCGGTGGAGGAGCCGTTCTTCGTCTTCAACTGCTGCGTGTCGCTCGACAGCCTGCTTGTCAGCCGTTCCGAGGTGAAGTGGCACGGTCTTGGCGAACCCTTGCGTTCTCCAGATCTCGGCGTGCTTTGGCGGCATCGCAACGTTCTGAGCCGACCCGCGATTGCAGGGCATCACATCTGGTGCTCCCTGCGGCTGCGCGTCGCCGGCCTTTACGTGTCAGATGCGTTTCACGACCAGATGAAGCGGCGGAAGATCCGCTATTTCGATGCGAGTCCTTGCGAGGAAAGCGAGGAGCCGTGGATCGCCGAGGAAAATGCCGGGCCGATTCTCGAGTGGGAGGCGCGGCATGGCCTGGAGAAGGGCATGATGCCCTGGCTGATCGAGAATCCGGACGTTCTCTTCTGACCTTTCCGCGCCTACCCCGGCAGCACCTGCGAGTGCTTCACCGTGCCGAAGGCGAAGCTCGATTCCAGCGAGGCGATGCAGGGGATCTTGTGGATCCGCCGGCGCATGAAGCTCTCGTAGTCGGCGAGCGAGGCGACCACCACCTTGAGCAGATAGTCGCGGTCGCCGGCGAGCAGATAGCAATCCATGATCTCCTCGATGCCGGCCACCGCCTGCTCGAAGGTCGTCACCGTTTCCTGGGTGTGCGGCGTCAGCTTCACCTGCAGGAACACGGTGACGGGAAGCCCGTAGGCCTGCGGGTCGACCACGGCCGCATAGCCGGAAATGATGCCGGCCTTTTCCAGGTTGCGCACCCGCCGCAGGCAGGGCGAGGGCGACAGGCCCACCCTTTCCGATAGCTGCTGATTGGTCAGGCGCCCGTCCTGCTGCAACTCGCGCAGGATGCGGCGGTCGATATCGTCCATCTTCAGGCCTCATTGTTGGCAGAACCTGCCAATCTGAACAGATCGAGGGGCAAACTACGCCAGAAATCACCTCTCGCGAAACCCTAGACTGCGGTCAGCAGGTCGGGAGAGGAACGGGGCGAGAGTGCCCGCGCTCTCGCCGCCCGCACCCGGTAGAGGAGCCTTCGCCATGACCCGCAGCAACCGTCCGCTCGGCTTTGCCACCCGCGCTATCCATCACGGCTACGACCCGCTCGCCAATGAGGGCGCGCTGACGCCGCCGGTGCACCTGACCTCGACCTTCGCCTTCGAGACCGCGGAAGCCGGCGGCGAGATGTTCGCCGGCGAGCGCGCGGGCCATGTCTACAGCCGTCTCTCCAACCCGACGCTGAGCCTGCTGGAAGAGCGGATGGCGGTGCTGGAAGGCGGCGAGGCGGCCATCGCCTTCGCCTCCGGCATGGGTGCGATCACCGCGGTGATGTGGACCTTTCTCGCGCCCGGCGACGAGATCCTCGTCGACAGGACGCTCTATGGCTGCACCTTCGCCTTCTTCCGCCACGGGCTGGCGAAGTTCGGCATCACCGTCACCCATGTCGACATGCGCGATCCCAAGAACGTTGCGGCCGCGATCTCGCCGCGCACCCGCATCGTCTATTTCGAGACGCCGGCCAACCCGAACATGCGCCTCGTCGACATCGCCGCCGTCTCGGGAATCGCCCGCGCGGCCGGCGCCCGCACCGTGGTCGACAACACCTATGCGACGCCGGTGCTGACCCGGCCGCTGGAACTGGGCGCCGACATCGTCGTCCATTCGGCCACCAAATATCTCGGCGGTCATGGCGACCTGATCGCCGGCATTGCGGCCGGCTCGGCCGAGGACATGCGTGAGGTGCGCCTCGTCGGGCTGAAGGACATGACCGGCGCGGTGATGGCGCCGCTCACCGCGCATCTGATCATGCGTGGGCTGAAGACGCTGGAACTGCGGATGGAGCGCCACTGCGCCAGCGCGCAGGCCGCCGCCCGGCTGCTGGAGGACCACCCGGCGGTTGCGACCGTCCACTATCCGGGCCTGCCGAGCTTTGCCCAGCATGGGCTGGCCGTGCGGCAGATGCCGGGCTTCGGCGGCATGATCGCTTTCGAACTGGTCGGCGGCATGGGGGCCGGCATCGAATTCCTCAACGCGCTGGCGCTCGCCCGCCGCGCCGTCAGCCTCGGCGATGCCGAAACGCTGGTCCAGCACCCGGCCAGCATGACCCATTCGACCTACACGCCGGAGGAGCGGCAGGAGCACGACATTTCCGACGGGCTGATCCGCCTGTCGGTCGGGCTGGAGACGCCGGAAGACATTCTCGCCGACCTAGCCCAGGCGCTCGACAAGGTCTGGCGCGTCGCGGCCTGAGCGGGCGGACCCGAGGCGCAAGGATCCGGCGGGGTGGGTAATTTTGTATCGACCTCGGCCCGCCAAGGATCGATTTCGGAAAGATTTTGGCGCAAAAAAGAAAAAAGCGAACAAAATTCGCCGAATGCCGCCCTTATGGTTGGCGTCCCTGCGGCACGACGCGCGCGAAGGCAAAGGCAGTGATGGACAGCACCCGCAAGGCCGAATTGAAGGCCATCGAGAAGAAACTCCTGTGGCTCGCCTGCTGGACGATCCACAACGCCAACCACCTGCGGGAAAAGGGTGACGGCATGAAGGTCGGCGGCCATCAGGCCTCCTGCGCCTCGATGGTGTCGATCATGACGGCGCTCTATTTCGACTGCCTGCGCCCGCAGGACCGGGTGGCGGTGAAGCCGCATGCCTCGCCGGTCTTCCATGCCATGCAGTATCTCGCCGGCAAGCAGACGCGCGAGAAGCTGGAGGCCTTCCGCGCCTATGGCGGCGCCCAGTCCTATCCCAGCCGCACCAAGGACATCGACGACGTCGACTTCTCCACCGGCTCGGTCGGCCTCGGCGTCGCGATCACCGCGTTTTCCTCGATGATCCAGGACTATCTCGCCGCCAAGCCCTGGGCCGCCAAGCGCCCCGAGGGGCGGATGATCGCGCTGGTCGGCGATGCCGAACTCGACGAGGGCAATATCTACGAAGCGCTGCAGGAGGGCTGGAAGCACGACCTGCGCAACACCTGGTGGATCATCGACTACAACCGCCAGAGCCTCGACGGCGTCGTCCGCGAGGGCCTAGCCGGGCGGATCGAGGCGATCTTCGGCGCCTTCGGCTGGGACGTGGTGCGGCTCAAATACGGCGCGCTGCAAAAGGCCGCCTTCGCCGAGCCGGGGGGCGAGGCCCTGCGCGCCTGGATCGACGGCTGCCCCAACGCGCTCTATTCGGCGCTCGCCTTCCAGGGGGGAGCGGCCTGGCGCCGGCGCCTGCTCGACGACATCGGCGACCAGGGCGATGCAACGGCCCTGATCGAGCGGCGCAGCGATGCCGAACTGCAGGAGCTGATGACCAATCTCGGCGGCCATTGCCTCGAGACCTTGAGCGAGACCTTCGCCGAACAGGCGCGCCACGACCGCCCGACCGCCTTCGTCGCCTATACGATCAAGGGCTGGAACACCCCGCTCGCCGGTCACAAGGACAACCATGCCGGCCTGATGACGCCCGGCCAGATGGACGAGTTCCGCGCCGCCATGCAGGTGCGCGAGGGGCATGAGTGGGATCACGCCGAGGGCCTCGACATCGACGAGGCGGCGCTGCGCCAGGCGGTGCTGTCGACGCCGTTCTTCGCCGCCGGCCGCCGCCGCCATCATGCCGAGCCGGTGGCGACCACCGGGCCGGTCGCGCTCGACGACAAGGTGCTGTCGACCCAGGCCGGCTTCGGCAAGATCCTCGACCAGATCGCCCGCTCGGATTCGAAGCTCGCCGAGCGCATCGTCACCACCTCGCCGGACGTCACCGTCTCCACCAATCTCGGCCCCTGGGTGAACCGGCGCGGCCTGTTCGCCCGCGACGCGCTGGCCGACACGTTCCGCGACGAGCGGATTCCATCCGCGCAGAAATGGGCGTTCTCGCCCGACGGCCAGCATATCGAGCTCGGCATTGCCGAGATGAACCTGTTCCTGCTTCTGGGTGCGGCCGGCCTGTCGCATTCGCTGTTCGGCGAGCGGCTGATCCCGGTCGGCACGCTCTACGATCCGTTCATCTCGCGCGGTCTCGATGCGCTGAACTATGCCTGCTACCAGGATGCCCGCTTCCTGCTGGTGGCAACGCCCTCGGGCGTGACGCTGGCGCCGGAGGGCGGCGCGCACCAGTCGGTCGCCACCCCGCTGATCGGCATGAGCCAGGACGGGCTCGCCTCGTTCGAGCCGGCCTGGCTGGACGAATTGTCGCTGATCATGGACTGGAGCTTCGACTATCTGCAGCGCGACGGCGAGGCGGTGCATGACGAGCGCACCTGGCTGCGCGACGAGACCGGCGGCTCGGTCTATCTGCGCCTGTCGACAAGGGCGCTGGAGCAGCCGATGCAGCGCCGGGACGAGCGCTTCCGCCGCGGCGTCATCGACGGCGCCTACTGGCTGCGCGAGCCGGGGCCGAATTGCGAGGTGGTGATCGCCTATCAGGGCGCGGTCGCGCCGGAGGCGATCGAGGCGGCCGGCCGCATTGGCGGCGACCGCCGCGACATCGGCGTGCTGGCGGTGACCTCCGCGGACCGGCTCAACGCCGGCTGGCATGCGGCGATGCGCATGCGCAAGCGCGGTCATCGCGGCGCCATGAGCCATATCGAGCGGCTGCTGTCGCCGCTGCCGGCCCATTGCACGATGATCACGGTGATCGACGGCCATCCGGCGACGCTCGCCTGGCTCGGCTCGGTCTGCGGCCACCGCACGGCGGCGCTGGGCGTCGAGCATTTCGGCCAGACCGGCACCGTTGCCGACCTCTACCACCACTTCGGCATCGACGCGGATGCCATCGTCGCCGCCGCCTCGGAACTGGCGCCGGGGCGCCCGGTGCGGCTGGTCAACCCGCTCTGAAGGCGCGCGCGCGTCCTGCGCCGATTTTCCTGTTGCCTGCACGGCGCCTGTCGCGGGCGGGGGATTTGCATTCCCCGCCCGCCTGCTTACATAGGCAGACCGGAGGGGGCAGACCGGAAGGACGCCGCGCGTTGCGTGCCCCGCGCCCCGAACGACCTGGCAGGAGACGACAGCGCATGCAGGCACAGCACGATCCCACGGGCTGGCACGGCACCACCATCCTCAGCGTCCGCAAGGGCGGCAAGGTGGTGATCGCCGGCGACGGGCAGGTCTCCCTCGGCCAGACCGTGATCAAGCACACGGCGCGCAAGGTGCGCCCGCTCGCCAAGGGCGAGGTCATCGCCGGCTTCGCCGGCGCCACCGCCGACGCCTTCACCCTGTTCGAGCGGCTGGAGGCGAAGCTGGAGCAGTATCCGGGCCAGTTGATGCGCGCCTGCGTCGAGCTCGCCAAGGACTGGCGCACCGACCGCTACCTGCGCCGCCTCGAGGCGATGATGCTGGTGGCCGACAAGTCGGTGTCGCTGGTGCTGACCGGAACCGGCGACGTGCTGGAGCCGGAGGGCGGCGTCATGGGCATCGGTTCGGGCGGCAACTATGCGCTGGCCGCCGCCCGCGCGCTCGCCGACACGGATCTCGATGCCGAGACCATCGCCCGCCGGGCGATGGCGATCGCCGCCGAGATCTGCGTCTACACCAACGGCAACCTCACCATCGAGACGCTGGATGCCGATTGACCCGCAGCGCATCGGCTTCCGGCCGCTCACAACGGCCGACCTGCCGCTGCTGGCGCAGTGGCTGGAGACCCCGCACTGGCGCCGGTGGTGGGGCGAGCCGGAGACCGAGCTGGCGCAGATCCGCGACATGGTCGAGGGGCGGGACACGACCGAGCCTTACCTCTTCACGCTGGATGGCCGCGACACCGGCTATATCCAGCTCTGGCGCGTGGCCGACAACCGGACGCCGGACCTCGTCGCCGACCATCCCTGGCTGGCCGAACTGCCGGCCGAGGCGGTCGGCGTCGACCTGTCGATCGGCCGCGAGGAGGATCTGTCGCGCGGCATCGGCACGGCGGCGCTGGCCGCCTTCGTCGCGCAGCTTCGTGCAAGGGGCCACCAGCGGATCGTCATCGATCCGGACGCGGACAACGGCCGCGCCTGCCGCGCCTATGAGAAGGCGGGGTTTCGCCCGCTTGCGCATCTCGCCGGCCGCACCGGCGGAGCGCTGATCATGGAACATGTCGACAGCACCCAGGAGATCCGTCCGTGACCGCCCGGTCCGGCCTTCGACTGAGCTTCATCGAGAGAAAGACACGGCTATGACCACTTTGTCCCCCCGCGAGATCGTCTCCGAGCTGGACCGCTACATCGTCGGCCAGAAGGACGCCAAGCGCGCCGTCGCCATCGCCCTGCGCAACCGCTGGCGCCGGCAGCAGCTCGACGACAGCCTCCGCGAGGAGGTGATGCCGAAGAACATCCTGATGATCGGCCCGACCGGCGTCGGCAAGACGGAGATCTCGCGTCGGCTCGCCAAGCTGGCGAACGCCCCCTTCGTCAAGGTCGAGGCGACCAAGTTCACGGAAGTCGGCTATGTCGGCCGCGACGTGGAGCAGATCGTCCGCGACCTGGTCGAGGCCGGCATCGCCCTGGTGCGCGCCGCCAAGCGCAAGGCGGTCGAGGCCAAGGCACATCTGCAGGCCGAGGAGCGGGTGCTGGAGGCGCTGGTCGGCAAGGGCGCGAGCCCGGCGACCAGGGACAGTTTCCGCAAGAAGCTGCGCTCCGGCGAACTCGACGACAAGGAGATCGAGATCCAGGTGCGGGCCGCCCCGCAGATGCCGAGCTTCGAGATGCCAGGCATGCCCGGCGCCAGCGTCGGCGTGATGAACCTGTCCGACATGCTCGGCAAGGCCTTCGGCGGCCACACCAAGCCGCGCCGGGTCTCCGTGCGCGACAGCTACCAGATCCTGATCGAGCAGGAGGCCGATGCGCTGCTCGACGAGGACAAGGTGGTGGAGGAGGCGGTCCATCTGGTGGAGAATGCCGGCATCGTCTTCCTGGATGAGATCGACAAGATCTGCGCCCGCGGCGAGCGCATGGGCGGCGATGTCTCGCGCGAGGGCGTGCAGCGCGACCTTCTGCCCCTGATCGAGGGCACGGTGGTCGCCACCAAGCACGGGCCGGTCAAGACCGACCACATCCTGTTCATCGCCTCCGGCGCCTTCCATGTCGCCAAGCCGTCCGATCTTCTGCCGGAGCTGCAGGGCCGCCTGCCGATCCGCGTCGAGCTGAAGGCGCTGACCAGGGATGATTTCCGCGCCATCCTGACCGACACGGAAGTGAGCCTGATCAAGCAATATGTCGCCCTGCTGGCGACCGAGGAGGTGGAACTGACCTTCACCGACGACGCCATCGACGAGATCGCCTCGATCGCCGTCGACCTCAACGCCACGATCGAGAATATCGGCGCGCGCCGGCTGCAGACGGTGATGGAGCGGATCCTCGACGAAGTGTCCTTCGTCGCGCCCGACATGACGGATCGCCAGGTGACGATCGACGCCGCCTATGTGCGCGAGAACATCGGCGAGCTTGCCAAGAATGTCGATCTGTCGAGGTTCATCCTGTGATCCCCGGCAAGATGTCTCCCGCGACCGCATGGCGCTTGCCGCGCCCCGGCGGCAATGGCAGCATGCGCCCATGGTAGCGATCCGCAAGAGTTTCGAGGAAGGCCACAGGCGCAAGTTTCTCGTCGTCGTCGACGACACGGCGGAATGCGACCGGGCCATCGTCTATGCCGCCAAGCGTGCCGAACGCACCGGCGGTGTCGCCACGTTGCTCTATGTGATCGCGCCGGGCGACTTCCAGCACTGGATCGGCGTCGAGGACATCATGCGCGCCGAAGCCCGCGAGGAGGCCGATGCCTGCCTTGCCCGGGCGGCGGACCGGGTGCGGGCGGTGGCGCGCACCACGCCGGAACTGGTGGTGCGCGAGGGCAACCGCTCCGACGAGATCCTGCAACTGATCGAGGAGGATGCCGACATCGCCATCCTGGTGCTGGCGGCCGGCAGCGGCTCGGAAGGGCCGGGCCCGCTCGTCACCGCGATCGCGGGCAAGGGGGCCGGCAGCTTTCCGATCCCGGTCACCATCGTGCCCGGCACGCTCGACGACGAATCGATCGCCGCGCTCGCCTGAGCCCGACAAAAGCACAGACTGGAACCATTCCAATCTGGAAACCTGCGCCCCGGCGCTGTATATTAGGGTCAAGACCGGTGGCCGCGCGCCAAAGGGCCGCGCCCGCGAGGGCAAGCCAGGGCCCGCCAGGACAAGGAAGACCGACATGTTCATTCAGACCGAGGCGACGCCGAACCCGGCGACCCTCAAGTTCCTCCCCGGCCGGATCGTGGTGTCGGAAGGCACCATGGACTTCCGCAAGAGCGAAGACGCCGGCACCTCGCCGCTGGCGCAGAAGCTGTTCCAGGTGGACGGCGTCGAAGGCATCTTCTTCGGCCACGACTTCATCTCGGTGACCAAGGGCGATGTCGACTGGCAGCATATCAAGCCGGCGATCCTCGGCGCGATCATGGAGCATTTCCTGTCCGGCGCCCCGGTGATGGCCAGCGAGATGGCCGAGGAAAGCGAGGACGAGTTCTTCGAGGCCGGCGACGAGGAGACCGTCGACACGATCAAGGAACTGATCGAGACGCGCGTGCGCCCGGCGGTGGCGCAGGACGGCGGCGACATCACCTTCCGCGGCTTCCGCGACGGGATCGTCTACCTGTCGATGCGCGGCGCCTGCTCGGGCTGCCCGTCCTCCACCGCGACGCTGAAGCACGGCATCCAGAACCTGCTGCGGCACTTCGTCCCGGAAGTCGAGGAAGTGCGCGCCATCTGATCCGGCATGCCGGCAGACGACGGGCGGCCCGGCCAGGAAACGGCCGGGCCGCCCTCGCTTTTGGGCGCGTCTGCCGGGAGCCGTCCCGCCCGTCGCCGCCACCGCGGCCGGGTGGGCGGGCGCTATTAGCAATTGGTCTTGTCGACTTCTCCCACCGCGACCGGTTTAGTCATCTCATGCGCCTGCTCGCCATCGATACCGCGCTCGACGCCTGCTCTGTCGCCGTCCATGACGGCGGTGGCGGCATGGCGCGCCTGACCTCGGCCTGCGAGGTGCTGGGGCGCGGCCATGCGGAACGGCTGATGGGCATGATCGCCGACGTGATGGTGGAGGCGAGCCTGCCCTTTGCCGCGCTCGACCGGATCGCTGTGACGGTCGGACCGGGCTCCTTCACCGGGCTCCGGGTCGGCCTGTCGGCGGCGCGCGGCATCGCCCTCGTGGTCGGTGCGCCGGCGGTCGGCATCGGCACCCTGGCGGCGCTTGCCGCCGGGATCGCGGCGGACGAGCCGGTCCGCGCCGTGCTGGCGGCCAAGGGCGGCGAGATCTATGCACAGGGCTTTGCTGCCGACGGGACGCCGCTCGAGGCGCCGCGGGCGGTCGATGCCGCAGCCTATGGCGCGGCTCTGCCTCTGGGTGCCGCCCTTGTCGGAGGCGGCGCGGCGAAGCTGGTCGCGGCGAGCGGACGCGAGGATCTCAGGATCCTCGGCGAGGCCGCTTGGCCGGACATTGCCGCCGTCGCCCGCCTCGGCGCTGTCGCCGAGATCGGCAGCCATCCGCCCGAGCCGCTCTACCTGCGTCCGCCCGACGCGGCGCCGGCGCGGCGTGATCTGCGGTTGCTGGCATGAGCCCCTGGTGGTTCCTGCCCGAGCCGCCGGTGGTGGAGGAGGCGAGCCCGGCGGACTATGCGGTGCTGGCCGAGATCCACGAGCGCTCCTTCCCCAGCGGCTGGAGCGAGGACGATTTGGCCGCGCTCGCCCGCCAGCCCGGTGTCACCATCCTGCAGGCCCGCCGCTCCAGCCTGTTCGGCAGCCGCTCGATCCTCGGTTTCGTCATCCTGCGGGTCGCCGCCGACGAGGCGGAGGTGCTGACCATCGCCGTCGATCCGCGCCAGCGCCAGCGCGGCATCGGCGGCCTGCTGATGCGCAGCGCCCTGTCGCGGCTTTACGCCGATCGGGTGGCGTCGCTGTTCCTCGAGGTCGATGCCGCCAACGCGCCGGCGCTGGCGCTTTACCGCCGTCTCGGCTTCCGCAAGGTCGGCGAGCGGCGCGGCTACTATCGCGACAGCGCGGGCGATGGCGGTGCGCTTGTCATGCGGGTCGATCTGGCGTAATCGGCTTGGCGGTGGTGCGACGGCCCGCAGGCCGGCTGGCGTACCGGTCGATGGGTGCGAGCCGGGGGCGCGAGCCGAGGTGCGAGCCGGGGCGCGAGCCAAGGCGCGAGAAGGAGAGGCGAGATGACCGATTCCGGCAGCCGCAAGGGCGCCGAGACCGCGGCCGACCAACCGCTCGCCTCGCTGGAGGAGCAGTGCGTCGCCAAGGGCATGCGCATGACCGAGCAGCGGCGCATCATCGCCCGGGTCATCGAGGGCGCCAGCGACCATCCGGACGTCGAGGAACTCTACCGCCGGGCGGTGGAGAACGACCCGCGCATCTCCATTTCCACGGTCTATCGCACGGTCAAGCTGTTCGAGGATGCCGGCATCATCGAGCGTCACGATTTCCGCGACGGGCGCGCCCGCTACGAAACCGTACCGGAAGAGCATCACGACCATCTGATCGACCTGAAGAGCGGCACCGTCATCGAGTTCCGCAACGAGGAGATCGAGCGGCTGCAGGAGGCCATCGCCCGCACGCTCGGCTACAAGCTGGTCGATCACCGGCTGGAGCTTTACGGCGTGCCGCTGCCGCCCAAGGACCGGGACTGATCCGATGAGGGGCCTGCGCGCCGCGACGGTGCTGGCGACCCTGACGGCGGTGACGCTGCCGCTGATCCCGGTGCAGTGGGTGGCGCTGCGCCTCAAGGGCGGGCTGAAGCGCTCGCTCCCCGTCGTCTGGCACCGCATCGCCTGCCGCACCGTCGGCATCCGCGTGCGCGAGATCGGCCGCCCGGCCCGCGAGCGCCCGCTGCTGATCGTCGCCAATCACGTCTCCTGGCTCGACATCACCGTGCTCGGCAGCCGCATGCCGCTGTCCTTCGTCGCCAAGACCGAGGTCGCGTCCTGGCCGGTCTTCGGGCTTTTCGCCAAGCTGCAGCGCTCGGTCTTCGTCGACCGCCAGCGGCGCAGCGCCACCGGGCGCACAGCCGAGGAGCTGGGCACCCGCCTTGCCTCGGGCGATGCCATGGTGCTGTTCGCCGAAGGCACGTCGAACAGCGGCAACGAGGTGCTGCCGTTCCGCTCCGCCCTGATCGGCGCCGCCCGCCATGCGCTGGCCGGCGACGAGGGGGAAATGTGGATCCAGCCGCTGGCGCTTGCCTATACCCATCTGCACGGCTTGCCGATGGGGCGGCAGTTCCGCCCGCATGTCGCCTGGTATGGCGACATGGAGATGGGGCCGCATTTCATGAATGTCGTGCGCCAGGGCGCGATCGATGTCGCCGTGGTCTGGGGCGAGCCGGTGCGGGTGACGCCGGACATCGACCGCAAGACCCTGACGCGGCTGCTGGAAGACGAGGTGCGCCGGCTTGCCGGCCATGTGCGGGCGGGCTATCCGCCGGCGGGACCGGGTGTCCCGGATGCGCCGGCTATTCTCAACGCGCCCGAAAACGGCTAAAGCAGGCCCCATCGGCGAGCGGCCGGGCGGCAGACGGCGCGGCAGGACCCGCGCGGAGACAGGATGAGCGAAGAGATCACCAACACCCCGGCAGGGGACGGCACCGTCAGCGATCCGGTGGCGAGCCACGCCGCCGGCACGGCGCCGGCGCGCCGGGTCTTCGTCAAGACCTATGGCTGCCAGATGAATGTCTATGACAGCGAGCGGATGACCGACGCCCTGGTGCCGCAGGGCTACAGCGCCACCGAGACGCTCGAGGATGCCGACCTGATCATCCTCAACACCTGCCACATCCGCGAGAAGGCGGCGGAGAAGGTCTATTCGGAGCTCGGCCGGCTGCGCAAGCTGAAGGCCGCGCGCGCCGAGCAGGGACGCGAGACGATGATCGGCATCGCCGGCTGCGTCGCCCAGGCCGAGGGCGAGGAGATCGCCCGCCGCGCGCCCGTCGTCGACCTGGTCTTCGGGCCGCAGACCTATCACCGGCTGCCGGAACTGGTCAGCCGCGCGGCGGCCGGGGAGAGCGTCGTCGAAACCGAGTTCGAGATCGAGGAAAAGTTCCGCCACCTGTCGAAGCCGCAGGCGGCGGGCGAGGCGAAGGCATCGGGACGGCCGCGCAGCTACACCGCCTTCCTGACGGTGCAGGAGGGCTGCGACAAGTTCTGCACCTTCTGCGTCGTGCCCTATACGCGCGGCGCGGAAGTCTCCCGCGATGTCGCGCAGATCGTCGCCGAGGCCGAGCGGCTGGCCGCGCGCGGCATCCGCGAGGTCACCCTGCTCGGCCAGAACGTCAATGCCTGGCACGGCGCGGGGCCGGATGGCTCCGCCTGGGGCCTCGGCCGGTTGCTGGAGCGGCTGGCGCGCATCGACGGGCTGGACCGGCTGCGCTACACCACCAGCCACCCGCGCGACATGGACGATGCGCTGATCGCCGCCCATCGCGACCTGCCGCAGGTGATGCCCTATCTGCACCTGCCGGTGCAGTCGGGCTCCGACCGCATCCTCAAGGCGATGAACCGCAAGCACACGCGCGCCGACTATCTCCGCCTGATCGAGCGCATCCGCGCCGCCCAGCCGGATCTCGCCCTCTCTTGCGATTTCATCGTCGGCTTTCCGGGCGAGACGGACGCCGATTTCCGCGACACGATGGCGCTGATCGAGGAGGTCGGCTACGCCTCGGCCTTCTCGTTCAAATACAGCCCCCGTCCCGGCACGCCGGGCGCCACCATGGCGGGTCACGTGCCCGAAGAGGTCATGACCGCCCGGCTGCTGGAGCTGCAGGACCTGGTGGCGCGCCAGCAGAAGGCCTTCAACGCGAGCCTTGTCGGGCGCACCTGCGAGGTCCTGGTGGAAAAGCCCGGCCGCAATGCCGGACAGCTCAACGGCCGCTCGCCCTGGCTGCAGCCGGTGCAGTTCGACGCGGATGCGAGCCTGATCGGCGAGATCGTGCCGGTGGAAATCGTCGCAACCGGCGCGAATTCCCTGTTCGCGCGTCTTGCGCCGGGGCACAATAGCGGCGAGGCAACGCCCTTGCGGGCTCGGGCGTGAGGCCCGCGCCGGGGGGTTCAGGAGGCAGGATGCCAGGAGAAGCCGCTTGAACGGCGCCAGCCGGACGCCCGGCCGGGGAGGGTACCGCGCCGCGGTCCCCGCTTCGGACATGACCCATGTGGTTCTGGCCTTCGACGACAATAGGCTTGTCGGCGACCTTTTCGGCCAGTTCGACCAGAATCTCGCGCTTATCGAGCAGCGCCTCGGCGTCGATGCGGTGGCGCGCGGCAATCAGGTGATCATCAAGGGACGGCACGGCGGCTGCGAGCAGGCGCGCCGGGCGCTCGAATCGCTCTATGCCCGCCTGCAGCAGGGCTATGAACTGCACCCTGGCGACGTGGAAGGGGCCTTGCGCATGGCGGCGGCCGAAGAGGCGCAACTCGACCTGCCGGCCATCGAGCCGCGCTCGCACCTGACCTATGCGCAGGTCCCCCCCCGCCGCAAGACGGTGCTCGCCCGCACCCCGGCGCAGGATGCCTATATCCGCGCCATGGACCGGGCCGATCTCACCTTCGGCGTCGGCCCGGCCGGCACCGGCAAGACCTTCCTCGCCGTTGCCTATGCGGCGGCGCTGCTGGAGCGCGGCGACGTCGCCCGGCTGATCCTGTCGCGCCCGGCGGTGGAGGCGGGCGAGCGGCTCGGCTTCCTGCCCGGCGACATGAAGGAGAAGGTCGATCCCTATCTGCGCCCGCTCTACGACGCGCTCTACGAGATGATGCCGGCGGAAAAGGTCGAGCGCGGTCTGCAGTCCGGCATGATCGAGGTGGCGCCGCTCGCCTTCATGCGCGGCCGCACCCTGTCCAATGCGGTGGTGATCCTGGACGAGGCCCAGAACACCACCACCATGCAGATGAAGATGTTCCTGACCCGCCTTGGCGAGAATTCGCGGATGATCGTCACCGGCGATCCGACCCAGGTCGACCTGCCGCCGGGCCAGAAGTCGGGCCTGCGCGAGGCGCTGGCCCTGCTGGAAGGCGTCGAGGGCGTGGCGCAGGTGCGCTTCACCGAGGTCGACGTGGTGCGCCACGAGCTCGTCGCCCGCATCGTCCGCGCCTATGACGAGGCCGGCCGCGAGGCCAGTGCCGAGCGTGACGCGGCCGAGGCCGCCGCCGAGGCGGCGCGGCGCCCGCCGCGGCGGGGACCGGCCGCATGAGCGGTTTCTCGGGCGTCCTGCCGGAGATCGATGTGGCGGTGGAGGCCGAGGGCTGGCCCGCGCCGGCGGAGCTCGAGGCGCTGGTCGCACGGGTCGTCGGCATCGCCTGCGCCGAGGCCGGGCTGGAGCTTGTCGAGGGGGCGGAACTGTCCGTCGTCTTCGCCGACGATGCCCGCGTGCGCGAGCTCAACCGCGACTGGCGCGACAAGGATGCGCCGACCAACGTGCTGTCCTTCCCCGGCGGCGACGAGGACGAGCCGCCCTTCGGGCCGCTGCTCGGCGACATCATCCTCGCCCGCGAGACGGTGGTGCGCGAGGCGGAGGCGCTGGAAATCGCCTTTTCCGACCATGTGACGCATCTTGTCGCGCACGGATTCCTTCACCTTTTCGGCTATGATCACCAAATGGAGGACGAGGCCGAGGAGATGGAAGCTCTGGAGCGGCGGATTCTTGCCGTTCTGGGCATTGCCGACCCCTACCGGGACCCGCCTGCGGCCGGACATGACACGGAGAGCGAGACGCCTGCCTGAGCGGGCGTGAAACCGATATGAACGATACAGAGGTCCGAAGTACGACCGACACTCCGGCGTCGCCTGGCGCGGCCGCCGGAGCGGCGGCGGAAGCCGCCCAGACCGACGGCGAACCGCAGCGATCGCTGCGCAGCGTGTGGTCCGATGCCCTGAAACGATTGGCCGGCCTGCGCCGGCCGGGCAACGGTGCGGGCACGCTGCGCCAGAATCTCCAGGACGAACTGGCCCGCGAGGCCGACGACAGCGCCAGCTTCACGCCGGAAGAGCGCATCCTCCTGTCCAACATCCTGCGCCTGCGCGAGGTGCGGGTGGAGGACGTCATGGTGCCGCGCGCCGATATCGACGCGGTCGAGGACAGCGTCTCCGTCGCCCGGCTGATGGACGTGTTCCGCGAGAGCGGCCATTCGCGCATGCCGGTCTATCACGACGGGTTGGATGATCCGCGCGGCATGGTTCACATCAAGGACCTGATGGCCTTTTTCGCCGGCCACGCCATGCCGGAAGACCGGCGCGACGGCGAGGCCGGCGCCGTCAGCAACGAGCCGCAGGGCTTCGACCTGACCCGCATCGATCTCTCCCTGCCGCTGGCGGAGGCCAACCTGATCCGCCCCGTCCTCTTCGTGCCGCCGTCCATGCCGGCGACCGATCTGATGGCGAAGATGCAGGCGGACCGGGTGCAGATGGCGCTGGTGATCGACGAATATGGCGGCACCGAAGGCCTCGTCTCGCTGGAAGACATCGTCGAGACCGTCGTCGGCGACATCGAGGACGAGCACGACGAGGACGAGGAGGCGATGATCCAGAAGGTCGCCGACGGCGTCTGGGTGGCCGATCCGCGGGTGCCGATCGAGGAGGTCGAGGAGGCGCTGGGCACCGGCTTCCAGCTCGGCGATCTCGCCGAGGAGGTCGATACGCTGGGCGGGCTGGTCTTCACCCTGGTCGGCCGGGTGCCGGTGCGCGGCGAGTTGCTCACCGCCCGCGCGCTTCCCGGCTACGAGTTCGAGGTGCTCGATGCCGATCCGCGGCGGATCAAGCGGCTGCGGATCCGGGCGCGGCGTCCCGAGGCCCGCCATGCGGAGACGCGGCGGCGGCTGCGCCGGCCGGATCGGCCGGGCTAGTTGGGTGAATTCGCATTCGCTTCCGGCTTGCGGCCGCCCTTGACCGGCGTCGGGGCGCCGGGAATGGTCTGGTGAGGGGCTGGTGATTCGCCCCAACCGGCGCATTCCCGATGTCAATGCAGGAGCCGACGCAGTGTTGCGCCTCGCACAGGTCTTTCTTCTCGCGCATGGCTGGCGGCGCTGGCTGCTGGCCGCCCTCGCCGGCGCGCTCGCTGCGCTCGCCATGCCGCCCTTCGGCCTGTTCCCGGTGCTCGCCCTGTCGATGCCGGCGCTGGTCTGGCTGCTCGACGGGGCGATCTGCGACGGGCAGCGCTGGGGCCGGCGGCTGCGTCCGGGCTTCGCCATCGGCTGGTGGTTCGGCTTCGGCTTTCATCTGGCCGGCCTGTGGTGGATCGGCCGCGCCTTCCTGGTCGAGGCGGACCTCTTCGCCTGGATGATCCCTTTCGCCGTCGTGCTGCTGCCGGCCGGCCTTGCGCTGTTCACCGGGCTTGCGCTGGCGCTGGCGGCGCTGGCCTGGCGCGACGGGCCGGACCGGCTGCTGCTGCTGGCGCTGGTTCTGACGCTCGGCGACTGGCTGCGCGGCCATGTGCTGACCGGCTTTCCCTGGAACCTGTGGGCCTATGCCTTCGGCGACTATGCGGTCCTGATGCAGCCGGCCGCCCTGGTCGGGGTCTATGGGCTCGGCCTGCTGGTGGCGACCATCTTCTGCGGCCTTGCCGGCTTCGCCGACGGCACGCGCGGCGGGCGGCGGATGGGCGTGGTCTCGCTGCTGCTCTTCGCCGCCCTTGCCGGCTATGGCGCCGCGCGCCTGTCCCTGTCGCCGGACGCCGGGACCGAGCCGGTCGCCCTGCGGGTGGTGCAGCCGTCGATCCCGCAGGAGGAGAAGTGGGAGCCGGGCAACCGCGCCGCCGTCTTTGCCACCTATCTGGACGCGAGCCGCGCGCCCTGGCGGGGGGAGGAGGAGGATGCGGACCTGCCGCGCCTGGTGATCTGGCCGGAATCCGCGCCGCCCTTCCTGCTGACCGAGTCTCCCGATGCGCTGGCGGCGATCGCCGGCCTGCTGCGCGAGGGCGACACGCTGGTCACCGGGGCGATCCGAGCCAGCGTCGAGGATGCCGGCAACCGGATCTTCTACAACTCCGTCTTCGTCATCGATGGCGAGGGCACGATCCGCGATGCCTATGACAAGGTGCGCCTCGTGCCCTTCGGCGAATACCTGCCGCTCGGCGACATGCTGGAGGCGATCGGCCTGACCAAGCTGGTGGCGCTTCCCGGCACCTTCCGCGCCGGCTTCCGCCATCGCACCCTGGCGCCGGTCGCCGGCCCGTCCTTCCTGCCCCTGATCTGCTACGAGGCGATCTTCCCGCAGGCCGCGACCTCGCGCGACGGCCGGCCGGGATTCCTGCTCAATGTCACCAACGACGCCTGGTTCGGCGACACGCCCGGACCCCGCCAGCATTTCGCCCAGGCACGCATGCGGGCGGTCGAGCAGGGTTTGCCGGTTGTGCGCGCCGCCAACACGGGCATATCAGGGGTTGTCGATGCCTATGGCCGGGTGGTCGAACTGCGCCCGCTGATGGCGGCCGCGATCATCGACACGCGCCTGCCCTCTGCGGGCCCCGCAGGGCTTTTCGCGCTATATGGGCAAAAGGTATTGTTAGTTCTGCTGATAGTTTTTCTTGGCACCCTTCTGATAACGCGCTACTTAGGGTATGCGCGTAATGATTGACGGGTCGCGTCGCGGCACGGCATCATAACAACCGCTGCAACCTGCTGCAAAGAAAGGGTTGCAATCCTGCGAACTGGCGTCGGTTCGGCCATGATATTTCTCTCGACGGATGCCCGTATCCGGCGAGGCATGTTGGGGTCGGGCAAAGAAACGCTGGGTAAGAAGAGTATGGTCACAGCAACCGACAGACCCAGAAAGAAGACAAGAATGAGTAGCAAGAAAGCGCCGAACCCCATCGATGTGCATGTCGGCAGCCGCGTGCGGTTGCGCCGGATGATGCTTGGAATGAGCCAGGAAAAGCTTGGAGAAAGCTTGGGCATCACATTTCAGCAGATTCAGAAGTATGAAAAAGGCACCAACCGTATCGGGGCCAGCCGGCTGCAGCATATCGCCACGATCCTGAAGGTGCCGGTGGCCTTCTTCTTCGAGGACGCGCCGGGCACGCCGGAAGATGCGAGCGGCTTCGGCGAAGCCAAGCCGGCATCCTATGTGGTCGACTTCCTCTCCTCCTCCGAGGGCCTGTCGCTCAACAAGGCCTTCGTGCGGATCGAGGACGCCAAGGTGCGCCGCCGCGTCGTCGACCTGGTGCGCGCCCTCGCCGGCGAAGAGGTCTGATCCTTTTCGCAATCCGACGGGAGAGGGGCGGAGGCGGATCCCCTCCTCTCCCGGCGCATGCTTGTCCCCGCGCATGCTTGTCCCTGCGCATGAGTGTGCCTGCGCCCGCACGGCCGCATCCGGGGCGTGCATCAGGCCCGTGTGCCTGGCCCGCGTAACTGACCCGCGTAACTGGCCTGTGCAACTGGCCCGCGTAACGGGCTCTCGTAGCTGGCCCGCGCGGCGTCCTCCCGCCCCCACGCCCGCGCCCACGCCAGCCCCCGGCCGCCTCCCTGGCGCCCGGGCGACAGGCTCGCGGCGGCGCATCCCTCGCCCGGACCTGCGATTTCCGCGTGGCCGCTCGCCGGCCGCATGGCTTGACGAGCCGTCGTCTTCGCTGGCATGTGTCGTGCGTGGCGGCGGGAATCCTCGCCGCTTCTTTCTATTCTTCCCAGAAGGACGGTTGAACGTGGCTCGTCAAGATTATCTCTTCACTTCCGAATCCGTGTCGGAAGGTCATCCCGACAAGGTGTGCGACCGCATTTCGGATACGGTCGTCGACGCCTTCCTCTCCGAGATGCCGGAGGCGCGCGTTGCCTGCGAAACGCTGGCAACCACCAATCGCGTGGTGATTGCGGGCGAGACCCGCGGCCCGGCGACGATCACCAACGAATATGTCGCGCATCTGGCCCGCCTCGCCATTCGCGACATCGGCTACGAGCAGGATGGCTTCCACTGGGAGACCTGCAACATCGCCGTCCATCTGCATGCCCAGTCGGCCCATATCGCCCAGGGCGTCGACGCCTCGGAGAACAAGGACGAGGGCGCCGGCGACCAGGGCATCATGTTCGGCTATGCCTGCCGCGAGACGCCGGAACTGATGCCGGCGCCGATCCATTATTCGCACAAGATCCTGCGTCTGCTGGCCGAGGCCCGCCGGTCCGGCCGCGAGCCGGTGCTCGGGCCGGACGCCAAGAGCCAGGTGACGGTGCGCTACGAGAACGGCGCGCCGGTCGGCGTCACCTCGATCGTGCTGTCGACCCAGCACCTCGACGCGAAGCTGACCTCCGACGACATCCGCGCCATCGTCGAGCCCTATATCCTGACCGCCCTGCCGGCCGGCTGGGTCGGCAAGGACACCGCCTGGCACGTCAACCCGACCGGCGCCTTCGTGATCGGCGGACCCGACGGCGATGCCGGCCTGACCGGGCGCAAGATCATCGTCGACACCTATGGCGGCGCGGCGCCCCATGGCGGCGGCGCCTTCTCGGGCAAGGACCCGACCAAGGTCGACCGCTCGGCCGCCTATGCGGCCCGCTATCTCGCCAAGAACGTCGTCGCGGCCGATCTTGCCGACCGCTGCACCATCCAGCTCTCCTATGCCATCGGCGTCGCCGAGCCGCTGTCGGTCTATGTCGACCTGCACGGCACCGGCAAGGTCGACGAGGCGAAGCTGGAAAAGGCCCTGCGCGAGGTGATGAACCTGACGCCGCGCGGCATCCGCCAGCATCTCGGCCTCAACCGGCCGATCTATGCCCGCACCGCCGCCTATGGCCATTTCGGCCGCGAGCCGGACGCCGATGGCGGCTTCTCCTGGGAGAAGATCGACCTGGTGCACGACCTGCGCAGCGCCACCGCCTGACATCGCGCCGGGCCGCAAGGCCGCGGCCTGTCCTCCCGCCCGGCACGCTGGTGCCGGGCGGATTTCGTTTCCGCCGCCCGGCCGGGGCCCGGGCGGGAAGTGCCGGACCTCACGCATGACCGATCACAGCAAGGGTTCCTTCTTCGGCCGCCGCGTCGGCAAGCCGCTGCGCGCGCAGCGGCGGGAGGTGTTCGAGACGGCGCTGCGGCGGCTGCAGCCGGACCTGTCGCATCCCGCCCCTTGGGACCTGCGCACCCTGTTCGAGGCGCCGGTCGAGGCGGTGTGGATGGAGATCGGCTTCGGCGGCGGCGAGCACCTTTTGCATGAGGCACGGCGGCTTCCCGCCACCGGCGTTCTCGGCGTCGAGCCCTTCGTCGCCAGCCTTGCCAAGGCGGTGGTGGAGATCGAGGCCGAGCGCCTCGCCAATGTCCGGGTCTATGGCGACGACGCGATCAAGCTGCTCGACTGGCTGCCGGGCGCCTCGCTCGACGGCCTCTACCAGCTCTATCCCGACCCCTGGCCGAAGCGCCGGCACTGGAAGCGCCGCTTCGTCAACCCGGTCAATCTCGACCGCTTCGCCCGGGTGCTGAAGCCCGGCGCGCTCTACCGCTTCGCCAGCGACATCGACACCTATCTCGACTGGACGCTGGCCCGCCTGCTCGCCCATCCCGCCTTCGAGTGGACGGCGGAAGGCGCGGCCGACTGGCTGACCCCGTGGCAGCCCTGGTCGGGCACCCGCTACGAGGCCAAGGCCTATCGCGAGGGCCGCAAGGGCCACTATCTGGAGTTCCGCCGGCGCTGAGACCGGCGGGCGGGGTCCAGGGATGCGGCGAATTCTCTTGCGTTCGCCCGCCGGCCCGCTATAGTGAACTCACTTCAATTCTCTATCGGCTCGCATGAGCAGTATGAGAGTGGGCCCTTCCGGGGACCCGCTCTTTTTGTTTTGGTGGTCGCCCTTCGGCGGCTCCGGGGAGACGGTTTTGCAGGATCAGGAAACGCGGATCGTTCGCGAGAACGGACTGGAAGCGCGCATTGCGGCCATGGTCGAGCCGGCGATCGTCGATCTCGGCTTCCGCCTCGTGCGCGTCAAGCTGTCGGGCCTCAACGGATTCACCCTGCAGATCATGGCCGAGCGCCCCGACGGCACCATGACCGTCGACGATTGCGAGGCGGTGAGCCGCGCGGTGACGCCGGTCCTCGATGTCGAGGATCCGATCGACCGGGAGTATCATCTCGAGATCTCCTCGCCCGGCATCGACCGGCCGCTGGTGCGGGCCATCGATTTCGAGCGCTGGCGCGGGCATCTCGCCAAGCTGGAGCTGGCCGTACCGCGCGACGGCCGCAAGCGCTTCCGCGGCGAGATCCGCGCCGTCGAGGGCGGCGAACTGGTGCTGCGGCTGGAGGATCTGCCGGACGACGGCGAGCCGGACGTGCGCCTGACGCTCGCCGACATCGCCGAGGCCCGCCTGGTGCTGACCGACGCGCTGGTCGAGGCCTCGCTGAAGGCGGACAAGGCGGCGCGGCGCAAGGCCGGCGCCAACGGCGCGGACGAGGGCTGAGCCGCGCGGCGGCAACGGGAATTCCGACGGAAGCGGCCGAGCCCTTCCAGATGACAGGAAAGCGCCGGCACGGACCGGCGCGAGAGGAGTGGACTGAGATGGCAATCAGTGCGAACCGGCTGGAGCTGCTGCAGATCGCGGATGCGGTCGCGCGCGAAAAGACGATCGACCGCGGCATCGTCATCGCCGCGATGGAGGACGCGATCCAGAAGGCGGCGCGCTCGCGCTACGGCTCCGAGACCGAGGTGCGTGCCGAGATCAATCCGCGCACCGGCGAGATCAAGCTGCAGCGCCTGCTGCTGGTGGTCGAGAGCGTCGAGAACACCTCGACGGAGATCGACCTTGAGGAGGCGCTGCGCCGCAACCCGATGGCGCGCCTCGGCGACTATATCGCCGAACCGCTGCCGCCGCTCGACTTCGGCCGCATCGCCGCCCAGTCGGCCAAGCAGGTGATCGTGCAGAAGGTGCGCGAGGCCGAGCGCGACCGCCAGTATGACGAGTTCAAGGACCGCATCGGCGAGATCGTCAACGGCGTCGTCAAGCGGGTCGAATACGGCAATGTCATCGTCGACCTCGGCCGCGGCGAGGCCATCGTGCGCCGCGACGAACTGATCCCGCGCGAGCTGTTCCGCAACGGCGACCGCATCCGCGCCTATGTCTACGACGTGCGCCGCGAGCAGCGCGGCCCGCAGATCTTCCTGTCGCGCACCCATCCGCAGTTCATGGCCAAGCTCTTCGCCCAGGAAGTGCCGGAGATCTACGACGGCGTCATCGAGATCCGGGCGGTGGCCCGCGATCCGGGCTCGCGCGCCAAGATCGCCGTCATCTCCAAGGACAGCTCCATCGATCCGGTCGGTGCCTGCGTCGGCATGCGCGGCAGCCGCGTCCAGGCGGTGGTCGGCGAGCTGCAGGGCGAGAAGATCGACATCATCCCGTGGAACCCGGATCACGCGACCTTCATCGTCAACGCGCTGCAGCCGGCCGAGGTGAGCAAGGTGGTGCTCGACGAGGATGCCGAGCGCATCGAGGTGGTGGTGCCGGACGAGCAGCTCTCGCTGGCGATCGGCCGCCGCGGCCAGAATGTCCGCCTCGCCTCGCAACTGACCGGCTGGGCGATCGACATCATGACGGAGCATGACGAGTCGGAGCGCCGCCAGAAGGAATTCACCGATCGCACCCAGCTCTTCATGGAGGCGCTGAACGTCGACGAGGTCGTCGGCCAGCTTCTGGCGTCCGAAGGATTTGCCTCCGTGGAAGAAGTGGCGTATGTCGAGCGCGAAGAGATTGCCACGATCGAGGGCTTCGACGAGGAGACCGCCGACGAGATTCAGGCACGTGCCCGCGAATATCTCGACGAGATTGAGGCGAAGCTCGACGAGGAGCGCCGTGAACTCGGCGTTTCCGACGATCTCAGGAGCATTTCCGGTCTGACCACGGCCATGCTGGTCGCGCTCGGCAAGGATGGGGTGAAGTCCGTCGAGGATCTCGCCGGCTGCGCCACCGACGATCTCGTCGGCTGGAGCGAGCGCGCGAGCGGCACTGTCACCCGCCACGAGGGCGCGCTGAGCGGGTTCGATCTCAGCCGCGCCGAGGCCGAGGAGATGATCATGTCCGCGCGCCTCGAGGCGGGCTGGATCACCGAGGCGGACCTGGCGTCCGACGAGGAGCCGGCCGGGGACGAGGCGGACGAGGGCGAGACGGACGAGAACGGGGCGGACGAGAACGAGGCGGGCATCGCCGCAAGCGGTGTGGTGCACGAGGTTTGATCCGGCTGGGCCCGACCCGGTTGGGTTAGGGTCGAACGACCGGCGGAGCAAGACGGGTGCCGAAACGAAACGAGCCATTGGAACGAAGCTGCGCGTTGACCCGCGCGGTGCGGCCGGTGGAGGACCTGATCCGTTTCGTCGCGGGCCCGGACGGCGCTATCGTCCCCGACCTGCGGCGCCGACTGCCGGGCCGGGGCGTCTGGATCACGGCGAGCCGCCGGTCGGTCGCCGAGGCCCAGAAGAAGAAGGTGTTTGCCCGCGCGCTCAAGGATGGGACCGTGCGGGTGGAGGGCGACCTCGCCGACCAGGTCGAGGCCCTTCTTGAGCGGTCCGCGCTGAACGCGCTGTCTCTGGCCCGAAAGGCGGGCGAGGTCGTCAGCGGCTTCGCCAAGGTGGAGGCGGCGGTGCGCGGGCAGGATATCATCGGACTCGTCCAGGCGCGCGACGGCGGCGACGACGGGGCCAGAAAGCTCGCGGCAATCGCGCGGGCGCGATTTGCCGATACCGGCGGTTGCCGGATCATCGGCTGTTTTACATCGGCTCAATTGGATTTGGCATTGGGTCGGTCAAATGTGATACATGCTGCACTGCTTGCAGGCCGGGCAGGCGAGAACGCTCTCGTCCGGGTTGAGGAACTGGAGCGTTTCCGTACCGAATCCGACAGGACCCCGGTTGCCGGAACGCTCGACGATCCGGTTTCGAATGACGGTGCGGGCGATGCGGTGATCCAGGACTGAAGGCGATATGAGCGAAACGAAGAACCCCGGCGACAAGACGATCAGCATGGAGCGCAAGACACTGGGCCTGAAGCGGCCCGGCGTCGAGCAGGGCACTGTTCGTCAGAGCTTCTCCCATGGCCGCACCAAGGCGGTCGTGGTGGAGAAGAAGAAGCGCCGGGTCGTCCTGCCGGGCGAAGGCGGCAAGCCGGAGGCCGAGGCCGAGGCGGCACCGCGCAGCGTGGCGCCGCCCCCCCAGCGCCGGCCCGATATCGAGCCGGCGACGCCCTCGCGCCGGTCGGAGACGTCCGGGCAGCAGCGGCCGCGTGGTGGCAACATCCTGCGCACTCTGACCGAAGACGAGGCGGCTGCCCGGCAGCAGGCCCTGATCGAGGCGCAGCGCCGCGACGCCGAAGACCGCAAGCGGCGCGAGGAAGAAGAGCGCCTGCGCGCCATCGAGGAAGAACGCCGCAAGGTCGAGGAAGCCGAGCGGGCCAGGCAGGAGGCCGAGGAGGCCGCCCGTCGTGCCGCCGAGGAGGCCGAGCGCAAGAAGAGCGACGACGGCCGCGAGAAGGTTTCGGCCTCGGACGCGGCCGACGCGATCTCTGCCGCAGTCGGCGAGGTGTCGGCTGACGCGCCGGCTCCGGCCGCCCGTGACGAGGCCGCGCGCAAGCCGGCCGCCGCGGCTCCCGCCGCCCCGGCCCGCCGGGCCGAGGGAGACGACGAGGACAGCCGCAAGGGCGGCGTGAAGGCCGTCAAGCGCGCCAAGGTTGCGCCGGTACGCGCCCCGGCCAAGACCCCCGGCGCCGACGACCGTCGCCGGTCCAAGCTGACCATCTCCTCCGCCACCGGCGATGACGAGGGGCGCAGCCGTTCGCTCGCCTCGCTGCGTCGCCGCCGCGAGAAGGAGAAGCGGGCCGGCCAGCAGGTGGTGCGCGAGAAGATCTCCCGCGAGGTGGTTCTGCCCGAGGCGATCACCATCCAGGAACTCGCCAACCGCATGGCCGAGCGGGCCGTCGACGTGATCAAGCTGCTGATGAAGCAGGGGCAGATGCTCAAGATCAACGATGTGATCGACGCCGACACGGCGGAACTGATCGCCTCGGAGATGGGGCATTCGGTCAAGCGCGTCTCGGAAGCCGATGTCGAGGAGGGCCTGTTCTCCGCTCCCGACGCGGACGACACGATGGAGTCGCGTCCGCCGGTCGTCACGATCATGGGCCATGTCGACCACGGCAAGACGTCGCTGCTCGATGCGCTGCGCCGCTCCAACGTGGTGCAGGGCGAGGCCGGTGGCATCACCCAGCATATCGGCGCCTATCAGGTCGAGCAGGGCGGCAACAAGATCACCTTCATCGACACGCCGGGCCACGCCGCCTTCACCCAGATGCGGGCCCGTGGCGCCAAGGCCACGGACATCGTCATCCTGGTGGTGGCCGCCGATGACGGCGTCATGCCGCAGACGAAGGAAGCCATCGCCCATGCCAAGGCGGCCGGCGTGCCGATCATCGTCGCGATCAACAAGATGGACAAGCCGTCGGCCGATCCGAGCCGCGTGCGCACCGACCTCTTGCGCGAGGACATCGTGGTGGAGTCGATGGGCGGCGACGTCATCGATGTCGAGGTCTCGGCGCTGAAGGGCACCAATCTCGACAAGCTGCTGGAGATGATCCTGCTGCAGGCCGAGGTTCTGGAACTGAAGGCCAACCCGCACCGCACCGCCGAGGGCATCGTCATCGAGGCGCAGCTCGACAAGGGCCGTGGTCCGGTGGCGACGGTCCTGGTGCAGAAGGGCACGCTGAAGGTCGGCGACATCGTGGTGGCCGGCTCCGAGTGGGGCCGCGTGCGCGCCATGCTCGACGAGAACAGCCAGCAGGTGAAGGAGGCGCCGCCCTCCAAGCCGGTCGAGGTCCTCGGCTTCAACGGCACGCCGGATGCCGGCGACATGGTCGCCGTCGTCGAGAACGAGGCCCGCGCCCGCGAGATCGTCGACTACCGCCAGCGCCAGAAGCGCGACAAGGCCTCGGTCCTCGCCAGCGGTGCCCGTGGTTCGCTCGAGCAGATGATGAACCGTCTGCAGCAGAGCGGCCACAAGGAGTTCCCGCTGGTCATCAAGGGCGACGTGCAGGGCTCCGTCGAGGCGATCGCCGGTGCGCTGGACCAGCTCGGCACCGACGAGGTCAAGGCGCGCATCCTGCATGCCGGCGTCGGCGGCATCACCGAAAGCGACGTGACGCTGGCGGCCGCCTCCAACGCGCCGATCATCGGCTTCAACGTCCGCGCCAACAAGCAGGCGCGCGACGCGGCCGAGCGGGAAGGCATCGAGATCCGCTACTACAACATCATCTACAACCTGGTGGATGACGTGAAGGCGGCGATGTCGGGCCTGCTGTCGCCGGAGCGCCGCGAGACCTTCCTCGGCAATGCGGAGATCCTCGAGATCTTCAACATCACCAAGGTCGGCAAGGTGGCCGGTTGCCTCGTCACGGAAGGCATCGTCGAGCGCGGCGCCCAGGTGCGCCTGATCCGCGAGAACGTGGTGATCCACGAGGGCAAGCTCGGCACGCTGAAGCGCTTCAAGGACGAGGTCAAGGAAGTCCAGTCCGGCCAGGAATGCGGCATGAACTTCGAGAACTACCAGGATATGCGCCCGGGCGACGTCATCGAGTGCTACCGGGTGGAGGAAGTCGCCCGCACCCTTTAAGGGGCGCGGCCGCGCAGTGCTCGCCGGCGGGATCGTCCCGCCGGCGTTTGCCGTTTGGCCCGGATCGGGGGGCGTGCGGGGAAGCCGCCGTCTTTGCTCCCGACATTTCCGGGCTCCCGAGAGATCCCAGGTTACCAAGAGATCCCAGTTTGCCAGGTGATCCCGGGTTCCTGACGATCCGCAAAGAAGTGGACCGGCTCCATGGCCTCGAACAACAGACATTCCGCGGGAATGCCGTCGCAGCGGCAGCTTCGCGTCGGCGAACTGGTGCGCAAGGAAGTCTCCGACATCCTGGCGCGCGGCACGCTGGCCGATCCGGCCCTCGACGGCACCATCATCTCCGTGCCGGAGGTGCGCATGACGCCGGACCTGCGGCTCGCCAACTGCCTGGTGATGCCGCTCGGCGGCCGTGATGCCGAGCGTGTCATCGAGGCGCTCAACCGCAGCGCCCGCATCATCCGCCGCGATCTGGCGCGCCGGCTGACCATGAAATTCCTGCCCGACCTGCGCTTCGTCCTCGACACCCGCTTCGACGACGACGACCGCATCAATGCGCTGCTGTCCCGCGACGAGGTGCGCCGCGACCTTGCCGAGGACGAGGCGGACGAGACGGACGAGGCTTCCGACGACGCCCCCGACGACGCCCCCGATCAGGGTGGACGCTAGGCGCATGGCACGACGCAGGAAGGCGGCCCGCAACCGCATCGACGGTTGGCTGGTGCTCGACAAGCCGGTCGGCATCACCTCCAACGAGGCGTTGACGCGGCTGAAGAAGATCCTCCACCCGGAGAAGGTCGGCCATGCCGGCACGCTCGACCCGCTCGCCTCCGGCCTGCTGCCGGTGGCCTTCGGCGAGGCGACCAAGACCGTGTCCTTCGCCATGGACGGGCGCAAGGTCTACCGCTTCACCGTCCGCTGGGGCGAGGCGACGGAGACCGACGACACCGAAGGGCCGGTCGTCGCGACCAGCGACGCGCGCCCGGCTGCGGCCGAGATCGCCGCGGTGCTGGCGGAGTTCACCGGCACGATCCTCCAGGTTCCGCCGAAATATTCGGCGATCAAGGTGGACGGCGCGCGCGCCTATGACCTTGCCCGCGGCGGCGAGGAGGTCGAGCTTGCGGCGCGCGAGATCGACATCCACCGGCTCGACCTTGTCGACTGCCCCGACCGCGACCACGCGGTGTTCGAGGCGGAATGCGGCAAGGGCACCTATGTGCGCGCGCTCGCCCGCGACATCGCGGAGCGGCTCGGCACCTGCGGTCATGTCAGCGCCTTGCGGCGCCTTGTCGTCGGTCCTTTCGACGAGGAGGACATGATTCCGCTGGAAACTCTGGAGGAGTTGGGGCAATGTGCGCCCGGCATGGGCCTGACCGAGGCCCATGCCGATTTCATTCTGCCTGTAGAGACCGCGCTGGACGACATCCCGGCGCTGGCCGTCAGCCGGCAGGATGCCGCCCGCCTCCGACGGGGGCAGGGCGTTTTGCTGCGCGGGCGGGATGCCCCGGCGTTTTCGGGCCTCGTGTCAGTGACCACTCAGGGAGAACTGGTGGCGATCGGCGAGATCGAGCGCGGGGAACTCTTGCCGCGGCGCGTGTTCAATCTCGCTCCGGACACGTCCGGGGCGGACATCGTTGAAAGGACATGACCGATGTCGATTACCGCTGAACGCAAGGCGGAACTGATCAAGGAATACGCGATCAAGGACGGGGATACGGGCTCTGCCGACGTGCAGGTCGCCATTCTTTCCGAGCGGATCGCCAACCTGACCGAACACTTCAAGAGCCATGGCAAGGACAACCATTCCCGCCGCGGCCTGCTGAAGATGGTGAGCCAGCGCCGGTCGCTTCTCGACTACCTGAAGAAGACCGACGAGGGCCGCTATCAGGACCTGATCAAGCGTCTCGGCCTGCGCCGTTAACCGGTACGGGCAACGCGGCGTCCGCAAGGGCGCCGCGTTCGCGCATCTGCCGCCGGACTGGCGGCGAAAGACGGTCATGGGGCAGGATAGCAGGCGGCTTGAACGCACCGGCATCGCGCCGGGCGGGCACGAGCCTCCTGCTGTCTTGCCCATGGCGCGTCGCTTGAATGGCGCAGCCGGCACGATGCCGTCTCCGCCTGCCCATGGGAGCAGCCCGGGCCGCATATGGATGCGGGCCGGGTGACCGAAATAGGATAACAACATGTTCGATATTCATCGCGTGGAAGTCGATTGGGGCGGACGCCCGCTGGTGCTGGAGACGGGCAAGATCGCCCGCCAGGCCGACGGCGCCGTGCTCGCCACCTATGGCGAGACCAAGGTGCTGGCCACCGTGGTCGCCGCCAAGGAGCCGAAGCCCGGCCAGGACTTCTTCCCGCTGACCGTGAACTACCAGGAAAAGGCCTTCGCCGCCGGCAAGATCCCGGGCGGCTTCTTCAAGCGCGAGGGCCGTCCGTCCGAGCACGAGACGCTGACCTCGCGCCTGATCGACCGGCCGATCCGCCCGCTCTTCGTCGACGGCTTCAAGTGCGACACCCAGGTGATCGCCACCGTCCTGTCGCATGACATGGAGAACGCGCCGGACATTCTGGCGATGGTCGCCGCGTCGGCCGCGCTGACGATCTCCGGCGTTCCCTTCATGGGCCCGATCGGCGGCGCCCGCGTCGGCATGATCAACGGCGAGTTCGTGCTCAATCCGCTGATCGACGACATGCCGGAATCCGCCCTCGACCTGATCGTCGCCGGCACCGGCGAGGCGGTTCTGATGGTGGAATCGGAGGCCAAGGAGCTCTCCGAGGACGACATGCTGAAGGCCGTGATGTTCGGCTTCAAGGGCTTCCAGCCGGTGATCGACGCGATCATCAAGCTGGCCGAGACCGCTGCCCGCGAGCCGCGCGATCTCAACCTGCCGGATCACTCGGCGCTTGCCGCCCGCATCAAGGAGCTGGCGGCCGGCGACCTGACGGCCGCCTATGCCATCCGCGAGAAGACCGAGCGCCGCAACGCCATCGACGCCGCCAAGGCCAAGACGGTCGAGACGCTGGCCGCCGAGGCCGGTGATACCGGCATCGACAAGGTCGTCATCGGCGGCCTGTTCAAGGATCTGGAAGCGGAGATCGTCCGCGGCGCCATCCTCGACAAGGGCGAGCGCATCGACGGCCGCGACCTGAAGACGGTCCGCCCGATCGTCTCGGAGGCCGGCATCCTGCCGCGCACCCATGGCTCGGCCCTGTTCACCCGCGGCGAGACCCAGGCGCTCGTCGTCGCGACGCTCGGCACCAACGACGACGAGCAGTTCGTCGACGCGCTGGAGGGGACCTACAAGTCCGCCTTCATGCTGCATTACAACTTCCCGCCCTACTCGGTCGGCGAGACCGGCCGCATGGGTTCGCCCGGCCGCCGCGAGATCGGCCATGGCAAGCTCGCCTGGCGCGCCGTGCGCCCGCTCCTGCCGGCGCATCACGAGTTCCCCTACACGCTGCGCGTCGTGTCCGAGGTCACCGAGTCCAACGGCTCCTCGTCGATGGCGACCGTCTGCGGCACCTCGCTGGCCCTGATGGATGCCGGCGTGCCGCTGAAGGCGCCGGTGGCCGGCATCGCCATGGGCTTGATCAAGGAAGGCGACCGCTTCGCGGTGCTCTCCGACATTCTCGGCGATGAGGATCACCTCGGCGACATGGACTTCAAGGTGGCCGGCACCACCAACGGCATCACCTCGCTGCAGATGGACATCAAGATCGACGGCATCACCGAGGAGATCATGCGTGTCGCGCTCGGCCAGGCGCGCGACGGCCGCATCCACATCCTCGGCGAGATGTCGCAGGCCCTGTCCGAGGCCCGCGCCGAGCTCGGCGAGCATGCCCCGCGCATCGAGGTGCTGAAGATCCCGGTCGACAAGATCCGTGAAGTCATCGGCTCCGGCGGCAAGGTCATCCGCGAGATCGTCGAGAAGACCGGCGCCAAGGTCAACATCGAGGACGACGGCACCGTCAAGGTCGCCTCGGCCGACGGCAAGGCGATCAAGGCGGCGATCAACTGGATCAACTCCATCGCCGCCGAGCCGGAAGTCGGCATGATCTACGAGGGCCGCGTCGTCAAGACCGTCGACTTCGGCGCCTTCGTCAACTTCTTCGGCGCCAAGGACGGCCTCGTCCACATCTCGCAGCTTGCCCCGCAGAAGGTCGCCAAGACCACCGACGTGGTCAAGGAAGGCGACAAGGTCTGGGTCAAGCTGATGGGCTTCGACGAGCGCGGCAAGGTCCGCCTGTCGATGAAGGTCGTCGACCAGGAGACCGGCAAGGAGCTCGCCGCGGAGGACTGAGCCTTCGCGGGCGGGCCCCGGCCCGTCTCCACGACAAAGCGATACGGGCCGGACCTCGCGTCCGGCCCACCGCTCTCTGACAGACCCGCCGGTTTCGGCGGGTTTTGTTTTGCTCGGGTCTCACGAGCCGGAGGGTGCCTCCTTGCCGGCCGTCAGGCGGGCGAGGATCCCGGCGACCGTCATCGCCACGTCGCCCCCGGCCGCGACCCGCAGCCAGCCCGGATAGGCGATCCGCCGTTGGAGCTGCCGCGCCAGGATGTCGCCGGTCGCGTCGGACGGGCCGCTGGTCCGGCTCTCGACCCGCTGCCGCAGGGTTTGCGGGTCGGCGTCGAGCCACAGGCCGAGAAACGGCACGCCGGCCGCGGCTGCCGCCGCCGCGATCCCCGCCCGGTCGGCCGGCCGCTCGAACACCGCCTCGGCGATCGCCGCCCCGCCCTGGCGCAGGACCAGCACGGCGCGCCGCTCCATCTCCCGGTAGACCCTGTCCGATACCTCCGGCCGATAGGCCTCGGCCGGCAGGCGCGTTTCGGCCGGCACCCCGTGCAGCGCCTTGCGGATCCTGTCGCTCTCGATGATGCGCGCGCCCGGCGGCGCGCCGAGATGGGCGGCGAGCGCTTCCGTCACGGTGGTCTTGCCGGAGCCGCTGAGGCCGGCGATGGCGACACAGCGCGGCGGCTGCGGTTGCAGCAGCGCGCCCGCCAGCTCGAAATAGCTGCGTGCCGCCTCGGTGAGCCCTTCCGCTCCGCCGCCCTCCTCGATCTGGGTCGCGGTGACATGCGCCCGCACCGCCGCCCGCACCGCCATGAAGAACGGCAGCAGGGCGAAGCCCTCGTCGTCGCCGGTCTCGTCCAGGTACTGGTTCACGACCAGATTGGCGAGGTCGGCGAAGCCGTGATGCCACAGGTCCATCAGCAGGAAGGCGAGGTCGTAGAGCACGTCGATGGTGGCGATGTCCTCGCTGAACTCGATACAATCGAAGAGCTGCGGCGTGCCGTCGATCAGGCAGATGTTGCGCAGGTGCAGGTCGCCGTGGCAGCGCCGGACCCGGCCCTCCCGCGCGCGGGCGTCGAGCAGGTCGGCTTGGCCGGCCAGCGCCGCGCGGAAGGCCTGGGTGAGGGTCGCCGTCTCCGCCTCGCCGAAGACATGGCTGGTGGCGAAGCCAGCCTCGTTGATGTCGAGCACCCCGGCCATCAGGGCGCTGCCGCCGCGCCCCCGCGCTACCGGCGCCTCGCGGTGGAAGCGGGCGATCATCCGCGCCGTCTCGCGCATCAGGGCCGGGGTCAGCCGGCCGGCGCGCGCCATCCGGTCCAGCAGGCAGTCCTGGTCGAAGCGCGCCATCTCCACCACCGCGTCGACCAGCCGCCCGGCGCCGTCCAGCGCCAGCCGGCCGTCGGTCTCCTCGGTGATCCGATGGCAGCCGAGGTAAAGTCCCGGCGCGGTTCTGGAATTCAGCTCCACTTCGGCGGCGCAGGCGGCAAGGCGCAACTCCGGCGTCGAGAAGTCGACATAGGGCAGCTTGACCGCCCGCTTCATCTTCCAGGCCCGCTCGCCGGCCAGCACCACATGCGAGATATGGGTCTCGATGACCTCGACCGGTCCCGGCATGCCGGCCAGCAGGGCCATCGCTGCGCTCTGGTCGTCGACGATCATCCGTCCTGCCTTTCGCCGTTGCCCGGCATCGCGATGCCGGGGGACCGCTGGGGCCCCCGCGCTCGCCCGCGCGTCCGGCACGATGGAGCAAAGCTCAGCCCGGCGTGATGAAAACTCAGCAGAACGGATCGGGCTTCTGTGGTCAAGTGTCCCGGCGGTCGCACCACGCGGGCGGACCGGAAGCACGAGCGAGGCAATGGAACCCACGACACTGGCGGCGCTCGCCATCTATGCCTTCGTGATGTCGATCACGCCGGGCCCCAACAACCTGATGCTGACGACCTCCGGCCTGATCTTCGGCATGGCGCGGACCTGGCCGCATATTCTCGGAATTCCCTTCGGCGTCGCGGTGCAGCTTTCCGCCGTCGGCGCCGGCCTTGGCGCGGTCTTCGCGCTCGAGCCGCGGCTGCAGGTCGCCTTGAAGCTGGTCGGCACCCTGTATCTGCTGTGGCTGGCGGCCAAGCTCTGGCGTGCGGCCGAACTCAGCGATGCCTCGATGGCCGCGCCGATCAGCTTTTTCCAGGCCGCCGCCTTCCAGTTCGTCAATCCCAAGGCCTGGCTGATCGCCGTCACGGTCATCGCCGCCTTCGTCGCGCCGGGCGAGGGCTATGTCGGGCGGCTGGCGCTGGTGTGTCTTGTCTTCGCGGTGGTCGGCATTCCCTGCATGTCGGTCTGGGCGGCGTTCGGGGCGGGCCTGAGGAAGGTGCTGCGCGATCCCCGCAAGCTGCTCATGGTCAACCGGACGATGGCCGGCCTCGCCGCGCTGACCGCCGGCCTGTTCTGGCTGTGAGCGCTGTCATGGAGGTGGTCGAAGCGGACGCGGACACGGTCTATACTTGGGGCGACGCCTGCCTCGGCTGGCGCCTGCTGGAGCTGGACGGGCTGCAATTGCGTCAGGAACGGATGCCGCCGGGAGCGCGGGAAGAGCCGCATGAGCATCGCCGCGCCCGCCAGGTGTTCTATGTGCTGGAGGGAGAAATGACCCTGGTCACGCCGCAGGCGGTGCTGCGCGCCGGCCCGCGCCAGGGGCTGCATGTGCCGCCCGGACAGCCGCACTGGGTCCGCAACGACGGTGCGGCCGACCTGGTTTTCCTCCTCGTCTCGGCGCCCTCGACCGCCGGCGACCGGCTGCCGGTCGACCCTGCCGGCTGGCCGGTGCCCACGCTCCCCTCGCATCCGCAAACGGCAGAAGGTGACAGCCGATGACCCCGATCGTTCGACCTGAAAACCTGTCGCTGCAGACCCAGCGCCATGGCGAGAGCTTCGAGGCGCGCATGGCCTCGATCGCCGCCCCGTTCGGCGCCCGCCGGCTCGGCGCCCGCTATGTGGAAGTGCCGGCCGGCAAGCGGGCCTGGCCGTACCATTGCCACCACGCCAATGACGAGATGTTCGTGATTCTCTCCGGCACCGGCCGGCTGCGCTATGGCGGGGAGGTGCATGCGCTGCGCGCCGGCGATGTCGTCGTCTGCCCGGCCGGCGGGCCGGCCACCGCGCATCAGTTGATCGCCGATGACGACGGGCCGCTGCGCTATCTCGCCGTCAGCAGCATGCATGAGCCGGACGTGATGGAATATCCCGACAGCGGCAAGCTGGTCGCCTTCGCCGGGGCGGCGCCGGGCGGCGACAAGACGGCGCGGCGGCTGGAGGTCGTGCTGCGCCGGGACGCCGTCGTCGACTACTGGGCCGGAGAAGGGGAGGCAGAAGGAGAGGCGGAGGCAGAGGCGGAAAGAGGCGAGGGCGGCTGACCGGCAGCCTCGGCCAGCAGCCAGCTCCGCAGGTTGCGGATGCGCCGGTCGCGCTGCAGCGCCGGCGGATAGCACAGATGGTAGCCGGCATCGGCGGCGAGCGTGTGGTCGAACAGCCGGGCGAGACGTCCGGCGGCCATGTCCTGGCCGGCGATCTCGAGGCCGGCCAGCGTCACGCCGGCCCCGTCGATCGCCGCCTTCAGCCCGAGCCCGGACGAATCGACCAGCGTCACCGCCGCCGGGCGCAGCGGCCCGCCCGGCAGTCCGGCGTTCCAGCGCTCGAACGCCTCGCGCCGGTTCTGCGACAGGAACAGGATGCTGCGGCCGATCTGCCGCCGGGCGCTCTCCTCGTCCGGCCGGACAAGGCCGGGGGCGCCGAGCAGGCCGAGGCTCTCCTCGAACAGCAGGTCCGAGATCACTCCCGGCCAGGAGCCGCGCCCGTGGCGGACGGCGGCGTCGGCGGCGCCCGCCGGCAGGTCGACGCTGGCCTGGCCGGTCGAAATCAGCAGCTCGAAGCCGGCCCGCGCGAAGGGATAGCGCGTCAGGCGCGGCGACAGCCAGTGCGCCGCGAAGGTCGGCAGCATCGACAGCCGCAGCGGCCCGAGCTTGCGCTCGCTCTTCAGCAGCCCCACCGCCTCGGCGATGCGGCCGAAGCCGGCGGTGAGTTCGGGCGACAGCGCCTGGCCGGTCTCGGTCAGTTCCAGCCGCGGCCCGACCCGGCGCATCAGTTCGACCCCCAGCACGGTTTCCAGCGCCCGCAACTGATGGCTGATGGCGGAGGGCGTCACGCCGATCTCCCCCGCTGCCGCCTTGATCGACAGATGCCGTGCCGCCGCCTCGAAGGCGCGCAGCGCCGTGAGCGGCGCGGCAAGCCGCATCGCCCTTTCCGGCGAAATCCTGTCCACCGGGCGCGGCGGGACCAGGGTGGGGGCGGCAAAGGCGGAGTGCGCGTCCTGGCGCATGGCGGGGGTCCGGTCGGCTGCGGGGGAAAGCGGGACTTTCATGACGGGCCATGCTATGGGCAGTGACACTTCGTTAAAACAGCAAAAGTGTCACGTTACACTCCGGGAGTTCGCATGCGTCTGCAATCGCCCTGGCACCCGCGTCTGGCCGAGATCGACGGCTCGCCCGCCGAGCGGCTCGATGCCGCCCTGTCGCAGGACATCCTGTCCGGGGCCCTGCCGGTCGGCGCCCGCCTGCCGGCGCAGCGCGATCTCGCCTGGCGCCTCGGCATCGGCCTCGGCACGGTGACCAAGGCCTATGCCATGCTGGAGCGGCGCGGGCTGCTGCGCTCCGAGCGCGGCGCCGGGACCTTTGTCGCCGCGACGGCGGCGCGGCATGGCGACTTCATCGACCTGTCGCGCAACGTGCCGCCGTCGGCCGTCGGCGAGAGGCTGCCGGGGCGTACCCTTGCGGCGCTGGCAAGGCGCATCGATGCCGAGATGCTCAGCACCTATCCACCGGTCGCCGGCCATCCGCGCTTCCGCAACGAGCTGGCCCGCTGGTTCCGCCGCCTCGGCATGGAGGCCGATCCCGCCTGCCTGCTTCTGACCGGCGGCGCCCAGCATGCGCTGGCCGTCGCCCTCACCACCGTCTGCGGTCCCGGCGGCACGCTGGTGGTGGAGGCGCAGACCTATCCCGGCGTGCTGGCGCTCGCCCGGCATCTCGGCCTGCGCGTCGTCGGCGTCGCCATGGACGGCCAGGGCATGCGGCCAGAGGCTCTCGATGAGGCGCTCGACGACGCGCTGGGGCGGGCTCTGAAGGACGCGGGGGGAGGCGGCACCGCCGTCTATCTGACGCCGACCATGCAGAACCCGACCACCGGCTCGATGGACCGGGGCCGCCGCGACGCGATCGTCGCGCTGTGCCGCGCCCGCGACGTCGTGCTGATCGAGGACGACGTCTACCGGCTGGTGCCGGAGCCGGACTTTCCCCCGCTCGCCAGCCTCGCGCCCGAGCGGGTCTTCTATGTCAACAGCCTGTCGAAGACGCTCAACCCGGCGCTGCGCATCGGCGGGCTGGTGGTGCCGCCGGCCTGGTTCGACCGGGCGGAGGCGGCGCTCCATGCCAGCGGCCTGATGATCTCGCCGCTCGGCTGTGCGGTGATGGAGCAATGGGTGCTGGACGGCACGGCGGAGGCGATCGGCGCGGCGATCCGCGAGGAGGCGCGGCGCCGCCGGGCGCTGGCTTCCGCGATCCTCGGCCCGGCCCTGCGCGAGGCCCGCCATGTCGGCTATCACGTCTGGCTGCCGCTCGCCCCGCCGCTGGCGGCGGCGCTGGAGGTGGCGGCGCGGGCGCTCGGGGTGCTGGTCACCCCGCCCGAGTCCACTCGGGCCGACGCGACCCAACCTGCACCGGATCCGGCCGCCTCCGGCGTGCGCCTGTGCATCGGCGGTCCGGCGCCGGACGATCTGGAGGCGGCCCTGCGCGCCATTGCCGGCCTTCTCGGCAATCTCGGCGCGCCCGCCCGCCCCGTCCTTGCCTGAGCGCTGCCCCTGTCAGCCGAGCAGCGCGTCGAGCGTCTCGCCGAGCAGGCGCACCATTTCGGCCAGTTCCGCGCCCGTCGCCGTATAGGGCGGGGCGAGCAGCACATGGTCGCCCGCCTCCCCGTCCACCGTGCCGGCGCCGGGATAGCACAGCAGCCCGCGCGCCTGCGCCTCGCGCTTGATTGTAGCGGCAAGCTGCCGCTCGGGCGCGAAGGGCGCCTTGCTGTCGCGGTCGGCGACCAGTTCCAGCGCGAAGAAGAAGCCGCGCCCGCGAATGTCGCCGACATGCGGATGCTGGCCGAAGCGCGCCTCCAGCAGCGCCCGCACTAGCCGCTCCTCGGCCTGCACCTTCTCCACCAGCTTCTCGCGGCGGATGATCTTCTGCGTCGCCAGCGCCCCGGCACAGGCGACCGGGTGGCCGACAAACGTATGCCCGTGCTGGAACGCGCCCGATCCGTCCGCGAAGGCGGCATGGACATGCCCGCCGACCAGCACCGCGCCGAGCGGCAGGAAGCCCGCGCCCAGCCCCTTGGCGACCGTCATCAGGTCCGGCGCGATGCCTTCGGCAAGACAGGCATGCAAGGAGCCGGTGCGGCCCATGCCGCACATCACCTCGTCGAGGATCAGCAGCACGCCGTGCCGGTCGCAGATCTCGCGGATCCGGCGGAAATAGCCGGGCGCCGGCGGCACCGCGCCGAGCGTTGCCCCCGACACGGTCTCGGCGATGAAGGCCGAGACGGTGCCCGGCCCCAGCTCCAGGATCTTCGCCTCCAGCTCGTCGGCGGCGCGCAGGCCATAGTCTTCCGCGCTCTCGCCCTCCTGCCGGCCGCGATAGGCATGGCACGGCGAGATGTGATGCATGTCGATCAGCAGGTCGGCATAGGCGGCGCGGCGCGCCCGGTTGCCCCCCGCCGACAGGGCGCCGAGCGTGTTGCCGTGATAGCTCTGCCAGCGGCTGATCACATGCCGGCGCGCCGGCTCGCCGCGCTCGCGGTGATACTGATGCGCCATCTTCAGCGCGCACTCCACCGCCTCCGAGCCGCTCAGCACGAAATAGACCTTGTCGAGCCCGCGCGGCGCCCCCTCGACCAGCAGGTCGGCGAGTTCTTCCGCCGGCTCGCTGGTGAAGAAGCCAGTATGGGCATAGGCGAGCCGCCCGGCCTGCGCCGCGATGGCCTCCGCCACTTCCTGCTGGCTGTGGCCGAGGCAGGAGACGGCAGCGCCGCCGCAGGCGTCGAGATAGCGCCGCCCGTCGCTCCCCAGGATGTAGCTGCCCTCGCCGGCGACGGCGAGCGGCGGGGTGGCGCGGGCGGATCGGTGGAAGACGTGGCTCATCGCGGGACCTTTGCGGCAGGCGGGCAGGCGGGCAGGCGGGCAGGCGGATCGGCGGGGCGATGCGGCCGTCGATTGACAGCGGTCCGGATTCGCCCCTAGGATCATCCGCATAGTGAACACAAATCCGCTAAACGGACAAGCCTGTGGCGCGACAGCCCCGATTTTCTCCCGATCCCCTCCACCCGACCAGAAAGAGAGCGTGATGCGGCGTCTGGCGATTGCGCGGCTGTGGCATGAGGCCAATGCCTTTTCCCCCGTTCCCACCGGCCTTGAGAGTTTTCGCCGGCGCGAGTGGCAGGCGGGGCCGCAAGCGCGCGCGGCCTATCGCGGCACGGCGACGGAGATGGGCGGGACGGTCGCCTTTCTCGACGCCCGGCCCGACTGGCAGGGCGTCTTCCTGCGCTGCACCTCGGCCCCGCCCGGCGGTCTTGTCGAGCAGGCAGCGCTCGATGCCATCCATGACGAGATCGTCGCGGGCCTCGTCCGCGAGATGGCGCAGGCGCCGCTCGATGCGGTCTATGTCTCGCTGCACGGCGCCCTTGCCGGCACGCGCGACCCTGGCCCCGACCGCACGCTGCTTGCCCGCATCCGCGCCGCGATCGGTCCGCACGTTCCGCTCGCCGTCAGTTTCGACCTGCATGCCTGCCTCGATCCGCGCAGTGCCGAAAGCGCCGACATCGTCGTCGGCTACAAGACCTATCCCCATGTCGACATGACGGAGACGGCGGAAAAGGCGCTCGGCCTCCTTGAGCGGATGGTGCAGGGCGAGCGCTTCCGCTCGCTGATCCTGCCGGTGCCGATGCTGCCGCCCAGCCATTCCATGCGCACCGACGGCGAGCCGATGGGCGGGCTCGTCCGCCTGGCGGCCGAGCGCGAGGCGGCGGCCGGCCTTGCCGATGTCACCGTCTTCGGCGGTTTCGCCTATGCCGACACGCCCTGGACCTCGGCCGCCATCACCGTCTGCCACCGCGACGGGGGGGAGGACGATGGCGAGGGCGAGGGGGCCGGGGAGGGCGCCCGCGCCCGCGCGGTGGCGCAAGGGATGGCGGACGAGCTGCTGCGCCGCCATGGCGCCTTCCTGCCCGATCTGCCGGGAGCCGCCGAAGGCCTGGCGCGCGCCGTCCGCCTGCTGGAGACCGGCACCCGCTGGCCGGTCGCGGTCTTGGAAAATTCCGACAATCCGCTGTCGGGCGGCGCCGGCGACACGCCGGGCCTGTTCCGCGCCCTTGTCGAGGCGGCGCCGCCCTGGCCGGCCCTGTTCGCCAGCTTCTGCGATCCCGATCTCGTCGCCCGCGCCCATGCGCTCGGGCCAGGGGCCCGGCTGGAAGCCCCTCTCGGCGGCCGGCTCGGCACGGCCTTCGGCCCGCCGGTGCCGTTTTCGGGCGAGATCGTCCGCCTCACCGACGGGCGTTTCGTCAACACCGGGCCGATGGAGCGCGGCCGGCCGGAGGCGGTCGGCCGCACCGTGCTGCTGCGCGCCGGCGCCCTGCAGGTGGTGGTCGCCGAGACCGCCCAGAGCGTCAACGATCCGGCCTGGGCCGCCCTGCACGGCATCGACCTTGGAGAGGTCGCCCTGTTCTGCACCAAGGCCAAGAACCATTTCCGCGCCGCCTTCGGCACGTTTTGCGGCGCCATCATCGATGTCGACACGCCCGGCCCGGCCCCGGCGGACCTGACCAGCCTGCCCTATCGCCATGTGCCGGCGAGCTTCCTCCGCCCCGACGCCCCACCTGAGTGCTGGATCCTGTCATGAGTGCTTCGTCTTCCTTCGACGCCGTCATCATCGGCGGCGGCCATAACGGTCTCACCTGCGCCGGCTATCTTGCCCGCGCCGGCCTGCGGGTCGCGGTGGTCGAGCGCCGCGCCATCGTCGGCGGCGCCTGCGTCACCGAGGAGTTCCATCCCGGTTTCCGCAATTCCTCCTGCGCCTATCTGGTCGGCCTGCTGGCGCCGGAGGTGATCGCCGATCTGGAGCTGCACCGGCACGGGCTGGAGATCCTGGAGCGCGAGGGCGGCACCTTGAGCGTGCTGCCCGACGGACGGTCCATCGAGCTGCTCGGCGACAAGGCGGCGGTGATGCAGCAACTGGCTGCCGAAAGTCCGTCCGACGCCAAGGCCTATGCGGAGCTTTCCGCCCTGCTCGACGTCTCGGCGACGGTGATGCGGGCGATCGCCCGCGAGCGGCCGCCGGAACTGACCGGCGGCTGGGGCGAACTGCTGCAGAGCGGCCGGGTCGGCTGGCACTTGCGGCACTTCAGCCGCGAGCAGCGCGCCGGCTTTGCCGACCTGATGCTGAAGAGCCTTGCCGATTTCCTGAACGAGCGGTTCGACAGCGAGGCGTTCAAGGGCATCTACGGCTTCAAGGGGCTGGTCGGCAACATGGTCAGCCCCTCGGCGCTCGGCTCGGCCTATGTGCTGCTCCACCACGTCTTCGGCGAGGTCAACGGCAAGCGCGGCAAGTGGGGCCAGCCGCGCGGCGGCATGGGCGGCATCACACAGGCGATGCAGAAGTCGCTGGAAGCGCGCGGCGGCGTCGTCCATCTGGGGCGCGGCGTGCGCGAGGTGATCGTCGAGAAGGGCCGCGCCGCCGGCGTCGCGCTGGACGACGGCACCGTGCTGCGCGCGCGCATCCTTGCCTCCAGCGTCAATCCGCGCCTGCTGTTCCTGAAGATGCTGGACAGCAGCCTGCCCGACAGCGCCTTCCTGCGCCGGCTGCGCAACTGGCGCTGCCGCTCGGGCACCTTCCGCATGAACGTGGCACTGTCCGAACTGCCGGACTTCATCGCCCGCCCGGGGCGCGAGATGCAGCGCCACCATGCCGGCACCATCGCCATTGCCCCCTCGCTCGGCTATCTGGAGACCGCCTATGACGAGGCCCGCCATCGCGGCTGGTCGCGCCGGCCGGTCGTCTCCATGTGCATCCCGACCGCCGTCGAGCCGGAACTGGCGCCGAAGGGGCAGCACATCGCCGGCCTGTTCTGCCAGCATTTCAACCCGGACCTGCCCGAGGGCGCCTCCTGGGACGATCACCGCGACGAGGTGGCGAAGCTGGTGATCGATACGATCGGCGACTATGCGCCGAATTTCCCCGCCTCGGTGCTCGGCTACAGCGCGCTGACGCCGCTCGATCTGGAGACCGAATACGGCCTTGTCGGCGGCGACATCTTCCATGGCGAGATGCATCTCGACCAGTTGTTCAGCCTGCGCCCGGCCGCCGGCCATGCCGCCTATACCAGCCCGGTCAAGGGCCTGTTCCAGTGCGGTTCCGGCACCCATCCCGGCGGCGGCGTCACCGGCCTGCCGGGGCGCAACGCGGCGCGGGAGATCCTCAAGCGGCGCCGGGAGTTCGTCTAGCGAACACCCGTGCGTCATGCTAACGAGGGTCGCACGGGATGATTCTTGGAAAGGGCCGCCATGGCGCAGGACGATGTCGAGGACCTTGCGGACGCGCAGGCGGACACCAGCTCCGATTTCGTGCGCTCGCTGGCCCGCGGCCTTGCCGTCATCAAGGCGTTCGACCGCTTCACCCCGGCGATGACCCTGAGCGAGGTGGCGCGCAAGACCGGCCTGCCGCGCGCTGCCGCCGGCCGCTTCCTGAAGACGCTGGTGACGCTCGAATATGCCAGCTTCGACGGGCGCGACTATCGCCTGCGGCCGCGGGTGCTGGAGCTGGGCATGGCCTATTTCAGCTCCTTCTCCTTCATCGAGATCGCCAATCCGATCCTCGAGGCGGCGGCCAAGCAGGCCGAGGAGCCGTGCTCCATGGGCGTGCTCGACGGCGCCGAGGTGGTCTATGTCGCCCGCCACACCGCCAACCGGATGATGTCGATCAGCATCGCGCTGGGCAACCGCTACCCGGCCACCACCACCTCGCTCGGCCGGGTGCTGCTCGGCGGCCTGCCCGATGCCGAGCTCGACGCGCTGCTTGCCCGCTCTGAGATCCGCCAGGTCACGCCGCTCACCGTCACCGACCGCCATGCGCTGCGCGAAATGATCCTCAAGGGCCGCTCCGACGGCTATTGCACCGCCGAGGGCCAGCTCGAGGTGGGCATCCGCTCCATCGCCGTGCCGGTGCGCGGGCGCGACGGACGCGTCATCGCGGCGATCAACATGGGCGTGCCGGCGCCCCGCCACACCATGGAAAGCCTCGTCTCGCAGCTCCTGCCGGTGCTGCGCTCGGCCGCTTCCGAGATCGAATTCGCGATCCGCTCGCGGCCCTGAGCCGCGCGTCCCCCATCTTTCCCCGGTCCTGTCGGTTTCCGCCGGCCCGCGCCGCCAGCGCGCGGGGCTGCCCGTGCGCGCCTGCCTTTGCGCATCTGCCTGCCTTTGCTCGCCCGTGTTCGCCTGCCCGTGTTCGCCTGCCCGTGTTCGCCTGCCGCCCGTTTGTTCGGGCGCTTGACAGCCTCGCCATTCCTTCCTAACGTGTGCGCACAGTGAACGTATGACCGCCAAGCGAACAAAACGGATCGCAAGGCGGTCGCACCGGGAGGGCTGCATGACCGAGGGGACGCCGATCGTCGTTGACGACCTGCACAAGCGCTTCAACCAGTTGGAGGTGCTGAAGGGCATTTCGCTGCGGGCGGAAAAAGGCGACGTCATCTCGATCATCGGCGCGAGCGGCTCGGGCAAGAGCACCTTCCTGCGCTGCATCAACCTTTTGGAGCGCTATGACAGCGGCTCGATCCGCGTCTTCGGCGAGGAGCTGAAGGTCGGGCCGAAGGGCCGCGTCGACAACCGCCAGGCGGACCGGGTCCGCCGCCGCGTCGGCATGGTGTTCCAGGACTTCAACCTGTGGAGCCACCGCACCATCCTGGAAAATCTCATCGAGGGCCCGGTGCATGTGCTCGGCCGGCCGCGCGCCGAGGCGGTGGAGCAGGCGGAGGCGCTGCTCGACAAGGTCGGCATCCACGACAAGCGCGGCCATTACCCTGCGCATCTGTCCGGCGGCCAGCAGCAGCGCGCGGCCATCGCCCGCGCCCTTGCCATGGACCCGGACGTGCTGCTGTTCGACGAGCCCACCTCGGCGCTCGATCCCGAACTCGTCGGCGAGGTGCTGCGCGTCATGCGCGCGCTCGCCGAGGAGCACCGGACGATGATCATCGTCACCCATGAGATGCGCTTCGCGCGCGACGTCTCCTCGAAGGTCGTGTTCCTGCACCAGGGCCGCGTCGAGGAGGAGGGAACCCCGGCACAGGTCTTCGGCGATCCCGCCTCCGACCGCTGCCGGCAATTCGTCCGGCAGTCCTTCGAGGCCGCCTGACCCGCATCCACGGCCGCCCCATCGACCGACCAACCAGAGGAAGAACAAGACAATGACAACGCTGCGCATGAAATTCGCCACGCTGCTCGCCGCCTGCGGCCTCGGCCTTGCCGCTTCGGCGGCGCAGGCCCAAACCCAGACCCAGACGCTGCGCATCGCCACCGAGGGCGCCTATCCCCCGTTCAACTTCGTCGACGCCAAGGGCGAGCTGCAGGGCTTCGACGTGGAGATCGCCAAGGCGCTCTGCACTGAGATGAAGGTCGAGTGCACCATCTCGGCCCAGGCCTGGGACGGCATCATTCCCGGCCTCAATGCCGGCCAGTACGACGCCATCGTCGCCAGCATGTCGATCACCCCGGCGCGGCTCGAGGCGGTGAACTTCACCAAGCCCTATTACCAGGCCGGCGCCGTGCTGGTCGCCCCCAAGGCCTCCGACCTTGCCCCGACCGCCGAGAGCCTTGCCGGCAAGTCGCTCGGCGTGCAGCGCGCCAGCACCTATGCCGCGCTGATCGACGCCCGCTTCCCGAAAGCCGACGTGCGCCTCTACGACAAGGTCGAGAACCACAATCTCGACCTCGTCACCGGGCGCATCGACGGTGTCGTCGCGCAGCGCATCGCCATGTCGAAGTGGCTGGAGTCCGACGACGGCGCCGCCTTCGAGATCAAGGGCGAGGCGATGCTCGACCCTGAAATCCTCGGCCTCGGCGCCGGCATCGCCGTGCGCAAGGACGACACCGACCTGCTCGCCCGGCTCGACGCGGCGCTCGCCACCATCAAGGCGAACGGCGTCTATGACGAGATCAACGACCGCTTCTTCCCCTTCAGCATGAAGCCGGCCGACTGATCGCAGTCGCGACGTCGCGGCGCGGCCGGGCCCAGACCCCGGCCGCGCCTTCCGCTTTTCCAGCCAATCGCAGGACCCCGCCCGATGCCCGACTTGCAAGGCTTCGGCCCGATGCTGGCCGTCGGCACGCTGATGACCGTCCAGGTCGCCCTTCTCAGCACGCTCTTCGGCATTCTCATCGGCATCGCCGTCGCCATGATGAAACTGTCGTCGAGCCGCACGGCCCGCATCGCCGGCGACGTCTACACCACCATCGTGCGCGGCGTGCCGGCCCTGGTGCTGATCCTGCTGATCTATTTCGGCGGCGTGCGCGCCGTGAACGGCCTTGCCCGCTGGCTCGGCCATAGCGAGCATGTCGACATCAACGCCTTCGTCGCCGGCGTCTTCGCCCTGTCGTTGGCCTTCGGCGCCTATGCGACCGAGGTCTTCCGCGGCGCCTTCCAGGCGATCCCCAAGGGCCAGATCGAGGCGGCGCGCGCGCTCGGCATGGGCCGCTGGCTGACCTTCCGCCGGGTGTCGCTGCCGCAGGTCTGGCGCATCGCGCTGCCGGGTCTGGGCAACATCTTCCTCGTCATCCTCAAGGAGACTGCGCTCGTCTCCGTCATCGGCCTGGAGGAGCTGATGCGCAAGACCGAATACGCGGTCGGCTTCACCCGCCAGCCCTTCACCTTCTTCCTCGCGGCGGCCTTCATCTATCTCGCGCTCACCATCGTCAGCATGCTCGCCATCCAGGTGCTGGAGCGCCGGGCCTCGCGCGGCCTCGAACCGGCGGGTGCGGCATGAACCTCCAGGTGATGATCGACGCTCTGCCCGCGCTGCTTGGCGGCGCCGGCCTGACGCTGCGGCTGGTCGGCCTTGCGCTTGTCGCCGGCTTCGTCATGGCGCTTGCCGTCGCGCTCGCCCGCCTTGCGCGCAGCCCGTTCGCGTGGATGCCGGCCTATGGCTTCGTCTTCTTCTTCCGCGGCACGCCGCTGCTGGTGCAGATCTTCCTCGTCTATTACGGCCTGTCGCAATTCGCCGCCGTGCGCGCCAGCCCGTTCTGGGTGGTCCTGCGCGAGCCGTTCTGGTGCGCGCTGATCGCCTTCTCGCTGAACACCGCCGCCTATACGGCGGAGATCGTCCGCGGCGCCGTCCAGGCGGTGCCGCGCGGCCAGGTCGAGGCGGCCAAGGCGATCGGCATGTCGCGGCTGACCCGCATGCGCCGCATCGTCCTGCCGCAGGCGCTGCGCATCGGCCTGCCGGCCTATGGCAACGAGGTGATCCTCCTGATCAAGGCGAGTTCGCTCGCCAGCACCGTCACCCTGCTCGACCTCACCGGCGTCGCCCGCACCATCAGCTCGGTCAACTACATGCCGGTCGAGCTGCTGTCCATGGCGGCGCTGATCTACCTGACGATGACCTTCATCGTCACCCGCGCCTTCAAGCTGGCCGAGCATCTTCTGTCCGGCGACCGCCGCCAGCCGCCCTCCCTTGCGGCCCGCCCCGTTGCCGGTTCCGGCGCCGTCTCCCCTGGTGAAGCGAAATGACCCTGTCCCCCATTCCCTCCACTTCCGTCCCCACTCACGTCCCCACTCACGTCAAAGACTGGCACGCCGCCGCCCGCGACCTGTCGCCGGAGGCCGAGGCTTTCATCGACGGCCGCTACCGCCCGGCGCTGTCCGGCGCCACCTTCGCCACGCTCAACCCGGCGACCGGCCGCATCCTCGCCGATGTCGCCGCCTGCGGCGAGGCGGATGCGGACGCGGCGGTCGCGGCCGCCGCCCGCGCCTTTAACAAGGGCGCCTGGTCGCGGGCCGCCCCGGCGGCGCGCAAGGCGGTGCTCTTGCATCTTGCCGACCTGATCGAGGCGGATGCCGACGCCTTCGCGCTCCTTGAAACGCTCGACATGGGCAAGCCGATCCGCGACAGCCTGACGATCGACGTGCCGGCGGCGGTGCGCTGCCTGCGCTGGTTCGCGGAAGCCGCCGACAAGCTCTATGACGAGATCGCCCCCACGAGGGGCGACGTGCTCGCCATGATCCGCCGCGTGCCGGTCGGCGTCGTCGCCGCCATCGTCCCCTGGAACTTCCCGCTGGTCACGGCGATGACCAAGATCGCCCCGGCGCTCGCCGCCGGCAACAGCGTGGTCCTGAAGCCGTCCGAACTGTCGCCGCTCTCGGCCCTGCGGCTCGGCCGCCTCGCCGCCGAGGCCGGCCTTCCCGACGGCGTCTTCAACGTGCTGCCGGGCATCGGCGCGGAGGCCGGCCGCGCGCTCGCCCTGCATGACGGTGTCGCCTCGCTCGCCTTCACCGGCTCCACCGCCGTCGGCAAGCTGCTGATGACCTATGCCGGCCGGTCCAACATGAAGAAGGTGGGCCTCGAATGCGGCGGCAAGTCCGCCAATATCGTGCTTGCCGACTGCCCGGACCTCGACCGGGCGGTGCAAGCCGCCGCCATGGGCGTCTTCCAGAACCAGGGCCAGATCTGCAATGCCGGCACCCGGCTGATCCTCGAGCGCCCCATCCGCGACGAATTCCTGGAAAAGCTGGTGGCGCTGGTGCGGACCTTCGAGCCGGGCGACCCCCTGCTGCCGGAGACCCGCTTCGGCGCGCTGGTGTCTGCGGCCCATGCCGACCGGGTGCGCGGCTATATCGCGAGCGGCCTTGCGGACGGCGCGACCCGCCTCACCGGCGACGGGCCGCCCGCCCCCGGCCTTGCGCCGGAAACCTGCGTCCGCCCCACCGTCTTTGCCGATGTCGACAACAGCATGGCCATCGCCCGCGAGGAGATCTTCGGCCCCGTCCTCTCGGTCATCGATGCCGGCAGTCTCGACGAGGCCGTCGCCATCGCCAATGACAGTCCTTACGGGCTGGCGGCGGCGGTGTGGACCGGCAGCCTTGCCCGGGCGCTGGAGGCCGAGCGCCGCTTGGACACCGGCTTCGTCTGGATCAACACCCTGCGCGTCGGCGACATCACCGTCCCCTTCGGCGGGGTGAAGGCCTCGGGCAGCGGCCGCGACAAGTCCTTCCACGCCTTCGACAGCGTCACCCATCGCAAGAGCGTCTGGGTCGACCTTTCGGCGGGTTCGTGAGCGCCATGGCAAAGCGCGTCCTCGTCGGTGCGATCCTGCACGAGACCAACACGTTCAACACGGTGCCGACCCGGCTTGCCGATTTCGCCGGCCGCTATCTCGTCTTCGGCGAGGCGGAGGCCCGCGCCCGGCTCGCCGGCACCGGCACGGAGGTCGGCGGCTTCCTGGAGGCCGCCGCCGCCCATGGCTGGGAGATCGTGCTGCCCGTTGCCGCCGCCTGCGGTCCCTCCGGGCCGCTCGCCGCCGCCGACTGGGCCGCCCTAAAGGACGCGATGCTGTCGGCAAGGGGGAGCTTCGACGGGGTGCTGCTCGCCCTGCACGGGGCTATGGTCAGCGAAGACTGCCTCGACCCGGAGGGCGAGCTGCTTGCCGCCCTGCGCGCCCGCCATGGCGAGCGGGTGGCCATCGTCGCGACGCTCGACATGCACGCCAATGTCTCGCCCCGCATGGTCGCCGCCGCCGATGCCTTATTCCCCTATCGCACCTATCCTCATGTCGATCATTTCGACTGCGCGGTGGAGGCCGCCGACGCTCTGGCGCGGCTGATGCAGGAGGCCGACAGGGATGAAGCCGACAGGGGCGGAGCCGGCAGCGGCGGCAGCGGCCGGCTCACCCGCGCCGTGCTCGCCCGCCCGCCGATGATCGATGCCGCCGACCATGGCCGCACCGGCCCGCCGGGGCCGATGAACGCGCTGCTCGCCCATGCCGCCGCCCTTGCCGCGCGGCCGGGCGTCGTCTCGGCCGGGCTCACCATCGGCTTTCCCTGGGCCGATGTGCCCGATGCCGGGCCGGCCGCGATGGTGTCGGTGATGGCGGACGCCGCGGTCGACCCGCGCGCGCTGGCGCTCGACCTCGGCGAAAGGCTCTGGGACAGCCGCAAGGAAACGCAACTCGATTTTGCCGGCGTCGAGACCGCGATCGCCGCCGCGCGCGCGCCGGGCGGCGACCCCCGGCCGCTGGTGCTGGCCGACTTCGCCGACAATCCGGCCGGCGGGGCCTATGGCGATTCGCCCAACCTGCTGCGCGCCATGCTGGAGGCGGGGCTGGAAAACGCCGCCTTCGCGACGATCTGCGATCCTGCCGCCGTCGCCCTTGCCGGCGAGGCGGGGGAGGGCGTCCTGCTCGACCTGGCGCTGGGCGGCCGCCTTGCGCCGCACATCACCCCGCCGCTGGCGCTGAGGGCCCGCGTCCTGCGGCTGCATCCCGGCACCTTCCGCTGCGAAGGTCCGGTGCTGCGCGGGCTCTCCGTCGACATGGGGCCGATGGCCTTGCTGGAGGCGGCGGGCCTTCGTATCGTCGTCGCCAGCCGGGCGCTCGCCGTCACCGATCTCAACCTGTTCCGCGCGCTCGGCATCGAGCCCGCCTCGCTCTCCGTCATCGGCCTGAAGAGCCGCAACCATCTGCGCGCCGCCTTCGGGCCGATTGCCCGCGACATCCTGCTGGTCGATGCCGGCGGCATCGCCACCATGCGCCTGTCGCAGATCCCCTATAGTCGGATCAGACGGCCGCTCTGGCCGCTCGATCCCGTCGAGCACTTCTCCAACCTGGACGCTATCCATGTCTTCGACACCCAATCCGGACCTGAGGAACGATCCCTCCCCGTCGACGGCCACGCTCAAGGCCGCTGACCTTGCCCACCACCTGCATCCCTTCACCGACCATGGCGAACTGGCCGGCGAGGGCGGCGCGCGGGTCATCGTCTCGGCCAAGGGCTGCTACCTGACCGACAGCGACGGCGACCGCCTGCTCGACGGCATGGGCGGGCTGTGGTGCGTCAATATCGGCTATGGCCGCTCGGAACTGGCGGAGGCGGCGGCGCGGCAGATGCGCGAGCTGCCCTATTACAACACCTTCTTCAAGACGACGACGCCGGTCACCACCCTGCTCGCCGAGGAGCTTGCCGAACTCGCGCCCGAGGGGCTCAACCGCGTCTTCTTCGCCGCCTCCGGCTCGGAGGCGAACGACACCAACATCCGCATCGTCCGCAGCTACTGGCAGAAGCGCGGCGAGCCGCAGCGCACCGTCATCGTCTCGCGCAAGCTCGCCTATCACGGCAGCACCATCGCCGCGGCAAGCCTCACCGGCCTTGCCAGCATGCACGATATCCCCGGCATCCCGATCCCCGACATCCATCATGCGCCGGCCCCCAACTGGTGGGGCGAGGGCGGCGACATGAGCCCGGACGAGTTCGGCCTGAAGGCCGCGCGAGGGGTGGAGGACATGATCCTCGCCGTCGGGCCGGAGCGTGTTGCCGCCTTCATCGGCGAGCCGGTGCAGGGCGCCGGCGGCGTCCTCGTGCCGCCCTCCAGCTACTGGCCGGAAGTCCAGCGGATCTGCCGCAAATACGGCATCCTGCTGATCGCCGACGAGGTGATCTGCGGCTTCGGGCGCACGGGCGAGTGGTTCGGCAGCCAGACCTTCGGCATCGCCCCGGACATCATGACGGTCGCCAAGGGCCTCTCCTCCGGCTACCAGCCGATCTCGGCCAGCATCGTCCATGACCGGGTCGCCGAGGTGGTGTTCGACACGCCGGGCCGCTTCCCGCACGGCTACACCTATTCCGGCCACCCGGTCGCCGCCGCCGTTGCCCGCGAGAACCTTGCGATCCTGCGCCGGGAAGGCATCGTCGAGCGGGTCGGCGCCGATATCGGTCCCTATTTCCAGCAGCAGCTCGCCACCCTGCTCGACCATCCGCTGGTCGGCGAGGTGCGCGGCGTCGGCCTGATGGCGGCGGTGGAGCTGACCCGCGACAAGGCCGGCCGGTCGGAGGTCCAGCCGGTCGGGTCGATGTCGACGCCGGTGCGCAATGCCTGTTTCGCCAATGGCCTTGCCACCCGCGCGGTGCGCGATTGCCTGGTCTTCTCGCCGCCGCTGGTGATCTCCCATGCCGAGGTCGACGAACTGGTGGCGATCCTGCGCCGCAGCATCGACGAGGCGCTCGGCTGAGGCGCCTGATTGGCAAACTCCACAGCAAAAAACCCGCCGGGACGGCCGTCCCGGCGGGTTTTGCGTTGCGTCGGCGCGGGTGCGCCTCAGGCGGCGACCAGCTCTTCCAGCTTGCCCTTGGCCTCGTCGATCGAGGCCTCGCGGGCCTCCGGGCCGAAGGCCAGCTTCTCGGCGTAGACGAAGGTGATGTCGGTGATGCCGATGAAGCTCAGCATGGTCCGCAGATGCGGCTCCTGCGAATCCATCGCCTTGGCCGGGCCTTCGCTGTAGAGGCCGCCGCGGGTCGCAACAACGATGGCGCGCTTGCCGGTCATCAGGCCTTCCGGCCCGGCCTCGGTGTAGCGGAACGTCACGCCGGCGCGCAGCACGTAGTCGAACCAGGCCTTCAGCGTCGAGGGAATGCCGAAATTGTACATCGGCGCGCCGATCACCAGCACGTCGGCGGCCTTGACCTCGGCGATCAGCTCGTCGGAAAGCTTCTGGGCGGCGGCCTGCGCCGCGTTCGCCGGCGTCTCGCCGCGCAGGGCGATGGCCACGTCGAGGTCGAGATGCGGCACCTGGCCGTTGCCGAGGTCGCGGGTGGCGAGCTGCAGGCCCGGATTGCGGGCAGTGAGCTGGGCGATCGTGTCGTTGACCAGCTTGTTGGAAGCGGACGCATCGCCCAGCGCGCTGCTGGTGACGGCGAGAACCTGCAAAGTCGAGGGCATGCCCTGATCCTTTCGATAATGTGGTATCGCAGAGGTAGTCGCCCTTGCCCGGCATCAGAATTGCCGAAATCCGCACCACACTGTTGCGCCAGCAGGAACGCCGGATGATCGAACTGGAAGACATGCGCTATTTCGTCGAGATCGCCGACAGCGGCGGCTTCAGCCGCGCCGCCGCCCGCCTCGGCGTCTCCAAGTCCATCGTCAGCCGGCGAATCGCCCGCATCGAGGAGCATCTCGGCGCCCGCCTGCTCAACCGCACGACCCGCGGCGTCACCGCCACCGATGCCGGGCTGGAGTTCAAGGCACGGGCCGAGCGGCTGCTTGCCGACTATGACGAGGCGCTCGACGCGGTCGCCGTCCATGGCGGCGAGGTGGTCGGCCGGCTGCGCATCTCCGCGCCGCTCTCCTTCGGCATCCACCATCTGGCGCCGGTGCTGGCCGAGCTTGCCGCCGCCCATCCGCGCCTGGAGCTCGACGTCTCGCTCACCGACCGGCTGGTCGATCTGATCGGCGAGCGGATCGACGCGGCGATCCGCATCGGCAAGCTGGAAGATTCCAGCCATGTCGCCCGCCGCATCGCGCCGATCCGCTCCCTCGTCGTCGCCAGCCCCGCCTATCTCGCCCGCAAGGGCCGGCCGGCCCGGCCGGAAGACCTTGCCGGCGACCATGACTGCCTGATCTATACCGGCAGCCGCTCGCCCGACTGGGTCTTCACCCGCGGCGAGGGGGTCGTCGCCGTGCGCCCGCGCGGCCGGTTGCGCAGCGACAGCGGCGAGACGCTGGTCGCCTGGGCGGTCGCCGGCCTCGGCATCGCCCAGCTCCCGTCCTTCCTGCTTGGCGACACGGTCGACACCGGCGCTCTCGTGCCCCTGCTGCTCGACCATCCGACCCCCGAATTCGGCATGTATGTCGTCCGCCCGCCCGGCCCCCATGCTCCCGGCAAGGTCAGGGCGCTGACCGAGGCCCTGCTGCGCCATTTCGGCGGCACCCCGGCCTGGGACCGCTGCGTCCGCCAGATGGCGCAGGAGGAGGCCGCCCGCCGCCCGGCCGGCGAAGCCGCCGCGCGGGGATAAGGCGCGCGCCGGGCGGGGATAACCGGGTTTTTCGGGCCATCGGCCGCCGTTTTTCGCCGTCGACGGCCCAATGTGCCGGTTTTGAGAACGCCGTCTCGAAATTCGCCGATATTGAGACGGAAATTTGCAAAATCCGTCTCGAAATTTTCCAAACGTCCGGCGGCGGTCTTGTCCCCGTCTGTCCCCGCCCGTCGTCATGCTCCTTGCCGGCGGCAATTTCGTGCTAACCTGCCGGTCTTGTTGCGATTTGCGCCGCCTGCCGCGGTCGCGCGAAGGAGGCTGCGATGACCCTTGTACCCAGGCTGACATTTCACGGGGCGGCGGGGTGCGTCACCGGGTCGTGCTACCGGCTGGAAACGGCGGGCGGCACGCTGCTGCTCGATTGCGGCCTGTTCCAGGGCTCCAAGACCGAGAAGGAACTGAACTACCGGCCCTTCCCGTTTTCCGTTGGCGACATCGACGCGGTCATCCTCAGCCACGCCCATATCGACCATTCCGGCCTGCTGCCGAAGCTCGTCCGCGACGGCTATTCCGGGCCGATTTTCGCCACTGGCGCCACCTTCGAACTGTGCAGCGTGATGCTTCCCGACAGCGCCCACATCCAGGAGATCGAGGTCGAGCAGCTCAACCGCCGCAACCGCCGGCGGTCGCGCCGCGATGCCGTCGAGCCGATCTATACCGGCGCGGACGCCCAGGCGACGCTGGCGCTTTTCCACCCCTTTGCCTATGGCCACTGGTTCCAGGTCCTGCCCGGCCTGCGCGCCCGGTTCTGGAACGCCGGCCACCTGCTCGGCTCCGCCTCGGTCGAGCTGGAGATCGCCGAACCCCCAATGAAACTGCTGTTTTCCGGCGATATCGGCCCCGACTACAAGCTGATGCATCCGGAGCCGGAAGGCCCGAGCGGCATCGACTATCTCGTCTGCGAGAGCACCTATGGCGACACCGACCGGGAGGACGCTACCCCCGCCCACCGGCGCGGCCAGTTGCGCGCCGAGGTGAAGGCGGCGATGCATCCGGACGGCGTCCTCCTGATCCCCTCCTTCGCGGTCGAGCGGGCCCAGGAACTGATCAGCGACCTTGCCCGGCTGATGGCCGAGGGCGCCCTGCCGCAGATCCCGATCTATGTCGATTCGCCGCTCGCCGCCGCCGCGACCCGCGTCTTCGCCCGCCACGCCCGCGAGCTGGAAGGCGGCGAGGTTCTGCTCAAGGGCCTCGCCGCCCGCAACCTGCACATGACCGAGACGGTCGAGCAGAGCAAGGCGCTCGACCGCGTCCGCGGCTTCCACATCGTCATCGCCGCCAGCGGCATGTGCGAGGCCGGCCGCATCCGCCACCGGCTGAAAAACTGGCTCTGGCGCGACGAGGCGACGGTCCTCTTGGTCGGCTACCAGGCGACCGGCACGCTCGGCCGCATCCTCCAGGACGGCGCGCCTTCGGTCCGTATCCAGGGCGAGGAATTCAGCGTTCGCGCCAGAATCCGCTCCATCGACCTCTATTCCGGCCATGCCGACGGCCCCGAACTGGTGAGCTGGATCTCCGAACGCCTGCCGCTTGCCCACGACATTTTCCTGGTCCATGGCGAGCCCGAGGCGATCGACGGGCTGGCCGCCCGCCTGCCGGGCCTCGTCGAGGCGGAGCACGTTCTCAAGCCCGGTCTCGACGAGACCTTCGAACTGACGCCGACCGGCGCGATTCGCCTTGCCGGCACGGCGCCGCCGCGGCTGCCGCGCGAGGAGGTGGCTCATCTCGACTGGCACAACGACGTCACCCGCCTGCTGCTCGATATCAGCGACCAGCTCGCCACCGAGCCCGACGAGAAGAGCCGCAACGTGGTGATCCGCCGGCTGCGCCGTGCGCTGTCCGAAGAGGCGGCGCAATAGGGCATCGCCCGGCCCTGTCGACCGCTCGTGCGTCACACCTGTCCGGCGGTCGTCCCGCCTCCGGTCAGAAGATCAGCATCAGGATGCCGATCACCACCACCAGGCCGACGAGAAAGATGAAACCGACGGTTCCGCCGATGAACTTGAGCATGTGTTCCTCCATCGTGTCGGAAGGGCAACGCGCCAGCGGCCGGATCGTTGCACGGCGCGTGCAGGAGAGGGCGTCGATGCCGTCGAAGGATTCAGCTTTCTGAATCAAGGCGGTGGCTGAAAGCTGCCGACGGCCCGCAGACTCCTGTTGCGTTTGTTCTCATTTTGTTCTTTCATTCGGGCATGCAATACACGTTGCCGCTCGTTGCCGACACCCGCCTTGCGCGGGTTCACGGACTGCTGCTTGCCCGGTTCGGTCCGGTGCCGGAGTGCTACCGGCTCGACCCGGTGAGCCAGCTCGTCTTCGCGATGCTGAGCGGCCGGACACGGGACGCGGTTGCCATGGAGGTCTTTGCAGCGCTGGTCCGCCGGATGGGTGCATGGGAGCGGCTGGCGAAAACGGCGGCGAGCGAGCTGGAGGGCATGATCGCCGGGGTGACCTTCGCCGAGCGCAAGGCGCGGCAGATCCCGGCCGCCCTGCGCGAGATCGCGGCCCGGCGCGGGCGGCTCGACCTGGAGTTCCTTGCCGGCTGGCCGGTGGAGGAGGGCCGGGTCTGGCTGGAGAGCCTGACCGGGGTCGGCCCCAAGACCAGCATGGCGGTGCTCGGGCTCAGCACGCTGCGCCGCCGGGCGCTGATGGTCGACACGGCCCATAACCGGGTCGCCGGCCGGCTGGGCCTCGTGCCGGTGCGCGCCGACATTGCCCGCGCCACGCGGCTGCTCAATCGGCAGCTACCCGCAGCCTGGACCACCGACGATACGGAAACCCACCATTTTCTGATGCAGGGGCTGGGCCGCAGCCATTGCCGTCACCGCCGGCCGGTCTGCGCGGACTGCCCGTTGTGCCGCCTCTGCCAGGCGGTGCCGGAGGGGCGGGCATGAGGGACGGGAAGACCCTGGCGGCGCTGCGCGCCCGCATGGCCGCGGGCGGGCTGGACGAGGCTCCGGCTTGGCCGCTGGTCGGTTTGGGAGCGGAGGAGGCCGAACTGCCCGGCGGGCTGGCGAGCGGCGCGCTGCACGAACTGCAGCCGGCGTCGCCGGCCGATATCGGCGCGGCGACCGGGTTTGCCCTGGGCCTTGCCGCGCGGCTGCTGGCGTGCCGTCCCGGCCCGCTCCTGTGGGGGGTGCCGGCAGCGCGGGGCTGGCGCGAGGGCCGGCTCTATCCGGTCGGCCTTGCCGCCTTCGGCATCGATCCGGATCGGGTGATCCAGGTCGAGGTGAAGAAGACCGCCGATCTCCTGTGGAGCCTGGAGGAGGCGCTGGACCACCCCTCGCTCGCCGTCGTCGTCGGCCTGCTGCCCGAAGGCGACCGGCTCTACGACTTCACCGCGAGCCGCCGCCTGGCGATGCGCGCCGCCCGCCACGGGGCGACAGCGCTGCTGCTGGGGGCGGCGCCTGTCTTCGACATGGCAACGGCCGCCTCGACCCGCTGGTCGATTGCCGCTGCGGCAAGCCGGCCCGTGCCCCATGCCGGCCAGGCGGTGCCGGGTCTCGGCCCGCCGCGCTGGCAGGCCCGGCTGGTGAAATCGCGCAAGGGTCTTCTGGACGCCTGGGATCTCGAGTGGAACCATGACACGCTGTCTTTCCGTCTGGCTGCCCCGCTGGCCGACCGAGCGCCGCTGCGCCGGACCGGCACTCTCTCGCGGCGGCCGACTGCCGCCTGACGAGGCCGGACCTCTCGTGCTCTCCGTGCTGGAGCGGAACGGGGCAAGAGTCAGCGCGGTCAACGCGCCCGCCGCCGCGCTCGGCCTGACGCCGGGCATGCCGCTGGCCGATGCGCGGGCGATCCATCCCGCCCTCGCTGTCGCGCCTGCCGATCCGGACGGCGATGCGCAAGGCCTGCGCCGGCTCGCCCTGTGGTGCCAGCGCTACAGCCCGCTGACCCGGATCGACGCGCCGGACGGCGTCTCCATCGGCATTGCCGGCTGCGCCCATCTGTTCGGCGGCGAGGAGGCGCTGATGGCGGATCTCGCCGACCGGCTGCACGGTTTCGGCCTCACCGCTCGGCTTGCGCTGGCGCCGACGCTTGGTGCCGCCTGGGCGCTCGCCCGCTATGGCGAGACGGAGATGACGCGAGCCGCACCCGGCGAGACGGGCGAGGTTCTGGCGCCGCTTCCCGTTGCGGCCCTGCGCATCGAGGCAGAGACGGCGCGTGCCCTGGCCCGGCTCGGCCTCGACCGGATCGGCCTTTTAGCCGGCAAACCACGGGCGCCGCTCGCCAGCCGCTTCGGCCCGCTGCTGGTGCTGCGGCTCGATCAGGCCTTGGGGCGCGAGGGCGAGCGCTTCGATCCCGTCGAGGCCGCGCCCGTCCACCGCATCGCCCGCAATTTCGCCGAGCCGGTCGTCACGCTGGAGGCGATCGCCGAGGTGGCGGCGCGGCTTGTCGGCGAGCTTGCCGCGATGCTGCAGGGCCTCGGCAAGGCGGCGCGGCGGCTGGAACTGGCGCTCTATCGCGTCGACGGCTGGCGCGAGGCGCTGGAGCTGCGCATCACCCGGCCGAGCAACGATGCCGCGCATCTGCTGCGCCTGCTCGGCGAGCGGCTCGACCGGCTGCGCGATCATGCCGGCTTCGGCTTCGAGGCGGCGGTGCTCTCCGCCTTCGAGGTGGAGCGCGCCGAGGCGGTGCAGGCGGCGCTGTCGGGGCGCGAGCGTGTCGTCCCCCCGCCGGGCGATCTCGACCGCTTGCTCGACCGGCTGGTCAACCGCTTCGGGCCCGAGCGTGTCTGTCGCTTCGCGCCGCGCGAAAGCCATGTGCCGGAGCGCGCCTGCCATCCGGTCTCGGCGCTTGCTCAGGCGGCGCGCCACGACTGGGCGGCGCATGGCCGGGCCCTGCATGGCGGTGCCGCGCTTGCCCGCCCGCCGCTGCTGTTCGCCCGGCCCGAGCCGGTGGAGGTGCTGGTGGAGATGCCGGACAAGCCGCCGGCGCGCTTCGAGTGGCGGCGCACCGCGCACCGCATCGTGCGGGCGGAAGGGCCGGAGCGGATCGCGCCGGAATGGTGGGCGGGCGGCGAGGCCAACCGCCTGACCCGCGACTATTACCGTGTCGAGGACACGGACGGGCGGCGCTTCTGGCTGTTCCGCGAAGGCCTTTACGACCGGCCCGGCGACACGGTGCGCTGGTTCGTCCATGGGCTGTTCGCATGAGCGCGGCCTTCGCGGAACTGGTGGCGACCAGCAATTTCAGCTTCCTGCGCGGCGCCTCGCATGCGGCGGAACTGGTGGAAACGGCAGCCCGGCTCGGCCTTGCCGCCATCGGCATCGCCGACCGCAACACGCTGGCCGGCGTCGTGCGGGCGCATGTGGCGGCGCGCGAGCATCCCATTCGCCTGATCGTCGGCGCGCGGCTGGTGCTGCGCGACGGGTTCGAACTGGTCGTCCATCCGCAGGACCGCGAGGCCTATGGCCGGCTGAGCCGGCTGCTCACCCTCGGCAACCGGCGGGCGCCGAAAGGGGAATGCCATCTCGACTTTTCCGATCTCGGCGGGCTCGGGGAGGGGCAGCAGCTCATCGTCATCCCGCCGCGCAGCCTTGATGCCGCCTTCGCCGCGCGCCTTGTCGAGTTGGGGCAGGGCTATGCCGGCGCCGTCTCGCTGGCCCTGTCGCCCGCCCATCGCAGCGACGACAGGGCCCGTTTCGACCGCCTGGCGGAGCTTGCCGGGGCCTGCCGCACACCGCTGGTCGCGACCAACGACGTGCTCTACCACGCGCCCGAGCGGCGTCCCTTGCAGGACGTGCTCACCTGCATCCGCACGCATGTGACCATCGACGCCGCCGGCTTTCTGCTGGAGCCGAATGCGGAGCGGCACCTGAAGCCGCCGCGGGAAATGGCGCGGCTGCTGTCCGGCCATGAGCGCGCGCTGGAGCGCAGCCTGGAGATCGCCGAGCGTTGCCGGTTCAGCCTCGACGAGCTGTCGCCGCATTATCCGGACGAGCCGGCCGGCGAGAGCGCGACGCCGCAGCAGGAGCTGGAGCGGCTGACCTGGCTGGGCGCGGAGAACCGCTTCCCGCAAGGCATCCCACCGGATGTGCAGGCGAACATCGCGCGCGAACTGCGGCTGATCGGCGAACTCGGCTTCGCCTCCTATTTCCTCACGGTGCAGGACATCGTCCGCTTCGCCCGCAGCCAGGATCCGCCGATCCTCTGCCAGGGGCGCGGCTCCTCGGCCAATTCCGTCGTCTGCTATTGCCTCGGCATCACTTCGGTCAATCCGACCGAGATCGACCTGTTGTTCGAGCGCTTCGTCTCGGCGGCGCGGGGCGAGCCGCCGGACATCGATGTCGATTTCGAGCATGAGCGGCGCGAGGAGGTGATTCAGTACATCTATCGGCGCTATGGCCGCGAACGCGCCGGCCTTGCCGCCACGGTGATCCGCTACCGCGCCCGCAGCGCCGTCAATGACGTCGGCAAGGCGATGGGCCTGTCGACCGACGTGGTCGGCGCCATGTCCGGCCTGATCTGGGGCTGGTCGGGGAGCGCGCCGGCGGAAGGCGAGATCCGCCAGGCCGGGCTCGATGCGCGCGATCCCCGCCTGACGCAGACGGTCCGCCTGGTTCGCCAGTTGATCGACTTCCCCCGCCACCTGTCGCAGCATGTCGGCGGTTTCGTCATCACCCGCGAGCGCCTCGACGAGGTGGTCCCGATCGCCAATGCGGCGATGGAGGACCGCACCGTGGTGGAATGGGACAAGGACGACCTCGACGCGCTCGGCATCCTCAAGGTCGATGTGCTGGCGCTCGGCATGCTGACCTGCCTGCGCAAGAGCTTCGACCTGCTGCGCGGCCATTACGGCCGCGACATGGGGCTGGCCGGCGTGCCGCGCGACGATCCGGCGACCTATGCGATGATCCAAAAGGCCGATACAGTCGGCGTCTTCCAGATCGAGAGCCGGGCGCAGATGTCGATGCTGCCGCGCCTCAAGCCTGAAAACTTCTACGATCTGGTCATCCAGATCGCCATCGTCCGCCCCGGACCGATCCAGGGCGACATGGTCAATCCCTATCTGCGCCGGCGCAAGGGGCTGGAGCAGGTCGATTATCCCTCGCCCGAGCTTGCGGCGGTGCTGAAGAAGACCCTGGGCGTGCCGCTGTTCCAGGAACAGGCGATGAAGATCGCCATCGTCGGGGCCGGCTTTTCGCCGGACGAGGCGGACCGGCTGCGCCGGGCGATGGCCTCCTTCCGCAACATCGGCACGATCGAGCAGTTCCGCGAGAAGTTCATCGCCGGGATGATCGCGAAGAGGTACCAGCCCGATTTCGCCGACCGCTGCTTCGAGCAGATCAAGGGTTTCAGCGATTACGGGTTTCCCGAAAGCCATTCGGCGAGCTTCGCCCTGCTCGCCTATGCCTCGTCCTGGCTCAAGTGCCATTACCCGGAGGTCTTCGCCTGCGCGCTGCTGAACTCGCAGCCGATGGGTTTTTATTCCTCCGCCTCCATCGTGCGGGACCTGCGTGCCCATGGCGGCCGCGTGCTGCCGGTCGATGTCAACCACAGCGACTGGGACCACACGCTGGAGGAGACGGAGCGATCCGGAGCGCAGACGGCCGAGGGCGGCAATGCCTTCGCCCTGCGGCTCGGCCTGCGTCAGGTCGACGGGTTGGGCGAGGAAGCGGGAGAGGCGCTGGCGGCCGCCCGCGGCATGGGCTTTGCGGATCTCGCCGACCTGCATGGAAGGGCCGGTCTCGACAGCCGGGCGCTGGTGGCGCTGGCCAATGCCGATGCCTTCCGCTCGCTCGGCCTCGACCGGCGCCAGGCCTTGTGGGAGATCAAGGGGCTGGCCGGCCGGCTCGGGCGCGCGGGCCGCCAGGACGACCTGCCGCTGTTCGGCGGGCGGCAGGGACTGGCCTTGCTTGCCGCGCGGGAAGAGCAGGTGGAACTGCCGTCCATGCGCCCCGGCGAGCATGTGGTGGAAGACTACGCTAGCCTGCACCTGTCGTTGAAGGCGCATCCCTTCGCCTTCCTGCGCGCCCGCCTCGATGCCTGCCGCAGCTTGCGCGCGGCCGATCTCGCGTCGCAGGGCAATGGCCGGTTCGTGCGCGTCGCCGGTCTCGTGCTGGTGCGCCAGCGGCCGCAGACCGCCAAGAGTGTCACCTTCCTGACGCTGGAGGACGAGACGGGCATCGCCAATATCGTCATCTGGAGCCGGCTCTTCGAGCGCAGCCGGCGGATCGTCATGGGCGCGCGCGCCATCCTGGTGGACGGTGCCATCCAGAAGGAGGACGGCGTCATCCATCTGGTGGCGCGGCAGCTCACCGACATCACGCCGGAGCTGATGGCCGCGCTGTCGAAGGAGCCGCCGCCGCAGGAGGGGCCGAAGCTTTCGGGGGCGAGCCTGTGGCGGCACCCGCGCGACACGAGGGTGCTGCCGAAGGGGCGGAATTTCCACTGAGGGCAGGTGCGCTGCGGCCCGCCGGCTCAGGCGGCGGAGCGCTGGAGCGTGTAATGCGCGATGCCGTGTTCGCCCGCAGCGACAGTGACGTTGCCGAGCCCGCAGGCAGGAAGATCGAGGCCTTGCATCAGGCTCTCGCCTCGGCCGAACACCGCGGGCACGACCGCAAGATGCATCTCGTCGATGAGGCCGGCCTGAAGATATTGGCGCAAGGTCGAAACGCCGCCGCCGACCCGCACGTCGCGGTCGCCGGCCGCGGCCCTTGCGCGCTCCAGCGCCGCATGAATGCCGTCGGTGACGAAGTGGAACACGGTGCCGCCCGGCATCTCGAAACTGGCGCGCGGGTGGTGCGTCAGCACGAACACCTCGGTGTGAAACGGCGGGGTGTCGCCCCACCAGCCGGTCCAGCTCTCGTCCGGCCAGGGACCGCGCACGGGGCCGAACATGTTCCGTCCCATGATCCAGGCGCCGACCGTCTCGAAGCTGCGGGCGACGAAATCCTCGTTGATGCCGGGGGTGCCGCCGCTCTCGCCCAGCACCCGGCGGCGGAAGCTTGGCGTGTCGAACACCCACTCGCGCAGGGCCTCGGTGCCGACGCCCATCGGCTCCGTCTCGCTCTGGTCGGGGCCGGCGCCAAAGCCGTCGAGCGACAGGCTGAAGCAGTGAACGCGGAGCTTGGGCATGGGTTCCTCCAAACCGATTGCAAACCGAAAGCAGTTGTCTTGTGTCACGACTGCTCCTAGATTGCAACCGGTTTTGACGGAGGCGGCATGCAGGACATCGAGCGCCGGTCGGGATGCCCGATCAATCTGGCGATGGAAGTGCTGGGGGATCGCTGGAGCCTCGTCGTCATCCGCGACATGATGTTCGGCAACCGCCGGCATTTCCGCGAGTTGCTGACCCGTTCGGAGGAAGGCATCGCCTCCAACATCCTGGCGGCCCGGCTGAAGCGTTTGGTCGCGCTCGGCCTCGTCACGAGGCGGGACGATCCGAGCCACAGCCAGAAGGCGATCTACAGCTTGGCCGAACCGGCGATCCAACTGGTGCCGGTGCTGGCGATGCTTGGCGCCTGGGGGCGCCGGCACCTGCCGGTCAGCGAGGACTTGTCGATCCGCGCGCAGCTTCTGGAAGAGGGCGGCGAGCCGATGTGGACCGCCTTCATGGATGACCTGCGCCGCCTGCATCTGGACGACCCCGTCGCCGGCGCCAGCGGAGCCATTGTCTCGCCGGTTCTCGCGGAACTCACCAGGGCCTTTGAGGCCGTGCGGGCGCGGTCGGCACCTGCCGGATAGGAGATCCTCCCTGGGCGCTGTCCTCGGGCGCCTCGCCGGGGCCTCCTGCCCTCTGGCTGCGATTCCCTCAAGATGTCGGCTGTGCCGATAGCGAGGCGCGAGGCCTTGCAGGAAGGCTGTCCTTTCCGCCGTCCTTCTGCTGCGGGCGGAGGGCCGAACATTTAGCCGGATCTCCTGCTCTTGGTGTTCTTGACAACGTTGTCATTCGAATGCTAGTGGCAATGACAACGTTGTCATGCGGTGATTAACGGGCCGATGGAACGGATCGGTTCGGTGCGCCGGTGGGTGGCGAAAGGCCAGCCGACCGGAGGCCCGGCAGCGAAATCCAGGCGGGAGGGCGTGGCGGGAGCCGCGCGAGGGACGGAACGATGCGGGAAGACGGGATCCTCAAGGCAAGTGCTGCACAAGGCGCCGGCGGTCCGGACCTCGGCCTGTCGCCGGAGCGCGGAGAGCTCGCCCTGCCGGTCCTGACCCTGGACGAGGCGGCCTTCGACGCGAATGTCGAGGCGATGTTCGACTATGTCGCCAAGGCCGGCGTCTCCATCGCCCCGCATGCCAAGACGCCGATGTCCCCCGAACTGTCGCAGCGCCTGCTGGATCGCGGTGCCTGGGGCTTGTCCGTCGCCAACCTGCAGCAGGCACGCGTGTTCCTCGAGAGTGGCGCCCGCCGCCTGCTCGTCGCCAACCAGATCGGCGGCCTTCGCTCGGCCGAACGGTTCGCCGCGCTCCTGCAGCGCTTTCCCAACGCGACGCTCGTCTTCTTCGCTGACGCGCCCGAGAGCCTCGAGGTGATCGACCATGTCGGCCGCACCGCCGGACGCACCGTGCCGGTGCTGGTGGAAGTCGGGGCGGGCCGTGCCGGTGCGCGCAGCCTGGAGGCTGCCTGCGCCGTGATCGAGGCCGCGTCCCGCCTGTCCCATGTCGAGCTTGCCGGCGTCGCCGCCTATGAGGGGGCTGCTGCAACCGCCGATCCGCAGGAAACGATGAGGGCGATTTCCGCGCTCGATGCGCTGGTCGGCGAGGTGCATGCGCTGCTGCGCGCTGCAGCGCCGGACCGTCCGCTGATCCTCAGCGCCGGCGGCTCCTCCTTCTTCGATCTCGTCGTCGGCGATCTCAAGCCGCTGGCGCGCCGCGACGGCAACACCGAGCTGGTGCTGCGCAGCGGCGCGATCTTCTTTCACGACCACGGGGTCTATGAGCGGGCGCTCGCCGCGATGGATGCGCGGGCCGGCTTTGCCGCGGTGACGGGCGTCGCTGCGCTCGACGCCTTCCGTCCGGCGCTGACCGTCTGGGCCGAGGTGCTGTCGCGGCCCGAGCCGCGGCTTGCGATCTGCGGCATGGGCATGCGCGACGTCTCCTATGACCAGGATCTGCCGGTACCGCTTGCGGCCTGGCGCGAGGGGGTGCAAACAGCAAGCCGCGATGCCCTCGGGTCGGTGGTGAAGCTCAACGACCAGCACGCCTTCCTGCGGCTGCCGGAGGGCAGCGATCTTGGCGTCGGCGACATCGTCGCCTTCGGCATCTCCCATCCTTGCACCTGCCTGGACCGCTGGCGGGTGATCCTCGGGCGCGGCACCGATGGCCGGATCGCCGCCGCCTATCCCACCCATTTCAGCTAGGACGCCGGAAGGCACATGCTCCAGCTCAATTTCAATCAGCTCTGGCGCTATCAGGACGAGTTCCTGCACGGCATGTCGCTGACCCTGCTGCTCACCCTCGTGGCGACGCTGGCGGGTCTGGCGATCGGTCTTGCCGGCGCCGCTGCCGCCGGCAGCCGCTTCGCCGCGCTGCGGCTGTTCGTGCGCAGCTATGTCGAGGTGATCCGCAACACGCCGGCGCTGATCCAGCTCTTCCTGATCTTCTTCGTGCTGCCCTATGCCGGCTTGCGGCTGCCACCGGTCTATGCCGCCGCCGCCGCGCTCTCCATCTACATGGGCGCTTATGCGTCGGAGATCATTCGCGGCGGTCTCGCCTCGATCCCGCGCAGCCAGATCGAGGCCGGGCAATGCCTCGGGCTGACCCGCTGGCAGGTGTTCCGCCATGTGATCCTGCCGCCGGCCCTGCGCAACATCTATCCCTCGATCACCAGCCAGATCGTGCTTCTGCTGCTCGGAACCTCGCTGGCCTCGCAGGTCTCGGCGCCGGAACTGTTCCATGCCGCCGCCTTTGTCGAGAGCCGCACCTTCCGCAGCTTCGAGGTCTATGCGGTCGTCTGCGCGATCTACTTCACCCTGGTCCTGGCATTCCGGCTGGCTTTCGCGGGCATCGGCCGGATCGCCTTCCGCTGGCCGACCGGTCGATAGGAGGCGGGACGATGCGCGGTTTCACGATTTCCGACGTCCTCACCATGCTGGCCGCCGTGCAGTGGACGGCGACGCTGGTGGTCCTTGCGCTGGCCTTCGGCGCGCCGCTGGCCTTGCTGCTCGCCCGCATGTGCACCGGGCGCAGCCGCCTCGCGCGGCTCCTCGCCACCGGCATCCTGCAACTCGTGCAGGGCGTGCCGGTGCTCGGCCTGCTGATGTTCTTCTATTTCGGCATGCCGGTCTTCCTCGGCATCAAGGTTCCGGCGCTGGTCTCGGTCGGCGCGGCCTTCACCATCTTCACCGCCGCCTTTCTCGGCGAGATCTGGCGCGGCGGCATTCAGGCGGTGCATGTGGCGCAAGGAGAGGCGGCGGCCTGTCTCGGCCTGACCCGCTGGCAGACCTTCCGCCATGTGATCGCGCCGCAGGCGTTCCGCATCGCGCTACCGGCGACGGTCGGCTTCCTGGTCCAGCTCATCAAGAACACGTCGCTCGCCTCGGTGGTCGGCTTCGTCGAGCTGGCCCGTGCCGGGCAGCTCGCCAGCGCGGCGACGTTCCAGCCGCTTCTTTCCTATGCCTGCGTGGCGGCGATCTATTTCGCCCTGTGCTTCCCGCTCACGCTCTGGTCCCGTTCCCTGGAGGACAAGCTCAATGGCGCTCGTTGAGATCCGCAACGTCCACAAGTCCTTCGGCGAGGTGGAGGTCCTGCGCGGCATCGATCTTGCCGTCGAGAAGGGCGAGATCGTCACCATCATCGGCCGCAGCGGCTCCGGCAAGTCGACGCTGCTGCGTTGCATCAACGGCCTGGAGCAGATCAACGGTGGCGAGATCCTCGTCGCCGGCGAGCGCGTCCATTCCCGCTCCACCGACCTGCGCAAGCTGCGCGAGCATGTCGGCATCGTCTTCCAGCAGTTCAACCTGTTTCCGCACATGACGGTGGCGCGCAACATCACCCTGGCACCGGTGCTGACCGGCAGGGTCGCCAAGGGCGATGCGGCGCGCGAGCTGGCGCTCAAGGTCCTCGCCCAGGTCGGGCTGGAGGAGAAGATCGACGCCTATCCCGGCCAGCTTTCCGGCGGCCAGCAGCAGCGCGTGGCGATCGCCCGGTGCCTGGCCATGTCGCCCTACCTGATGCTGTTCGACGAGGTCACCTCGGCGCTCGACCCGGAATTGGTCGGCGAAGTGCTGAAGGTCATGGAGGACCTCGCCACCCAGGGCATGACGATGATCCTCGTCACCCACGAGATGAACTTCGCGCGCAACGTCGCCTCGAAGCTCGTCTTCATGCATGCGGGCATGGTCCATGAAGAAGGCCGGCCCGCCGATCTTTTCGCCAATCCCGCAACGCCGGAGTTGGCGAATTTCATAAGCTCGGTCCGCTGACGGCCGGCTTCTTCCAAAGGAAAGGGGAACCCCCATGAACTTCTTCAGGACGGCTCTCGCGGCAGCAGCCATCGCTGCGGTCTCGCTCACCTCCGGCTCGGCCTTCGCCGACAAGCTGCAGGACATTCTCAATGCCGGCAAGGTGCGCATCGGCGTGCTTGCGGATTCCGCCCCTTGGGGCTTCCGCGACGGCGAGGGCAAGCTCACCGGCTTCGACGTGGAACTCGCCGCCCTCGTTGCCGCCGATCTCGGCGTCAATCTGGAGATCGTCGAGGTGACCGGCGCGGCCCGCCTGCCGAGCCTGCTCTCCGACCAGATCGACGTGCTCGTCGCGGCCGCTGGCGCCACCCCCGAGCGCGCGCAGCAGGTCATGTTCACCTCGCCCTATGTCGCGGTCCAGCTTGGCGTCTACGGCAAGGCCGGCACGCCCGCCTATTCCAGCCCGGAAGAGCTTGCCGGCAAGTCGATTGCCGTTGCCCGCGGCACCACGCTCGACGTCTGGCTGACTGACAACGCGACGGGCGCCAATCTCGTGCGTTTCGAGGATGCGGCCAGCGCGCTCGCCGCCTTCTTCGCCGGCCAGACCGAATACTTCGCCGAGAACAGCGCCATCGCGCTCAACGCCTCCGGCTCTGCCGACGTGGAGCTGAAGTTCCTGATCCGCCAGTCGCCGGCCCACGCCGCCGTTCGCCACGGCGAGCACAACCTGCTGCAGTGGCTGAACACGGACCTGTTCTTCAACCGCATGAACGGCAAGCTCGAGGCTCTGCAGGTCAAGTGGTTCAAGGAAGCGACGCCGCTTCCCAACATGTGAGTTCCTCCCGGACGGGCGGGATCGCGTCCTCTGTGGCGTGGTCTCGTCCGTCCGGGCGTTCCAGTATTTCGACAGTCACGGAGTAAAGTCGATGATCACGCGTTTCCAGGTCGGCCCGCGCATGTCCCAGGCCGTCGTCTCGGGCGGCCATGTCCACATTGCCGGTCAGGTGGCCGACAACCGCAAGGGCAGCCTTCAGGAGCAGACCCGCGAGGTCCTGGCCAAGATCGATGCGCTTTTGGCTGAGGCCGGCAGCGACCGCTCGCGCCTCGTCGCCGTGACCGTCCTGCTGCCGCATATCATCGACTTCGACGCGATGAACGCCGTCTACGACGCCTGGATCGATCCGGCCAACCCGCCGGCGCGGGCCTGCTACGAGGCGCGCCTCGCCGATCCGGACCTGCGCGTCGAGATGACCGCGATCGCCGCCCTCTGATCCTTCCCTCCCAGGCCGGGCGACCATGCACACTGGCGTTTTCCACGATCTCGACCTGACGGCACAGGGCCGGCGGCTTGCCCGCCTGTCCGTGCCGTTCTCGATCGACCGCTCCCCCTACTTCCAGGCGAAGATCCCTGTCGTTCGCCTGCGCAACGGCGAGGGGCCGCGCATCCTGCTGATGGCCGGCAACCACGGCGACGAATACGAGGGCGAGATCCTGCTGGCGCGGCTGGCGCGCGAACTGACGCCCGAGCGGATGCGCGGCGAGGTCACCATCATCCCCTTCGCCAATGCGCCTGCTGTCATGGCGGCGCGGCGGCGCTCGCCGCTCGACGAGGGCAATCTCAACCGCGCCTTCCCCGGCGATCCGCTCGGCACACCGACGGCCCGCATCGCGCATTTTCTCGAGCACGAACTGTTCCCCGTCCATGACGTGGTCTTCGATCTGCACTCAGGCGGCACCTCGATGGAGCACCTGCATTGCGCGCTGATCGAGCGCCAGGGCCCGCCGGAGCGCTTCGCCGCCGCCCTGCGGCTGATGCGGGCGACCGGGCTCCCCTACGGCTTCGTCGCGGAGAACGGTGCGGCGGCACCGACTTCCATGGCGGCCGCCGCGCGGGCCGGGGCCATCGGCCTCAGCGGCGAGTTCGGCGGCGGCGGCACGGTGACGGCCGAGTCCATGCAGGCGACGGCCTGCGCCATCGACAACGTCTTGATCGAGCTGGGCGTCATCGATGCTCCCCTGCTGTCCCGTAAGCCCTTGTCGCGCAAGGAAATGACCGTGCTGGCCCTTGAAAGCCACGCACAGGCGATCTATGCGGTTCGGCGGGGCTGGTTCGAGCCGGCGGTGGCGCTGGGCGACAGGGTCGAGGCCGGCGATCTCGCCGGCTGGTATCACGATTTCGAACGGCTCGACCTGCCGGAGGAGGAGCTGCGCTTCGCTCGGGCGGGCATCGTGCTGTCGCGGCGGTTGCATTGCGACAGCCAGGCCGGCGATTGTCTCATGCAGGCGGCGCGTCCCCTGCGGGAGGACGAAATGGCCTGACGGCGCGGGAGAACGGGGCAGCATGGCGAAAGCGACCGATCTGACGGCACATACCCATGATGCCGTGCTGCGCCTTGCACCCGACAGGCCGGAGGGAGCTGCCGCCCGCCCGGCCCGCCCGCCGCGCATCGAGGATGTCGCCCGGCAGGCCGGCGTCTCGCCGATCACCGTGTCCCGCGCCCTGCGCACGCCCGATATGGTCTCGCCGAAGACCCGCGACCGCATCCTGCAGGTGGTGGAGGCGACCGGCTACTGGTCCAATCCGCATGCCTCGGCCCTGCGCTCGGGCCGCTCCAGCATCGTCGCGGCCTTCGTGTCCAACCTGCTCAGCCAGCAATACAGCCAGGCAGTGCGCGCCTGCGCCCGGGTGGTGGAGCAGCACGGCTACCAGTTGATGGTCGGCCAGACCTCCTATTCCTATTCGCGCGAACTGAGCGCCATCCAGTCGCTGCGCTCGCTGCGGCCTGCCGCGGTCTTCTTCACCGGTGTTATCGAGCTGGAGGAAAACCGCGGCCTGCTGCGCGAACTCGACATTCCGATCGTCGAGAGCTGGGCCTACCCGCCCGATCCGCTCGACATGCTGGTCGGTTTCTCCAACACCGATGCCGGCCGGCTGGCGGCAAGCCACCTGGTCGAACGCGGCTATCGGCGGCTTGCCTTCATGGGCCGCAGCGGCGGCCGCGGCGCCCTGCGCCTTTCCGGCTTTGCCGAGCGGGCGGCGGAGCTGGGGGCGGAGATCGTCGAGACGATCCGGGTGGAACAGGTCGACAGTGTCATTGACGGGCGCCAGGCCTACCGCAGCCTGGTGGAGGGCGGGCGTAGCTTCGATGCGATCTTCTGCGCCAACGACCTGCTCGGCCTCGGCACGCTGTTGGAGGCGCGCCAGCAGGGACGGCGCATCCCCGACGATCTCGCTCTGCTGACCTTCGGCGACAACGACCTGGCCGGTGAGCTGTCGCCGCGCCTGTCGACCATCTCCTTCGACAGCCATGCCATGGGCACCCATGCGGGCGAGATGATCGTCGACCGGCTGGACCCGCGCAGCGAGGGGAGGCTGCCGTCCAGCCTGTGCCTCGATCTGGAGCTGATCCCCGGCGAAACGACCTGAGGTTCAGCCGATCAGAGTGCCGTCGCGCAGGCGTACGAAATAGTCGTCCTTGCCGATCTGGCCGCCCTTGAGGATCAGCTCGACACCGGGCTCCCCGTCGGTGCCATGGGCGTTGCAGACGGGCGAACCGGGGCTGTCGGGAATCGGATGGCGCAGGGTCAGGGCGTGAATGTCGAGCGCGCCGAGCGCGTGGCTCGACGTGTCGCCGCCGGCCACCGCCACGCGGGCAAGCCCATGACGCACGAGCAGCGCGGCGAGCAGCCGGCCGAGCGCCTCGCCCACCGCATCGTCGCCTCCCTGGTCGTGACCGGCCGCCACCACGCTGGTCTGGCCGAGGGCGGTATAGACGAGCGGACTGCCGCCGGAGGAGAGCACGCCCTCAGCGCGGGCCAGCACCGCCTCGAACGCCGCCTCGCGACCCTCACCGGAGGCGAGCGCCGCATAGTCGATCTCGATGCCGGTAAAACCGGCATCGAGCGCGGTACGGATCTGCCGTTCGGTCGTCGGCGAGCAACTGCCCGAGACGATCGCCATCCGCTCCTGCCGCGTCAGCGGCTCGAACCGCGCAGGACGTACCCCCGCCTCGCTCTGCCGCCATGCCTCGAGCAAGGCATACTCGATGCCCGACGAGCCGAAGACCAGCGGGCCGTTCTGCCGGCCGGCGTCCTCGAGATAGGCGCCGGCGGCCACCTGGGAGGCCTTGTCGAAGACATCAAGGAGGACGATGCGGGCCTCGTCCGGCGGCACCTGTCCCAGCGCCGGATCGGTCGGGCCGACCAGGGTGGAGGGCAGGGAGGTCTGGGCGGCGAGATGCAGCAACAGGTCGGCCTCGCCCATCGGCGTAGCCGGATGGTGCGCCATCACCGGGTGCCGGTCGATGCGGTGCAGCGTGTCGCGCCAGGCGGCGAAGAGATGGCCGGAGAACGTGTAGCGCCGCAATTGCGGCGCGCCGACGACGAGCGCCAGCCGGTGCTGGCCGAAGGCGGCAAGGCCGATCTCCATCGCCCGGCCGATGGAGCCGCGATGAGGGGCGCTGTCGAAGGTCGAGCACACCTTGTAATGGCAAAAGCGCGCGCCGAGCGACTTCAGCCAGGCAAACACCTGCGGCAGTTCCGCGTCCATCCAGTCGGGCGATCGGCTGCGGCTGGTGCCGGCAAGGCCCATGGCGCGGCAGCCGGCAAAGCGCGCCAGCAGGGCTTCGTCCGGCCTGCGGGTGAACAGCACGGTCTCGATGCCGTTGGAGGTCAGCGCCTCCATCACGTCGGTCGAGCCGGTGAAGTCGTCGCCGTAATAGGAGAGCAGCAGGTCGCCGGCCATCAGCGCTTGTCCTTGAACAAGGACAGGGCGGCGGCAAGCTCGGGATGGGTCAGGGCGTGGGTGTCGATGTCGATGCCGGCCATCGCCGCATCCGCCGCCTGGCGCAGGCTCGCCACACCGCCGGCAATGCCATGCGGATGGCCCATGATGCCGCCGCCGGCGCAGTAGAGGAAGTCGGGCGAGCCGACCGCCGCATGGGTGCCGGCGACCTGCGCCGCCGTCTGCCCGGAGGAGAAGACCGGCAGCGCCTCGAACCCCGGCAGCCCGTTCCCGAACAGCGGCGCGCCGACGGCTCTCGCCGAGGCGATCACCGAGGCGTCGCTCTCGGAGAACTTGTTGGCCAGCCCGTTGACATGCAGGTGGTCGGCGCCGGCGATGCGCCAGAACTTCTGCCAGGCCTCGTAGGCAATGCCGATGTCGGGCGAGCGGGAGAACAGGCCCCAGCCGTTGCGGTGGCAGTGCAGCGGCAGGCTGGCATGGCGGCGAATGGCGCCGAGGCCGGCCAGCCCGATCGAGTGCAGGCTGACCATGATGCAGGTACCGCCGCGCGCCAGAACATGGTCGGCGCGCCGTTTCATCTCGTCGATCTCGCCGGTGATGTTGAAGGCGACCATCGCCTTGCGGCCGTTGCGCTGCGCATGGTCCTCGACCACCCGCATCACCGCATCGACGCGCGCTTCGAACGGACAATGCGGGCCGTCGGCCTGCAGTTCGTCGTCCTTGATGAAGTCGATGCCGCCGGCAACCAGTTGCTCGACCATCGCCGCCGTCTCGTCGGGCGCAAGGCCGACGCTCGGCTTGATGATCGTGCCGATCATCGGCCGACCCTCGACACCGGCAAGGCGCCGCGTGCCCTGAACGCCGAAGGCCGGGCCCGGATAGGCGCCGGCAAAGCTCGGCGGGAAGGTGATGTCGAGAAGGCGTAGCGCCGAGACCTCCGCCAGCTCGAACAGGTTGCCCGCGACCGTCGCCAGCACGTTGGTCAGCGAGGGGCCGAAATTCTCCAGCGGCCAGGACAGCACCATCTCGCCGCGCCGGTAGCGGTCCGAGCGGATCCGGCAGGGCAGGGCCGGGGTCGGCGAGCTTCCCGTCTCCACAATGCTCTCGACCCTCGCGCCGGAGCGCTCGCGCAGCTCGTCGGTCTCTCCCGGCAGGCGCAGGAAGGTGCCGCAGGACTGCTCGCCGGCGATCACCGCCGCGGCATCTTCCAGCGGCAGCGGGCTTTCCAGTTCGTAGCGTGCGTAAAGCCGTTCCATCTGCCACGTTCCCTCTCGCATCCCTGCCGCGTGCCGGCATCCGTTGGCAGGTTCGATATCATCTCATCATACCAGTTGACAACATGATGTTTGACGGGTTTCATCGCCGCCAAACAGGAGGTCGACTGATGAAGATTGCTTTGCTTGGCGCCGGCGGAAAGATGGGCGTGCGTCTTGCCACCAACCTCAAGGGCTCGCGCTATGAGGTCGCGCATGTGGAAATCGGCGAGGCGGGGCGCGCCCGCCTGCGCGAGGTCCTCGGCGTCGAATGCGTCGACATGGACGCCGCCCTTGCCGGGGCCGGCGCCGTCATCCTCGCCGTGCCGGACACGGCGATCCAGGCGGTCGCGGCAACCGTCGTGCCCAAGCTCGATCCCGGCACGCTGGTGATGGCGCTCGATGCGGCCGCGCCCTTTGCCGGCCACTTCCCGGAGCGCGCGGACGTCACCTATTTCGTCTCGCATCCCTGCCATCCGCCGATCTTCAACGACGAGACCGAGATGGCGGCCAAGCGCGACTATTTCGGCGGCGTTGCCGCCAAGCAGGCCATCGTCAGCGCCCTGATGCAGGGACCGGAGGAGCACTACGCGGTCGGCGAGGAGATCGCCCGCACCATCTACGGCCCGATCCTGCGCTCGCACCGGGTCACGGTGGAGCAGATGGCGCTGCTCGAACCGGGCCTGTCGGAGACGGTCTGCGCCACCCTGCTCGTCGTCATGAAGGAAGCGATGGACGAGGTCGTTGCGCGCGGCGTCGATCCGGTCGCGGCCCGCGACTTCCTGCTGGGCCATCTCAACATCCTCGGTGCCGTCGTCATGGGCGAGGTGCAGGGCGCGTTCTCCGATGCCTGCAACAAGGCCATCGCCAACGGCAAGCCGCGGCTGATGCGCGACGACTGGCGCGGCGTCTTCGAGCCGCAGGAGATCGCGGCGAGCATCCGCGCCATCACCTGACGGCGTTCGGGACGACGTTTGCGGCTGCCATATAGGCAGCCGCACTCCAGCATTGCTATAGGAGGTGGATGGCCTGGGCGAGGGAGCTGGAATGCGCAAGCGCGGCACGAAAACGGACGAGGGCGACAAGATCGTCAGGCGGAAGCTGTCGGACCAGGTGCTGGAACGGCTGCTGGAGATGATCACCCGCCGCGAGGTGCTGCCCGGCGAGCTGATGCCGTCCGAACGCGATCTGATGGAGCGCTTCGGCGTCGGCCGGCCGGCGGTGCGCGAGGCACTGCAATCGCTCGACACGATGGGCCTGATCAGCATCTCCCACGGCGAGCGGGCCCGGGTCAGCGCGCTCACCGCCGACACGGTGATCCGGCAGATCGACGGGGTGGCCCGCCTGATGCTGTCGGCCTCGCCGGACAATCTGGAGCACCTGAAGCAGGCGCGCCGCTTTTTCGAAATGGGCATGGTGCGGCTCGCCGCCGCCAATGCCACCGCCACCGACATCGCCGAACTGCGCCGGCTCGTCGACCGCCAGCGCGAGGCGCTGGGCGATGCCGAGGCCTTCATCGCCGCCGATATCGCCTTCCACCGCAAGATCGCCTCGCTGTCGGGCAACCCGATCTTCGCCGCCGTCGGCGATGCCATGCTCAGTTGGCTGTTCAACTATCATTCGGAGCTGCTGCTGTGGTCCGGCGGCGAGACCAAGACCCTGGCCGAGCACGCGGTGATTGTCGACCGGCTCGCCACCGGCGACCAGGAGGGCGCCGCCGCCGCCATGGGCATCCATCTCGACCGCAGCGATCTTCTCTATCAGCACCGCGAGGATGCCTGAGACGTTTTGTATAGTTGTAAACTCAATTGACTCATCTGGCGCTTTGCCGCATGGTCGCCGCCGGAATTAAAGACGTGTCGGGAGGTGCTCCATGGGCAGGAATTACGATATCGCGGTGATTGCGGGCGACGGCATCGGCAAGGAGGTCGTGCCCGAGGGCCAGCGGGTGGTGGAGGCGGCCGCGCGGCGCTTCGGGTTCACGGTCGACTGGAAAGACTACGACTGGAACTGCGACTACTATGCCCGCCATGGGCGGATGATGCCGGAAGACGGCGTCGACCAGGTGCGCGGCGCCGATGCGATCTTCCTCGGAGCGGTCGGCTGGCCCACCGTGCCGGACCACATCTCCACCTGGGACCTGATCCTGCGCCTGCGCCGCGAGCTCAACCTCTATGTCGCGCTGCGGCCGGCCCGCCTGCTCAAGGGCATCACCTCGCCGCTCGCCGGCCGCGATGCCAAGGATATCGACTTCGTCATCGTCCGCGAGAATTCGGAAGGCGAGTATTCCTCCGCCGGCGGTATTCTCTATCAGGGCACGCCGGAAGAGCTGGTGATTCAGGAATCGGTGTTCTCCCGCCGCGCCACCGACCGGATCCTGCGCTATGCGTTCGAACTGGCGCGCACCCGCCGCAACAAGGTCTCGCTGGCCACCAAGTCGAACGGCATCAAGATCGCCATGCCCTATTGGGACGAGCGCTTCGCGGCCGTCGCGGCCGAGTATCCCGACGTCGCGGCGAACAAGTTCCACATCGACATCCTGACCGCGCATTTCGTCAACCATCCGGACTGGTTCGACGTGGTCGTCGGCTCCAACCTGTTTGGCGACATCCTCTCCGATCTCGGTCCCGCGGTCGCCGGCAGCATCGGCATCGCGCCGTCCGGCAATATCGACCCGACCCGCGCCAATCCCTCGATGTTCGAGCCGGTGCACGGGTCTGCCCCCGACATTGCCGGCCAGGGCATTGCCAATCCCATCGGCCAGATCTGGGCCGGCGCCATGATGCTGGAGCATCTCGGCGAGCTGGAGGCTGCACGCGCCATCGAGACCGCGATCGAGGCGGTGCTGTCGCAGGGCGGCCCGCGCACCCGCGATCTCGGCGGCAGCGCCGGCACGATCGAGGCCGGCAAGGCCATCGCCGAGGCGCTCGCCTGACCCTTAGGCAGAACCAGCCGGTGCGTGTCGTCGGCTGGTCCTTTCCCCGGTTTCAGCCACTTTCAGGAGCAAGTACGATGCTCGACAGGACATCCATCACGGCTTTCGGCCACATCATCGACGGCAAGGTCGTCGACCGCGCGGACAAGGGCGGCATCGACGTCGTCGACCCGGCCGACGGCCGGGTCTTCGCCCGCCTGCCGCGCGGCGGCGCGGCCGAGGTTGACCGGGCCGTGGAAGCGGCGCGCGCTGCTTTCGAGGGCGAATGGGGCGCCAAGAGCGCTCTGGAGCGCGGCCGCATCCTGATGCGCTTTTCCGCGCTGATTCTCGATCATGCCGAGGAGCTCGCCGAGCTGGAATGCCTCGACACCGGCAAGCCGCTGACCCAGGCGCGCAACGATATCGCCGCGACCGCCCGCTATTTCGAATATTACGGCTCGGCCGCCGACAAGCACCATGGTGAGACGATCCCCTATTCCAAGGGCATGACCGTTCTGGCGCTGCGGGTGCCCCATGGCGTCACCGGCCACATCATTCCGTGGAACTATCCCTCGCAGATCTTCGGCCGCTCGGTCGGCGGCGCCCTGGCGGCCGGCAATGCCTGCGTCGTCAAGCCGGCAGAGGATGCCTGCCTGACGCCGCTGCGGCTTGGCGAACTGGCGCTTCAGGCGGGCCTTCCGGCCGGGGCGCTCAACATCGTCTGTGGCCTCGGCATGGAGGCGGGTGCAGCACTCGCCGGTCATCCGGGGATCAACCACATCTCCTTCACCGGTTCGCCCCAGACGGGCACCGCCGTTGCGAAGGCGGCGGCGGAAAACCACGTGCCCGTCACGCTGGAACTTGGCGGAAAGTCGCCGCAGATCCTCTTTGCCGATGCGGATCTCGACGCGGCGCTGCCGGTCGTCGTCAACGCCATCGTGCAGAATGCCGGCCAGACTTGCGCGGCCGGCAGCCGCGTGCTCATCGAGCGCTCGATCTATCCGGAGGTGATGGCGCGGCTCGCCGAGCGCTTTGCCGCGCTGAAGGTCGGTCCCGGCATCGACGATCCAGACTGCGGTCCCATCGTCAGCGCCCGCCAGTTGCGCCGGGTCACCGAACTGGTCGAGGCGGCGCTCGCCGACGGCGCACAGGTCGTTGCCAAGGGGCAGGTGAAACCCGACGCGCCCGAAAGCGGCTACTACTTCCCGCCGATGCTGCTGGACGGTGCGGCGCCCGACAGCCGCCTCGCCTGCGACGAGATCTTCGGTCCCGTGCTGGCGGCCTTTCCCTTCGATGACGAGGCCGAGGCGATCCGCCTCGCCAACGGCACGCCCTACGGGCTCACCGCCTCGGTCTGGACCCAGGATGGCGGCCGGCAGATGCGCTGCGCCCATGCCATCGAGGCGGGCCAGGTCTTCGTCAACAATTACGGCGCCGGCGGCGGCATCGAACTGCCCTTCGGCGGCATGAAGCGCTCCGGCTACGGCCGCGAGAAGGCCTTCGAGGGCATGATCAGCTTCACCACGATCAAGACCGTGGTGTTGAAGCACGGCTGAGTTGCGGATATCGCGACAAGATCGGACAGGCGGGGCCTTCGGGTTCCGCCCGTTTCGTGTGGCCGGGAGCGATGAGGGGTCAGAAGCCGGGGCGGCTGTTCATCATTCGCGTGCGGGCGTGTTCGATATGATTGCGCATCGCGCGCTTGGCCTTGGTCGCCGCGCCCGCCTCGATATGGCGGAAGATGTCCTCGTGCTCCGCCTGCACCGCCTCGGCGCGCACCAGCGGCTGGAACTTCACCAGGAAGCGCATCAGGGTCACCGAGCGGGTGACGTCATATTCTAGCGATTTCAGCGTCTTGACGATGCGCGGATTGCAGGTGGCGATGGCCACCGCCTCGTGGAACGCATAGTCGTGATAATGCATGATCGCGTTGGTGTGCATTGCCTCGGAGAAGCGATCGAGCGCCTCGCGCAGCCGCTCGATATCCGCCGGCCCGCGCCGCTTGGCGGCGAGATAGGCCGCCTGCGGCTCGACGATCAGGCGCAGTTCGATGCCGTTCAGCATGTCGCCGATACGCTCCAGCGCGTCGCGGTCGTCGTCGCCGGTGGCGCGCTCGGGGCTGGCGCCGAGGGCGTTCTGCACATAGTTGCCCGAGCCGCGCACCGAGGAGATCAGCCCGTCCTCGCGCAGCTTGTCCAGCGCCTCGCGCAGGACGGGGCGCGACACGTCGAACTCTCCGGCAAGCACGTTCTCCGGCGGCAGCTTGGTGCCTGCCGCGATCATGCCGGTGACGATGGCATGGAACAGGTTCTCATAGACCCGGTCGGCCAGCCGATCGGCCTTGCTCTGCTGGAGGTCGGCGAAGGTGAACTCCCCCGACCGCGATGTCGGTGCGGCCTTGTCCATGTCTCGACTTATTGGTCAATCCTGCCGTTCGGTCAATATCGCCGGGCGCCGACGCTCTATTGCGGCAATTGCCAGGCTCCAGCTTGCGGGTGATCATCATACCAGTTAGAGTTAAGTTGTAAAACGTGTTGACTGGATGATCGATCGCCGCCAAACTTCGCGATCGGTGCAGGAGACACCAGGGAGGATATCGCTATGTTTCGTTTCCGCAGCTTGACTGTCGTGTCCACGCTCGCCCTTTCGATGGCGATGGGGGGTGCCGCCACGGCGCAGACCGTTCTGAACTTCGCGCATTCCACGGCGCAGAATTCCCACTACAGCATGGGCGTCCAGGCGTTCGGCAAGAAGCTGTCCGAGCTCAGCGGCGGCAAGTACGAGATCCGCGAGCAGGCCGCCGGCGCGCTCGGCGGCGAGCGTGACGTGATCGAGGGCCTGCAGATCGGCTCGGTCGAACTGACCATTTCCTCGACCGGCCCGCTGGGCAATTTCGTGCCGGAAGCGCTGGTGCTCGACCTGCCCTTCCTCTTCAAGGACTATGCCTCGGCACGCGGCGTGCTCGACGGCGAGATCGGTCAGGAACTGCTCGACAAGGTCAGCGAGAACAACCTCGTCGCCCTTGCCTGGTCGGAGAACGGCTTCCGCCACGTGACCAACTCCAGCCGCCCGATCAACACGCCGGCCGACCTGCAGGGCCTGAAGATCCGCACCATGGAGAACCCGGTGCATATGGAAGCCTTCCGGGCAGCCGGCGCCTCGCCGACGCCGATGGCCTTCCCGGAGGTCTTCGCCGCCCTGCAGCAGAACGTCATCGACGGCCAGGAGAACCCGATCCCGGTGATCACCGCCTCGAAGTTCTGGGAGGTGCAGAGCAACCTGACCCTGACCGGCCACGTCTATTCGCCGGCCATCATCCTCGCCTCGCCGAGCCTGTGGGACGGATTGTCCGACGAGGAAAAGGGCTGGTTCGAGGAGGCCGCCAAGGTGGCCGTCGAGGCGACCCGCGCCAAGGTCGAGGCCGACGAGGCCAACGGCGTCGCCCTGCTGCGCCAGAACGGCATGAACGTGGTGGAGACGGTCGATCAGGCTGCCTTCCAGCAGGCCGTCGCCCCAGCCTATGACAGCTTCAAGGCGAAGTATGGCGACGAGATGCTGAAGCGCATCCAGGCCGCCCAGCAGTAAGGCCCTCCCAAGGCCCCGCCCGCCGGGCACCGCGAGGCGACTGGTCACGGTCGTCTCGCGACCGGCGTCCCTGGGGCGGCCGCGAGCGGTCGCCCCTGATGGCGTTCCCCGGTCGGCCGCAGGTGGCGCCGCCGTCGCGGTCGCCAGCGGTTCTCCGGCAGGAGTTCGATCATGCAATGGTTCTTCGCCGCCGAGCGCCGGGTGACCCGCGTCGCTCTCGAACTGTCGGTCCTCGCCCTGGCGGCGATCGTCGCTCTCACCTTCTACCAGGTGGTGACGCGCTTCGTCTTCGGGCATCCTTCCGCGTGGTCGGAAGTGGCGGCCCGCTCGGCGATGATGTGGATGGTGTTTCTCGGCCTTGCCGCAGCGTTCCGCCAGGGCGCGATGATCGCCGTCGATTTTCTGATGGATGTCGGGCCGAAGCCGCTTCGCCAAGTGCTCACCATCGTGATTGCCGCCGCGTCGCTGATCTTCCTCGCCCTGCTGATCTGGTACGGCACGGCCATGGCGTTCAGGGTGCAGCGGCAGAACCTCGCCGGCCTTGATGTCAGCATCGCCTGGGTTTATGCGGCGCTGCCGGTCGGCGCGGCGCTCGCCGTCCCCGGCGTCATCGCGCGCACCATCGTCAGCTTCACCGGTCAGGATGATGCCCGCTCCGGCGAGCTCAAGGACGTGGAGGGCCAGGTATGAACGCGGCCCTTGCCTTCTCGCTGCTGATCCTCTTTGCCGTCGCCGTTCCGATCGGCGTGTCGCTGGTCCTTGCCAGCGCCTTCGGCATCCAGTTCTTCTCGACTGTGCCGCTGCTGCTCGCCGTGCAGCGGATCTTCGCCAGCCTCGACTCGTTTCCGCTGCTCGCCGTGCCGCTGTTCATCCTGTCCGGCAATCTGATGGCGGCGGCCGGCATCTCCGAGCGACTGGTGGAACTGGCGAAATCGATGGTCGGCGGCATCCAGGGCGGGCTGGCCTGCACCTGCGTCGTCACCTGCATGATCTTCGCCTCGGTTTCCGGCTCCTCGGTCGCCACGACCTTCGCGATCGGCGTGATTCTGATTCCAGCCATGGTCCGGCACGGCTATCCGGTCGGCACTGCCGCCGCGATCCAGGCCTCCTCGGCCGAGCTCGGCGTGCTGATCCCGCCGTCGATCCCGCTCATCCTCTATGGCGTTGCCACCGAAACCTCGATCGGCCAGCTCTTCCTGGCCGGCATCGGCCCCGGCATCCTGGTGGCCAGCGCGCTCTTCGTCTACCTGATCATCCTGTGCCGGGTGAAGGGCTACGGCAAGATGGACGGCGACGGGCGCAAGCCGTTTTTTGGCGCTTTGGTCCATGCGCTCTGGGCCCTGCTGATGCCGGTGATTGTGCTCGGCGGCATCTATGGCGGCATCTTCACGCCGACCGAGGCCTCCTCCATCGCCGTGGTCTATGCGCTGTTCGTCGGCCTCTTCGTCTACCGCTCGCTGACCCTTGCCAAGATCCACGCGGCGCTGCGCACCTCGGTGATCTCCAGCGCGGTGATCATGGTGATCATCGCCGGCGCGGGCCTCTTCTCCTTCCTCGTCACCCGCTCCGGCCTTCCGGCGATCATCGCCGAGTGGGTCCAGCAGGTGTTCACCGACCGCGTTAGCTTCCTGATCGCCGTCAATGTCTTCCTGTTCATCGTCGGCATGTTCGTCGAGACGTCCGCGGCCATCCTGGTGCTGGCGCCGCTGCTCGCGCCGATTGCCATCGCCTATGGCGTCGATCCGGTGCATTTCGGCCTGATCATCGTGGTCAATCTGGCGCTCGGCATGTTCACGCCGCCGGTCGGCGTCAATCTCTTCGCCGCCTGCGCGGTGGCGAAGATCTCCATCCAGAAGATCATTCCGGCCCTGGTGCCGATGGTGCTGGTGGTGATGGGCTGCGTGCTGTTGGTGACCTACGTGCCGTTCATTTCGCTCGGTCTTGTCGAGCTGTTCTACAGGTAGCGATGGCGCTGCCTCTTTTCGGGAGACTGCAATGAAACTGAAGGACAAGGTGGCCATCGTCACCGGCGCCGGCGGCGGCTATGGCGAGGGCATTGCCCATTACTTCGCCGAGCAGGGCGCCAAGGTCGTCGTCGCCGACATCCGCGGCGACGCGGCGCAGAAGGTCGCAAGCGACATCGGCGCCGCCGCCGTTGCCTGCACCGCCGACGTCACCAGCGGCGAGTCCACCAAGGCGATGGTGCAGGCGGCGCTCGACGCTTTCGGCAAGCTCGACATCCTCGTCAACAATGCCGGCACCACCCACAAGAACCAGTCGATGCTGCTGGTCGACGAGGCCACCTTCGACAAGGTCTATGCGGTCAACGTCAAGTCGCTCTACCACGCGGCGATCCACGCGGTGCCGGTGCTGGAGAAGAACGGCGGCGGCGTCATCATCAACATCGCCTCGACCGCCGGCGTGCGTCCGCGTCCGGGCCTGACCTGGTACAACGGCACCAAGGGCGCGGCGATCGCCATCACGCGCTCCATGGCCGTGGAACTCGCCGACCGCAAGATCCGCGTCTGCGGCATCAACCCGGTGATGGGCGAGACCGGCCTGACCGACCAGTTCCTGCCGGGCGAGGACACGCCGGAGACGCGGGCCAAGATCATCGCCGGCATTCCGCTCGGCCGCCTGTCGCGTCCGCTCGACATTGCCAAGGCCTGTGGCTTCCTCGCCTCCGACGAGGCGGAATTCATCACCGGCGTGCTGCTCGAAGTCGACGGCGGCCGCTGCATCTGATGCACCCATGAAAGACATCCGGCGCGGCCCGCATCGGGTGCGGCGCCGGATGTCGCGTCCGGCCCTGCCGCCCGCAAGGAGAGAGTGACAATGACGACCTGCCTCATCATCGGTGGTGGCGGCATGCTCGGCCAGGGGCTGGCCGGGGCGCTGGCCGCGCGGGGAACCCTCGCCGGCGGCGCCCTCTCGCACCTGACGCTTTTCGATGTCGTCCCGGCCCGCGCGCCGGAGGGCGGCATCCCGGTTGCGATCGAAACCGGCGACCTCAGCGCGCCCGGTGAGGCCGAGCGTCTCGTCGCCTCCCGTCCCGACGTCATCTACCATCTCGCCGCGATCGTCTCCGGTGAGGCCGAGCGCGATTTCGAGAAGGGCTACCGGATCAATCTCGACGGCACCCGCCATCTGTTCGAGGCGATCCGCGCCGAGAACGCGCGTTCGGGCTATTGCCCCCGCGTCGTCTTCACCTCGTCGCTGGCGGTGTTCGGCAGTCCCTTGCCCGATGTCATCGGCGACGATTACGTCGTTACCCCGCTGTCGAGCTACGGCACGCAGAAAGCCATCGGCGAATTGCTGCTTGCCGACTACAGCCGCCGCGGCTTCTTCGACGGCATCGGCCTGCGCCTGCCGACCATCGTCATCCGGCCGGGCAAGCCCAATGCGGCGGCCTCCGGCTTCTTCTCCTCCATCCTGCGCGAGCCGCTTGCCGGCAAGGAAGCCGTGCTGCCGGTCGGCACCGACGTGCGCCACTGGCTGGCCAGCCCGCGCGCGGCCGTCGGCTATCTCGTCCATGCCGGCGATCTCGACAGTGCCGCCATGGGCGGGCGTCGCAACATCACGCTGCCCGGCGTCTCGGTGACCGTCGGCGAGCAGATCGAGGCGCTGCGCAAGGTGGCGGGCGATGCGGCGGTCGCCCTGATCCGTCACCAGCCCGATCCCGCCGTGGAGGCGATCATCTCCACCTGGCCGAAGGCATTCGACACGCGCCGCGCGCTCGATCTCGGCTTTGCCGGCGATGCCTCTATCGAGGCGATCATCACCGCCTATCTTGAGGATCACGCGGGAGCGGCGTCATGAGCAAAACCGGTCCCATCGTCGTCATCGGCCTCGGCGCCATGGGGCTCGGCATGGCGCGCTCGCTGCTGCGCGCCGGCCTTGCCGTCACCGGCATCGACCGGGAGCCGGCTGCCATGGCCGCCTTCGAGGCGGATGGCGGGCGCAGTGCCGCTGATCGCGCGGCTCGCGACGCAGCGCTACGCAACGCCTCGGCGGTCGTGCTCGTCGTCGTCAACGCAGCCCAGACCGAGGCCGTGCTCTTCGGCGAGGACGGCATCGCGCCGCATCTTCGCCCCGGCACCGTCGCCGTCTCCTGCGCCACCTTCGCGCCCGAACACGCCGTGCGTTTCGAGGCGAAGCTCGCCGAAACCGGCCTGCTCTATCTCGACGCGCCGATCTCCGGCGGTGCGGTCCGCGCCGCCGAGGGGCGCCTGTCGATCATGGCCTCCGGCACGGCGGAGGCCTTCGCGGCCGCCCGGCCGGCGCTCAATGCGATGGCCGAGACGGTGTTCGAGCTCGGCGACCGCGCCGGCCCCGGTTCGGCGATGAAGGTGGTCAACCAGTTGCTTGCCGGCGTCCACATCGCCGCCACCGCCGAGGCGCTCACCTTCGGCGTCGGCCAGGGCATTGAGGTGGCGCGCATGGTGGAGGTGATCTCGCGCTGCGCCGGCTCGTCCTGGATGTTCGAGAACCGCGGGCCGTTCATCGCGGGCGGCGACTATCGCCCGCATTCGGCAGTCGATATCTTCGTCAAGGATCTCGGCATCGTCGCCGAGGCGGCCTCCGCCGGCGGGCTCTCCGTGCCGTTGACGGAGACAGCGCTCGCCCGCTTCCGGGCCGCGCACGATGCCGGTCTCGGCCGCGAGGGCGACGTGGCGGTCGCCAAGATCTATGCCCGCGAGGGCAACATCGCCCTGCCGGGCGTTCCGGCATCGGGTGGAGCCTCCAGGGACAAGGATTGACCATGCTGCTCGGCTGCATCGGCGACGATTTCACCGGCTCCTCGGATCTTGCCAACACGCTGGTCAAGGGCGGCATGGCGGTCACGCAATATTGCGGCCTGCCGGAAGGTCCGGCCGCGCCCGGCGTCGAGGCTGGCGTCGTCGCGCTCAAGACCCGCAGCGTGCCGGTTGCCGAGGCGGTCGAACAGTCGCTGGCGGCGCTCGACTGGCTGCTGGCGCAGGGCTGCCGACAGATCTTCTTCAAATACTGCTCGACCTTCGATTCCACGCCGCAAGGCAATATCGGCCCGGTCATCGATGCGCTGATGGACCGGCTCGGGGCGAAGACCGCCATCGTCTGCCCGGCCTTTCCCGGTACGGGCCGCACGCTCTACCAGGGGCACCTTTTCGTCGGCGACCGGCTGCTCAGCGAGTCCGGCATGCAGGATCACCCGCTGACGCCGATGACCGATCCGGACATCCGCCGCTGGCTCGCCCTGCAGACGCCGCGCAAGGTCGGTCATGTCGCCCATGCCGACGTCGCCAAGGGCTCGGACGGGATCGCCAGGGGCCTTGCCCGCGAGCTTGCGGCCGGTGCCGGCCCGGTGGTCGTCGATGCGATTACGGATGCGGATCTTCACGCCATCGGCGCGGCGGCGGAAGGGTTGGTGCTGATCACCGGCGGCTCCGGCGTTGCGCTCGGCCTGCCGGAGAACTTCCGTCGTGCGGGAGAGCTTGCCGGCGGCAGCGACAGCTTTGCCGGGGTCGACGGGCCGGGCGTCGTGCTGTCGGGCTCCTGCTCGCGCGCGACCCGCGCCCAGGTGGCGCGCTACAAGGCGAACCATCCTGCGCTGGAAGTCACCGCCGATGATGTCATGTCCGGCAAGACCACCGTCGCGACCCTGCGCGCGTTCGTGCTAGAGAACCGGGACGCCGCGCCGCTGGTCTATTCCTCGGCCGATCCTGACGAGGTGCGGCGCGCCCAGGGCGTCTACGGAACGGAGAAACTGGCAGGTACCATCGAAACCCTGTTCGCCGATCTTGCCGGCGAGCTCGCGCGCTCCGGCGTCCGCCGCATCGTCTCCGCCGGCGGCGAGACCTCGGGCGCGGTGGTGCGCGGCCTTGGCTGCGAGGCGCTGCGCATCGGCCCGGAGATCGATCCCGGGGTGCCGGCCTTGCGCGTCGAAGGGGCCGAGCTGGCGCTGGCGCTGAAGTCCGGCAATTTCGGCGGCGAGGACTTCTTCGAGCGCGCGCTGGCGATCCTGTCCGAAAAGGGCGCGGCATGAGCGAGGAAGCACGGCAACGCGAGCTTCTGTGCACGCTCGCCCGCTCTCTGTTCGACCGCGGTCTGACCGGCGGCGCCTCGGGAAACATCTCGCTGCGCCTCTCCGACGGCGGCTTGCTGGTCACGCCCACCGGCACCTCGCTCGGCCGTCTCGACCCTGGCCGCCTGTCGCGCTTCGATGCGGGGGGGCGGCATGTCGACGGCGACGCTCCGACCAAGGAAATGCCGCTGCATTCGGCCTTCTACGAGACGCGCGGCGCCAGGGCCGGCGCCATCGTTCACCTGCATTCCAGCCATTCGGTCGCCCTGTCGATGCTGCCGGAGGTCGATCCGGACAATGTGCTGCCGCCGCTCACGCCCTATTCGATCATGCGGCTCGGCAAGGTGAAGCTGCTGCCCTTCTTCCGTCCGGGCGACGCCGCCATGGGCGAGGCGATCCGCGGGCTTGCCGGTCGTCGCAGCGCCGTGCTGCTGGCCAATCACGGCCCGGTGGTGGCGGCCAAGGACCTGGAGGCGGCGGTCTACGCCATGGAAGAGCTGGAGGAGACCGCCCGTCTCGCCCTCTTGCTGCGCGGGATGAACCCGCGTCTCCTGAGCGAGGGCGAGATCCGCTCGATTGTCGATCACTTCGATGTGGAATGGGACTGAGGCGCGATGACCGTGAACAAGACCTCCCTGCCGCTTTCGGCCAATCTCGGCTTCCTCTGGACCGATCTGGCGTTGCCCCAGGCGGTGCATGCGGCGGCCGCCGCCGGCTTCGGCGCGGTCGAGCTGCACTGGCCCTACGAGGTGCCGGCGGCCGAGCTTGCCGCCGCCCTCAAAGAGACCGGCTTGCCGGTGCTCGGGCTCAACACGGTGCGCGGCGACGTGGCGAAGGGCGAGTTCGGGCTCGCCGCCCTTGCCGGGCGCGAGGACGAGGCGCTGGCCGCCTTCACCCAGGCCCTCGACTATGCGGTGGCCATCGGCGCAGGCAACATCCATGTCATGGCCGGAAAGGCGGACGGGGAGGCTGCGCGCCGCACCTTCGTCGCGAACCTTCGCCGCTTCCGCGATCTCGCTGCCCCCAGGGGCGTCCGCCTGCTGCTGGAGCCGATCAACACCCGCGACGTGCCGGGCTACTTCCTGTCGGACTGCGAGAGCGCCGCTTCGATCATTTCGCAGTGCGGCGGCGAGGGCATCCGCATCATGTATGACTGCTACCATATGCAGATCATGCGCGGCGACCTGCTGCGCCAGGCCGAGCGCTGGATGGACCTGATCGGCCATATCCAGTTCGCCGCCGTCCCCGACCGGGGCGAGCCGGACCGGGGCGAGGTCGACTATGGCTGGCTGCTGCCGGCCTTGCGCGATGCCGGCTATCGGGGCCATTTCGGCGCGGAATACCGCCCGCGCGGCGCGACCAGTGAGGGTCTCGGCTGGATGAAGGCTTTCGCGAGCGCCTGAGGCCCCCGCGCCGCTCAGCCGAGCTCCAGCGTCGTTGTCGCCAGAACGCGGGCCAGAACGCGGGATGGATCGCCGCCCGGCAGCCCGTTGCGGTACATGCGGGCGGTGGCGAAGCCTTGCGTGAAGCCGGCCTGCTCCAACCAGGTCCCGAAGCCGTGCCCCGTGTCGGGCACGTCGAGATGCAGCTCCTCTCCGCCCGTCGCCGCGCCGAGGGCGGCAAGGAGGGCGGTGCCGTCCGCCAGCGTGTCGGCGAAGAGCGGCCCGACCTTCCACCCCTGAAGGCATTTTCGCGCGGTGCCGTAGCCGACGACGCGCCCGTCCCGCAGGGCCATGCGCGCGATGCGCGGAGACGAGATCCAGGCAGACAGGAAGGCCTCTCGCGGCGCCGGGAAGATGGCGGCATCATAGGCGGCAAGGCCGGCGCCGCCGGGATCGGCCGGGACGATACGGGTGCCGGCCGGTGGAGTCGCCTGGGGTGCGTGTCCCGAAAAGCGCAAGGTGCGATAGGCAACGGCAAAGCCCATGCGACGGTAATTGTCTTCCTGCGCCGGCACGCCGTCGAGGCCGATACAGCGCTCGCCGAGCCTCGCCATGCCGGCGTCCCAGACCTGGCGCCCGAGCCCCTTGCCGCGCAGGTCCGGCCGGCAGATGTAGAGGCCGATGAAGCCGAAGCCTGGCCCATAGGCGACGGCGGAAATCGCTGCCGCCATTTCGTTGCCAAGGAAGAGCCCGAGAAAGCCGCCGGGATCGGCGGCATGGAAGGCCGGGGCGTCGTCGAGGCCGGGGTTCCAGCCTTCGCCGGCGGCCCAGTCGATCAGGAGAGGCAGTTCATCAAGGGCAAGCGCGCGCAGTGTCGGTTCGGTCATTCGGTCCCTGCCGGCATCGGAGCGAAAGAGGCCATGGCGCCGCTGTAGCGCTTGGGCGAGGGGGCAGCATAGGCGCCGCGCTTGGAGGTGAACAGGTCGAGCGCGGCAAGCGCCTCCGCCTGTTTCACCGCGGCGCTCACCCCGTCGATCACCGGCACGCCGAACTCGGCGGACAGGCGGCGGGCGAGGTCGGCCATGCCGGCGCAGCCGAGCACGATCGCCTCCGCGTGGTCGCAGGCGAGTGCCGCCCGGATCTCAGCTCGCAGCAACTCGCCGGATCCGGAGGCCGGATCCTCCAGCGACAGCACCGACATGCCGGCAGCGCGCACCCTCGCCCGGCCTGTCATGCCGTAGCGCGCAACCAGATCCTCGACCGGGACGCGCGCGGCCTCCGCCGTCGTCACCACGGTGAACCGGCGGGCAACGAAAGCGGCGAGCGACAGCGCCGCCTCGCAGATGCCGAGCACGGGAATGCGGGCCATCGCCCGCGCCGCGTCGAGGCCGGTATCGTCGAAACAGGCGATCACCGCCGCCCTCGCGCCGGCCCGTTCGCCCTCGCGGATTTCGGCGAGCAACCCCGGCACGGACAGCGCCTCGTCGTAATAGCCCTCGATGGAGGCGGGGCCTCCTTGCGAGGTCGTGGCGATGATGCGCGTGCCGGGCGCCGCGACGGCCTTGGCTGCGGCCTCGATGGTACGGGTCATCGAGGCGGTGCTGTTCGGATTGACGATCAGGAGGTCCATTGTCTGCCGCCCGTCACGCGGTGCCCTGGCCGCGGGCGCGGCGGCGGCCGAGCCAGACGATGGCGCCGAGCGTCGCCACGATGACGAGGAAGGAGAACAGCGTCGTCACGGTGCCGAGTGCGTAGAGCACCGGCGTCGTGACGTTGGTGGTCATGCCGTAGATCTCCAGCGGCAGAGTGTTGTAGGTGCCCGAGGTCATCAGCGAGCGCGCGAACTCGTCATAGGACAGGGTGAAGCCGAACAGGCCGACGCCGATCAGCATCGGCGCGATCATCGGCAGCAGCACATGCAGGAAGGTCTGCCAGGCGCTGGCGCCAAGGTCGCGGGCGGCCTCCTCGTAGGCGGGCGAGAAGCGGTTGAACACGGCGAACATGATCAGCACGCCGAAGGGTAGGGTCCAGGTCAGGTGGGCGCCGAAGGCGGAGCTGTACCAGGCCGGGCGCAGGCCCACCTGCTGGAACATCACGCCGATGCCGAGCGAGACGATGATCGAGGGCACCACGAGGCTCGCGACCGACAGGTAGAACAGCGGCGTCGCGCCGAGGAAGCGGCGGCGGAAGGCGAGGCCCGCCAGCAGCGACACCACGACGGTGACCAGCATGACGCCGATGCCCAGCGTCAGCGAGCGGCGGAAGCTGCCGCCGAAATCGCCGACCGCCTGGCGCTCCGTCAGGTTGCGGAACCAGTGCAGCGAGGTGCCGTTGAGCGGGAAGGTCAGCCCGCCATCCGGTCCCTGGAAGGACAGGATGACGATGGCCGACAGCGGTCCGTAAAGGAACACCACGAACAGCGCGAAGAACAGCGCCAGGATCCAGAATTCGAGGCCGCGAGTCTCGCTCATCTCACAGCTCCTTGCGGATGTCGACGACGCGCAGGATCGCGGCGACGAGCAGCAGGACGATGGCCAGCAGCACCACCGCGTTGGCGGCGGCGGCCGGATATTGCAGCAAGGACATCTGGTTGCGCATCATCAGGGCGACAGAGGCGCTCTGCCCGCCCGACATCACCTGGACGGTGATGAAGTCGGCCATCACCAGCGTCACCACGAAGATCGTGCCGATCGCCATGCCCGGCTTGGCCAGCGGCAGGATCACGTTGGTCAGCACCTGCAGGCTGGAGGCGCCGGCATCGCGCGCCGCCTCCACCAGCGCGCGGTCGATGCGCATCAACGTGTTGAAGATCGGCGTCACCATGAACAGCGTGTAGAGATGCACCATCGCCAGCACCACGGCGAAATCGGAATAGAGCAGCCATTCCACCGGGGCCGGCACGATGCCGAGGTCGACGAGCGCCGTGTTGACCAGCCCGTTGCGTCCGAGCACCGGGATCCACGAGATCATGCGGATGATGTTGGAGGTCAGGAACGGCACGGTGCAGACCAGGAACAGCACCATCTGCATGGTCTGGCTGCGCACGTGGAAGGCGAGGAAATAGGCGACCCAGAAGCCGATGACGAGGGTCAGCACCCAGACGATCACCGCATATTTGAACGTGTTGAGATAGGTCCGCCAGGTCACCGCCGAACCCAGCGTCTCGATATAGTTGGTCAGCACGAAATCGGGATAGAGCCGGGCGAAGTCGTAGTCCCAGAAGCTTACCGCGACGATCATCGCCAGTGGCGCCAGCAGGAAGGCGCCGAGGATGAGCGCCAGCGGCGCTGCCTGCAGATAGGCGGCGGCCCTGCCGAGGCGGGCGAGACGGCGGGCGGGCGGCGTCCCGTCCGGTGCGGCCTGGTGTGCGGCAGGCGGATTGGCGGCGGCGGTCATGCCTCGGCTCCGTGCAGGGTTTCAGGGTGCGGGAAGCCGCTCTCCCGGGACGGTGGGCGTCCCGGGAGAGCGGTGAGATCATCCTCAGGCGGCGATGAACTCGTTCCAGCGGCGGACCATGTAGCGGTCCTCGTCCATGACCGAGTTCCAGCAGGCGACCTTGCCCATGCGCTCGTTGAAGGAGCCGCCGTCGCGCACGGCACCGGCCTTTTCCATCACCCTGCCGTCCGGCGACAGGATGTCGCCCGCCGCCGGCTTGCCCTCGACCCAGAAGCCCCACTCGTCCTCGGACATGTATTCCTTCGCCGTCTCCATGGCGGCGGAGTAGTAGCCCTGGCGGTTGAGATAGGCGCCGACCCAGCCGGACAGGTACCAGTCGATATACTCGTACGCCGCATCGAGCTTGGCGCCCGACAGGTGCTTGGCGAGGCCGATGCCGCCGCCCCAGGCGCGGTAGCCTTCCTTCAGCGGCTGGTAGACGCAGGGAATGCCACGCGAGCGCACGGCGGCCACCGCCGGCGACCACATCGACTGGATCACCACCTCGCCCGAGGCCATCAGGTTGACGCTTTCGTCGAAGGACTTCCAGAAGGCGCGGAACTGGCCGTCCTTCTTGGCCTTGATCAGGAACTCGATGGTCTTGTCGATCTCCTCCTTGGTCATGTTGCCCTTGTCGGCATACTGGACCTCGCCCAGTGCCTCCATGATCATGGCCGCGTCCATGATGCCGATGGAGGGGATGTTGAGGATCGAGGTCTTGCCCTTGAAGGCCGGGTCCATGATGTCGGCCCAGGTGGTGATCTCGCGACCGACGAGGTCCGGACGGATGCCCAGCGTGTCGGCGTTGTAGATCGTCGGCACCATGGTCAGCCAGTCGGTCGGGCCGCTGGCGAAGGTGGTGGAGTCCTTGCCCTCGACGAAGCCGACGGTGTGCGGCGCCGTTCCTTGCGCGATGACGCTGTCCGGCGTCAGCTTGCCGTCGATGAACAGCGGCACGATCTTGTCGTAGTATTTCAGCCGGGAGACCTCCATCGGCTGCATCACACTGGCCGGGAACACCTTCTTGGCGATCCAGTATTCGATATCGGCGATGTCGTAGCTGTCCGGCTGGGTGACGGCGCGCTGGGCGGCGGCGTCGGAATCGGTCGCCGTCATTTCCAGCGTGATGCCGAGGTCTTCCTTGCACTTCTCGGCGATGGCGTTGAGGTTCGACACACCGGTGCCGAACTGGCGCAGGGTGATCGGGTTCTGCGCCCAGATGGTCGGAAAGCCGGTGATGGCGCCGCTGCCGGCGACAAGGCCGGCGGCAGCCGCACCCGTCTTCAGCAGTGAGCGGCGGGACAGGCCGCTCGCGCCGGTGGCGGTCTTGGTGGTCGGTGTCGTCGTCATTTCAGTTCCCCTCTCTTTTGATGATCGGCCTTGGATTTTCAGGAAGCGAGGCGGCCGAGGACGATGGCGTCCTCCCGGTTCCACGCGAGCGGCGCCGCATCGCCGACCTTGACGGGCGCGGCGAAGAAATCGGCGTCGCTGACGATTGCTGTGAAGTCGTCCACTCCGGCTCCGGCGACGGTGAGCTTCACCGACGAGCCGCGATATTCGATGTTCTGCACCACACCGGTGAAGCCGAGGCCCGGCGCGCTAGCCGGGCCGATCCGCACCCGGTCGGTTCGCACGGCAATGTCGATGGCCTCATCTGCGTCCGGCGGCGTGCCGTCGGCGGAAAACAGCCCGCCACCGGCCGGGGCGATGGTCACGCCGCGCTCGTCGCGGCTCGAAAGGCGGCCGGTGATGACGTTGTGATCGCCCATGAAGCGGGCGACGAAGGCATTGGCGGGCTGCTCGAACACTCTGCGCGGCGCCGCCGCCTGTTCGATCCGTCCGGCATTCATCACCACGATCAGGTCGGCGAGCGCCATCGCCTCCTCCTGGGAGTGGGTGACATGCACGAAGGTGATACCGAGCGAGGCCTGCAGCCGCTTCAGCTCGGCCCGCATCTTGACCTTCAGGAACGGGTCGAGCGCCGACAGCGGTTCGTCGAGCAGCAGGGCCTGCGGATCGGTGATCAGCGCGCGGGCGAGCGCCACGCGCTGCTGCTGGCCACCCGAAAGCTGCGCCGGCCGGCGCGCGGCATAGGGCTCCATATGCACCAGTTCGAGCATGTCCAGCGCCCGCCGCCGCCGCTCCTGCTTGCCGACGCCCTTCATCTTCAGGCTGAAGGCGACATTGTCGGTGACATCGAGATGCGGGAACAGCGCATAGGACTGGAACATCATCGAGGTGCCGCGGCGCGCCGGCGGCAGGTCGGTGACCACCTGGTTGCCGAGCCGCACGTCGCCGTCCGAAATGCTCTCGTGGCCGGCGATCATCCGCAGCGTCGTGCTCTTGCCGCAGCCCGAGGGACCGAGCAGGCAGCAATAGCTGCCGGCCGGGATCTTCAGGCTGATCGCATGCACGGCCGTGGTCGATCCGTAGACCTTGGTGACGGAGGCAATGTCGATGGCGGCGGCCTTGCTCATATGCGGTCCCCTCTGGCGTGGCTGCTGCAATGCATCATGCGTGCCAGTCGCGGAACTCCGGGCTTTTCGACGGTTTTTCAAATGGTTCTGCGAGGCTGGCTGTGAGGTGCGGAGCGCCATCTTGCCGCGCTGCACAGATTCTGTGCGATTGTCGGCAAAACATGAAAAGATTGTATGCAATCTTGATGAGGGTCGTATGCGCTCCCTGTGCGAGGCGGCGGAAACGCGCTAAAAGGGTTGCGGGGAATCAGATGAGATGACTGTTCACGACCACGCCGCCCCCGGCGGCCAGCTTTCCGACGACCGTGCCGGCGCCATCCGCGACCGGCTGCGGCTGGCCATTGTCGGCCGCAAGCTGGCGCCCGGTACCAAGCTGTCGGAGGCCGAGGTCGGCGCTCTGTTCGATGTCAGCCGCACCGTCGTGCGCGCGGCGTTGCAGATGCTCGCTTTCGAGGGGCTCGTGCGCAGCGAGCGCAACCGCGGCGCCTTCGTCGCCAATCCCTCGCCCGACGAGGCGCGCCAGATCTTTGCCTCCCGCCGGCTGATCGAACCGGGCATTGCCCGCGAGGCTTGCGCGCGCATCGATGCCGCCGCGCTCGAGCGCTTTGCCGCACTGATTGCCGAGGAGGCGAGCCAGATCGCCGCTCCCGGCCCGGCGGCCCGCCAGGCGGAGATCAAGGCGTCGGGAGACTTCCACCTGTTGCTGGCCGAAGTCGCGGGGAACGCCATCCTCCACCGCTTCATGGAGGAACTGGTCGCGCGCTCCTCGCTGGTCATCGCACTCTATGGTCGCTCGGATGCCTCCAGTTGCGCCCATGCGGAGCATCGCGGCATTCTGGAGGCGCTGGCTGCCGGTGAAGCGGATCGGCTCGTACGGCTGGTTGGCGAGCATATCGACCATATCGAGGCCGATCTCGACCTTGCGCCGCAGGGCCGCGCTCCAGCGCTCAAGGACGCGCTCGGCTTCTAACGTTTCGCCTCGCGCGCCTCGGCCGCGCGCTCCGCCTCGGCCATGTAGTCGCGGGTGATCGGCACCGTGTCGATCCGCTTTGTCAGTTGCAACTGGAACACTATGTTGGTGCGCTGCCGGAAGCCGACCTCGCACAGCGCCAGATAGAACTCCCACATCCGCAGGAAGCGCGCGTCGTAGATCTTCAGCACTTCCTCGCGGTGGGCGAGGAAGCGTTCGCGCCAGTGGCGCAGCGTTTCCGCATAATGCAGCCGCAGGATCTCGACATCGGTGGCAAAGAGCCCCGTCTTCTCCACCGCCGCGAACACTTCCGACATCGAAGGCAGATCGGCGCCGGGGAAAATGTACTTGCGGATGAAGGGATTGATCGGGGCGGGCTCGTCCGAGTAGCCGATCGAGTGGATCAGCGCGACCCCGTCCGGGGCCAGCAACTCGCGCAGCTTCGTGAAATATTCCAGGTAATGCCGCTTGCCGACATGCTCGAACATGCCGATCGAGACGATGCGATCGAACGGCCCCTGCTGCTCGCGGTAGTCCCTGAGGTGGAACGACACACGCTCCCGCGTCGGCGAGGCGGCGGCGCGCGCCTGGGAATGGGCGAACTGTTCCTCGCTCAACGTCACGCCGGTCACTTCGGCGCCATAGGCTTCGGCAAGATAAAGCGCCATGCCGCCCCACCCCGAGCCGATGTCGAGGACCTTCAGGCCAGGCCGGTCGAGCATCAGCTTCGCCGCGATATGTCGCTTCTTGGCGAGTTGCGCCTCCTCCAGCGTGTCGTCAGGGGAGCGGAAATAGGCGCAGGAATACTGCCGGTCGCTATCGAGGAAGAGGTCGTAGAGGGCGGGCGACAGATCGTAGTGATGGGCGACATTGCTCTGCGCCCGGCCCAGCGGGTTGGACTGTTTCAGCCTGGCGGTGACCCGCTCCAGCAAGGACATCCAGGGATGACCGGCCTCCTTGCCATAGTTGCGGGCAAGAAGGTCCAGCACCTCGTAGAGCCGCCCGTCGTCGACCGTGAGGCTGCCGTCCATATAGGCCTCGCCGATGCCGAGCACCGGGTTGCGGACCAGCTTCCAGTCGGAGGCATCGGCCGACAGCCGGAGGGTCGCGACCGGCGGCGAGCCGTCGCCGAGAAGATGGCGGCGGCCGGCCCTGTCGATGACCGTGAGACTGTCGCGGCGGACAATGGAGCGAAGGAGGCGAAGGAAGATCATGGACGGGCTTGGCGCTCATGAGAGGTCAGGCGGGCTGCCGGGGAGACGGCTTGCATGCACAGGCGAGCGGCGGAACAAAGCCCGCCGACCGAGCACGATACCACGGCTTTCCGTTTTGTCCGAACCGGTTGCGACGCGCGCGTCCGGCCTGTGTCGGTTGTGCAGGCGCTTCGGATCCCGATCTTCGCCCCGCTAGAACAGCCGCATGTCGCGGGCAAGCAGCTTCCACTGGTGGATTCGGGCGGCGCCGCCATCGTCCTGCCGCTCGGCCACCGCGTCGACGATCAGGTTCAGCGCCGAGATGATGCCGACAGTCGACTCCAGGTAGAGGCCGCTGCGCGAGGGGGCATGGATCACGGCATCGGCGAGATCCTTGGCCCAGTGGCAATATTCGTCGGTGACCACGGCGCAGCGCCGCCCCTGCGCGCGGGCGATGCGGGCAAGGTCCTGAGACTCCCGCGCATAGGGCACCACATCGACCAGCAGCAGACAGGTCTCGCCCGGCACCCGGTCCGGCGCGGTACCGCTCTCCGGCAGCCATTCGGCCAGCATGCCGTCATGGGCGGAGAGGTAGCGCACCGCCGGGCGGGCGATGGCGAGCCGCCTTGCGAAATCCTCCGCGATGCCCCGCACCGACTGGAAGCCGGTAACATGGATGGCGGCCGAGCCTGCCAGCAGGTCGACCAGCGTGCGGAAGGCCGGGCCGCCGGCCTGCTGGAAGACGCTGTGCAGTGCCTCGACCTCGGCCTTCAGCACCCGCTCGAGCCGGTCGCCGAGGGGCGGCGCGACGGCCCCCGCCTGTCGCCCGTGGCCGGGTGACAGGGAATACTGTTCCCGCATCATCGCCTTGAGGCCGCGCATGCCGTCGCAGCCCAGCCGCCGCAGCAGCCGCCCCACCGTCACCTCGCTCACTCCCACCTTGGCCGCAAGGGTCCGGCCGGTCTCCAGCCCGAGCGTGTCCAGGTTCAGAAGCATGAACTGGGCAAGCCGGGCCTCCTGCGTCGGCAGGCCGGGCAGGGCGGCTTCGATCTTCTCCGCCAGTTCCTGGAAGCTGACGGTCGGATAGCTGGCGAAACCTTCCCGCATGGTGACCTCTCATGACAGAAAAATAACATTTGCAGATTTTGTAATTTAAATGGCACCTTTCATTCGTCAAACAAAAAAGGCTCGGGACAAAAGAAAACCCGGTCACTCCTTCACCTTCCAAAAGGGGAGCCGAACAATGAAACTCTCATCGGGCGTAAAGCCCAAGTCGTCGACGGCGCTGCTCGGCGCCGTCATCGCGCTGTCTGCGGGCGTCCTTGCGGTTGTTCCGCAGCAGGCCGCCGCTGAGGGCAAGCTGAGTCTCTACAACTGGGGCGATTACATCAATCCAAAGATCCTGGAGACGTTCAAGGAGGAATTCGGTGTCGAGGTTAGCCTCGATACCTATGGTACCAACGAGGAAATGCTGGCGAAGATCCAGGCCGGGGCGACGGGTTATGATATCGTCTTCCCGTCCGTGCACATGCACGACATCATGCACCAGCTCGGCCTTCTGGCGAAGACCGACATCGGCAGCCATCCCGACTTCAAGAACATCGACCCGCAGTTCATCCGCGCCAGGACCGACCCACAGGCCGAGTATTGCCTGCCCTATGCGTGGGGCAGCGTCGGCATCGTCTACAACCGCCAGAAGGCGGAAGGCATCGAGGGCTGGGCGGATTTCTTCGCATTGGCCGAGAAGGGCGAGAAGATCATCCTGCTCGACGACCTGCGCGAGACGCTCGGCATCGGCCTGATCATGAACGGCCACTCCGTCAACTCGCGCGACGAGGACGAGGTGCGCCAGGCCGCCGACTACATTATCGAGCGGGTCGGCAATATCAGCGCCTTCACCTATGACAGCATCCCTCTGGTCCAGTCGGGCGACGTTGCCGCCGCGCACTGGTATGTCGGCGCCAATATCTTCGCCCAGGAGATGCCCGACACCCTCAAATACATCATCCCCAAGGAAGGGGCGACGATGTACCAGGAGGATATGTGCGTGCTCGCCTCGGCGCCGAACAAGGAGAATGCCATCCGCTTCATGGAGTTCTACCTGCGCCCGGAGATCGCCGCGCTCAATGTCTCGCAGCAGCTCAACGGCACGCCCAACGTGCCGGCACTGGAGCTCATCCCCGAGGCGATCCGCGGCAACGAGAGCATCTATCCGCCGCAGGAGGTGATGGACAAACTCGAGATCTTCGAGGATCTGGGACAGGATCTGAAGCTCTACAACCGCGAGTAGACGCGGGTAAAGACGGCGCAGTAGCGGCCTTGTCTCCCTCCCCCGGCGGCGTGTTCGCGCCGCCGGATCCTTCCGGTTCCCCTCCGATCCATCCGGGAGCTTGCATGCCACCGCTTCTCGAGATCCGCGACGCCGCCCGGCAGTTCGTGACGCCCGACGGGGTGCGCGTCGCCGCCCTGGACGGTCTCTCGCTGACTGTCTCCGACAATGAATTCGTCACCTTGCTCGGGCCCTCGGGCTGCGGCAAGACCACTTTGCTGCGCACCATCAGCGGCTTCGAGGACCTCGATTCCGGGGATATCCTGATCGACGGCGCCTCCATTCTGGGCCGGCCGGCCCATGCGCGGCCCGTCAACACCGTGTTCCAGAACTACGCGCTGTTTCCGCATATGAACGTGGCGCGCAATGTCGGCTACAGCCTGGAGGTCGCCGGCGTGCCGGCCCGCGAGCGGACCCGCCGTGTCGGCGAGGCGCTGGAGCTCGTCAGCCTGTCCGGCTTCGGCGAACGCTCGGTGCGCCAGCTCTCCGGCGGCCAGCAGCAGCGGGTGGCGCTTGCCCGGGCCATCGTCGCCCGGCCGAAGCTGCTGCTGCTCGACGAGCCGCTCTCCGCGCTAGATCGCAACCTGCGTCAGAAGATGCAGGAAGAGCTGAAGCTGCTGCAACACGAGCTCGGCATCTCCTTCATCTTCGTTACCCACGACCAGGAGGAGGCGCTGACCATGTCCGACCGCATCGTCGTCCTCGACGGCGGCCGGATCCAGCAATGCGGCGGGCCGGAGGACGTCTATTATCGTCCGGCCAATGCCTTCGTCGCCCGGTTTATCGGCGAGAGCAACCTGCTGGCCGCGACTGTCGTCTCCGCCGATGCCGGGGGCAGTCTGGTGGAGATCGCGGACGGAACCCGGGTGCACCTTGCCGGCCGCTCCCTCACGCCGGGAGCGCGTGCCACGCTGCTGGTGCGGCCCGAGGCGATCGACCTGTCCGCGGCGAGCGAAACCGGTGGCGCGTCCGCCGGCTCGGCCCGCCGGGACGATGGCCTTGCCCTGTCGGGCAGGCTCGCCCAGGCGTTCTTCGGCGGCACGGACTATCGCCTTGCCGTCGACGTGGCCGGGCTCGATCCGCTGAAGGTGACGGCCCGCGGCGGCATTGGCGCGGCAAGCGCGGGGTTTGCCCCCGGTCGCCCGGTCTCGCTCTTCGTGCCGCAGGCAGCGATCCATGTGCTGGAGGGGCGGCCATGACCGGGCGGCAGGCCGCCTCGCACGGCCCCAACGCGCTGCGCCGGCAGGCGGCGCTCGCCCTCCTGCTCGCGGCGCCGACCCTGTTCCTGGCGGTGTTCTTCGTCGGGCCGCTGGCGCTGATGTTCGTCTATAGCTGGTTGGAGCCCGGCCTCTATGGCGGCGTCGAGTGGACCTTCTACCATCTCAACTTCGGTCGCATCTTCGGCTGGGCCAACACCCGCTACGAAAGCTTCGATCCGGTGTATTTGCGCATCTTCGCCCGCTCTCTATGGCTGGCGCTGCAGACCTCGTTCTTTTGCCTGCTGCTGTGCTATCCGGCCGCCTTCTGGGTCAGCCGGCTCGGTCCACGCGCCCGCAACCTCTTCATCTTCCTCATCACCCTGCCGTTCTTCGTCAGCCTGGTGGTGCGCCTTTTCGCCTGGGTGCTCTTGCTGCGGCCGACCGGCTTCGTCAATCAGGCGCTGCTCGGCCTCGGCCTCGTCGAGCGGCCACTGGAGATCATCTACACGGAAGCCGCCGTGGTGATCGGCATGGTCTATGTGTTCATCCCCTTCATGTTCCTGCCGCTCTATGCCAGCGTCGAAAAGCTCGACGCTAGCCTGGTCGAGGCTTCGCAGGACCTCGGTGCCAGCCGCTTCCAGACCTTCCGCAAGGTGGTGCTGCCGCTCACCCTGCCGGGCATCGTCGGCGGTTCGATCATCGTCTTCATCCCGAGTCTGGGCAATTTCGTCGTGCCCTCGCTGCTCGGCGGGGCGAAGGTGATGATGACCGGCAACCTCATCGAGCAGCAGTTCCTGTCGGCGCGCAACTGGCCATTCGGTGCGGCTCTCGGCATGACGGTGATGGCCGCGGTGCTGCTGCTGCTCGTCGTCTATGTGCGGCTGCTGGCGCGCGACGACGATGCTGCTCCCTCCGGCGCAAGGAGCTGAGCCCATGTCCGCACCGCGCAACAGGATCGGCCTTCTCGGTCTCTACGGCGTTCTCTTCTTCGCCTTCATCTACGCGCCGATCATCCTGATCGTCGTCTTCTCGTTCAACGCCAATCCGGTCAACATGATGATCTGGAGCGGCTTCACCCTCGACTGGTACCGCTCGATCTTCGGCCTCTCCACCGGCCTCGACGAACTGTCGCTCTATGTGCAGTCTACCGATCAGTTGTTGAAGGCGGTGCGCAACAGCCTGATCGTGGCCTTGACCACGACCCTCGTTGCCACCGTCTTCGGCACCTCGGTGGCGCTGGCCGTGGCGCGCTTTCGCTTCCGCCTGCGTTCGTTCTACCGGGCCTTGATGTTCATGCCGATGATCATGCCCGACATCGTCCTCGGCATTGCCCTGCTGGTCTTCTTCGTCAGCTTCGGCATGAGCCTTGGCCTCGTCAGCATCATCATCGGCCACTGCACCTTCCTGACCAGCTATGTCTTCATCGTGGTCAGTGCCCGGCTCGCCGGCATGGATCGGTCGCTGGAGGAGGCTTCGGCCGATCTCGGCGCCGACGGCTGGACCACGTTCCGCAAGGTGACGCTGCCGCTGATCCTGCCCGGCGTGATCGGCGGTGCGCTGCTCGCCTTCATCATCTCGATGGACGATCTCGTCATCACCTACTTCATCTCCGGAGTCGACTCGACCACCCTCCCGGTCTTCATCTATGGCATGTTGCGGCGGGGAATTAAGCCGGAAATCAACGCGATAGCGACTGTCATGCTGGTCTTCTCCTTCGTCGTCGCATCGCTCGGCCTCTATCTCAGATCGCGAGGAAAATGACATGACCGCCCGAAGCGCCCCGCTGAAGCCGCGCGCCCGCGATCTGGGCCTCGACCTGCCCGGCTGCTGCGGTCCCTTCAATGCCATCACCGACGTGCCCGGCGTCCTGGTCGGCTTCAAGACCCTGCAGCGACCGGCCGGCTCCGGCACGCCGCCCGTGCTGACCGGCGTCACCGCCATCCTGCCGCGCGGCTTCGACACGCATCCAAGTCCGGTCTGGGCGGGGCAATATACGCTCAACGGCAATGGCGAGATGACCGGCAGCCACTGGGTGCGCGACGCCGGCCATTTCCTCGGCCCGCTGGTGATCACCAACACCCATTCGGTTGGCATCGCCCATCATGCGGCGACCCGCTGGATCCTCTCTCATCATGCCGAAGCGTTCGCGCGGCACCACCTGTGGGCAATGCCGGTGATCGCCGAGACCTATGACGGCGTCCTCAGCGACATCAACGGCCAGCATGTCGGCGAGGACGACGTTCTGGCGGCGATCGGAGCGGCCGTCTCCGGCCCGGTGGCGGAAGGCAATGTCGGCGGCGGGGCCGGCATGATCTGCTACGAGTTCAAGGGCGGCACCGGCACATCCTCGCGCCGCCTCGCGGTGGCGGGTGAGGACTTCACCCTCGGCGTTCTGGTCCAGGCCAACCATGGCCACCGGCCCTGGCTCACCGTGCTCGGCGCTCCGGTCGGCCGCCATCTCGAGCGCGACCGCATTGCCGAGATGCCCAGCGAGCGCGGCTCGATCATCGCCGTCATCGCCACCGACCTGCCGCTCGGCCCCTCGCAACTGGAGCGTCTCGCCCGCCGTGCCGCTCTTGGCATCGGCCGCGGCGGCACGCCCGGCGGCAACAGTTCCGGCGATATCTTCCTGGCGTTCAGCACCGCCAACCGCATGGACCTGCCGCAGCTTTCCGGGCCCTGGCGTGACATGCGCACGCTCAACGACGAGCTGCTCGATCCGGTCTATCTGGCCGCCGTCGAGGCGGTGGACGAGGCGGTGCTCAACGCCATGCTGGCAGCCGAGGACGCGCCGACGGCAAAGCCCGCCGGTCACGTCTGCCGGGCGCTGCCAGTGAAGGACCTGCTGGCGGTGCTGGCCCGCTATGGGCGTGCTCCGCTGACGGTTCCGGCCTCCACACCGGCGCCGGCGACCGGCCGCTGACCCCGCCCCCGAAGACTGTCAGAAGCTCGGCGGCGTGCAGGCGCTGACCACGATGCAGGGCTCCGGCCCGACTGCGCGGAAGCGGTGCGGCACAGTGCTGTCGAAGGCGTAGGCATCGCCCGCCCCCAGGATCTTGCGCTGATCTCCGACCGTCACTTCCAGCCGGCCGGAGATCACCACGCCGCCTTCCTCGCCGTCGTGGGAGAGCGGTGCCCGCCCGGTATCGGCGCCCGGTTCGTAGCGCTCGTGCAGGATCTGCAGCCGCCGGCCGAACAGATTGCCGCCGACCTGGCGATAGGAGATTCGCCCCTTGCCGATCTCCTTGAGCTCCTCGCCCTGGAAGAACACCTGCCGCTCGGCGCCAGGCTCGAAGGCGAAGAAATCGGTGAGGCTGACCGGGATGCCGTCGAGCACCCGTTTCAGCGCGCCGACGGACGGGTTCATGCGACCGGACTCGATCAGCGAGATCGTTGCATTGGTGACACCGGCCCGCTTCGCCAGCGTGCGCTGCGACAGCCCATGCGCGGCGCGCAACGCCCGCAGCCGGCCGCCGATGTCGAGTTCCGCGTCGCTGCCGTTGGGCCTGCCGTTAGACATGTTTACGATCCTCAACGCTCTCCTATCTTCCTTAGTAGAAACAATGGCTTGCAAAAATCAAGAAACAGACTGTTTCAGGATGGAAAAAGAGCGCAGGCTACAGATTGACAAAAACCGCCGGAGAGGCCGCCATGGACATGCTGGACGATACGCCCCGGGGCAAGAGCAACCGCAAGCTCGATGCCTATTGGATGCCCTTTACCGCCAACCGCCAGTTCAAGGCTTCGCCGCGCATGCTGGTCGGCGCCAAGGGCCTGCACTACACCAGCGATGACGGGCGCGAGATCCTCGACGGTACTGCCGGCCTGTGGTGCTGCAATGCCGGCCACGGTCACGCCGAGATCGCCGATGCGGTGCACCGCCAACTGCTCGAGATGGACTACGCGCCCTCCTTCCAGATGGGCCATCCGCTGGCGTTCGAATTCGCCGAGCGGCTGAAGGAACTCGCCCCGGACGGCTTCGAGCATGTCTTCTTCACTGGCTCGGGCTCCGAATCCGTCGACACAGCGCTGAAGATCGCGCTGGCCTGGCACCGGGCGCGCGGCGAGGGCTCGCGCACCCGCCTGATCGGCCGCGAGCGCGGCTATCACGGCGTCGGCTTCGGCGGCATCTCCGTCGGCGGCCTCGTCAACAACCGCCGCCATTTCGGCACGCTGCTGACCGGCGTCGACCATCTGCCGCACACCCATGCGCCGGAGCACAACGCCTTCTCGCGCGGCCAGCCGGAATGGGGCGCGCATCTTGCCGACGATCTTGAGCGCCTTGTCGGCCTGCACGGCGCCGAGACGATCGCCGCCGTCATCGTGGAGCCGGTCGCCGGCTCCACCGGCGTGCTGGTGCCGCCGAAGGGCTATCTGCAGCGCCTGCGCGAGATCTGCGACAAGCACGGCATTCTGCTGATCTTCGACGAGGTGATCACCGGGTTCGGCCGTCTCGGCACGCCCTTCGCCTCGCAGTTCTTCGGCGTCATGCCGGACATCTTCACCACCGCCAAGGGCCTGACCAACGGTGCGGTGCCGATGGGCGCGGTCTTCACCACCGACCGCATCCACGACGCCTTCATGAACGGGCCGGAAGGCACGATCGAACTGTTCCACGGCTACACCTATTCGGGTCATCCGATCGCCTGCGCCGCGGGTCTTGCGACGCTCGACATCTACGAGCGCGACGGGCTGCTGACCCGCGCCGCCGCCATTGCTCCGGCCTGGGAAGAGGCGCTGCACGGGCTGAAGGACGCGCCGCATGTTGTCGACATCCGCAATCTCGGCCTGATCGGCGGCATCGAACTCGCCTCGCGCCCCGGCGCGCCGGGCGCCCGCGCCTATGACGTGTTCACGGCCTGCTTCCAGGAAGGCTGCATGATCCGCGTCACCGGCGACGTCATTGCCATGTCGCCGCCGCTCTCCATCGGCGAGGCGGAGATCGGCCAGTTGATCGGCACCCTGCGCAAGGTGCTCGAACGCACGCAGTAACAAGGCGGCGGGAGCCGAAACAGATCATCTGGAAACATCGACCGCACGCGGGGCTCGGCGCAGTCCCGCGTGGCGGATGCGCGTGCGCAGGGCGCAGCAGGAAATCATCCGACGACATCGACCTTGCTTGCCCGGCAAAAGCGCTCGCCAAAGAAGCCGTGGGATTATTTCGCAATGCCGTGGGTGCACGCCTGGCGCCGGGCCGATCAGCACGATTTGTCGCCACCGTGGCGTGTTGAAGTCGTGCTGCTGTCGTGGTGGAATGACGGCCGTTAGGGCATGGGTTCGGTATCGGACATCACCGCAGGCTTTTCATGGTCATCCGCAAATACCGTCTCGAAAAAGGCCTGAGCCAGGAACAGCTCGCCGATATGGCTGGCGTGAGTGCCCGCACCATCCAGCGCCTCGAGCGCGGTGCGAAGGTAACGCCCGAGACCTTGAAGTGCCTGGCTGCTGCTCTCGATGTCGATTTCGCCGCACTCAGAAAGGACGACGACATGCCCGAAGCCCTCTCTTCAACCAGCCCCATCGCTCCCGCAGTCGAGGACCATGTCAGGGACATCAAGGCGTTTTATCTGCATGCCATTCGCTATGCGCTGGTGATGTTCCTGCTTCTCGTCATCAATCTGTGGGTCTCGCCGGGATTCCTGTGGGTGGTCTTTCCGGCAATCGGGTGGGGGATTGGGCTGGCGGCGCATGGCCTGTCCGCCTTCCAGATCTCCACGTTCTTCGGCCCGGATTGGGAGCGCCGCGAGATTGCCCGCCGACTGCGCAAGTGATCTGGGCGGACGGCGGTCAGGAACGTGTCCGGACGGACCGTCGTTGCGCGTTTTGCTGCGCGCCCCGGTCAGATCCCCGTTGCGCTTCAGCATGAGCAGGGCTTGCCGCGACTGCATCGTGGGAAGCCGTCTTGGGCCGGCAGGTCAACTCAGCGCATCGCGAATATGGCGCTGATAGTGGGGGTTTGTCCCCAGCCGTTGGGCATAGGCACGCAGATGCGGGAACTCGGCGCCGCTTTCGGGCAACAGGAACCAGCGGTGAACCGATGGGGCCGCCGTTATATCGGCGAGCGACAACTGGTCCCCCGCCAGAAAGCGGTGATCAGCCAGCCAACTGTCCAGTGCGGCGACCGCCGCTTTGACCGCCGGCAGGTCTGCATCCTCTGTTTTGCCGGCTGCCCGGGCCTTGCGCAGGCGGGTCATGACCGGAGTGAACGAGATCGAGGCCCAGTCCATCCAACCATCGACCCTGCTACGGGCCCCGGTCTCCTGCGGCCAGAGCAGGGTCGGCTGCCGACCGGCCAGATAGCGCAGCACTGCGTTGGATTCCCAGACCACGGTATCGCCATCCCGCACCACAGGCACCTTGCCGAAGGGGTTCATCGCCAGAAACTCCGGCGTGTCAGTGGGGCCGAAGCCGCGGCCGGTGGGCACCAGACGATAGTCCTGCCCCAATTCATCCAACAGCCAGAACACCTTGGCGCTGTTCGAGGAGTTGCACCGTCCAAACACCGTCAGCATCCCGTTATGCTCCCTTGCCGGAGAGCCGCGCCAGAAGCGGGCCAAGCAGGCTGTCCGTCTCAAGCGCGAGGAATGTCGCGCAGACAGTTTCGGCCGCAGCCGTGCCAAGTTTCGCCTGCGCACAATCGATGAACTTGTCGGTCACCTCGGCGTCCGACATCGGGTTCATCGGTCCGCGCCCGAAATTGGTCGAGGCGCTGTCGTTGAACGTGCGTCCATCCTTCATCACCACTTCGACGCATCCCAGATAGGCGTCTGCCTCCCGATGGCCGGTCGCGGTGACATGCGGCAGGAGCGGCGCCAGATCGGCGGTGAGGAAAGTCGCGTCATCGAAATCGGCCAGACGGATGCGACCGGCGGTCAGCGCCTTGGCAGTCAGGAACTGCACGCTGAACTTGGCGTCGAGACCCGAGCGGGGGGCGCTTCGGTTGGTATGCGCCAGACGGCGCTCATGGGTGCGGATCTCTATCCTGGCAATCTGGTCTGCGGCAAGCAGGCCTTCGCGGGCAACGATCCGCAACGCTGCGTCGATGGCCGAATGCGCACTGCCGCAGCAGGGGTGCTGCTTGATCGCGATGCCGGGCGACAGCACTTCGAGCGGACCGTCCCATCCGTTCAGGATGGCGTCTGCGTCATAGGTGCCTGCCCCGTTGAACAGGTTGAAGAAGCCATACTGATGTTCGAAGGCATCCGGATTGGCCGTCATTCCCCGCTGGGCGACAAGCGCCGCCATGATGCCGTTATACGCGGCGTGGCCGACATGCATCGGCTTGACCGGGGTGCCGAAGTTGGATTTCAGCCCCGAGGCCATCGAGACCGCGATGGCCAGTGCCATGGCCATCTGCTCCTCGTCGAGGTCGAGCATCCGTGCTGCCGCGGCCGTTGCGCCGAAGACGCCCAGTGTCGCGGTCGGGTGCCAGCCCTTTTCATAGTGATGCGGCAACAGCCCGCGCGCCAGCCGGGTTTCCACCTCGACGCCGGTGATCCAGGCTTCCAGCGCCCGGCCGGCCGTTGCGCCCTGGACTTCGGCAAGGCCGAGCACCACAGGTACGACCGGGGCCGAGGGGTGCCCGCCCATGGTGGTGGAGCAATCGTCGAAATCCAGCGCATGGGCGGCGGTGCCGTTGATCATTGCGGCATGCAGCACCGAGGCGCGGCGTCCCGCCCGGCCCCAGAGCGTGACCGTGCCCGGCGCGGCATCGATCGCCAGCGTCTCCTCCAGCGCATCGAGATAGGGCGCGTCGGCCCCGGCCAGCGCCACGCCAACGGTGTCGGCAAAGGCGCGTCGGCCGATATGCACTGCGTCGGCCGGAACGGTGTCGAGCCGAATCCCGAGCGCCCGACGTGCAAGTTTGCGTGCAAAGCTCATGTCTTTCGTTCCTTCAACGGGTCGCGGCTGCAATGGCTGCGGTCAGGTCGGCTGCGCGGGGAAGCTGGTCCAGGCGCATCAGCAGGGCAAACACCTCTGCGGCGCCGGTTTCCGTCAGGCTGGCGCGGGCGCAATCGCCGAACTTCGCCTCCAGCATGTCCTGCGGCAGAGGAGTTTCGGGACCACGGCCCAGCGGGGCGGCAACCGACTGGCGCAGGACGCGGCCGTCGGAGAGTGTCACCACCACCTCGGCACCGTAATCGTTCGCGTCGTCGTCATGTGGTTCCATTCGGATCAGCCCCATGATGCGGGTCACCTCGGGATCGTGCAGGGCATGATCCTCGAAGTGATCGAGCAGCACAGCGCCGTTCACGAGGCCCCGCGACACTGCATAGGGCAGCGAGAATTTGGCGTTGAGGGCACTGGTCGCGGGATTGCGCACATGCGGCAGCAGACGGCGGGGGTGCATCCGCACCAGGACATCGCGGATAGCCAGACTGTCGGATAGGGAACTGTCGTGCATCTGGATGGCCGCGTCGATGGCGCCGTGAACGCTGTAGACACAGGGGTATTTCTTGATCGAGATCCCTGGGGCGAGCAGATCCAGTGGCGCAGACCAGTTCATCAGCATCTTCTGCGGGTCGTAATTGCCGGCGCCGTTGAAGACCTCGAGAAACCCTTGCGGATGTTCGAGCGCGGCGGGAGACCCCTTCACGCCTCTCGCCGCCACCAGGGCCGCGAGCAGGCCGTTGCGGGCGGCAATGCCTGCATGCATCGGCTTGGTCGGGGTGCCGAAATTTGCCTTGATGCCCGAGGCGAGCGAGGCGGAGATCGAAATCGAGTGAGCGATCTGGTCTTCGGACAGGTTCATCAGTGCTGCCGCGGCCACTGCCGCGCCGAAGATGCCGAGCGTTGCCGTCGGATGCCAGCCCTTCTCATAGTGCTGGAAGTTGACGCCGCGGGCGAAACGAGTCGCGGCTTCGACGCCGACGATATAGGCCTCTGTCAATTGCCGACCCGTCGCGCCGCGCACTTCGGCCAAAGCCAGAAGGCCGGGGATGATGATGACGGTCGGATGTCCCGACAGCGATTTGGAAGTGTCGTCATAGTCCAAGGCATGGCCCGCCGTGCCATTGACGAACGCGGCGTCCAGCATGCTCAGCCTCTGCTTGCGACCCAGCACTTGGCACGGGCCGGTGCCATAAAGTTCGGGCATCAGCACGGCGTCGGTCGTTGCGGTGGGGGCGCCCAGCAATGTGCAGCCGATCATATCGGCAATTGCATTGCGGGCCCATTTCACGGCCTCGGGGTCAAAGCTTGCCGGATCAAGGGCGACAACCCGCTTGGCGAGTTCGCGGGACAGGGACATCGCATTTACCTTTCTTCTGTCGTAAGGGCGACGATGCGGGGCTGGGATTGGGTGTGGTTGTCCGAGGGGGGCTGCATGAGCGCGGTCAGGCGACGGACGGAGGGTTGCTCGCTCAGCGTCGCCAACCGCGTGTAAAGTTCGGCCATCGTCGAGGTCGGCAATACGCGCTGCGCGCAATCGTCGAACTTGGCCCGGAACTGGGGTTCGGTCATTGGATTGGCCGGACTGCGGCCCATGGCGACGCTGGCGCTGGCGGAAAGCCTGCGCCCGTCGGACAGGGTCACGGTCACCTGGCCGAAGGACAGATCCGCGTCCTCATGCGCGGCTAGATGAATCCGCGCCGAAAGCGCCTGTGTCTGCGGGTCGGACAGAAGCGGCTCTTCAAACTCGGCGAAGCCGACAGTGCCCGAAAGCAGGGCGCGGGCTGTCAGGTACTGGGTGGAGAATTTGGCATCCAGGCCGTCGCGCGGCCGTGGGCGGTCGATATTCTTGAGCCGCTTGGGATGCAGTGCCACCTTAACCGTTTCGATGCCGGCACCGCCGATCAGCGGCTGCAGTTCGGCCGCGGCGTCGATGGCGCAGTGAATGAAGGCACAGCAGGGGTATTGCTTGATCGCGATTCCAGGGGAGAGCAACGCGAAGTCCTCACCCCAGCCGTCGAGGGCCGGGGCGAAGTCCTCGGCGATGCCGCCGTTGAATGCGGCCATAAAGCCGAACCTGTGCTCCAGAACGGTGGTACTGGCGGTAAAGCCGGCCTGCGCCAGCAGTGCTGCTTGCAGGCCGTTGCGATTGGCCTGGCCGGCGTGAAGGGGCTTGGTCATCGTGCCGGAATTCGCCCGCAGCCCGGCCGCGCTCGAGGCGGCGATGCCGAGGGCGACCGACATGCGCTCGGCGGACAGGCCGAGCAGGCGGCCGGCAGCGACTGCGGCCCCCAGAACGCCGAAGGTGACGGTGGGGTGCCAGCCTCGTTCCGCGTGCGCAGGATTCGAAAGGCGGGCGATCCGGATCTCGGCCTCCACGCCTGCGACATAGGCGGTCAGGAGGTCCTTGCCGCTGCAATCCAGCGCGTCGCCCAGTGCCAGCAGCGCCGGTACGATGCTGACCGATGGATGGCCATCCATCTCAAGATTGCAGTCGTCGAAATCAAGGGCATGGGCGGCAACGCCGTTGATCTGGGCAGCATCCAGGACGTGTGCATGCCCCCGGCGGCCGAGCAGCCTCGCCTTGCCGGTGGTGGCCGGCAGGATGGACGCGGCAAGGCGTGTCACAGTCTCGTTGGCGCCAGCGATCCCGCAGCCGACGGTATCCGCAAGAGCGCGGCAGGCCCAGTCCCGCACCGCCGGGCTCAGGGCGCAAGAAGACAGGCCTGCAGCGCGCGCTGCAAGCTCAAGCGTCAAGGACGTCACGAGGAAACTCCGGTTGCTATGCCCGGCCCGCCGGCGGCGGGCCGGCGCAGGTCAATGCTTCAGGATCTGGTCGAGGAAAACGCGGGTCCGCTCCTCGCGCGGGTTTCCGAAGAAGTCTTCGGGAGGGGCGCTTTCCACCTTGCGGCCATCGGCCATGAAGACAACGTTGTCGGCAACAGTGCGGGCGAACCCCATTTCATGCGTCACCACGATCATGGTCATGCCGCTTTCGGCAAGCTCGATCATGGTGTCAAGCACTTCCTTGATCATCTCCGGATCGAGTGCGGAGGTCGGCTCGTCGAAGAGCATGATCTCGGGCTCCATGCACAGGCTTCGGGCAATGGCCACCCGCTGCTGCTGCCCCCCCGAAAGCTGGAGCGGATATTTGTTCGCCTGCTCGGGGATGCGGACCTTCTTCAGGAAGTGCATCGCCAGATCTTCGGCGGCGACTTTCTTCATGTGCCGGGTCAGCATCGGGCCGAGCGTCAGGTTTTCCAGAACGGTCAGATGCGGAAACAGATTGAAGTTCTGGAACACCATGCCGATGTTACGGCGGATCGTATCGATGTTCTTCACATTGTCGGTCATCTCCAGTCCCTTGACGAAGATCTGACCGGACTGGTGCGCTTCAAGCCGGTTGATGCAGCGAATGAGTGTCGACTTTCCCGAGCCTGAGGGGCCGCAGACGACGACGCGTTCGCCCTTGCGCACATCGAGGCTGACATCGTGCAGCACCTGAAAGGCGCTGAACCACTTCGACACGTTGCGCATGCTGATGACAGGGGTGGAGGTCTGATCTGGAAGGGAGGATTGGGGCATGTCTTATCTCCAGTTTTGGTCGTCAGATCCGACCCGAGGCGATCCACTTCTCGACCTGGCGCGCATAGAGCGAGAGCGCATAGCCGAAGAAAAGGTAGACCGCCGCCACGAACAGATACGCTTCGACATAGAATTTGCGCCAGAGCGGATCCTGCATCACGGCCGTGGTTGCTGTCAGGATGTCGAAGAGACCGATGATGATCACGAATGAAGTGTTCTTCATTGCCGCGATGATGTGGTTGGTGATCGCGGGCAGGCTGATGCGCAAGGCTTGCGGTAGGATGATCGTGCGCGTCGTCTGCCAGTAGCTGAGGCTGAGGGACTGGGCCGCCTCGTACTGACCGCGCGGGATGGCTTGAAGCCCGCCACGGATCACCTCGGCTTGATAGCAGGCGAAGAAGATCGCGATGCCCACGGTGATGCGCAGCAGCTTGTTCACCTCCATACCGGCGGGCAAGAACAGCGGAAACACGTTCACGGCCACGAAGAGGATGGTGATCAACGGCACCCCGCGCAGGGATTCGATGAACACCACCGACACGCCCCGCGCCACCGGCAGGGGGGCACGGCGCCCCAGCGCCAGCAGCACCGCAACGGGCATGCCGATCAGGACGGTTCCGGTGAACAGCAGCATGGTGAGCGGCAGCCCGCCCCATTCCGATGTGGCCACATAGCGCAGACCCAGAACGCCCCCGAACATCAGCGCGCCGATGGACAGCGTCGCAAAGATCCAGAGCGGGACCAGAAGGCGCAGGTTCCAGAAGCGCGGCCAGAGCGAGATGACCACCGTGACCAGGTAGATCACCATCATCAGCACCAGTCGCCAGTGTTCGTCATAGGGGTAGAGCCCGAACAGCATCGGCCGGTGCTTCTCGACGATCACCGCCCAGCAGGCGCCGGTCGCGGCGCGGCAGACATCGGGATCGGTGGTATAGAACACGGCATTGATCACGCCCCAGTCCAGCACGAACCAGAAAAAGCGGATGAGGCCAGCAGCGACAATCACCGTCAGAAGGCTTTGCCAGATGGAACCAAACAGGTTCGCTTTCAGCCAGACAGTGCCGGAGATGCGGGCATGCGGGTCATAGGTGGGGGCCGGGGTGGCGATCTGTGAGGAAATCGTGGTCATGACTTACCGCTCCTTGATCGCCACGAGGCGGTTGTAGGCATTCATCAGGAGCGAGGTGACAACACTGATGATGAGATAGACCATCATCATCACCGCGATCGCTTCGACCGCTTGCCCCGTCTGGTTCATGACGGTGTTGCCGATGTTGACCAGATCCGGATATCCGATGACGACGGCGATGGAACTGTTCTTGATCAGGCTGACATATTGACTGGTCAGCGGCGGCACGATCACGCGAAGGGCCTGTGGCAGCACGACATAGCGCAGGATGAAACGCGGACGCAGCGCGATGGAGCGGGCAGCCTCGACCTGACCGCGGGGAGTGGCCTGGATGCCGGCTCTGACGATCTCGGCGATGAAGCCCGAGGAATAGAGCGAGATTCCCGCCATCAGGGCCACGAATTCCGGGCTGATGGTTGCGCCGCCGGCAAAGTTGAAGCCCTGGCGTTGCGGATAGCTGATGGCGTGGGGGGCGCCGAAGACCAGCCAGACGAGAAGCGGCAGTCCGGCGATCAGGGCTATGCTTGGCCACAGCATGTCGACATAGCGACCGGTGGCTTCGCGGTGACGCTTGGCCAGATGGCTGGCGGCGGCGGCCAGAACGATGCCCGTGACCAGTGCGGCCAGCATCCACACATGGGCGGCATGGGCGACCGGCATCACGAAGGTCAGCCCGCGATTGGACAGAAAGCCCAATCCCCACAGCTCGATGGCCTGGCGCGGAGCGGGCAGGTTGCGGATCACCGCCGCCCAGAAGATCACCTGAAGGATGACCGGGATGTTGCGTACGATCTCGACATAGGCTGTGGCGATGCGCTGCAGCAGCCAGTTGGTCGAGACCCGCGCGATGCCGACCGAAAAGCCGATGACGGTGGCAACGACGATGCCCGCCGCCGAGACGGTCAGCGTGTTTATCAACCCGACCAGCAGAGCTCGGCCATAGGTATCGCGCGAGGAATATGCGATCAGCGTCTCGCCGATCTCGAACTGCGCGACCTGATCCAGGAAGCCGAACCCGGTGGCGATGTTCTGGCGGCTGAGGTTGGCGATGACGTTCTGGTAGAGGTAGAAGCCCAGAAGCGCCACCGCCGCTGCCAAAGCGACCTGATAGATCACTGTTCGGAAGCTTTCGCTGTAGAGAATGTCCTTCAGGTTCCGCGCGGGGCGTGCTCCGCTCCGGCCTGGACTGGCGTCTGTCATGTGTCGTTCCCATCAGGGCAAGGCATGTACAGCCTCCGCATCCGGCGAGCCGGCTGCGGAGGATACGGAAGAGGCGGCCTGCGGGCTTACTGCATCGGGAAGCCGTAGAGCAGGCCACCTTCGGTCCACAGCGCATTCTGGTCGCGGTCCAGCGCGACGGGGCTGTAGGGGCCGAAGTGACGCATGTAGATGTCCTTGTAGTTCCCGACTTGCTTCACGATCGCATAGACCCAGCTATTGTCGACACCGAGCTTGGCGCCGTTGTCGCCGATCACGCCGAGCAATGCCTGGACGTCGGGGTCTTCCGAATTCTTCATCTCGTCGACATTGTCCTGGCTCACGCCCAGTTCTTCTGCGTTGAAGGTGGCGTAGGTGACCCACTTGACCAGGTCATACCAATTGTCGTCGCCCTGGCGGACGGCCATTGCCAGCGGTTCCTTGGAATAGATGCCGGGCAGCATGATATGTGCGGAAGGGTCTTCGGTGTCGAAGGCGCGCACGCCAGGCAGGGCCGCCTTGTCCTTGGTCAGCGCGTCACAACGGCCCGTGACATAGGCATCGACCAACTGCTTGTTGTTCTCGATCACGACGGGCGTGTAGGTGAGGCCGCGGGCAGCGAAGATCTGGGCAACGTTGCGTTCGGTGGTGGAGCCGGGCGCCATGCAGATCGCCGCGCCATCCAGATCCTCGATCTTGGCGATGCCGTCGTCCTTGCGAACCAGAAAACCGGTTCCGGTATAGAAGACCGGCGGGGCGAAGTTCAGTCCCAGTGCCGTGTCACGGCTGAGGGTCGCGGTCACGTTGCGGGCCAGCACGTCGACCTCGCCGGACTGGATGGCGGGAAAGCGCTGCTGGGAGGACAGCGCGACGAAGCGGACCTTGGATGCATCGCCAAAGACCGCGGCAGCGATGGCGTGGCAGAAGTCGACCTCGAACCCGCTCCATTTGCCCAGACTGTCCGGGGCCGCAAAGCCATGACGAGCCGGGTGGACGCCGCACAGCACTTCGCCCCGCGCCTTGACCGCCGCCAGCGTATCGCCCGAACCGGCCCGAGCCATCGGAGCCCCCGCGACGCCGAGCATGAGGCTAGCCATGATGGAAAGCCCGACAACCTTTGTCTTGATCATCTCATTCCCTCTCTGTTGGGGGGCATTGCAGTCTTGCTTGGCATCCGATTGACGCCCCCAGGATCATTGTATACATATGTTTTCATCGGTATTCAATAGGGAGCACCTCGCAGGAGGGCGCGAAAATGGACACAGAGAATCTGGGATATGACACGATCTTGGCCCATGCCGGCCGCTCGCCCGCCCTCCATTCCGGCGCCGTGAACACGCCGGTCTATCGCGCTTCGACCATCCTCTTTCCGAATCTGGCGGCGCTGGAGGCGAAAGAGGGAGCCAAGCTGCGCTATGGGCGCCGGGGCACACCCACGACCCACGCGCTTGAGGATGCGATCTGCGCCCTCGAGATGGGCGATAGAGCACTGGTTGCACCCTCGGGCGTCAATGCGATCAGCGTCGTTCTGATGAGTTATGCCGAGCCCGGTGCCCATTTCCTGATGACCGACAGCGCCTATGGGCCTGCCCGCAAGTTCTGCGAGTTCACGCTAAGGAAATTCGGCGTCGAGACGACGTATTATGACCCGACCATCGGCGCGGATATCGAAAGCTTGATCCGTCCGCAGACCAAGCTGATCTGGATGGAATCGCCCGGATCGCAGACCTTCGAAATTCAGGATGTGACGGCCATATGCCAGGCGGCTCGACGGCACGATGTGGTTACCGCCATCGACAACACCTGGAGCGGCGGTTATTTTTGCCGGCCGCTGACGCAGGGCGCCGACATTTCCGTTCAGGCCGGCACGAAATACATCTCGGGTCATTCAGACCTGATGCTTGGCACCGTGGCCTGTCGGGCTGAGCAGTATGAGCGTCTCCGCGAAACCTATCTGCGCTTCGGCGTCTGTGTTGGAGGAGACGATGCCTTCCTCGCCCTGCGTGGCTTGCGGACATTGGCTGTGCGCATGGCTCATCATCACGCCAGCGGCCTGAAAGTCGCGCAATGGTTGTCGCAGCAAGAGGAAGTGCTTCGGGTGATGCATCCAGCCCTGCCTGGCGATCCCGGACATGAGCTGTGGAAGCGGCACTTCTCCGGCGCTTCGGGGCTGTTTGGCTTCGTGATGCGCTCTGCTGATCGGCCTGCGCTCGGGCGGATGTTCGACGGACTGACCTTGTTTGGCATGGGATCCAGTTGGGGCGGCTTCGAAAGCTTGCTGGTGCCGTCCAACCCGTCCGTCTATCGCAGCGCCACGACCTGGTCTCCCGGCGGGCAGACCGTGCGCATTCATGTCGGCCTCGAGGATCCGGAGGATCTGATCAATGAGCTGCGTCGCGGTTTTGACCGTCTGAGGCAATAGCTGTCCGCGATCTTCGGCCGGGAGGCTGTGTGCCAACGTTCTGGCCTCGCAGAGGAAACATTTGTATACAGAAGGGAGTTGATTTCGCCCGCTCCGATCGGGCCAGAACTGCCGGGAAAGGCCGAGCCAAACGTATGACGCAGGTGTCCAAGTCCACGCTGATCCGACGCAGTCCCCTGGATCACCTCATGGATCTGATCGAGGCAGGCGAATTGCAGCCCGGCAGCCGCCTGACCGAAACCGAATTGGCCCAGAGACTGGGCATCAGCCGAACGCCAGTGCGCGAAGCGCTGCACCGGCTGCATGCAATGGGTCTTGCGGAGCACGGTCCTCAGCGCGGTCTGATCATAGCCCATCTGAGCTATGATCAGATCCGCCAGTTGTTCGCGGTGCGTGAAGGACTGGAAGGGATGGCGACCCGCCTTGCGGCTGAGCACGCCTCCCGGGCCGAGGTCAATCTGTTGCGCGACATGGTGGCGGGGGATCGCGAACTTAGGGATCCGCTCAAGCTTCTGGAGCGCAACAAGCTGCTGCACCGGCAGATTGTCCAGGCCTCGCACAACAAGTTCATGATCGAGGCGCTCGGCAACCTCCGGGTTCATCTCAGCCTTCTGCCCGGCTCCACCTATACAACGGGCGGACGCATCGATGAGGCTCAGGCAGAACACGAGGAAATCGTGGAGGCCATCGCCGCCGGCGATGGAGACCGGGCCGAGCAGGCTGCGCGCAAGCACATTCTGTCCGGTTTTCAGATCCGGCTGAAAATGATGGCGGAGCACGGCTTCAACTGAGCCGGCTACGATGGGGTTTAAGGGGCGCGCGAAATTGACCAGCCCGCCCCGCTGGGGTCAGGCGCCAGCAAGCCGTGTCAGCGCCGCGCCGAGGTTCCCGTCGACTTCACCGAGCAGACGTGCAGCCATGTCCGGAGTGGCTCCGGCAGCCACCAGTACCGCGCGCTTGATGTCATAGCCGGTCGCATCGAGCGCGGCCTGTGCCGCGTCATCATCGCATCCGGCGATGTCGGAAACGATCGTCACGGCACGGACGCGCAACTTGGCATTGGTCGCGCGCATGTCGACCATGTAGCCCTTGTAGACGCGGCCAAGACGCACCATCAGCCCGGTCGAGAAGGTGTTGAGCGCGATCTTCTGGCTGGTGCCGGCGGTCAACCGGGTGGACCCGGCCAGGATCTCCGGTCCGGTATCGAGCAGGACGGGGCAGTCGACCATCGACAGCAGCGGCGCCCCCGGATTGTTGGCAAGGCCGATGGTCGTGGCAGCGCGCTCCCGCGCGGTTTCCATGGCCTGAAGGACGTAAGGGGTGGTTCCGCTCGCCGCCAGACCGACGACCACATCGTTGGCGCTGACATCGAGCGCGTTCAGCGCCGCGCGCGCGGAAGCGCCGTCATCTTCGGCCCCTTCCTGGGCTTCGTAGAAACTCTGCGCGCCCCCGGCCAGAAGCACCTCCAGACGTTCGTCGGGCCAGTTGAAGGTCGGCTTCAGCTCGACCGCATCGAGCAGGGCGATTCGCCCGGACGTTCCCGCACCACAGTAAATCAGCCGCGACCCGGACCGGCGCATCACCGACGCGGCCATGGCGATTGCCCGGTCGATCTGCGTCTGCGCGGCGCGCAGCGCCGCGAGCGCTGTGCCCTGGCTCTCGATGAGAGCGGTCGTCATCGCCTCGCCATCCAGTTGGTCGAGTGGTGCGGCATGCCGTCCCACCGTCTCCGTCCGCGGCCGTGCGCCCAATCCGCCTTGCCTCATTTCGTGCTCCCTGGCCTGGCTCTTTCGATCGAAAATACAAAAATACCAAAATGCTACCACTTGGCTATGACGTTCATCGGCGAGACCGGATCAATTCACGGCCTATAAATCGGTTCGCCGCGCTCTGTTGGCCGAGGCCGGCCTTGTGGAATGGTTTGAAGTGGACGATAATTGGATTTATATCACCGTCCGTCTCGGGCAAGCAACGGAGTTGGTTTTGGACAGGCTGATTATCCGCGGCGGGCGCCCCTTTTCCGGCTCGGTGCAGGTTGCCGGGGCCAAGAACGCGGCGCTTCCGGTGCTGGCCGCCTCTCTGCTGGTGGGAGGCCGCGTGTCGCTGTCCAACGTCCCGGCTGTCACCGACGTCGCCTCCATGCTGGATCTGCTTCGCATGCTGGGCGCGGACGTGACTGAGGCCGAAAATGGCCGGCTTTCGTTGTCCTCGGCGGCGGTGGCCGGATCCGAGGCAACCTACGATATCGTTCGCCGCATGCGGGCATCGTTTCTTGTCCTCGCCCCCCTTGTAGGCAGGCTCGGGCGAGCCCGCATTTCGCGGCCCGGCGGCTGCACCATCGGCACGCGCCCGGTCGATCTGCATCTGCAGGCGCTCAAGACCCTTGGAGCGGACATCAGCCAGGACGGCGGCGTGATCGAGGTCGCGGCGCCCGGTGGCCTCTCCGGCGCGCGCGTGGTGTTTCCGACGCCCTCGGTCGGCGCGACCCATACAGCGATGATGGCGGCGGCGGCGGCGCGCGGGGAAACGGAGATCGTCAATGCCGCGCGCGAACCCGAAGTCGCTGATCTCGCCGCGTTCCTGACGGCGGCTGGCGCGACCGTGGAAGGGGCCGGAACCCACCGCATTCTGGTGCAAGGGGCGCAGAGCTGGCGTCCCGTCGCGCATACGATCCTGCCCGACCGGATCGAGGCGGCAAGCTATATGATCGCCGCCGGCATGACGGGCGGGCGGGTGGAAGTCATGGGCGGCCGACTGGAACATCTCGGCGCCGCCTGCCAGGCGCTTGAGGAAGCCGGCATCCGGATCTTCCCGAGCGACCGCGGCTTGATCGCGGAACGGGACGGGCCGCTGAGAAGCGTCGACGTGACGACAGAGGCATTTCCGGGGTTTCCGACGGACCTGCAGGCCCAGTTCATGGCGATGATGTGCCTTGCCGATGGGGTATCCGTCATCCGCGAGAGAATCTTCGAAGCCCGGTTCATGCATGTGCCGGAGTTGCAGCGGATGGGGGCAGACATCCGGCAATCGGGATCGATGGCGACCGTGCGCGGCGTCAAGGCGCTGCATGGCGCGCAGGTCATGGCAACCGACCTGCGCGCCTCCATGTCGCTGGTGCTTGCCGGGCTTGTCGCCGAGGGAGAGACGATCGTCCATCGGGTCTATCACCTCGACCGGGGTTACGAGGACATCGACGGCAAGCTCACGCGCTGCGGGGCCAGCATCGAGCGGGTTCGCGGATGAGCGCGATCCCAGGCCCGCAGGGGGCGGAGGTGCCGCTCTTTCTCGCTGTCGACGGCGGCGGCACTGGGTGCCGGGCGCGGATCGAGACGGGCGACGGGCGGGTTCTCGGGCGCGGTCTTGCCGGACCTGCGGCGACGCGCTTCGGCATCGATGCGACCTGGGCCGCGATTTCGCTCGCGGCAGCCAATGCGCTCGCGGAAGCCGGCATTGCCGATGCGCGCAGTGTTCCGATCCGGGCGGGCATCGGCGTTGCGGGACTGTCGCGGTCCGGCGCGCTTGCCGCACTGGAGGCCATGCCGCACGATTTTCGCAGCATCGCTTTCGCAAGCGATGGCGTCATTGCCTGCCTCGGCGCACACAATGGCGGGGACGGGGGGATTGTCATCGTCGGCACCGGCAGTTGCGGCATCGCGCGGATCGGCGGCCGGTCGATCAAGGTCGGGGGATACGGCTTTCCGATTTCCGACGAAGGGTCGGGAGCCTATCTCGGCCTGCGTGCCTTGCGGCTGGCGATGCTGTGCCATGACGGGCGGGCAGAGCGCACCGCGCTGCTCGGCGAGTTGCTTGATCATTTCGCGGGAGACCCCGCCAGGGTGGTCGAATGGATGGATGGAGCGACGGCGACGGATTATGCCCGTTTCGCGCCGATGGTGGTCCGACACGTGGACGACGGAGATCCGGCCGCGCGGCGGATCATGCAGGACGCGGCGGCCAAGATCGATGGCATCTGCCGTGCGCTGATCGAGCACGGCGCTCCGCGACTGTCGCTGCTCGGCGGGCTCGGCAGTGTCATGGAAACCTGGCTCGCGCCGGACCTGCGGCGCAGGCTGGCGCCGCCGCGAGGTGATGCGCTCGACGGCGCGGCGATCCTCGCCGGCCGTCCGCCGCTGGATGACATGGCATGAGGCCGGGTGCAAGGCCCGTTCCGGGCGATGACCGCGAGACATGTCGGGCCTGCGGGTGTGCATGATGTCCGCAAGAAAGGAAAAAACACGGATGAACAAAGCTGAGCGCCTTTTTCTCAACGCGCTTCCGATCGACGAGACCAATCCGACGCCGCGCTATATCCAGCTCGCCAGTCACCTGCGCGATGCGATCCGCGACTCGACGCTGAAACCCGGCGACGCCCTTCCGCCGGAGCGGGCGATCGTAAGCGCCACCAACCTGTCGCGGGTGACGATCCGAAAGGCGCTCGACGTGCTGGTGCGCGAGGGGCTGCTGCGCCAGCGACACGGCTCGGGCACCTATGTCAGCGACCGGCCCGAGCGCATCGAGCAGTCGCTCGGCGTGCTGACCGGCTTCAGCGCCGACATGACGTCGCTCGGACACATCCCGTCGGTGAAATGGCTGCAGCGTGCCTATGCCATGCCGACCCCGACAGAGGCGATGATGCTCGGGCTTTCTCCTGGCGAGCAGGTGCTCAAGCTGCACCGATTGCGGCTTGCCGACGGCCAGCCGCTGGCCGTCGAACTCGCTGTCGTGCCCGCCAGTCTGTTGCCCAATCTCGAAACGCTTGGCAATTCGCTCTATGAGGCGCTTTCCGATGTTGGGGCGCTGCCTGAAAAGGCGTTGCAGCGAATGCGTGCAAGCCGTCTGCCTGCCTTCGAGGCCGAATTGCTCGAAGCCGAGGAGGGGGAAACGGTGCTCTATATCGAGCGGCTTTCGCGGCTTGCTTCGGGCCGGCCTGTCGAGTTCACGCGCTCGTACTACCGGGGCGACAAGTACGATTTCGTCGTCGAACTGACCCTCCCGAAGAAGCTCTAGGAGCCGATCGTGCAGCAGACCTCACGCGATGTCGGGACGCGCCTTGCCCGAGAGACGGCGGAAATCCCGCAGCGGGTCGCGGCGCAGATCGACGCGCAGGCTCTGCGGTATCGGGAGATCGGAGCCGGGTTGAAGGCGATGCGGCCGGTGGCGGCGGCGACGCTGGCGCGGGGGTCTTCGGACCACGCCGCGACTTTCCTGAAATATCTTTGCGAGATGCGCGTCGGCGTTCCGGTGGCTTCGCTTGGGCCGTCGCTCGCCTCGGTCTATGGCTGCCGGCTGCGGCTCGCCAATATGGTCTCCTTCGCCCTGTCGCAATCCGGACGCAGTCCCGATCTGGTTGCTTTCCAGCGCATGGCCGGCGAGCAGGGAGCCAGAACCATCGCGCTCGTGAACACCGTAGCCTCGCCGCTCGCCGAGGTTTCGCGCGACGTGGCCGATATCGGTGCAGGCGTCGAGGAAGCGGTTGCCGCATCGAAGTCCTTCGTTTGCACGCTCAGCGCCGCCGCTGCCATTGTCGATGCCTGGGCCGGCGACAGCGGTCTGGCTGCTGCGCTGGCCGATCTGCCGGAGTGCCTGCACCGCGCGCTTGCCTGCGACTGGTCGGCACTGCTGCCGGTCGCGGCGCACGCTTCTTCTGTCTATGTGATTGCGCGCGGGCCTGGCCTTGCGGGCGCTCAGGAGGCAGCGCTGAAACTGAAAGAAACCTGCGAGCTGCACGCGGAGAGCTTCAGCGCCGCCGAGGTGATGCACGGGCCGATCCAGCTCGCTGCCGGCGATCTGTGCGCACTGGTTTTCCTGTCCCGTGACGCGGCGCGGCCGGGTCTGGTTTCGGCGGTTGAGCGGCTGGCGGCGACGGGCACGCGGGTGTTCGTCGCCGATCCGCTCGGTGAGGTTGGCGGGTCGGCGGGCGTTACCGCACTGCCCTGTGTCGCCGCTCCCGACCCCCTCCTCGATCCGCTGTGCCAGATCACTTCGTTCTACCGTTTCGTGGACCACCTGGCCCGCGGGCGGGGGCTCGATCCGGATCGGCCGAGGCTCCTGAAGAAAGTGACGGAGACGATATGACAGACGGTATGGCGCTCATCGCTCCGGCGGTGTTCGACGGAGACACGATGCATCGCGACACGGCTCTCGTGATCGCGGCGGGGCGCGTGCAGGGCCTGGTTCCGATCAACGCCCTGCCGAAGGGGCTTCCCTCCCGTGTGGTGGAGGCGGCGGTTCTGGCGCCGGGTTTCGTCGACTGGCAGGTGAACGGCGGCGGCGGCGTGCTGCTCAACGATGTGCCGACGGTCGACGGCGTGAGGACGATCGCACAGGCGCATGCCCGTTTCGGCACGACGGCATTGCTGCCGACGGTGATCACCGATGCGCAGACCGTGACGGAGCGTGCCGCGGACACGGTGGGCGCGGCGATTGCCGCGGGCGTTCCCGGCATTGTCGGGATCCACTTCGAGGGTCCGCATATCTCGCCGCAGAAAAACGGTGTGCATGATGCCCGCTTCATCCGCCCGCTTGCGGCGTCCGACATTGCACGGCTCACCCGGTCCGACCTTGGGGTCGTGGTGGCGACGCTAGCGCCCGAATGCGTCGATCTCGACGACATCGCCCTGCTTGCCGCCCAGGGAGTGATCGTCTCTCTGGGTCATTCCGCGGCCGATTTCGAACGCGCGACAGCGGCCTTTTCCGCCGGGGCGAGGGCCGTGACGCATCTGTTCAATGCCATGTCCGGACTGCATCACCGGGAGCCGGGGCTTGCCGGCGCGGCGCTGGCAAATCCGGCGGTCTTCTGCGGATTGATTGCGGATGGCCATCACGTTCACCCGGCGATGCTTGATCTTGTCGCGCGCACTGGTCCGGTCGGACGGCTGACGCTGGTCACCGACGCCATGTCGTCCGTGGGCTGTGCCGCCGACACGTTCGAGCTCAATGGACGAACCGTGCGCAGGGAAGGTGGTCGTCTGACCGTCGCCGACGGGACGCTTGCCGGATCCGATCTCGACATGGCCTCGGCTGTCCGGTTCATGGTCGAGCGCTGCGGTGTTGCCCTGCCGGCAGCGCTCGCGATGGCCTCGCGGGCGCCTGCGGCTCTGCTCGGGCTTTCCGATCGCGGTCATTTGCGCCGTGGCGCAAGTGCGGACATCGTGGCCCTGAATGCCGATCTGACGGTCGCCTCGGTGCTGATCGGCGGTCGGCCGATCCCGTGATCTGGCCGGCTGGCAGCTACCGGTTTTCGGACGCCGTTTCCGCGACCAACCCGTCGATCTCGTCGGCATAGTGGCAGGCGCTCAGCCAGTCGGGCTTGTCGGGCCGGGTCGCGGCGAGAGGCGGAACATCCTTCTGGCAGCGGTCCTGGGCGATATAGCAGCGCGGGTGAAACAGGCAGCCGCCGGGGCGGTGAGCCAGATTGGGTACATCGCCGCTCAGAACGATGCGTTTGCCGCAAGGCCCGCCTGCCGCACCCGGAAGCTTGGGCACGGCGGAAATCAGCGCCCGTGTATAGGGATGACGCGGCGCGGCGAAAAGGTCTGCCGCGCTCGCCTGTTCCACGAAGCGTCCGAAATACATCACGCCGATCCGGTCGCTGAGGTGGCGGACCACGGACAGGTCGTGGCTGATGAAGATGATCGCAAGGCCGAGATCGCGGCGCAACTGCGCGAGCAGGTTGATGATCTGGCTCTGGATCGACACGTCGAGTGCGGACACCGCCTCGTCGGCGATGATGATCTTGGGCGACAGGGCCAGGGCCCGGGCGATGGCGATCCGCTGGCGCTGACCGCCGGAGAACTGATGCGGCAGCCGGCTCGCCGCCGACTGGGGCAGGCCGATCAGATCGAGGAGCTCGCGCACGCGCGCCGCACGGCCGGGCCGGTTGTGAACCACCAGCGGCTCGCCGATGATGCGTTCGATCGTATGGCGCGGATTGAGCGAGCCGAACGGATCCTGAAATACCATCTGGATTTCGCCGCGCAGGCGCTTGAGCGCCCGGCCGCGCGCGGCCATCACGTCCTCGCCCTCATAGAGGATCCGACCGGAACTCGCGGTCGCCAGCCGCATCAATGTGCGCGCCAGCGTGCTCTTTCCGCATCCCGATTCGCCGACAATGCCGAAGATCTCGCCGCGGGCGAGCGAGAACGACACGCCGTCGAGGGCCAGCACCGACTTGCCGCCGGGGGCCGGGTAGTGCTTGACCAGGTCAACGACCGACAGCATTGGGGTCATGCGGCAGGGTTCCAGCAATAGGCCACCCGATCATCGCGGGTGATGCGGGGGGGCAGGTCCGCGCGGCAGCGCGCGATCACCGCGCCGCACCGATCGGCAAAGGCGCAGCCGGGCGGACGGGCGCCCGGCGCCGGCACGGTGCCGGGGATCGCCGGCAGGGACACACCCGGCGGATTGGCCGCCGGAATGCTGCGCAACAGCGCTTCGGTATAGCGATGCAGCGGTGTCCGGAACACCGCGGCGACCGGACCCTGCTCGACGACGCGCCCTGCATACATGACGGCGACGGTGTCGCATGTCTCGGCGACGACGCCGAGATCATGGGTGACGAGCAGGCACGCCATGCCGAAGCGCTCCCGCATGCGGGCGATCAGTTCGAGGATCTGCGCCTGGATCGTCACGTCGAGGGCGGTGGTCGGCTCGTCGGCGATCAGCACCGCCGGCTCGCAGGCGATCGCCATGGCAATCATCACGCGCTGGCGCTGTCCGCCGGAGAGCTGGAACGGATAGCGGTCGAGCTGGTCGGGGCTTGCGGGCAGGCCGACGAGATCGAGCAGCCGGAGAATCTCGTCGCGGCGCGCGGTTCCGCTCAGGCCGCGATGGATCTCGAGCACCTCGCCGATCTGGGCGCCGATCGTCATGATCGGGTTGAGCGAGGTCATCGGCTCCTGGAAGATCATCGCGATGTCGCGGCCCCGAATGGCGTTGAACTCGGCTTCCGAAAGTCCCGACAGCGGGCGACCGCGAAAACGGATGTCCCCCGCGGTATGCCGGACCGCAGCCGCCGGCAACAGGCCGAGTATCGACAGCGCCGTGATCGTCTTGCCGCTTCCGGACTCGCCGACAAGACCCATCATCTCGCCCTCCTCGAGCGCGAGCGACACGTCCTCCACCAGCGCTCCGATGCGCGCTTCCAGCCGAAGCCCGTCGACCGCAAGGACGACCTGCTTTGTGGTTGCGGCGGTTGCCGGTAAACTCATCTGCCCATTCCTCCGGTGCGATATCCGGACGCGCGATCCAGGCGGCTGTCCCGTTCTGCGAGGGGTCCGTGAAATTTGTCCGATATTGGTCCGCTCTGAATCGCCGGAAACTTGTAAATGGTTTTTAGGTGGACTACCATACACATGCTTGGCGACGGCCCGCAAGACGGTGTTGGCATGAGTGCCCCGGGAAGGGATCTTGCCAGTTCTCGCAGGGACGCGGACCCTGTTTCGGGACGCGCGCCACCACATTGACGCATCAGGAATTGATCCATCACGGGAGGGTTATGGTTCATGGTTAGTCTGCGCGCGTTCCTCATTGCATCCGCTGCCGCGCTGGCCATCGGCGCCGCGGCCTCGGCCCCGGCTTGGGCCGCTTCGCTGGAGGTGGCGGTCGACAGTTCGCCGTCCGGTCTCGACCCGCATATCGTCACGGCGTTCTCGTCGTTCCAGATCATCGACGGGACCGTTTATGAAGGTCTTACGGCGCTCGACGGCGACCTCAACATCGTTCCGGGCCTCGCCACCGGCTGGACCATCTCGGACGACAAGAAGACCTATACGTTCACGCTGCGCGACGGCGTGACCTTCCACAGCGGCGGAACCATGACGTCGCAGGATGTCGCCGCGAGCCTGGCGCGGGTTCGCGCCGAGGCGACGGGCTCACCGCTTGCCAGCCGGCTGACGGCGGTGGAGGCGATCGAGACGCCGGATCCGCTGACCGTCGTGCTCAAGCTGTCGGCTCCCTCCGCTCCGCTCCTGTCTTCGCTGTCGACGATCGCGATCGTGCCGGCGAAATACGCGGAGGATCTCGAGACGCTGCAGCGCGCGCCCGATGGCACCGGTCCGTTTCGCTTCACCTCCTGGCAGCCGAACGTGAAGATCGGGCTTGAGGCGAATGCAGGTTACTGGCAGGAGGGGCTGCCCAAGCTCGATGGCATCAATTTCAACATCGTGCCGGAAGCGGCGACGCGCCAGGTCGGCCTGACCAGCGGCCAATATCACATCCTGCCCAACATCGATGGGGTGAACGCCCTGCAGTTGCAGGGGCAGCCGGGCATCGAGATCGCCGACACGCTGGAACTTGCCTACTCGCTGGTCGGGTTGAACGTCAGCCGGCCGCCGCTCGACAATCCGAAGGTGCGCGAGGCGCTCAACTACGCGATCAACCGCGACGATCTGGTTCAGGCCGCGCTCTTCGGTGCCGGCAGGCCGGGCGGGCCGCTGTCTCCCGCCCTGACGAATTTCGCGGTTCCGACCAGCGAGTTCGCCTGCTTCACGCCGGACGCGGACAAGGCGAAGAGCCTGCTTGCGGACGCTGGCGTCACAACGCCGATCGATCTGGGGCTGCTCGTCCTGCCGCGCGATTCCACCAAGGCTATGGCCCAGGTGCTCCAGCAGCAGTTCGCGGCCATCGGCGTCAACGTCACCTTGAACATTCCGGAGATCGGCCAGTTCGTGCAGGACTGGCGGAACTCGGAGTTCGACCTGTTCGTCTCGCTCAACTCGGGCACGATCGAGCCGGACGACTACTTCTACCGGACGTTCAAGACCGGCGGGTCGACCAACGTTTTCAAGTACTCGAACGAGGAACTCGACGCGCTGCTGGAAGCCGGCCGCACGCAGACGGAGGTGGCCGAGCGCCAGACCATCTATCGCGAGGTGCAGGAGACGCTCGCCTGCGACGGCCCTGTGCTGTTCCTGACCTATGGCCAGATCTACACCGCCATGCGCGCGCAGGTCGACGGCTATCAGATCTATCCGAACCGGTCGCTCGCCTCGCTCAAGGCCGTCTCGCTCGGAAACTGAGCCGGCGCGCGCCTGCACTGCGAGCACCGAATACCGCTGGCACGGGTCCCGGGCGGACCCGTGCCGGACGGCCTCTCCGAAAGTGTCGGCTGACGGTTGGGCCGCAGGCCGGGGAGCGACCGTCGCCTCCCTAGGAACGACATACGGACCAACGGCGCAAGGATCCATGCTGTTTCTCAATCGGCTCCGACGGCGACTCTTCGACCTGGCGCTCGTCATCATCGGCGTGTCGGTGCTGGTGTTCGCCTTCATCCGGATGATCCCCGGCGACGCCGTTGCGATCATGCTCGGCTCCAACGCGGAGGTGACGCCGGAGCGCATCGCCGCGGTTCGCAGCCGGCTCGGCCTCGACCTGCCGATCCACGAACAGTACATCGCCTGGCTTTCCGACGTGCTGGCGGGTGATTTCGGTGTCTCGATCTGGACGGGGCGGCCGGTGATCGAGGAAATCGCGGCCCATGTCTGGCCGACGCTGCAACTGACGCTGCTGGCGCTGCTGACCGCCATCGTGCTGGCGATCCCGCTCGGCATCCTGATGGCCCGCATCCGGGGCAGGCGGGGAGAAGCGCTCGTGCAGGCGGGGTCGGTTGTCGGCCTGACCATCCCACCGTTCTGGCTCGGCATCCTCATGATCCTGGTGCTGTCGAGCGTCGCCCCCGGCGTGCAGATGCTCGGCTATGTGCCGTTCTCGCAGGATCCGCTCGGCAATCTCACGCGGCTGATCCTTCCGGCCTTTGCCTTGTCGCTGCCGATTACCGCCAATCTTGCCCGCTTGCTGCGTTCGACGCTGCTCGAGGCCCTGCAGCAGGACTATATCCGCACCGCCCGCGCCAAGGGCATGCCGGCGCGCCGCATTCTCTATCGCCACGCTCTGCGCAACGCGCTGATCCCGTTCGTCACGTCGGTCGGCATCATGGCCGGATATCTGCTCGGCGGGGCGATTGTTATTGAGCAGGTGTTCGCGATACCCGGTCTCGGCCGACTGATCCTGGGTGCGATCGCGGAGCGCAACTACCCGCTTATCCAGGCGACCATCCTGCTGGTCACCTGCAGCTTCGTGCTGGTCAACTTCATCGTCGACGTGATCTACGCCATGATCGATCCGAGGATCCAGGGATGAGTGGCACCTCCCCCCCGCCCGAACCGCCCGCCGCAGTGCTTCCGCACCGCCGAGGTCCGCGTCTTCCGGCCCCCACGCTCTACAACATGTCGCTCGGCATGATCGTCGTGCTGACCATGGCTGCGATCTTCGCGCCGGTGATCGCGCCCTATGATCCCCTTCATCAGGACATTCTGGCCCGTCTCAAGGGACCGTCGGCGGCGCATTGGCTCGGGACGGATCAGTTCGGGCGCGACGTGCTGTCGCGCATCCTGTTCGGCCTGCGCTCGTCGCTGATGATCTCCGGCGGCGCGGTGTTCGCCGCCTTTCTTGCCGGCAGCCTGCTCGGGCTGACGGCTGCCTATTACAAGGGCTGGGCCGACCGCATCATCATGCGGCTGATGGACGTGCTGTTCGCGTTCCCGGTGATGCTGCTCGCGATCGGCGTGATCGCGTTGCTCGGCCCGGGCGCGACCCCGACGGCGACGGCCATCGGTATCGTCTACACGCCGATTTTCGCGCGGCTGCTGCGCGGCCCCGCCCTGGTGGTCGCGGAAAGCGACTATGTCCTGAACGCAAGAGCGATCGGGGCCTCGGACGCGCGCATCATCTTCCTGCACATCCTGCCCAATCTGGTCAGCGTCATCCTAGTGCAATTCAGCCTACTGCTGTCGTCGGCCATCCTCGTCGAGGCCTCCCTGTCCTTTCTCGGGCTCGGCACCCAGCCGCCGGTGCCCTCGCTCGGCATGATGCTGTCGGAGGGGCGCGGCTTTCTGTTCCTGGCCCCCTGGGCCGCGGTTTTCTCGGGCTTTGCCATCCTGATCGTCGCCTTTGCGCTCAATCTTTTCGGCGATGCGCTGCGCGACGAACTCGACCCGCGATTGCGCCAGGCCTGAGGCGTCTGGCGAGGATCGCGTGTAACCATGGGAGCTGCTGATGCAAGACCCTCTGGAGATTACCGTCAACCGCCGGCGCTTCGACCGTAACGCCGGCGTGCATGCGGCAATGACGGCCGAAGCCATCGCGACGCTCGTCGGCGTGCCGGTGCGCAACGCCATTGTCGAGCGGGAAGTCGGCCCCGGCGCCTATGAGCGGCTGGCCCCTGGCGCCGAGATACCCGTCAAGACAGGCATGCATTTCCTGGTGACCCGGGAATTCGTGATGGGCGGCTGAGGCGGCCACATCAGGTCCAGCGAAGGGGGGGAGGAGCATGTCCGACCGGGACAAACGGGTCGTTCTCCGGCTGTCGCGCCGCGACCTCGACGGTTTCGGCGCCGCTCTTGCGGCTGCGACCGGGACGTTCGTCGATCTGCCCATGCTGCTGGCGGCGAGCGAGACGCGCGAGGCCTTGGTTCTGACCGTCGTCGAAACCGGCGTGGACGAGGCCGTAGCTCCGGAAGCTGGCCGGGATGGTCTGACCGTCGGCCGTGTTCGCATCGTTCCGGCGGATGCCGGCGCGGGCTTCGCTGGAGCGCTCGAAGACTGGCAACGGACGGTCGCGACCCGGACCGCCGACACGTCCTGCATGGTGTTGGTGGGACTGGGGCAGGCCGCCGACGCGCCGGTGGAGGTGGCGGCGGTCCATGGCGCGGGCGGCTCCGCAGCAGCGGTGGAGCGTGTCATTATCGAGCGCACGCCGCAGGTTCGCCTGTGGCGGGAGGGACATCCGCCGGCCTTGCCGGAACTTCCGCCGGAGCGTGTCGCCCGGTTTACCAGTTCCTTTGGCGTGGAGGCCTGGCAGCGCCTGCGCCGCGCCTGCGCCGTGGTGATCGGTGCGGGCGGCACCGGCTCGGTCGCGATCCCGATCCTGGCACGCGCCGGGGTCGGACGGATCGTTATCGTCGACACGGACGAGATCAGCGCGTCCAATCTCGAACGGACCCATGCCAGCTTTCCCGAGCATGTGGCGGCGCCTACCAAGAAGGCCGTGCTCGCGCGCGACCATGTGCGCCAGATCGACCCCGACATCGACGTCGTCGCCATCGACGGTCGCCTGCCGCAGTGGGCGGTTGTCGAGGCCATCGCCGAGGCCGATGTGCTGCTCGGCTGCACCGACCAGCACACGAGCAGGCTTGCCCTCAGCGACGTGGCGCGGCGCTTCCTGGTTCCGGCGATCGACTGTGGCGGCCTGATCGAGGGAGCGAACGGCCACGTCACCGGCCAGATCATCCAGCTTGTCCTGTTCCGCCCCGACGACCCCTGTCCGCGCTGCCGAGGCATGATCAATGATGTACGGGTGGCGCAGGAACTGATGTCGCCACAGGAGCGGGCCCGGCTGCTTGCGCAAAGCGCCGGCGGTTCTGTGCCGCCCGAGGCCGCGGACATCCCGCAGATCGATACGGTCGGCTACATCACCACGGTGAGTGGCACGCTGGCGGCCGGCTACGCGATCGGCTGGCTCACGGGGCGGTTCGATCCGCCGTTCGAGCGCATGCAGATGAACCTCGTCGCCGACTGCCTCGACGTGACCAATCGTCCGCAGCGCATCGATCCGGCGTGTGGGTGCCGCCATGCCCGAGGACTTGGCGATGCCGGTCAGGTCTTCGCGCCGTTTGTTCCGCCCGCGCATTGGCCTCCGGCGCGGACGGTCTGACCACAGGATAATCGCGCCGTCTCACCTGGGAGCCTGGAATTGCCGTTGCAGCGCCTGCAGCGACCGATGTTGCGCCCCGTTTGCCTGATGGCTTTCGCCGACTGAGGGATCGACCTCCAGCACCAAAACCGCCGTCTCCCCGACATGGCGCGGCAGATCCGCCCAGGGCAGATTGCCCGCCCCCAGTTCGAGCCCTTCGCTGGTCAGCGCGTCGAGCGGGATCTCCGCCGGCGCCAGCGCCGGGTCAGGGTAGAAGCGGCTGTCGCTGACATGCAGCCAGGGCATCTTTGGGTCGACGAAATCGAACGGATGCAGCCGGTCGGCTCGCTCCAGATCCTCGTCGAGGATCGCCGAGAAGCGGACATCATCGCGGGTTTCGGCCGGATAGGTTCGGCGCCAGTTGAACAGGTTCGCGGACAGCGTCGCATGGGCCACGTCGACGAACGGCGTGACATTGGCGATCCGCTCGCGGTCGAGAAACGTCCGGAATGCGGCGATCTCCCAGGGAAAGAAATGATCGAGCGGTCCGGCGAGGAACGAGGCGCGGTCGCGCGGCAGCAATGCGTAATGGCCGACATTCTCGACGAGAAGCCGGATCGGATCGGCTTGCCGGGCGAGCCGCGCAATCGTTGCGTTGAAGCCGTCGCTCGCCTCGGCGCGGCTCGCCCGTTGCGGCGCGTCGCCATACACCAGACCCCAGTAGCGGTGCACCACCACGTCCTTCGCCCCCGCATTGCGGGCGAAGGCGATCGCATCCAGAACCTGATCCGCATCGAAGTCGAGGCGGGTGACGCGGCCGACCTCCTGCAGCGGCACGTGAACGGTCAGGACGAGGGGGCCGTACTCCGCGCGCAGCCGGTCGAGATTGGCGAGGCAGGCGGCGCGCGCGCGATCCTGCTGAAGATCCCGCGGGCCGAAAGTGTGCAGTTCGAGCACCACCGGCAGTCCGGCGCGCACCAGCGCCGCCGCCCTGTCGGCGAGTTGCGGATAGTCGACCACGGCGCCCTTGAGCGCGAATGCGGGCATGCGGCGCTCCCTCAGATGCAGCCCGATGCCCGGATCCGGGCGATGGCATCCTCGCCGAGCCCGAGCCAGTCGGCAAGCACCTCGTCCGTATGGGCGCCGAGCGCGGGCGGGCCGCGATGCACGGCGGGGGGCGTCTCCGACATCCGGATCGCCGGGGCGGGCACGGGAACCGTGCCGCCGGACGGGTGCGGCACATCGGCGATCTGGCCGCGATGGCGGAGCTGCGGATTGGCGATGACGTCCGGGATCTCAGCGACGGGTTCGCAGGGAACGCCCACGGCATGCAGGCGGTCGAGGATGTCGGCAGCATCGGTCGCGAGCCCCCAGGCGTCGATGATCGTTTCCAACTCCGCGACATGGGCATTGCGGGCGACAAAGGATGAGAACCGGGCGTCCTCGGTCAGTTCCGGCCGCCCCATCGCCTCCGCGAACCGTGCGAAGTGATGGTCGTTGCCGGCGACGATGTAGACCCATTTGCCGTCGCGGCTCTTGAAGCAGTGGGACGGTGCCAGATAGCGGTCGCGGTTGCCGAGGCGCGTGTGGTCGATCCCCAGCAACTGAGACTCCGCGATCTGCGTGGTCAGCATCGACAAGGCGCTGTCCATCAATGTCGCCTCGACCACCTGGCCGCGACCGGTCGTCTGGCGTGCCTGGAGCGCCGCAAGTGCGGCGATCGTCGCATAGAGCGCGGTGGAGTAGTCGCTGACGAAAACGCCAGCCATGGTCGGCGGCCCGTCCGCCTGTCCGGTCAACGTCATGATGCCACTATGGGCTTGGGCAGCCCCATCGAAACAGGCATGCGAGGCCATCGGTCCCTCCTGTCCGAAGCCGGAGATGCGCACCAGAACCAGCCCCGGATTGGCCGCGCTGAGCACATCGTAGCCGCAGCCCATCTTCTCCAGCGTACCGGGCCGGAAGTTCTCGATGAGAATGTCGGCCGTCGCGGCGAGCCGGCGCAGGAGCGCCTGACCGTCGGGATGGCGGAAGTCGAGCGAAAGGCTCCGCTTGTTGCGATTGGCGCCGAGAAAGAACAGGGTCTCCCCGTCGATCATCTCGCCAACGCGTCGGCCTTCCTCGCCGCCATCGAGGCGCTCCACCTTGACGACATCTGCGCCAAGGTCTCCAAGCACCTGACCACAGAAGGGGCCGGCAATATATCTCGAGAGTTCGAGAATTTTTATGCCGATCAACGCAGAATTATTTGCGGTCTTGCTTGACATTTATTTATCTTGTGTCTTGATAAAAGGAGAAATTGGGAGATTTTTCATGGAAGTTCGCTTTCAGAGTTGGTTGAAGACAAAGACCGGGTGCGCCATTGAGCAGCTTGATCTGTCCGACGATGTTCGCACCATCTCCGATCTGACAGCGCTGCTTGCCGACCGGCATGCCGAGGCAGCCGCGCTGTTCAACGCCCCCGAGGCCCTGCGCTATGTGGTCGACCGTCGCTATGTGACCCCCGATCATGAGCTTGCGTCCTCCGCCGTGCTGGAGATCTACCCGCCGGTCACCGGGGGCTGAAAGAGGCAACCGCACAGACCGGACAGTCGGCGCGTTTCTCGATCGCGACCTCCGTCACCCGCGCAGCCATGCCGTCGACAATCAGGATACGGCCCGAGAGGGTATCTCCGTCCCCGATCAGGATCTTGATCACCTCCATGGCCTGGAACCCGCCGATCACCGCGAGGACGGGGCCGGCAACGCCGATCTCGGAGCATGACGGCGTCAGCGTCGCGGACAGGGCGGCGGGATAGAGGCATCGGTAACAGGGGTGGCCGGCGCCGCGATAGGGAGTGAATGTGGTCACCGTTCCGTCGGTCATCTGCGCGGCGCCGCTCACCAATGGCTTGCGTGCCGTGAGGCACGCCGCCTGCAAGGCATCGCGGGTCGCGAAATTGTCCGTGCAGTCCGCCACCAGGTCATAGGCGGCTACAAGGTCGGCGGCGTTTTCGGCGGTGACCGGAAAGGCATGGGTTACCACTGCCACATGCGGGTTCTGGCGGCGCAGTTTGTCGGCCGCGCTGTCGACCTTGGTGCGGTCGATGTCGTCGATGGTATGGACCACCTGGCGGTGCAGGTTGGACAGTTCCACGAAGTCTCCATCTGCGATGCCGATTGTGCCGACGCCGGCCGCCGCGAGATATTGCAGAACCGGCGCGCCCAGTCCGCCGGCGCCGACGACAAGCACGCGGCCGGCCTTGAGGCGCCGCTGGCCCTCCATGCCCCAGCCCGGCAGGATCATCTGCCGTTGGTAGTAACGCCGCTCATCGGGATGCAGATCGTCGGTCATGCGGAGATCGCCTTGTCGGGCCGGAGTGGCGGGCCGGCGGCGGTATCATGCGTCGCCCGGGCGGAGCCATAGGCGTGCACATGGCGCAGCAACCGGTAGACGCCGTTCGCACGATTCGGTGCCATGGCCTCTACGAGGCCGGCCTCGATCAGCAGATCGGGCGGGTGGGCCGCGATCTCCTGCGGCCGGCGTCGGTGGTAGAGGCCGACGGCGATGGCAAGCAACCCTCGCATCACCCGCGCATCGGAATCGGCCTGAACCTCGACGACCTCGTCGATCCGGTTCCAGCCGAGATCCAGCCAGACCTGCGACTGGCAGCCGTGGAAGCGCGTCTCCTCGCACTTGCGCGCCGGGTCCATCGCCGGCAGCCCTTCGGACAGGGCAAGGATCAGCTTCATGCGCGCGTCCCATCCCTCGGCGGCGTTGAAGCGGACTTTCAGGTCGGCGATGTAGTCAGCGATCGAACCCATTGCCTAGTCCCCTGCGGCCTGGTTCCTTGCGTCTCCTATCCGCACCGCAAGCGGGTGCGGGGCATGTGCGAAACCCGTTGCCGGGCGGCCACAATTCGCGGCGGCCGCCGGAAACGGTCCTAGGCCGCAGAGCGCGCGGCCGCGAGAACGCCGCCGGCGAGCGGCGTCTTCACGCCCGTGGTGTGCGGGAAGCTGATCGGCAGGCCACGCAGCGAGCGCATCGCGAGATAGGCGAAGCACTCCGCCTCGACCGCGTCGCCACGCAAGCCGACGCTTTCGGCCGGAAGGGCCTCCGCGCCGGTGCGCTTGCCGATTTCACGCATCATCACAGGGTTTTTGCGCCCGCCGCCGCACACGATGATCCGGCGCGGACGGACGGGCAGCAGATCGAGCGCCTTGCCGACCGCACCGGCGGTGAAGGCGGTCAAGGTGGCAGCCCCGTCCTCAAGCCCAAGGCCGTCGGCCATGGAGGCGGAGAAGTCGAACCGGTCGAGCGACTTCGGGTAGGGAGCCGCCAGGAAGGGGTGTTCGAGCAGGGCTTTCAGTCGCTCCTCGTCGACGGAGCCGCTGGCGGCCAAGGCGCCGTCCACGTCCATGTCGCCGCCGGTGTGCTGTGCGATCCAGTCGTTGACCGGAGCGTTGGCGGGGCCGGTATCGAAGGCGATCATCTCGTCGCCGTCGCACCAGGTCAGGTTGGCGACGCCGCCGAGGTTGAGGATCGTGGTTTCGGAGCCGGCGCGCACCTTCCGCAGCGCGGCCTTGTGATAGATCGCCGACAGCGGCGCGCCGTGCCCGCCCGCCGCCATGTCGGCTGACCGGAAGTCGTAGACCACATTGGTGCCGACGATCTCGGCCATGCGGGCGCCGTCGCCGAGCTGCCGGGTGTGGCCGCGGACACCGCCCTGGGGCGCCACATGCAGCACCGTCTGGCCGTGGAACCCGACTGCGGCGATGTCGGAGGCGGTGTAGCCATGCTTGTCCAGGAAGGCGTTGACGGCGAGCGACTGGGCCTCCGTCAGCGCGATCTCCGCCTGGCGGAAGATCGCCGGCTCCGGCCCCTCGAAACGCCATTCGAGGGCCGCGGTGAAGGTCCGTGCCAGCAGATCGCGAATGTCGACAGGATAGGGCGCGAGTTCCCAGGGGCCGAAGGCCTCGATGCTCTGCCCATCGGTCTTGATCATCGCGATGTCGATATAGCCATCCAGAACGGTCCCGGTCATCAGACCGATCGCCCACGCTGGCTTCATGTCGCATTCCTCCTGTCGTGTCGGGTCAAGCCGCGGCTTGTCGGCGTTGCATATGTTGCGGGAAAATTCGGCCGGCGGGCTTGCGACAGTTCTTGCAGTGCCCGACGGAGGCGCGGCCGTGATCGGCGAGGCGGCAGCGGAAGGCGAGGGCCCCGGCGAGGACACGGTCGACCCCATCCGTCAGCAGGTTGCCGATCACGCCTGCCTTGCCATGGCTGATGACGCAGACGGCGACCTCGCCGGTCGGGCCGACGCAGAACACGTGTCCTGCCCAGAAGCAGGGAAGCTGGGGCACCGGAAGATGCGGGAGGACAACCTCCGACAGCATGCGGTCGAGGGTGCCGTCGTCCTGCAGGGATTCCACCCGGTCGACCGCCTGCTCCGCTCCGCCGGGCAGCAGCGGCTTGACCTTCTCATGCTGGTGGACGCGCGCCAGCAGCTTCAGGAACTGCGGGTCGTAGTCCTCCAGCGGCTCGTCGAGGTCGATCTGGTAGACGCCGATGGTCAGGTCGGGGCGCGTCCTCTCAGCCGCGTCGAGCAGGGTCTCCAGCCCGCGCAGGGTTTTCTGGAAGCTTCCGGGCCCCCGGTTGAGGTCGTGCGAATAGGCGTTGCCGCCGTCGAGCGAGACGAAAATCTTGTGCGGGAACTGGACCGCGAGAATCTCGCGCACGCGCTTCTCGGTCAGCATGATGCCGTTGGTGTGCCACTGTAGGGCGACCTCGGGCATCACGTCCGCCACCGTTGCCAGGAGTTCGGCAAAGCGCGGGTTCATCAAAGGTTCGCCGCGCCAGTTGAGGTGGATGCTCTGAACGTCGACCGACCGGCTGTCGCGCAGGTCGACGAGCATCCTGCGCAGATCCTCCGGCGCCATGTCCTCCTTGCCATGGCTCTGCTTCGTGTAGCACAGCCGGCAGGCGAGATTGCAGCGGGATGTCGGGTCGAGCCAGAGCCAGATCGGCGAGCCGGAGACGGAGGCGTCTGTTGCGCGCAATCGTTCAGGGATCATGAACCACCTCCGAATGCAACTGTGGGGCGCAAACTCGAGCTAGTTATGCCATGCTAGCACGGACTTCCGGTAAGAGCCATACCGGAATGATGCCAATCTCATACCAACCTAACTCCTGTCGCGCGGATAGTAGAGCGGAACGCACCAATGATTGCGGGCGATCCACTCCGTGTTCGGGAGCGTGACATCGTGCTCCAGGATGCGGTGGCAGGGGAGCTCGTAGACCTTGCCGGTCGAGGGTTCGACGGGATCGAAGACGATGTACTTGTAATATCCGCTGGTCATGCCGTCCGGCAGCCGCACCCGGTTCGGATGGTGAAGGTCGAGAACGTCCCGCGCATGGGCCGCCTTCCACGCGAGGATGTCATCGAGCCGCCGGGTCTGAACCACGCCAAGGGCGGCGGTAAATTCGTCGATGCGATGGTTCATGCCCTGAATGCGGTAGCGGGAGCCGCGCCCATAGTCGCGATAGGACCGGGCATGCGCGGCAAGGTCCGGATTGCCCGTCACCAGCATGCCACCTTCGCCCGTCGAGATCGTTTTCGTGGGATAGAAAGAGTAGACGCCGACATCGCCGAAGCTGCCCGCCGCGCGGCCGTGCCATCGGGCGCCGTGGGCATGGGCGCAGTCCTCCAGCAGCCAGATCCCGTTCTCCCGGCAGTAGGCGGCGATCTTTTCGATATCGAACGCGATATGCCCGCCCACATGGACGATCCACGCCGCCTTCGGCCGATGCTGCTCCGCCTTGGCGACGAAATCCTCGAAAGAGCCGCAGAGGTCATGGCGATTGCAGTCGTAGAAGACCACGGTTCCCCCGGCCTTCTGGATGGAGCGGGGCGTGGCGAGAAAGGTGTTGGATGGGGACAGCGCGGTCTCGCCCGACAAGCCGATGAAATCCAGCGCCGCCAGGGCGCCGCCGCTCCAGTTGTTGAAGGCGACCGCCTCCAGTCCCGTCCGCTCGGCCCACAGCGCTTCGAATTCTCGCGTCTGGTCGCCGTCGCTCCAGCGGTTCGAGCGCAGCAGCGCGCGCCAGCGCGCCAGCACCTCGTCCTCGTCACGGGGATCGAACGCCACCGAAAAAGCGAGCGGCCCGTGCGAGCTCGCCAGAGCCGCCGCCGTCGCGGGATCGGCCGGGTGAGGGTGCGAGGTCATAGAAGCATGTCCTCCCGCTCGGCGCCGAACAAGGCCGCGCCGTCGATGCGCGCATGGACTTCGTACTGGTTGGCGGCATGTTGGCGGGCGGCCAGCAGGTCGTTGAAGACGCGCAGCAGCGGGCTGCCCCGGTAGAGCGCTTCAGCACCCGCCGCGCGGTACAGTCCGGCGGCGTGGGAGAAGCACCGGTCGGCGACACGGGTGGCGTTCAGCCGGAAGCTCCTGCGAGCGGCGAGCGGTGTGTCCCGCGCGAGCGCCGCATCCGCCTCGAGCGTGCCGATGTCGGTCTCCAGCACCGCCCGCATGGCGGCGAGATCGGCATCGATCGTCGCGCAGAGGCTCTGAACATGCGGATCCTCGGCGATCTTCTGCGACAACATCGAGGTACGCGCGCCATTTGCGGCGAGGAAATCGGCGAGCATGCCGGCAAGTCCGCCGATCGAGGCCGTCGAGATCGTACGAAACTGCAGTTGCGGGACGGGTATGCGGTAGAGCGGGCCGGTGTTGACGGCATGGCCGGGGCAACGACCGAGAAAGCGCTCGCGATGCGGCAGCACCCGGTGGCCCGGCACCCGGACGGTGTCGACGCGAATGCCATGGCTGCCGGTGCCGCGCAGGCCGACGACATCCCAGTCGGGGGCAATGACGATATCGCGCCGGGGCAGCAGCACGGCAGAGGGGATCGGCGCAGCACCCGGGTCTTCGGCCTCGCACAGGGCGCCGAGAACCACCCAGTCCGCGTGGTCGACGCCGCTCGAAAACCGCCATTGGCCGCTCAGCTCGAAGCTGCCGTCCGGAAGCCGCCGCCCGCGGCCGCCCGGCATGTTGCTGGAGGCAAGGATGGCCTCGGGCGCCTCGCCCCACACATCGGCCTGGGCTTGCGGGGCAAACAAGGCCAGATGGAAGGCGACGATGCCCATGTTGCCCAGAACCCAGCTTGCCGACATGTCGGCTTCGCCGAGGACCGCCTGCAGGCGCAGCAAGGTGCGCGGCGAGGCTTCCTGGCCACCAAAGGCGCGCGGCTGCAGGAGCGAGAAAAATCCGTTCGCGCGGAACTCGGCCACCGTCTCGGCATCGAGCCGGCAGGCGCGCTCGTCATCCGGCGCACGCCGCCGCAGGGCCGCCAACAATGTCCGCGCCGCCGCCATGAGCGGCTCGTCAAGCGGAGTCGGAGTGCCGGTATCCCCGCCGGCCTCTCGCAATGCTAGCATGATCGCGCGCCGCCTCCATAAAGTGTTATCAGATTGGTATAGTACGCCTGCTGGTTGCCATTTCAAGGTTGAAGAATGATCGCCCGGCCTTGCATCCGACCACGCGGCCGATCGCGGGCGGCGGATCCGAGCCAATGGCCCTTACGGCATCGGCGGAGAGGGAAGGCAGCGCGGGGCGGGGAATGGTGGCCAAGGGCGGGCTGCGGGACGTTTCGCAGGCCGGTCAGGCAGTGCCGGTTCTCTGTGTCCGATGCGGGCCGTCATGCGCCTGCAGATACTCGCGGAACTGCTCGTCCGGCATCGGGCGGCCGAGATAGAAGCCCTGGATGCGGGTGCAGCCAAGCCGGCCGAGCAAGGTGCACTGTCCCTCCGTCTCGACCCCTTCGGCGATGACGGTGATGCCCAGGCTCGTCGCCATCGCCAGGATCGCCTCGACCAGCGCCCGGTCGTCGCTGTCGGTTTCGAGGTCGCGGATGAAGGAGCGGTCGATCTTCAGGATGTCGATGGGAAACCGCTTGAGGTTGCTGAGCGAGGAAAAGCCGGTGCCGAAATCGTCGAGCGAAAGGCCGATGCCGAGCCGGCGGATCGCATTCAGCGTGTCGACCGGATTGCTGCCCGTCTCGTCGAACATGACGCTCTCGGTGATCTCCAGGTGCAGCCGCTCCGGCGGCATTCCGGTTCGCTCCAGCGTATCGCGGACGAGTTCGACGAAATTCTCGTCCCGGCACTGGCGCGGCGAGACGTTGACGCTGATGCCGGGCAGGTCGAGCCCCAACGCCCTGCAGCGCTGATAGAAGAGGCAGGCGGCCTCGAGCACGAAGGCGCCGAGCGGCACGATCAGTCCGGTGGTTTCGGCGATCGGAATGAACTCGGCCGGAGAAATGACCCCGCGTTCCGGATCGCTCCAGCGCAGCAGTGCCTCGCAGCCGGCCACCCGGTTGTGCGCAATGTCGATCACCGGCTGGAAGTTCAGCGTGAACTGCCGCTTTTCGAGAGCCTTGCGCAGGGCTCCCTCCATTTCGAGCGCCCGTGCCACCTGCTCGTTCATGTGGGCCGAGAAGAAGCGCAGCTTGTTCCCGCCTTCCGCCTTGGCGTGATACATGGCGGTGTCGGCTTGCCGCAACAGCAGTTCGTCGTCGCGGCCATCGCTGGGAAAGACGGTGATGCCGATGCTGGCGGTGGTGAAGACCTCGACGCCGTCTCCCACCACCAGCGGCCGCGCCAGGTGTTCCAACAGCCGGGCAGCGGCCATCTCAACATCCATCACGCTGCGCACATTGCTGAGGATCACCGCGAATTCGTCGCCACCAAGGCGCGCGACGGTGTCGTGATCATCCAGCACCGCACCGATGCGTGCGGCCGTCTCCTGGATCAACTGGTCGCCGATGCTGTGTCCGAGACTGTCGTTGATATTCTTGAACCGATCGAGATCGAGAAACAGCAGGGCGACGATGTTGCCGTCCCATTGGGCACGGGACATTGCCTGGATCAGGCGATCCCGGAACAGTGTGCGGTTCGGCAGACCAGTCAGTCCGTCGAAATTGGCCTGGCGGACGATCAACTCCTCCTGCCGCTTTCGCTCCGAGATGTCCGAAACGGTAACGTGAAATGCATTGGCGCCGTTCCACCGGGTCTGGCGGAGATGGAGTTCCACCCAGACCCGCTCGCCATGGCGCGACAGGGCGCGCGCCTCGTACACTTCGGGTGCCGAGGCACCCGATTCGCGCGCGCGGCCATAGGATTTGAGACGCTCGTGTTCTTCCGGCGCGAACAGGTCCAGCACCGACAGGCCGATCACCTTGTGCCGTTCTTCGCGGTCATAGCCGAGCAGATGCAGCAAGGCGTCGTTGATATAGAGAACCCTCTGGTTGGAATGGATGCAGACCCCCTGCAGGGATTCGTCGATCAGTGCGCGGAACTGGGCGTCGGTCTCCTTGAGGTCGCGGAAGGTTTCCTGCAAGGCGAGGCCGAGAGCGTTGAATTCGCGGATCTTGCCGGGTCGATAGGTGAGGTCGGATGTGCCTTGGCGGATGCGATCCGCATATTTGACGAGGCGTTCGAGTGCCGGACTGGTGAAGCGATGCAGGGCATAGGCGCCGAGAACGGATCCGGCCAGAACATAGAGCAGGAATGGGGTGAACAGCGTCTGATAGGTGCTCTGGATATTGTCGATCGTCTCGCCGGGGCGGTCGCTGACCAGATGAAGGGCGCGGCCGGCCGGCGCTTCTCCGAGCCGGGAACTGATCAGCAGCCGATCATCCGCCAGCAGATGGTCTTTTGCCTGCACTTGCTTCAGAACGTCGGGCGCGTCGCGGAACCTGTCGCGCAACGGGCCGCTGGCGGAGATGATCCGGTCTTCGAGGAACAGCGCCAGACTGTCCGTGTCCAGCGCTTGGGAAAGGCCGGACAGCAAATATTTGCTGTCGTTGAAGACATAGCCTCCGATCAGATGGCCCAGCACCCGGCCGTCGAGATCGTCGATCACCGGCACTGTGATGGCCGCAAGCAGAATGGGGGCACCGGTTGCGCCGGTCTCGCCGCCGCTGAAAAGGTGCCACTGGCCGGTCGGCATCCGCTCGCGCAAGGTGGGCGTCAGGATCTGGTCGAGATCGTAGAGCGAGGCGCCGGCATTCACCCAGTCGGGCTTGTCGGCCCGGTCGATCGTCAGCAGTTCGAGCTGCGCGCCGATCGGCTCCCGGGCGGCATCGGACAGAATCTGGAGAGCCAGCCGGTCGTTGCCCGACCATATGGCGCGGCGCAGTGCGGCGTTCTCTGAAAGCGCCCTCAGATAGGTGTCGAGCCGGCTGAATGTCTGGTCGAACACAAGGCGGGAGAGCGTCGCCTCCTTGCGGGCGAAGCGCTTCAACTCCTGGTCGGCAATGGACAGGCTTCCGATATAGCTGATCGCGAAAAGCGCCGCGGAGGTCGTCAGCAGGGCAACTGCGAACAGGCCGAGCACGAAACGATTGAAGCGGAAGTCGGCCTTGCGTGTCATTGCGAGTAGCGGAACGCCCTCCGCTTCAGCTCCTCGATGCGCTCGGGGGCGTCACCAGAGGAAACGAGGGCAAAAGGACCGGAGAAGACCAGGGGAACCTCGTCCCCGCGCCCCTGCAGGTCGAGAGAGATCGCCTCGGCAATGGCAACGCCGTTGTCGTCGTTCATCCGCATCACGGTCAGGGCGAGCCGGCCCCTTGCCAGGTCTTCGAGCTCCGCGCTGCCGCCGCCCCAGCCGTTGGTCGCCACCGTGGCGGCAAGGCCGGAAGCTTCTATGGCATCGGCAACGCCGAGTGCGATGTCGGTGGAGGAGGAATAGATGAAGCCGAGGTCCGGATGCCGCCGCAGCAATGCGGTGGCGGCATCCCTGGCCTTGTCGCGGTCGAAGCCGACATAGTAGGACGCCACCAGTTGCTTTCCGGGTGTCTCCAGCATGGCGACCCGGAAAGGCTCCGCCCGGGCGTGGCTGACATGTCCCTTCAGTCCGTAAAAGATGGCAAACTTTTCAGGCTGCGGCCGGGTCTCGAGAATCCGGTCGGCCAGCATCATGGCCCCGGTTGCGTGGTCGAACCCCGCGTAGAGAAAGGGTTGGTCGGTCCCCCAGCCGCGCAAGGGGGTGGTGATGTTCTGCAGAATGACCTTTGGCCGGCCGCGGGCGATCAGGCGTTCCACGATCACCCTGTGGCGCAGGGCATCGAGAGTGAAAACAAGATAGTCGGGGTCCGATTTCAACACATCGGCGATCTGCTGGGTCTGTTCGCGGATCTCGGCCCCTGGCAGGGAAAACTGCGTGGTGATCTCGTAGCGGATCCCGATCTCGTCGAGGCGCCGCTCGAGTGCGACGATGCTGCGGCGCCAATAATCCGAGGACTGAAAGCCAGGGTAGAGGACCGCAATGCGCACCGGACCTTGCGAGGCGGGCCCGGCCGGCATGGCCGCGCCGACCACCTTCTGGGTGAAGGCCTCGCTCAGTTCGCGCTGTTGGGGAAATCTGGCGAAAAGTTCGGGCAGGGTCCAGAACTCGCCGGAGGCCTCACGGCCAAACTGCGATCTGGCGATGCCGGGCGGGAGCATCGCCAAGATCAGGATGCAAAGAACCGGAATGATCAGTCGGGTTCTTCTCACGGTAGCTTTCCGATGCGGCGTCCGTTTGCGGAAGTCTGTCCGATTGCCCCGGCACATGCAAGCTATCATCATACGATTGATAGAGCATAGAAAATCCGCCCGCCACGCGGGCGTCAGCAAAGCCGGACGGCTGCGCGCCGGCTCTGTCGATGCGCGGGTGCAACGGCTTCGCGGCTGCAACGGGCGGTGTTTGTGCCGCATTGGCGGCCCTGCGGCGTTGCGTGCGTCCATCAACCTGCTATACCGCCCCGAAAACCCGGTTCCGCGCCGGGGATACGAGGACGGAGTTGCGCGATGACGGAAATGCGCCTGACAGTGGTGGGGGCTGCCGGACGCATGGGCGGCGCGCTGATCCGCGCGCTTTCGCAGATCGATGGTGTGCGGTTGTCGGCGGCGGTGGAACGGCCCGGCTCGCCGGCTGTCGGCCAGGATTCGGGCGTCCTGGCGGGCCTGCAGCCGAATGGTGTCGCCGTCTGCGATGATGCGCTGGCCGCGTTTGCCGCGACCGATGGGGTCCTCGATTTCACCACCCCGGCCGCGACGCGGCACTTCAGTGAACTGGCCGCCCAGGCTCGCATCGTCCATGTCATCGGGACGACCGGTCTCGGCGAGGAGGACGTCGCCGCGATCCGCCCGGCAGGCCGCCATGCCCGGATCGTCAAGTCCGGAAACATGAGCCTTGGCGTCAATCTGCTTGCCGCGCTGGTCCGCCGGGCGGCGGCGGCGCTGGACGAGGACTTCGACATCGAGGTGCTTGAGATGCACCACCGGAACAAGGTCGATGCCCCGTCCGGGACCGCGCTGCTGCTGGGCGAGGCTGCGGCCGAAGGCCGAGGATTGACCCTGTCGCAGCACAGCGTGCGCAGCCGCGATGGCATTACCGGTGAAAGGCCGCGCGGTGACATCGGTTTTGCGACCTTGCGCGGTGGCACGGTTATCGGCGATCACAGTGTGGTCTTTGCGGGACCACTGGAGACGATTACGCTGTCCCACCATGCTCAGGACCGTCAGATCTTCGCTCGTGGCGCGGTGAAGGCGGCCCTGTGGGCGCGCGACAGGAAACCCGGTTTCTATACGATGGACGACGTTCTCGGTCTCGTCGACTGAGTGCCTCGTCCCCCATCCGACCTGGAGACAGTCTGGCAATGGAACATCTTCTTGTGCTCGTGCGCCACGGGCAGAGCGACTGGAACCTCAAGAACCTCTTTACCGGCTGGAAGGACCCGGACCTGACGGAACTCGGGGTTGCCGAGGCACGGACCGCAGGCAGCAAGCTGCGCGATCTGAAGCTGGCCTTCGACGTCGCCTACACATCCGACCTCACACGGGCTCAGCACACGCTGACGCTGATCCTCGAGGAACTGGGCCAGCAGGATCTCGAGACGGTTCGCGATGCGGCGCTCAACGAGCGGGACTATGGCGATCTGACGGGAATGAACAAGGACGAGGCGCGCGAGAAGTTCGGCGAGGAGCAGGTGCATGTCTGGCGCCGCTCCTTCGACGTCCCGCCGCCGGGCGGTGAAAGCCTGAAGATGACGGCGGAGCGCGTTCTTCCCTACTACCACTCGGAAATCCTGCCCCAGGTGATTTCGGGCAAGCGGGTGATTGTCGCTGCCCACGGCAATTCGCTGCGGGCGCTGATCATGGAACTGGAGGGTCTGTCGCCGGAGGAGATCCTCAAGCGTGAACTGGCAACCGGAGCGCCGATCGTCTACCGGCTGACCGACGAGGGCACGGTGGCCTCCGTTCAGGATCTGGCCGACTGACTGCGCTCTTCCGCCGCGGCTTGAAACAACGGCGGCCGCGCCTCAGGCGCGGCCGCTTTGCGTTCGGGGACGCCCCGTTGGAGATTAGAGGCCGAAGCCCTGCTGTTCGGCCAGCCGCTTGAGCGAGCGCTCGGGGCGGGCGCCGACATGCCCGATCACTTCGGCTGCGCAAAGGCATCCGAGCTCCGCAGAAGTGGTGAAGTCGTAGCTGCGCGCCTGGCCGAGCAGGAAGCCGGAAGCGAACAGGTCCCCGGCGCCGGTGAGATCGACCACATCGGTCACTTCCGCGGCAGGCACGCGGATCGTCTCGTTTCGGGAAATGGCCATCGCGCCCTGTGCACCGAGGGTGAGCGCCGTAACCGCGCAATCCTCGCGCACCGCGGCAATGGCGGTATCCAGGTCGGCTGTCTCGTACAGCGCCTTCAACTCGTGTTCGTTGGCAAACAGCAGGTCAATCGTGCCGTTCCGCATGAGGCCGAGGAACTCGGACCTGTAGCGGTCGACGCAGAAACTGTCGGAGAGTGTCAGGCTGACCTTGCGGTCATGCGCGTGGGCGATTTCCGCGGCCTTCAGAAACGCCGCCTTGGCTGCCGGCGGATCCCAAAGGTAGCCTTCCATATAGGTGATCGCCGACGCCGCCACTGTTTGCGCGTCGATGTCCTTCTCCGAAAGTTCCACGCAAGCACCGAGATAGGTGTTCATCGTCCGCTCGCCGTCCGGCGTGATGAGGATCATCGACCGTGCGGTGGGCGGGCCATCGACGAGGACCGGCGTTTCGAAATGCACGCCGGTGCCGCGCATGTCATGCCGATAGGCAGCGCCCAGCTCGTCCTCGGCCACCTTGCCGAAATAGGCTGTGGCGCCGCCGAGCGCTGCAACTCCGGCCGCTGTGTTGCCGGCGCTGCCGCCTGAAATCCGCGTCGTCTGTCCCATTTTTTCGTAGAGACGGACCGCCTCTTCGGTGTCGATCAGCCGCATTGCTCCCTTAACGAGTTTTTCGCGCAGGAGAAAATCTTCCTCCACATGGGCAAAAACGTCGCAAATGGCATTGCCGATGCACAAGGTGTCGAAGCGCAGACTGGTCATGATGGCGAAAGTGTCCCTTTTGGTGTCGGCAGACGGAGCGACCGATCAGATTCCGGGCGTCGGCCGCAAGGCGCGATTTGCTTCCGGCTCGCGGATCTTGTCGCGGAACGGACTGGCTGGATAGATGCCAAGGAGCTTGAACTCGGCGGAAAAGAACTCCAGTTCCTCAAGCGCCAGCGAGACGCTGCGATCGTCCGGATGGCCCTCCACATCGGCATAGAACATCGACGCGAAAAACTGGCCTTCGAGTTGATACGATTCCAGCTTGGTCATGTTGACGCCGTTGGTGGCGAAGCCTCCGAGCGCCTTGTAGAGCGCGGCCGGCACGTTGCGGACGCGGAAGATGAAGGTGGTAATGATGGGCTGCCCGGAATTTTCCGCGCGCAGGGTTTCGCGCGACAGGATCAGGAATCGGGTGGTGTTGTGGGCCTCGTCCTCCACGTCCCGGCGCAGGATCTCCAGCCCATAGGCCTGCGCGGCCATCTCCGGCGCCAGCGCCGCGGCGGTGCGGTCGCCCGCCTCGGCGATCTGGCGGGCCGACCCGGCCGTGTCGGCGCCCACGATCGGCCGCAATCCGAGCGTGCGGATGATCTTGCGGCACTGGCCGAGCGCCATGACATGGCTCTGCACGCTCTTCAGATCCTCGATCCGGGTGCCCGGCAGGGCCATCAGTTGGAAACGGATCGGAAGAAAATACTCGCCGATGATCTGGAGCGAGGAGCGCGGCAGCAGATGGTGGATGTCCGCGACACGCCCGGCGACGGAATTCTCCACCGGGATCATGCCGAGATCGGCCTCTCCGCTCTCGATGGCGGTAAAGCAGTCCTCGAATGTCGGGCACGGCACGGCTTCATACTCGGGATAGACGTTGTGGCAGGCCGTGTGCGAGTTGGCGCCGTATTCGCCCTGGAAGACGATGCGTTTCTTGTTGGACATGATGGACCGGTGTCAGCTTGGGTTTGAAGGGCGCGAGGCGAAGACCGCCCTTACGGCTTCGAGGTCGCGCGGGGTGTTCACGTCCATCGGCACGCTGTCGATGAGCCCGACATCGATGCGCATTCCCGCTTCGAGCGCCCGCAACTGCTCCAGGCTTTCGCGCATCTCGAGGGGAGAGGGCGGCAGGGCGACAAAGCGGTCGAGGGCATCGCGCCGATAGGCGTAAAGGCCGATATGCTGGTAGAGCGGTCCTGGCCCTGTCGGGGCCGTCGCGCGGGTGAAGTAGAGCGCCCGCAGCCGCCGATCCGTCACCGGTGTGCCGATGGTCTTGACGAAACTGGGGTCTGTCTTGCCCGCCTCGCTGCGAATTTCCGTGGCGATGGTGCCAATATCCACCAGCGGATCGGCGAGAGGGTCGAAAGCGGCGCGGATGGCTTGCGGATCGATCAAGGGCACGTCGCCCTGCAGGTTCAAGACGATGCCGTGCCGTCGTTCCGGATCGACGGCCTGTGCGGCGGCGCGAACCCGGTCGGAGCCGCTCGGCAGGTTCGGGTCAGTCATGATGGCCGTGCCGCCCGCCGCCTCGACGGCGGCCTTTATGTCCGGATGGTCGCACGCCACGATCACCGGCCCGATGCCGGCGGACAGGCCGCGCTCGATGACATGAACGATCATCGGCTTGCCGGCGATGTCGGCGAGGGGCTTGTCCGGCAGGCGCGTGGATGCCATGCGCGCGGGGATGACCACGAGTGCGGACGGGTCGGCAGCCGTTGTCACGGGCGTCCTTTCAGAGGGCGGACGGGCGTGCGGCGGGCCCGGCTGCGGCGTGCGATCATTTGTATCATGGATTGCTCTTTTAAACCTATGGACACGAGCGTCAAAAACTTTGTAGTTTCCGGCGACTTTTTCACCACGCGCCGCGTTGCGCGGGGCCTGCTTGCATTGGCCTTGCGGCAACCGAGGGAGTTGGAGCCAGCGGGAATGAATTCTGCCAAGCTAAATATGATCGCTGGTGCGATCCTGTCCGTCCTCCTCCTGACGATGGGGCTCGGCATCGTGTCGGAAATCATCTTCCATCAGGGGGCGCCGGAAAAGCCAGGCTATGAGATCATCGTGGCTGAAGCGGATTCGGAACCGGCTCCGGCTCAGGACGCTCCGCAGGTGGAACCCATCGCCGTGCGCCTCGCCAGCGCGTCGGCCGCGGACGGAGAACGCCTGATCCGCGCTTGCGTGGCCTGTCACGATTTCTCCAGCGCCAACACCAACAAGGTTGGCCCGGGCCTGTGGGAAGTGGTTGGCCGTGCTCCGGCGAGCCATGAAGGGTTCCGCTACTCGAGTGGCATGCAGGCCTATGCGCAGGAGCATGAGACCTGGACCTACGAGAACCTTGACCACTTCCTTGCCGCGCCGCGGCAGGAGGTCTCTGGAACATCGATGGGCTATGCCGGCATGCGCAGGCCCGAGGACCGCGCGAACCTCGTCGCTTATCTGCGCACGCTGTCGGACAACCCGCAGCCGCTGCCCGAGGCCCAGGCCGAGGAGGCTCCGGCAGAGGAGACTCCGGCCGACGCGGCGCCTGTCGAAGGCACACAGGCCCAGTGACCGCGGCAACCACGCCCCTGTGGCTTGGTTGCCATCCATTTCAGGTGCTGAAGGCCGGCGCGAAAGCGCCGGCCTTTTCGCTAATTGCATAGGCGTGATGGATCTTGGCCGGGGGAGCAGCGCTCATTCGGAAGACCATTCGGCGCCACCGAATGCCGTTGAGTTTCCCCTGTAACGGGGAAGGGCTTTCGGATATAACGCTTTCGGCCCGCGCTGGAGGGATGTTGTTGTTCGTCCCGAATTTCTTCATCGAGTTGAAAATACATCTTTAACTGTGCCGTGTTACGTAGTTTTATCAGGTGTGGAAGCGCGGTCTGATCGACGTGCAAGCCGACCTGAACCAGGCGGCTCGCCATAGCCGCATCATTTCCAGGTGGGGGGCATGACGCAGGCATCCGGTGTCAAGGAATTGACGCTCATCCGGTGGAAACACCGGATGATGGCTGGGGCCGTGGTGGCATTCGTCTGCGTCCTCGGGATCACTCTCACGGCGTATATTTCTGCATTGCTCACCGAGAATGCCCACAAGCGTCTGCAGAACGAGACGCTGGCGCGACTGTCGGAGGCGCGGGCGCGGCTCGAAGGAACGATCAGCGCGACGTTGTATATTTCGCAAGGCCTGGTGAGCTTCACGGCAATCAACGGCGAACTCACGCAAAGGCAGTTCCGACGCTTTGCGGAGGAACTTTCCTCGGCAAACCGCCATGTGAAGCTGATTGCCCTGGCTCCCGGCAATGTCGTCCGCTACGTCCATCCGTTGCTTGGAAACCTGAGAGTTCTTGGTCTGGATTACAGCAAGACCCCGGCGCAATGGCCGGTGGTGAAGCGAGTGATGGATGAGCGGCGCACCGTCGTCGCCGGCCCCGTCGACCTTGTTCAGGGTGGACGCGCCCTGATTGCTCGTTCGCCGGTTCTCATTCCGATGAACGAGGATGACGGCAGGTCCGAGCGCCGCTACTGGGGCGTGGCCTCGGTGGTGATCGACATGGATGCCCTGTTCGAGGATGCAGGCATTCGCCCGGAGATGAGCGGATACCAGTTTGCCCTTCGCGGGGCCGACGGGCTGGGCCCTGCCGGCGGAATGATCCTCGGCGACCCGGCGCTGTTCGAAACGCCCCTGTCCAGTGGTGGAGGGGTGATTCTGCCGGTCAGCCTGCCGAACGGCATGTGGCAGATGGCCAGCCGTCCGGTCGGCGGCTGGGTTGCCACCTCGCCGGAAGTTCAAATCGTCCAACTGGTTGGTCTCGGCGTCACCTTTGCGATCGCGCTCTTGTCCGTCATGGTGGTGATCGCACAGCAACGGGCGCGGTCGATGGCGCTGCATGACGCACTCACCGGCCTGCCCAATCGGCGATTGCTGGAGGATCGGCTCGAGCAACTCGCCGCGCTGGGCGAGCGGACGGGACTGGGCTTCCAGGTGTTCTTTGTGGATCTCAATGCGTTCAAGCCGATCAATGATACGTTCGGCCATGCGGTGGGAGATCTGGTGTTGCAAGAGGTCGGCAAGCGGTTGCGGGCCGAAACAAGGGACTCCGACACGATCGCCCGTATCGGTGGCGACGAGTTTGTCGTCGTAGTGCCTGGGATGACCCATCATCAGACCACCGCCAATATTGCTGCGCGACTGCGGGAGGCTGTCAGCGAGCCGGTGCGCGCGGGCGATAACATCATCGCCATTCGCGCCAGTGTCGGCTGGGCGGTCTACCCGGACGATGCCACGACGATTCCCGAGATCCTCGAACTCGCCGACCAGCGGATGTATCGCGAGAAGCTCGCCGCAGCGTGAGCGCCGGGCACGCACCGAACCATCCTGCCACGATTAAACTTTCGTCATGAAGCGTTTCACGTCTGTCGGCGGGGGGCGCAACTCCCTAATATGTGTCGGCAAGACAATGCAGCAGCAACCGTGCGCGGCCGTGGGTCGTGCGCCGCGGCAAGACAGATGGATCCGTTGAAGCGCCATGATGCAGTCAGATCGCCAGACGATGCCCTCCCGTTCAAGATCCCGTGCAACAGTCGCTGTACAGGGTTGGCCGGTTCCGCGGTGGATCATCGCCCTGCCCTTGGCGGCGCTGTGCCTGCTGCTTGCCGGGCTGTCGACGGCATCGTCGCAGGAGGAACCGGAATGGCGGTATGCCTCCTCGCTGAGCGGCGAGCCGAAGTATCCGCCTGACTTCCGGCATTTCGACTATGTCAATCCCGATGCTCCGAAAGCGGGCATCGTCCGCCTCGGCGACAGCAGTGGCTTCGACACGTTCAACCCCATCCTGCCAAGGGGCAATCCGGCGCCGGGCTTGGGTCTGATGTACGATTCTCTGCTGGAGCCGGCGCTCGACGAGATCAACATCAATTCGGAATACGGGTTGATCGCGGAAGCCATGCGCTACCCCTCCGACTATTCCTGGGTGGAGTATAGGCTCAATCCGCAGGCCCGCTGGCATGACGGAACCCCGATCAGCGTCGACGACGTCATCTGGAGTTTCGGCAAGCTCAAGGAGGTCAATCCCAGCCAGGCCTTCTACTATCGTCATGTCGAGAAGGCCGAGCAGGTGGCCGACGGCGTCATCCGCTTCACCTTCGATTCTCCCGGCAATCGCGAGTTGCCGAAGATTGTCGGCCAGATGATTGTCCTGCCGAAGCACTGGTGGGAGGGGACCGGACCGGGCGGCCGACCGCGCGATATCGGCAGCGGAACGCTGGAGCGACCGGTCGGATCCGGCCCCTATCGGATCGGCGCCTTCGAGGCCGGGCGGTACATCGAGTACGAGCGGGTCGAGGATTACTGGGCCAAGGACCACCCCACACGGGTCGGCACCAACAACTTCGACAAGGTTCGCTATGACAGCTATCGCGACCAGACGGTGATGCTGGAGGCGTTCAAGGCGGACCAATATGATTTCCGTGCCGAGAACAGCGCCAAGAACTGGGCGACCGGTTACGACTTCCCGGCCGTGAGGGACGGGCGCGTGGTGCTTGAGACATTCCCCGACAAGGCGCGCGGCATCATGCAGGGCTTTGTCATCAATCTGCGGCGGAAACCCTTCGCCGATGTCCGGGTGCGACAGGCGCTCAACCTGGTTTTCGACTTCGAGACCGCCAACAAGACGGTGTTCTTCGACCAGTACAAGCGCATCCCATCCTATTTCGCGGGCACCGAGCTTGCCGCGAGCGGACTGCCGGAGGGTCAGGAACTGGCCATTCTGGAGAGTGTGCGCGACCTCATTCCAGAGCGCGTCTTCACGATGCCCTATGAGAACCCGGTGAACGGCGATCCCGCCAACCTGCGCGACAACATGCGCAGGGCTGTCGAATTGCTGGGCGAGGCCGGCTATGAGCTTCGCGGTCGCCAGATGGTCGATCGCCAGACGGGCGAACCGCTGGTCATCGAGTACATCAACAATGATCCGAATTCCGAGCGCTACGTGCTTCCCTATGCGCGCAATCTCGAGCGCATCGGCATCAAGCTCACGCTTCGCACCGTCGACACGCCGCAATACATCAACCGCATCCGCGAACGCGACTTCGACATGACGACGCTGGGCTGGGCACAGTCCCTGTCTCCGGGCAACGAGCAGCGGGATTACTGGGGCAGCGAGGCGGCGGATCGGCCGCAGTCGCGCAACTATGGCGGCATCAAGGACCCCGGCATCGACGCACTCATCGAGAAGGTTATTTTTGCGAAGGACCGGGAGGAACTGGTGGCGGCGACACGCGCGCTCGATCGGGTTCTGATGGCGCATCAGTTCGTCGTGCCGCAATGGTATATCGATGTCGACCGCACGGCCCGCTGGAACCGGTTCGGTCATCCTGACAACATCCCCGAATACACCCACGGCTTCCCGACCATCTGGTGGTGGGATGAGGCGCGCGCGGCGCGCGTACGGGGAGGGCGGTGATGGTGGAAGACAGGCTGAAGGCACCGAGGGCTGCCGGCGGCGCCCGGTTTGATCTGGATCGCAGGACCGTGCTGGCCGGAGCGGTGGCCTTTTCCGCTGCAACGCTTCTGCCGCTCCCAGGCGGGCGGGCACGTGCCGATGTGGAACAGAACGCCGGCGCTGCAGCCCGGCATGGACTGTCGGTGTTCGGCGACCTCAAGTATCCGGCGGGGTTCAGCCATTTCGACTATGTGGTCCCGGACGCTCCGAAAGACGGGCGCATCGTCTTCACGGCACCCTTCTGGACCTTCAATCAGAACCCGCAGACCTTCAATACCTTCAATACGTTCATTCTCAAGGGGGATGCGCCACCCCGGATGGAGCTGTGCTTCGACACGCTGATGGTGAGGGCGCTGGACGAGCCGGATGCCGTCTATGGCTTGATCGCCGAGACTGTCGAGATTTCCGAAGATGGAAATGTCTATACGTTCACGCTGAGGCCCGAAGCCCGGTTTCACGACGAGAGCCCGCTGACGGCGGAGGATGTCGCCTTCTCGCTGATGACCTTGAAGGAGAAGGGGCACCCTTCGATCCGTCAGGGGCTGCGCGAACTTGATGACGCGCGCGTCGAGGATCCTCACAAGGTATCGCTGGTGTTTTCCGGCAAGCAGTCGCGCAAGGTGCCGCTCATCGCGACAGGCATGCCGATCTTCTCCAAGGCCTATTACTCGCGCTACGATTTCGCCCAGACGACCCTGACGCCGCCGCTCTCGTCCGGCCCCTACAAGGTCGGGCGCCACGAGGTGGGCCGTTTCGTAGAGTATGAGCGGGTGAAATCGTGGTGGGCGGCCGATCTGCCCGTCAGCCGCGGGCACTACAATTTCGACCGTATCCGGCTGGAATTCTTCCGTGACCGGCAGGTGGACTTCGAGGCCTTCAAGAAGGGCGTTCTCACCTTCCGCGAGGAGTTCACCGCCCGCACATGGGCGACGGAATACAACTTTCCCGCCGTTCAGGACGGTCGTGTGATCCGGGAAGAAATCCCCGACGGCCGGCCCTCGGGTGCGCAGGGCTGGTACCTGAACCTGCGCCGCTCAAAGTTTTCGGACCCGCGTGTTCGCCAGGCGCTGGGTCTGGCGTTCGACTTCGAATGGACCAACACCTCGCTGTTTTTCGGAGCCTACAAGCGGACGAGTTCCTATTTCCAGAATTCCGCGATGTCGGCCGAAGGCGAACCGGACGCAGCGGAACTGGCGCTGCTGGAGCCCTGGCGCGGACAGGTGCCCGACGCGGTGTTCGGTCCGGCCGTCGCGCCACCGGTTTCGGATGGAACGGGACAGGATCGTGCGATGCTGCGCGAGGCGGACCGGCTGCTGCGGGAGGCGGGATGCCGGCGCGAGGGAGCCCGGCTGCTTCTGCCGAGCGGAGAACCGCTGGCCTTCGAATTCCTGTCGAATACGAACAGCTTCGAGCGTGTCGTCCTGCCCTATATCGGCAATCTGGAGCGGCTCGGCATCCGGGCGAATTTCCGTGTCGTGGATCCGGCGCAGTATCAGTCCCGTCTGAACGACTACGACTTCGACATCGCCTCGCGCCGGTATTCCCTGTCCGCGACCCTTGGAGAGGAGATCCGCCAGATGTGGGGTTCGGAGGCGGCAAGCCAGCCGGGATCGAGCAACCTGTCTGGCATCGCGGAGCCGGCGGTCGATGCGCTGATCGATGCTGTCGTCGCAGCGTCCACCAGGGAAGAGATGACCGTCGCTGCCCGTGCCCTGGACCGGGTCCTGCGGGCCGGCCATTATTGGGTGCCGCAGTGGTACAAGCCGATCCATACGGTCGCCATGTGGGACGTGTTCGGGCATCCTGAGGCGCCACCGACGCATGGCTTCACGCCGGAACTCCACTGGTGGTACGACCGTGAGCGCGCAGAGCGAATCGGCATACGCTGACATGCGCGAGACACTCCAACGCATCAGGCATTGCGGAGGCCAACCGGCAGGTTTGCCTGTTGTCGGCCGGCAAGAAAGGGATCTCTGATACGATGGGCGCCTATATCCTGCGCCGGCTGCTGCTGATCGTGCCGACACTGGTCGGCATCATGGCCATCAATTTCATCATCATCCAGTTCGCTCCCGGCGGACCGGTCGAGCGCGTCATCGCCCAGCTTCAGGGCACGGATGTGTCCGCCACGGCCCGCATCTCCGGCGGCGGCGGCGATTTCGCCGGCAGCGGCGCGGACACGGCCGGGGACGCGGGAGCCGTCGGGTCGAGATATCGCGGCGCACAGGGCCTCGATCCGGCATTTATCAAGGAACTGGAGCGCCAGTTCGGCTTCGACAAGCCGCCGCTGGAGCGTTTCGCCGTGATGCTGTGGAACTACGCCCGCTTCGACTTCGGGCAGAGCTACTTCCGCGACATCTCGGTGATTGACCTGGTGATCGAGAAGATGCCCGTCTCGATTTCGCTCGGGCTATGGATGACGTTCATTTCCTACGCGATCTCGATCCCGCTGGGCATCCGCAAGGCGGTGAGGGACGGCTCGCGCTTCGATGTCTGGACCTCCGCCGTGATCGTGGTGGGCTATGCGATCCCCGGGTTCCTTTTCGCGGTGCTGCTGATCGTGCTGTTTGCCGGCGGCTCGTTCCTCGACTGGTTCCCGTTGCGCGGCCTCACCTCGGAGAACTGGCATCAGCTCTCCTGGCCCGAGCGCATTCTCGACTATTTCTGGCACCTCGCCCTGCCGTTGACCGCCATGGTTCTGTCGGCCTTCGCCACGGTGACGCTGCTGACGAAGAACTCCTTCCTCGACGAGATCCGCAAGCAGTATGTCCAGACCGCCCGCGCCAAGGGTCTGAACGAGCGCCAGGTGCTCTACGGCCATGTGTTCCGCAATGCCATGCTGATCGTGATCGCCGGCTTTCCGGGCGCCTTCATCTCGTCCTTCTTTGCCGGTTCGCTGTTGATCGAGACGATCTTTTCGCTCGATGGGCTCGGTCTGCTCGGCTTCGAGGCCGTGATCAACCGCGACTATGCCGTGGTCTTCGCGACGCTCTACATCTTCTCGCTGATGGGGCTTTTGGTGAATCTCATTTCCGACCTGACCTACACCTGGATCGATCCCCGGATCGATTTCGAGAGCAGGGAGGTCTGAGGCATGGATCTGAAGGCGGAACCCACGGGCAAGGTGGAGGCCGTGGCTGCGGCCACTGCCACTGCGACGATCGGCCGGCCGAAGGGCTTTCTGTCGCCGATCAACCAGCGCCGGCTGACGAACTTCAAGGCCAACCGGCGCGGCTACTGGTCGTTCTGGATCTTTCTTCTCCTGTTCGGCCTGTCGCTCCTGGCCGAGTTTCTTGTCAACGACCGGCCGATCGTCGTCGTTTACAAGAACGAGGTTCTGGCGCCGATCTTCGTTGACTACCCGGAGGAGAAATTCGGCGGTTTCCTCGCGGTGACCGACTACCGGGACCCCTATATCCAGGAAGAGATCAGCGCCAACGGCTGGATGCTGTGGCCGCCGATCCGCTATTCCTATCGCACCGTCAACAACGAGATTCCGGTGCCCGCACCCGCCCCGCCGTCCTGGCGGCTCGACAAGCAGGAGCGCTGCGTCCGCTATCCGCTGGGAGCGGAGGACCCCAACTGCACCCTCGGCAACTGGAACTGGCTCGGCACCGATGACCAGGGGCGCGACGTGGTCGCTCGGCTTGTCTACGGCTTCCGTATCTCCGTCCTGTTCGGCCTCGCCCTGACGCTGGCTTCCTCTGTCGTCGGCATCGCGGCCGGCGCCGTGCAGGGCTATTACGGCGGCTGGGTCGACCTTCTGTTCCAGCGCTTCATCGAGGTCTGGACGGCGATCCCCACGCTCTACCTCATCCTGATCGTGTCCTCGGTCCTCATTCCCGGTTTCTGGACGCTCTTCACCATCCTGCTCGCCTTCTCCTGGGTGGCGCTGGTCGGCGTGGTGCGGGCGGAATTCCTGCGAGCCCGGAACTTCGAATATGTGACGGCGGCGCGAGCACTCGGCGTCGGCAATCCCACGATCATGTGGCGCCATCTTCTGCCCAACGCGATGGTGGCGACGCTGACCTTCATGCCCTTCATCCTGAACGGCTCGATCTCGACGCTGACGGCGCTCGATTTCCTCGGCTTCGGCTTGCCGCCGGGCTCCGCCTCGCTGGGCGAACTGCTGGCGCAGGGCAAGAACAACCTGCAGGCGCCCTGGCTCGGGATCACCGGCTTCATCGTCATCTCGGCTATGTTGAGCCTGCTGATTTTCATTGGCGAGGCGGTGCGCGATGCCTTCGATCCGCGCAAGAGCTTCGCGTGAGGACCCCATGACGAGCGCACAGAACAAACCGCCGCTGCTTTCGGTCCGCGAGTTGTCGGTGGCCTTCACCCAGAACGGGGTGACCCATACGGCGGTGGACAGGATCTCCTTCGACATCGGCCCCGGCGAGACCGTGGCTCTGGTCGGCGAATCCGGCTCCGGCAAGTCGGTGTCGGCGCTCTCGACCGTCAAGCTGCTGCCCTATCCGGCAGCCTCCCATCCGAGCGGTGAGATCCTGTTCAAGGGCGAGGACGTGCTCAAGGCCGGCGAGGCGGCCCTGCGCCGCATTCGCGGCAACGAGATCTCGATGATCTTTCAGGAGCCGATGACCTCGCTCAACCCGCTGCACACGGTGGAGAAGCAGATCGCCGAGGTGCTGAAGGTCCATCGCGGCATGGGCGATGCGGCCGCACGGGCTCGGGTGGTGCAACTGCTCGACCAGGTCGGCATTCGTGATCCCGAGAGCCGCCTGCAGAGCTATCCGCATCAGCTCTCCGGCGGCCAGCGCCAGCGCGTGATGATCGCCATGGCGCTGGCCAACGAGCCTGACCTGCTGATCGCCGACGAACCGACCACCGCGCTCGACGTCACCGTGCAGGCGCAGATCCTCAAGCTCTTGAAGGAACTGCAGCGCGACGTCGGCATGGCGATGCTGTTCATCACCCACGATCTCGGCATCGTCCGCAAGGTCGCCGACCGGGTCTGCGTGATGACGAAAGGCAAGATCGTCGAAAGCGGCCCGGTGCGCGAGGTCTTCGAGAACCCGCAGCACAGCTACACCCAGCATCTGATCGCGGCCGAGCCCAAGGGCAAGCCGCCGGTGACGGACGAAAGCCGCCCAGTGGTGGTGGAAGCGCGCGACGTGAAGGTGTGGTTCCCGATCCGGCGCGGGTTGCTGCGCCGCACCGTCGATCACATCAAGGCAGTCGACGGTATCGATGTCACGGTGCGCGAGGGGCAGACGCTCGGCATCGTCGGCGAGAGCGGTTCCGGCAAGACGACGCTGGGGTTGGCTCTGCTGCGGATGATTTCTTCCACCGGCAAGATCCGCTTCGGTGCCCGCGAGATCGACACCCTGTCATGGAAGGATATGCGTCCGCTGCGCCGTGACATGCAGATCGTCTTTCAGGACCCGTTCGGCTCGCTCAGTCCGCGCATGTCGGTGGCCGATATCGTCGGCGAAGGCCTTGCCGTCCATTTCCCCGGCATCACCGCGGACGAGCGGGATGACCGGGTGGCGGCCGCCCTTGTCGAGGTCGGCCTCGATGCCGACACCCGCTTCCGCTATCCGCATGAGTTTTCCGGCGGCCAGCGCCAGCGCATCTCCATCGCCCGCGCCATGGTGCTGCAGCCGAAATTCGTCATGCTCGACGAGCCGACCTCGGCGCTGGACATGAGCGTGCAGGCCCAGGTGGTCGATCTCCTGCGCGATCTGCAGACGCGCCACGGTCTCGCCTATCTCTTCATCTCGCACGATCTCAAGGTGGTGCGCGCGCTCGCCAACGAGGTCATCGTCATGCGCGCCGGCAAGGTGGTGGAGGCGGGCGCGGCGGCGGAGGTCTTCGATACTCCGAAGACCGACTACACCAAGGCGCTGATGGCCGCCGCCTTCCGGATGGAGACGGCGGACGCCGGCATCGTCAGCGAGTAGGTTACTCCAGCCAGCAGGTTGCCCGCCGTCCGGCCTTTTCCTGTTCGAGCCCGAGGGTGCGGCGGGTCTTGAAGCCGATCAGCCCGTCGGCCCCGCCGACATCGTGGCCCTTGCCTTCCAACTGGAGCTGCAGGTCGCGGACGGCGCCGCGCGAGCGGGTCTTCACCTCTTTCCAGCCCTGGACGAAACCGGCACTGCTGCTGTAGCGGTCGGCAAGATGGCCGACGAACAGCGCGTAGACATCGGACTCGTTATAGGCCTTCAGCACATAGAAATTGTCCGTGACGATGAAGGCGGGGCCGTTGCGGCCGGCGGGCATCAGCAGGAAGCCCGGTTGCGGCAATTCATGGGAGGGGAAGGGACGATCCCTGACGCGGCTGACGCCTTCCGCGACCCAGGCGGAGATCGGCTGGCCGCGATCGGGCCCCTCGCGCGAGCAGGAGACGGAAGCCGGCACAAGTGCCTCGTAGCCCCAGTCGCGCCCTTTCACCCAGCCGTGCCAGGCGAGATAATTGGCGATCGAGGCGAGGGTGTCCGGCACCGACCGCCAGATGTCGCGCTTGCCGTCGCCGTCGAAATCCACCGCAAACCGCAGGAAGCTGGAGGGCAGGAATTGCGGCTGGCCGAGCGCGCCGCCCCACGAGCTCCGCAGGTCGGCCCGCGTGATGTGTCCCTCGGCGAGGATCTGCAGGGCGGCGACGGTCTCGCTGGCGAAGAACTCCCGCCGGGTCCCCATGAAGGCGCGGGTGGCCAGCGTCCTCAGAGCGTCGTTGGGAATACGGGCCGCGCCATAGCCGGATTCGCGGCCCCAGATCGCCAGGATGATCCGCGACGGGACGCCGTATCTGGCCTCGATGCGCGCAAGCGTAGCTGCGTGGGTCTGCGCCAGCCGCTGTCCCTGGGCGGCCAGCGCGTTGAACTGGTTGTCGCGGAAATAGCCGGCCGGGGCGCGGAACTCGGACTGGTAGTTGACCGAAGGCGGTCGTTCGGGGCCGTCGGGATCGCCAAGGCCGGGTAGCGAGGTGTCGGGCGACAGGCCGGCGAGTTCGCGGTCGATCACCCGTTGCGGCACGCCGGCCGCGCGGGCGGCCGGTGCGATGCGGGTTTCCAGAAACCGGTCGAATTTCGCCTGCAAACCCTGTTGCTGCGCATGGGCGGACGAGGTCCACAACGTTGCGAGCAGAACTGCGAGCAATGCGGAAAGGGCGCGGTGCATGACGATCCGTTGCGGTGGCTGACAGGAGCCAAGCCTAACATGGCCCTTACGGGGACGACACGGGAAGCGAACTAGAAGGACGTTCGGGCCTTCAGCGCCTGGACCAGCGTTCCCTCGTCGAGATAGTCGAGCTCGCCGCCGACAGGAACGCCGTGGGCAAGGCGCGTCACCTTGACGTCCATGCCGCGCAGGCGGTCGGTGATGTAATGGGCGGTGGTCTGGCCCTCGACCGTCGCGTTGACCGCAAGGACGATTTCCGTCACGCCGCCGGCCGCGACGCGCTCGATCAGCTTGTCGATGGTCAGGTCGTCCGGGCCGATGCCGTCGAGCGGCGACAGGGTGCCGCCGAGAACATGGTAGCGGCAGTTTAGCGCCCCGGCACGCTCCAGCGCCCACAGGTCGGACACGTCTTCCACCACGACGATGGTCGCCGTGTCGCGGCGCGGATCGGCGCAGATGGTGCAGGGGTCGCAGGTGTCGACGGTGCCGCAGGTCGAGCACACCGTCACCCGGTCCACGGCGACGCCCATCGCCTGCGCCAGCGGGACCAGCAACTGGTCCTTCTTCTTGATGAGGTGCAGCGCCGCGCGCCGGGCCGACCGGGGACCCAGCCCCGGCAGCTTGGCAAGCAACTGGATCAGCCGTTCGACCTCGGGTCCGGCGACCGCCCGGTTGGCCATGGGGTCAGAACGGCAGCTTGAAGCCGGCGGGCAGGCCAAGGCCACCCATCAGTTCCTGGGTCTTCTGCTGCAGCAGTGCCTCGGCCTTGGCCTTGGCATCCTGATGCGCCGCAAGGATCAGGTCCTCAAGGATCTCGACCTCGTCGGGCTTGGCCATGGACGGGTCGATGCGGATGGCCTTAAGCTCGCCCTTGCCGGTCATGGTCAGGGTGACCATGCCGCCGCCGGCCGATCCTTCGACCGAAAGCGAGGCGATCTCTTCCTGCAGCGAGCCCATCTGCTCCTGCATCTGCTTCGCCTGTTTCATCATCTTCAGGAAGTCCATGGGTCTCTCCTTGAGAGCGGTGCGGCAGGGCGCCGGTTCAGACCTGCCAATCGGCGGACGGCCGTGCCGGGTTCCGCCGGTGTATCATGCGTCGGGGTCGATTTCGTCCTCGGTCGGCGCCATGTCAAGGGGCGCGTCCTCGGCCGCCATCATTCTGACGTCGACGACCTTGGCTCCCGGAAAGGCCGAGAGCAGGGCGGCAACGGTGGGCTCGGCCTTGGCATCGGAAAAGAGCTGGCGCTGGTTGGCCTCGCGCTCCTCGTGCAGCGTCGGCCGGCCTTGCGTACGTGAGACGGTTACGATCCAGCGGGTGCCGGTCCATTCCGACAGGCGACGACCGAGCCGGCCGGCGAGATCGGGGTCGGCGCCCTCGACCGGCTGGAATTCGATTCGGCCCGGCTCGAAGCGGACCAGCCGCATCTGCCGTTCGATCTCGACCTTCAGACGAATATCGCGTTTTTCGCCCGCCAGGGCCGCACAGTCAGCAAGCGAGGCAAGTCCGTGGCTAGGTGCTGGCTGAGAGGCGCCAGCGGGCTGGGCGCGCGTCGCCTCCGGCGCAAGGCCGCCCGCCAGTCCCCCGGCCAGCGCCTGCAGGCGCGGCGGCGAGGTGGGAGCGATCTGCGACCGTGGGGCCTGACCAGGTAGCGCCTGACCGGGCAGTGCCTGTGCGGAGGTGCGCATCTGCGCTGAGACAGCGACCGGCTCCGCCGTCGGGGGGGAGTAGGGGGCGCCGGAAGCGACTGGCGACGAGGCGGCTTGCGCCGGCTCGCCTGGCGCCTGTCGGCCGGAAGCGTCTCCGCCGGACGTCTGCGGGCGAGCTGGCGGCGCGGGCAGGCTGGAGCCGAGTGCCGCGGCCTTGCCCTCGCGCAGCATTCGCAGGGCATCTTCCGGGTCGGGAAGGTCGGCGGCATAGGCAAGGCGCACCAGCACCATGTCGGCGGCCAGTTGCGGCTTCGGCGCGGCCTGGACCTCCTCGATGCCCTTCAGCAGGATCTGCCAGGCGCGCGACAGCAGGCGCAGCGACAGGCGGCCGGCAAGCTCGCGGCCGCGCGCGCGCTCCGTCTCCGTCACGGAGACATCATCGCCGGCATCGGGAACGATCTTCAGACGGGTGACGAGATGGGTGAACTCGGCAAGATCGGACAGCACGACCACCGGGTCGGCGCCGACTTCGTATTGCTGGCGGAATTCGGCCATGGCCGCGCCCGCATCGCCGCGCATCAGGTGCTCGAAGAGATCGATGACGCGGGCGCGGTCGGCAAGGCCGAGCATCGCCCTCACGGTCTCGGCGCCGATCGTGTCGCCGCCTCCCAGGGAGATGCTGCCATGGGCGATGGCCTGGTCGAGCAGCGACAGCGAGTCGCGCGCCGAGCCTTCGCCCGCCCGGGCAATCAGCGCCAGCGCCTCGTCGGCAACAGCGATGCCCTCGGCCTGCGAGATGCGGCGCAGCAGGCCGACGATCTTCTCGGCATCGATGCGGCGCAGGTCGAAGCGCTGGCAGCGCGACAGGACCGTCACCGGCACCTTGCGGATCTCGGTGGTGGCGAAGATGAACTTCACATGCTCGGGCGGCTCTTCGAGCGTCTTCAGCAGGCCGTTGAAGGCCGACTTCGACAGCATGTGCACTTCGTCGATAATGTAGACCTTGTAGCGGGCGGAGGCTGGCCGGTAGCGCGCCGCGTCGGTGATCTCGCGAATGTCGTCGATGCCGGTATGTGAGGCGGCATCCATCTCGATCACGTCGACATGGCGGCCGTCCATGATCGCCTCGCAATGCACGCCGAGCTTGTCGAGGTTCACCGTTGGCCGGTCGACTTCGCCGGGAACCTCATAGTTGAGCCCGCGGGCGAGAATGCGTGCCGTCGTGGTCTTGCCGACGCCGCGCACGCCGGTCAGCATCCAGGCCTGGGCGATGCGTCCGGTGTCGAAGGCGTTGCGCAGGGTCTGGACCATCGGTTCCTGGCCGACCAGATCGTCGAAGCTGCGCGGGCGATACTTGCGCGCAAGCACGCGATACGCGGAAGCGCCGGAATTCTCGTCGGAAGAGGTGGGGATGAGACCGTCCATGGGCCCGAGCTTAACGGCGCGACCGCCGGATGTTGAGGCCTATTCGGCGCGTCAGGCAGGATTTCCCCGCCGCCGCTTGCGATAACGCGCCATCAAGCATCCCCGCGCTGATCGTGATGACCTCGCGAACAGGAAGGAAAACCGGGTCGGCGCCTGAAACGGAAAGGGTGGGAGGCTGGCACGGTGACCCGTGCCGCGACTCGTTGGGGCTGCTTCCTTCCGGACCTGACCCGGTTGGCGAGTGGCTCGTCCACCACCAACCTCCCGCGCCCTATATCGTGATTTTATCCCGCCGATGCAAGGGGAAATCCCGCAAGGATCACCGGCGGTCCCCGCTCTCCCCGGTCTCGGCGACCGCCTGGGCGCGCAGGTCCTTGCGGATGATCTTGCCGGTCGTCGTCATCGGCAGGGCCTCCACGAAGGCGATCTCGCGCGGATATTCGTGCGCGGCGAGCCGCGACTTGACGAAGTCCTGCAGCTCGCGCGCCAAGGCCTGCGACGGTGCATGTCCCTCCGCCAGCACCACATAGGCCTTGACGATTTCCGTGCGCGCCGGGTCCGGCTTGCCGACGACGCCTGCCATGGCGACGGCCGGGTGACCGATCAGGCAATCCTCGATCTCGCCGGGGCCGATGCGATAACCGGCCGAGGTGATGACGTCGTCGTCCCGTCCGACGAAGCGCAGCCAGCCGTCGGCATCGCGCACGCCCATGTCGCCGGTCAGCAGGTAATCGCCGGCGAACTTCGCCTGCGTCGCCTCGGGGTTGTTCCAGTAGCCGAGGAACATCACCGGGTCTGGGCGCCGGACGCCGATCGTGCCCTGCTGGCCGTCGGGGAGCGGCGTGCCCGTGGCATCGACGATGGCAAGGTCGTGGCCGGGCACCGCACGGCCCATGATACCCGGCCGCGCCGGCATCAGCCGCGCGCAGGATGAGACGATCATGTTGCACTCGGTCTGGCCGTAGAACTCGTTGATGGTGACGCCGAACACCCGCCGGCCCCACTCCACCAGCTCCGCACCCAGCGTCTCGCCGCCGCTGGCGATCGTTCGCATGTTGAGACGCAGGCCCGCCGCCGGCTCGCCATGGGCCCGCATCATCTTGAGTGCGGTGGGCGGCAGGAAGGCGTTGCGGATTCCCTCCTCGGCGATCAGCTTGAACGCGGCCTCTGCGGTGAATTTGCGGAAGCGGCAGGCGACGACGGTGATGCCGTGATGCAGCGCCGGCATCAGCACGTCGAGCAGCCCGCCGATCCAGGCCCAGTCGGCAGGCGTCCAGATGCGGTCCCCGGGCTGGGGAAAGAGATCGTGGCTCATCTCGACGCCGGGCAGGTGGCCGAGCAGCACCCGCTGGGCATGCAGCGCGCCCTTTGGCTGGCCGGTGGTGCCGGAGGTGTAGATGATGATCGCAGGATCGTCGGCCAGCGTGTCGACCGGCGTGAAGGCGGCGGACTGGCTTGCGAGTTGCGCATGCAGATCGATGGTGCCGGGAGCCGCGCCATCGATCGTATAGACGATCTGTAGATCGGGAAGCTGATCGCGGATCCGGGCGAGCTTGGCTGCGCCCTCGGCATTGGTGACGACCGCGCGGGCACCGGAATTGCCGAGCCGGTAGGCCAACGCCTCGTCGCCGAACAGCATGAACAGCGGGATGGTGATCGCACCCATCTTGAGGGCGGCGATGTGGGTCGCGGCTGTCTCCACCGCTTGCGGCAACAGGACGGCGACCCGGTCGCCCTGGCGGACACCATCGCGGCAAAGCAGATTGGCGATGCGATTGGACAGCGCCTTCAGGGCCGCAAAGCTGACGACCTCCCGGCGGCCGTCTTCCGAGATGGCGATGATCGCCGTGCGCTCCGGGTCGACGTCGGCCCACTTGTCGCAAATGTCGAGGCCGATATTGTACCGCTCCGGCACCTGCCAGGCGAAACGCGCGGCAAGGTCCTCGTAGCTCGTTGCCTCAGGCAGCATCGGCGTCCTCCCTCTCGCCGGCGGTTCCGGCCTTGTCGTTTCTGTTGTCTGGCATGCCTTTTCGCGAGGAGCCCCGTCAACGGGAAACGCTGCTTCGCGAAGGGCTGGCGCTGGCATCTGCGGCGGCTATAGTGCGCTTTCCTGTCCCAGCCCGCCTCCCGACGGAGCATTCATGGCGTCCTTCAGTCTCGACTCGCGGCTTGCGGCCGACAGCCTGGCCGTCGCCGATCTGTCGCTGTCTTCCCTGCGCCTCATGCGAGACAGCCGATTTCCCTGGTTGTTGCTGGTTCCGCGCCGGCCGGACCTCGTCGAGATCATCGATCTGGCTGAGGCGGAGCAAGCCGTTCTGATGCGTGAGATCGCCCTTGCCAGCGAGGCCCTGAAGGCGGAGACGGGATGCGACAAGCTGAATGTCGGAGCGCTGGGCAACATCGTGTCGCAGCTTCATGTTCATGTCATCGCCCGCCGTGAGGGAGATGTCGCCTGGCCGGGCCCCGTGTGGGGATCGGGCCCTGCGGTGCCCTACGCTGCCGGGCAGGCCGAAGCGCTGGCTGCCGCGATTGCCGGTCGCTTGCCGAAGGACGCCTGGGTCCCGTTCACCAGCCACGCGACCTGAGCCGAGGACCGTTTCAGCATGACCAACACACCCGATACCGCCTTCGGGTTTGCCTATCATGGCAATCCGTTGGAGCGTCTGTCCGAATATCGCGGAGATGCGGAGTGGATGGCAGGGCACCGGAGCAATCCGCAGGCCCGCTTCGTCTTCTTCTGCGAGGGCAAGCCGCTGGTGGGGACGGACAGCGGGCCGCTGTCCGTGCTCTGGCAGGAGCAGGCCGGGGCGGTCTTTGCCCCGATCGAGAAGGAAGAGACGATCCTGCTCGGCTTCCAGCCCGATACGCGGGCACCGGTCTTTGCCGCCGCGCTGGCGGCGGACCCGGTGCGCATCGAGGCGGGTGGACGCAAGTTGATCGACATCCGCTCCCTGGCGCTACAGGGAGTGCTGCCGCCCCCGCAACTCGGCATGCTGGCTCAGGCCAGTGCCTTGCTGCACTGGCACACAAGCCATCGCTTCTGCTCACGCTGCGGGGCCCCCAGCGTCATGGCGCTGGGCGGATACCGGCGCGACTGCCCCGCCTGCGGTGGTCAGCATTTTCCGCGGACCGATCCGGTGGCGATCATGCTGGTGACGGATGGCGACGCCTGCCTGATGGGGCGTCCGCCGCGCCTGCCGGAGGGGGTGTTTTCCACCCTTGCCGGCTTCATCGAGCCGGGAGAGACGATCGAGGAAGCGGTGCGCCGGGAAGTGTTCGAGGAATCCGGTATCCGGGTCGGTGCCGTCAGCTATATGGCGAGCCAGCCCTGGCCGTTCCCGGCGTCCCTGATGATCGGCTGCCACGGTACCGCGCTCAGCCGCGACATCACCATGGACGCGGCCGAACTTGAGGCCTGTCGCTGGTTCTCTCGCGACGAGGTGACGGCGATGCTGGCGGATGCCCATCCCCAGGGCCTGAAGGTGCCGCCGCCGCTTTCCATCGCCCACTGGCTGATTCGCAGATGGGCCGAGGGGCAGGGCTGAAGATGGTGCTGGGGCCCGCCGACTGTCTTTATCTTACCCATCCGCAGGTGCGCATCGATCCCGACGTTCCCGTCCCCGACTGGAGCCTGTCCGAGAAGGGGCTCGGGCGCGCCCGCCTTGGCCTGCTGCGGCCGGAATTCGCCTCCCTCGGGCACATCGTCTCGAGTGGCGAGAGGAAGGCGATCGAGACGGCTGCGGTCTTCGCCGATCGCTTCGGTCTCGAACTGGTGGTCGATGACTTGATGCACGAGAACGACAGGTCGTCGACGGGTTTCCTGCCGCCGGAAGAATTCGAGCGCGTGGCCGATGCGTTCTTCGGGAGCCCGCACACCAGCGTTCGCGGCTGGGAGCGGGCCTGCGATGCCCAGGCCCGAATCGTCGACCGGGTGGCGGTGCATCTGGAGCGCATCCCGGAGGACGAGTGGGTGCTTTTCGTCGGCCATGGCGGTGTCGGCACCTTGCTCAAGTGCCATCTTGGCGGCTGGGCGATCGATCGCAGGCATGACCAGCCAGCGGGCGGGGGCTTCTTCTATTCCTTCGCGCGGCAGGCGCTGCAGGAGCGAAATGCCCCGGCGCCGGATCTTGCCTGGCGGCCCGTCGACCGGTGAGCCGGACCGGCTTGTGGTGGACGCGCCGGCTTCCTAAGTGAGGGGCGAAACAGCCCGCGACAAGGACCGCGTTCCCGATATGATTTCCTCCGCCCTGCGCGCGCTCACCCAGATCTTCGAGCCCCCCTTGCGGGCAATCTTCTGGAAGACGCTCGGCTACACCCTGGCGCTGCTGTTCGTGGTCTGGCTCGCCCTGAACGGTGCCGTCGCGGCCTTGGTCAGCCTGCCCTATCCCTGGCTTGAAACGGTCCTGTCGCTGCTGACGGGCATCGGGGTGATCTTCCTGCTCGGCTTTCTCGTCGCACCCGTGACCGCGATCATCGCCGGCCTGTTGCAGGATGATATCGCCGAGGTGGTGGAGCGTGACGACTATCCGGCGCACCCGCCGGGCAAGGCCCTGCCGCTGTCGGTGGCCCTGCCGCAGGCGATCAAGTTTGCCGGCATCGTCATCGCCGGCAACCTTCTGGCCTTGCTGCTGCTGCTCGTGCCCGGCGTCAATCTGGTCGCCTTCTTCGTGATCAACGGATATCTGCTCGGCCGCGAGTTCTTCGAGTTCGCGGCGACGCGGTTTCGTCCGCCGGAAGAAGCGCGCGCATTGCGACGCGCCCATTCGGGCACCGTTTTCCTGGCTGGGCTGGCAATCGCCGCCTTCCTCGCCGTGCCGCTGCTCAACCTGCTGACGCCGATCTTCGCCACCGTGATGATGGTACATCTGCACAAGCGTCTGACGTATAGGTAAGGCGTTTCGGGCGGTGGAGCGCCGACCGGCCGCCGCACGCGTCGAAGCCTGCTTTGGATCGGCATCGAAATCCGTGCTCCGTCTTATCCGACAGGATATTTTGACGTACCCGTCCGATGGAGTTAGAAGGCGGGTATACAAGGCCCTGATTTAGCTAACGTTTACGTAAGCGTAAGCCGATGAGGGAGACGGGAGAACAATCCATGTCGGACGTCGGGACGAGAAACAGCCGGCCGCTTTCGCCGCATCTCCAGATCTACAAACCCATCCTCACAATGGTCATGTCGATCCTGCACCGCATCACGGGCGGGGCGCTGTATTTCGGCACGATCCTTGTTGCCTGGTGGCTGGTGGCGGCAGCAGCGGGGCCGGAGTATTTCGACTTCGTCAACACTCTGTATGGGTCGATTCTCGGGCGGCTGGTGCTGTTCGGCTTCACCTGGGCGCTGGTCCACCACATGCTGGGCGGAATGCGGCACTTCATCTGGGACATGGGACACGGATTCGGTCCCGAGGCCCGTGAGTGGCTCGCCCGCGCGACGATCATCGGTTCCGTGTCCTTGACGATCCTGCTGTGGGTCGTCGGCTATGCGGTTCGTTGAAGGAGGCTCGACCCATGACTGACATGCGCACACCGCTCGCGCGCGTTCGCGGCCTCGGCTCCGCCAGGGACGGCACCATGCATTTCTGGCGCCAGCGCGTCACCGCCGTCGCCAATGTCTTCCTGATCACCTTCTTCGTGATCCTGATCATTGCCCTGCAGGGCGATGATCACGCATCGGTCGCGGCCGCCCTCGCCAATCCGCTGGTGGCGATCGTCATGCTGATGGTGGTGGTCTCCGGCACCTATCACATGAAGCTCGGCATGCAGGTCATCATCGAGGACTATGTGCACGGCGAGTTGACCAAGTTCCTGGCGCTGATGGCCAACACCTTCTTTTCGGCGTTCATCGGCCTTGCGTCGATCTTTGCCGTCCTCAAGATCAGCTTCGGAGGCTGAACACCATGGCAGGACAAGCCTATTCCTTCGTCGATCACCGCTATGACGTGGTGGTCGTGGGAGCCGGTGGCGCCGGCCTGCGGGCGACGCTCGGCATGGCCGAGCAGGGTCTCAGGACCGCCTGTATCTCCAAGGTCTTCCCGACCCGCTCCCACACGGTCGCGGCGCAGGGCGGCATCGCCGCCTCGCTGCAGAACATGACGCCCGACTGCTGGCAGTGGCACATGTATGACACGGTGAAGGGCTCCGACTGGCTCGGCGACACCGACGCCATGGAGTATCTGGCCCGCGAGGCGCCGAAGGCGGTCTACGAACTGGAGCATTACGGCGTGCCGTTCTCGCGCACCGAGGACGGCCGGATCTATCAGCGTCCCTTTGGCGGCCACATGCAGAACTATGGCGATGGCCCCCCGGTGCAGCGCACCTGCGCCGCCGCCGACCGCACGGGCCATGCCATCCTGCACACGCTCTACGGCCAGTCGCTGCGCAACAATGCCGAGTTCTTCATCGAGTATTTCGCGCTCGATCTGATCATGTCCGAGGACGGGATCTGCCAGGGCGTCATCGCCTGGAATCTCGACGACGGCACCATTCACCGTTTCGCCGCCAAGATGGTGGTGCTGGCCACCGGCGGCTATGGCCGGGCCTATTTCTCGGCGACGTCCGCCCACACCTGCACCGGTGACGGCGGCGGCATGGTGGCGCGTGCCGGCCTGCCGCTGCAGGACATGGAATTCGTGCAGTTCCATCCGACCGGAATCTACGGCGCCGGCTGCCTGATCACCGAAGGCGCGCGCGGCGAAGGCGGCTATCTCGTAAACTCCGAGGGCGAGCGCTTCATGGAGCGCTATGCTCCCTCGGCCAAGGATCTCGCTTCCCGCGACGTCGTCTCGCGCTGCATGACGATGGAAATCCGCGAGGGGCGTGGTGTGGGCAAGAACAAGGACCACATCTTCCTGCATCTCGACCATCTCGATCCGGCCATCCTGGGCGAGCGCCTGCCGGGCATTTCCGAGTCGGCGAAGATCTTCGCCGGCGTCGACGTGACCAAGGAGCCGATCCCGGTCCTGCCGACCGTTCACTACAACATGGGCGGCATTCCCACGAACTACTGGGGCGAGGTGCTGAACCCGACGGCGGACGATCCGCATGCCATCCAACCGGGTCTGATGGCCGTCGGCGAGGCGGGCTGCGCCTCGGTGCATGGTGCCAACCGCCTCGGGTCCAACTCGCTGATCGACCTTGTCGTCTTCGGGCGGGCTGCGGCGATCAAGGCCGGCGAGGTGATCGATCGCAAGTCGGCGGTGCCGACGCCCGACGAAGCCTGCTGCGACCGGATCATGGGACATTTCGACCGGCTCCGTCATGCCAATGGCGGCACGCCGACCGCGCAGTTGCGCGAGAAGATGCAGCGCGCCATGCAGGAGGACGCCGCCGTCTTCCGCACCCAGGAAAGCCTGGAGCAGGGCTGCCGGCGCCTGACCCAGATCTGGGGCGAGATGGCCGACCTCAAGGTCACCGACCGCTCGATGATCTGGAATTCCGATCTGGTGGAAACGCTGGAGCTTGAGAACCTGATGGCCAACGCCATCACCACGGTCTTCGGCGCCGAAGCGCGCAAGGAGAGCCGTGGCGCCCATGCCCGCGAGGACTACAAGGACGGTCCGATGGGCGGTCGCGACGACGAGAACTGGCGCAAGCACACGCTTGCCTGGGTCGACGAGGCCGGCAAGGTGACGCTCAAGTATCGCCCGGTGATCACCGAGCCGCTGACCACCTACGAGGAAGGCGGCATCGACCCGAAGAAGATCGCGCCGAAGGCGCGCGTCTACTGATGGAGACTGCGCACCGACCGGGCCTTGAAGGCTTTGCCGGTGCGCCTGGAGCCCTGCGGACATGACGGCGGCAGCCACACTCGTCGATACGACCTCTCCCTTCGGGACCTACCGGGCCCGGGGACTGGCGCGTTTCGCGTGGCGGCTCGCCGATTGGCACGATCTCGCACCGACCTTACGCAAGAAGCTGCGGGCGGTCGTTGCCCACCTGTTCGCGGGCCCCTTCGATGCAGAGGTGGAAGGCATCCGCTTCCGGCTCTATCCCGGCTCCAACTATGACGACCGCAAGATCCTGGCGCGGCAGCGCCTGCCCGAGCGGGCCGAGCGGCGGTTTCTCGCCGCCCATCTGCGGCCGGGCACGGTCTTCGTCGATGTCGGGGCCAATGTCGGCAGCTACAGCCTTGCCGCAGCGCGCTGCGGCGCCACCGTTCTGGCGGTGGAGGCCAATCCGGAAACGGCGGGGCGCCTTGCCTTCAACATCGCCGCCAACGGACTGGCGGGAATAGATCTGGCGACGGTTGCCGTCGGCGAACGCCGCGGAACGATGGAGTTGTGGAGCGAGCCCAGCAATTGCGGCTTTGCGACCCTGTTGCCGGACCTGACGGAGGAATGGCAGGGCGACTGGCGGCCGCGCCAGGTTCGCGTGGAGCCGCTGGCGGAGATCCTGGTGAGCCACGGCGTGACGCGAGTCGACGTTCTGAAGGTCGATGTCGAGGGATACGAAGACCGGGTTCTGCTGCCCTATATCAGGTCGACGGATCCGAGCGGCCACCCCGGTGCGATCCTACTGGAAACCAACTGCCGCGAGCATTGGCAGGAAGACTGCCTCGCCGTGCTCGCTGCCTCCGGCTATCGGGTCGAAGGCGAAACGAAAGACAATGTGCTGCTGAGGCGTGCTGCCTGAGCGGCTGGAACGTGAACGGAATGGACGGCTGGCCCGAATTCGGCCGACCGAAACGCGGAGCGACGAGACATGGTACAGTTGACGCTTCCCAAGAACTCCCAGGTCACCCAGGGCAAGGTCTGGGACAAGCCGGCCGGCGCCACCAACCTGCGGGAATACCGCATCTATCGCTGGAACCCGGATGATGGCCGCAACCCGCGCGTCGACACCTATTTCGTTGACCTCGACGATTGCGGCCCGATGGTTCTGGATGGCCTGATCTACATCAAGAACAACATCGATCCGACGCTGACTTTCCGTCGTTCGTGTCGCGAGGGCATCTGCGGCTCCTGCGCGATGAACATCGACGGGACCAATACGCTGGCCTGTACCCGCGGCATGGAGGAGATCGGCGACGGCCCGGTGAAGATCTATCCGCTGCCGCACATGCCGGTCGTGAAGGATCTCGTGCCGGACCTGACGCGCTTCTACGCCCAGCACCGCTCCATCGAACCCTGGCTGCAGACGACGACGCCGGCGCCGGAGAAGGAGTGGCGCCAGAGCCATGAGGACCGCGCCAAGCTCGACGGCCTCTACGAGTGCATCCTGTGCGCCTGCTGCTCGACATCCTGCCCGAGCTACTGGTGGAACGGCGACCGCTATCTCGGCCCGGCGATCCTGCTGCAGGCTTATCGCTGGTTGATCGACAGCCGCGACGAGGCGACCGGCGAGCGCCTCGACAACCTCGAGGATCCGTTCCGCCTTTACCGTTGCCACACGATCATGAACTGTTCACAGGCCTGCCCGAAGGGCCTGAACCCGGCCAAGGCGATCGCCGAAATCAAGAAGATGATGGTCGAGCGCCGCGTCTGACGCACCGCCGCCGGCTTTGCATCTGCCGAAGGGCCGCCCGAACAGATCGGGCGGCCCTTTCGCGTTGCCTCAGCTCCAGGCCGGACTGGTGAAGATCGCCACGCTGGACAGGAAGCCGACGGCCCAGGCCAGGGAACGGGGCGTTGCCCGGTCGGTCCAATAGCAGAAGATGAAGATCAGCCGCGCACCGATGAACAGGCCGGCCAGCCGGTCGATCCAGTCCGGATTGCCGCCTTGCCACAGCCCGACGATGACGGCCGCGGCGAACAGCGGCAGGGCCTCGAAGCCGTTCGCCTGGGCGGCGGCGGCGCGGGCGCGAAACCCCTCTTTCCAGTAGTCCGGATCGCGCGGGCGCGCATTGTCGAACTCCTTGGAGAGCTTGCCCGGAAACGCGGAGACAATGGGCAGGATGGCGGCGGCAAGAATGCACCAGATAGCGAAGGGCATGGGCGGTCTTCCGGTTGGTTGCGCTCGGCGAAGAGGTGACCGGATTGCATCGACCGGTCAAGCGGAAGCCTCCGTGCTTGATCCAGCGCAAGGTCCGTCTCTCGCCGCGCGGTTAGCGTCGCCGCACTCAAATCAACGCGGGATGACGCATCATGGCTGTCAACGACTGGAGTGCTTTTCTTGATCAGACGGATCTTAGGATGGCGGAGCTGCGCAGCGGGATACCCGGCGTTGCCAAGGGCTTCCACGAGACCGCGAAAGCTGCGATCGGACCGGGAGCGCTCGATTCCAAGACCAAGGAACTGATCGCCCTGGCGATCGGTATTGCGGCGCGCTGCGATGGCTGCCTTGCCTACCATGCAAAGGCGGCCGCGAAGTATGGGGCAACGCGCGAAGAGGTGCTCGAGGCGATCGGTGTCGCGGTCTATATGGGCGGTGGCCCCTCGATGATCTATGGGGCGGAGGCGCTGGCCGCCTACGACAGTTTCGCATGATGCGGCAGGGTGCATCGGACGCCGGCTGCGCCTTCTGATTGCCGTCTTTTCGCCCTGAACTCTCTCCCTGCTCGTCATATTGGCGTTTCCGATCCTCCGTATCACCTGCGCGGGGGCGGAAATCCGATTCGTTGTGCTGTCGTCGTGGGGCCGGCGGTGGAAACCGGCGTACGCAATGCCCATCTGCCATGCGAATGGGCCATGCGTGCAGCAAGGAGTACCGATGACTGTGAATGTCCTGTTCCTGTGCGATGACAACGCCAGGCTCAGCCCGATGGCCGAAGCCTATCTGAACGCAGATGACGGTCGCAGCATTCGCGCGTTCTCCGCCGGCCTCTCGCCGGCGCCCCGCCTTGCCGAAGGTGTCGAGCGTGTGCTCGCCGCCCATGGATTGTCAGCGGCAGATCTCCAGCCCAAGAGCTGGCAGTTGTTCGCGCTGCCACATGCTCCGGTGCCGGATGTGGTGGTCGGCCTGAGCGCCGCCGCGCTGGCTGCAACGCGCCGGGTCTGGCCGACCCATGCGCGGTTGCTTGACTGGTGCGTGGGCCCGCATACGTCGCGGCTGGTCGGGCGCGACGCGTTGCGCGATGCGTTTCATGAGCTGCGCCGGCGCATCAATCTGGCTCTTGAGGACGGGCTGTTCCGCCCGGTGGCCATGCGCCGGATCGCCTGACATGCGGCCACCAGCCGCGCGGGCCTTCACCCGCCGATCGGTCTGCGGGAGCGGTCCGTCAGCGCGCCGATCAGCCCGAACAGGTCGGCGAGCCCTTCGCGGACCAGGCTGAACGCGGAAAAGCTGCGCGGCTCGATCCGGCCGACGATGTCGCCCATCTCGAATGTCAGGTCCGCGGTGAACTTGCGCGCCAGTTGCTGCATCGCGCGGTTGGTGGCGAGGCAGTTCATGTAGATATGCCGGCAGCCGCGGTTGCGGGCGGCGATCAGCGTCAGCTCCATCAGCCGGGTGCCGATGCCTGTCTGCTGGCAGCAAGGCTCGACCGAGAACGCGGCCTCGGCGATGGCGCGATCCTCGAACGGGCGCAATTCGGCGACCGCGCGCAGGCAGCCATCGACGAAATAGCCGTGAATCACCGTTCCGAGCGTGAAGCTGGTGTCTGCGTAGCACCGCAGAAAAGCATCGCTTGCAGGCATGGCGAAGCGGGCCCGGCGGGCGGTCGCGTCAAGCCGCAAGAGATGGTCGCGGAACTGCGCCAGATCGTTGTAGGTCAATTTCCTGTAGTAGCCGGCCTGCGGCTTGTCGGTTCGATACGACATGCGATGCTCCTGACAAAGACAGCACCGCTCCTCGGGTCTCCCCAGACCGCCCGGCAGTCATGACATCGCTCTGCGGCGGATTCGTGGCCGAGGCCGGAGATCCGACATCAGCTTGGTCTGGGCCATGATTTGGACCAATTGCCTCCGCATTGAAGGCGCGTCAACCATTTGGTCACCAAAACCGACAAGAATCGGCCGGGCCTGCGATGTGGGGTTGCGTCGGGAAATCCGCCTCTGCGGAGGCTGAAGCCGGAAGATGTCCGGTGGGGACGGACTGTCCCTGCGACGTTGCCGTCTGCAGATCCGCGAGCCGACCGTCCAGAGCATAGAACGAGCAAGGACAGATACATCATGACCCGTTCCTCCCGGTATGGCTCCCCCCTGGCAGCCGCGCTCTGCCTGACCGTGGCGCTCGCCGGCTGTCAGCGCCTGGGATACGGAGACCGAAGCGCCCCGCTTCCGGCAACGCCGACGGCCCCCGTCGCGAGCCAGTCGCTGGAGCCGTTGCGGCCGATGGAGCCGGCTCCCGGTACGGCGGGGCAGCCGCTTTACAGTGAACCGATGGGCCAGACGGATGTCGCTGCGGTCGATCCCGGCGCCGGTGCGGCCCCGAGCGGCCCCCCGGCCGGGGCACGGGAGATCGGCCGCAGCGATATGCTCGGCGGCTGGTCGATCACCTCCGGCGCGGACAATTGCAAGCTCTTCATGACGCTGACCACCTGGAGCGGCGGGTATCGCGCGAACTCCCGCGGCTGCGCGTCGCCGCAGATGCAGACGATCTCGGCCTGGGACCTGCAGGGCAAGCAGGTGCTGCTGAAGGATGCCAGCGGCACGACCATCGCGGAACTCTATGCGACCGGCGCCGAGACGTTCTCCGGCCGCACCACCTCCGGTGCGCCGATCCAGGTCTATCGGTAAGAGCCTGTCGCCCGAAGCCGCGGGCACGGGTTGAGACGTAAGGGACGAGGCGATGTCGATCTGGCCGATCCTGCAAGATGATCAACTCTCGCCTCGCGCGGCGGCGGTGATCGCGGATATCCGCGCCACCCGCAAGACGGATTTCATCAACAATTTCTGGCGCGTCCTTGCCAATGATCCGGCGCTTCTCGAGCGGACATGGGCGAGCCTGAAGGAGGTGATGGCCCCCGGCGCGCTCGACCCGCTCGTGAAGGAGATGCTCTACGTCGCTGTGTCGATCGCCAATGGTTGCGAGTATTGCATTCGCTCCCATACGACCGCAGCGCGCGCCAAGGGCATGAGCGAGGAGCAACTTGGCGAGTTGCTCGCCGTGGTCGGCATGGCCAGCGAGACCAACCGCCTGGCGACCGGCCTCCAGGTGCCCGTAGATCGTGCCTTTCTCCCCGGCGAGACGGTCTGAGGCAGCGGGAGCCAGGCACTTGCCCTTGGCCGTACGCTCGGGCTATCCAGCGCAGGAGAGGCCCCTTGCGGGCAAGGGTTGCGTTTTCCAGAACCCGGCTCCACGGTCGGGTCTTTCACGGGCTGGTTTCAGGGACGGGTTGATGGCTGCTACGCACCCGGACGGGCGAACAATTCCGCTCGCGCATACGGTCACGGGACGCTACGACGCGCTCGTGGCTGCCGGAGAAATCGAGCGGGATCCGGCCCAGACCGAAGTTGCCGACGCCCTCGACCGGCTGAACGCGCTGCTGGCCGAGACCGGGCCCGCCTCCAAGAAGAGCGCTCTCGGCTGGCTGTTCGGCAAGCGCGGTGCCGCTAGGGCACCCGTCAGGGGGCTCTATGTCTGGGGCAAGGTCGGCCGCGGCAAGACCATGCTCATGGACCTGTTCTTCGATATCGCGATGATGAAGAAGAAGCGGCGGGTGCATTTCCATGAATTCATGGCGGACGTGCATGAGCGCGTCCATGCGGTCCGCGCCGCGATCCGGGACGGCAGGCTCGCGGGCGATGATCCGATCCCTCCGGTGGCGGCGGATCTGGCCGCCGACACCCGTCTCCTGTGCTTCGACGAGTTCACGGTGACCGACATCGCCGATGCGATGATTCTCGGCCGTCTCTTCACGCGGCTGTTCGAATTGGGCGTGGTGGTGGTCGCGACGTCGAACGTGGCCCCTGACGACCTCTATCGCGACGGGCTCAATCGGGGCCATTTCCTCGGCTTCGTCGACCTGCTCAAGACGCGCGTCGACGTGGTCTGCCTTGATGCGCGCACCGACTACCGCCTGGAGAAGCTTGCCGGCGCGCCGCTCTATCTGTCGCCGCTGGGCGCCGGCACCGAGCGGATGCTGGACGAACTCTGGCGCAAGCTCACCCATGGGCTGCCGGCGCACGAGGAGGTACTGGAGGTGAAGGGACGCAAGATCCCGGTGTCCCGCACAGCCGCCGGCGTTGCCCGCTTCACCTTTGCCGAACTGTGCGAGAAGCCGCTCGGCGCGGCGGACTATCAGCGCCTGGCACTCTCCTATCACACATTCGTGCTGGAGGGCGTTCCGGTGATGGACCTGCCCCAGCGCAATGCCGCCAAGCGCTTCATCAACCTGGTGGATACGCTCTACAACAACCGCAACAAGCTGATCGTCTCCGCCGAGGCCGAACCCGAAGGGCTCTATCTCGCCTCCACCGGAACGGAGGCCTTCGAGTTCCAGCGCACGATCTCGCGTCTCGTCGAGATGCGGTCGCAGGCCTGGCTGAGCGAGCCGGCCTGAGGAAAACCGGCGCCTGAGTTGGGCCAGCGGACCTGCCGCTAGCCCTTCGATTAGCTTGCACGCACGCGCCAAAGGGTTTAGTGCCATGCGCGACCGTTGAGAACGGCCAATGCTCCATTTTACGTAAAGGGAAGCAACAGGATATGGCTCGGAACAAGATCGCTCTGATCGGCGCAGGACAGATCGGCGGCACGCTCGCCCACCTCGCCGGCCTGAAGGAACTCGGCGACATCGTCCTCTTCGACATCGCTGAAGGCACCCCCCAGGGCAAGGCGCTCGACCTTGCCGAATCCTCCCCGGTCGATGGCTTCGATGCCAAGCTCTCCGGCGCCAATTCCTACGAGGCGATCGCCGGTGCCGATGTGGTGATCGTCACCGCCGGCGTGCCGCGCAAGCCCGGCATGAGCCGCGACGACCTGCTCGAGATCAACCTCAAGGTGATGGAGCAGGTGGGCGCGGGCATCAAGGCGCATGCTCCGAACGCCTTCGTCATCTGCATCACCAACCCGCTCGACGCGATGGTCTGGGCCCTGCAGAAGTTCTCCGGCCTGCCGGCCAACAAGGTCGTCGGCATGGCCGGCGTGCTGGACTCCGCCCGCTTCCGCTACTTCCTCGCCGAGGAGTTCAACGTCTCCGTCGAGGACGTGACCGCCTTCGTGCTGGGTGGCCATGGCGACACCATGGTGCCGCTGACCCGCTACTCCACCGTCGCCGGCATTCCGCTCCCGGACCTCGTCAAGATGGGCTGGTGCACCGCCGAGCGTCTGGAAGAGATCGTCCAGCGCACCCGTGACGGCGGCGCCGAGATCGTCGGCCTGCTGAAGACCGGCTCGGCCTTCTACGCGCCGGCCGCCTCTGCCATCGCCATGGCCGAGAGCTACCTGAAGGACAAGAAGCGCGTGCTGCCCTGCGCCGCGCATCTGACCGGCCAGTACGGCCTCACCGACACCTATGTGGGCGTTCCGGTGGTGATCGGTGCCGACGGTGTCGAGCGCATCATCGAGATCTCTCTCGAAGGCGAGGAAAAGGCCAATTTCGACAAGTCCGTCGCGGCTGTCGACGGCCTGGTCGAGGCCTGCAAGAAGATCCAGCCGGCGCTTGCCTGAGGACGTTTTCACGGGAGGCCGCTGGCCTCCCGTCTCGCATCGGGCGAGCTCTGTCAAAACCATCCGGGGATAGACACATGAACATCCACGAATACCAGGCCAAAGAGGTTCTTAAGGCCTACGGCGCGCCGGTGGCCAAGGGCGTGGCCATCTTCTCGGCCGACGAGGCCGAGGCCGCTGCCAAGCAGCTTCCCGGCCCGCTCTGGGTCGTCAAGTCCCAGATCCATGCCGGCGGTCGCGGCAAGGGCAAGTTCAAGGAACTCGGCCCCGACGCCAAGGGCGGCGTTCGTCTCGCCTTCTCGCTGGACGAGGTGAAGTCGCACGCGGCCGAAATGCTCGGCAACACGCTGGTGACCAAGCAGACCGGCGCGGCCGGCAAGGTCGTCAACCGCCTCTATATCGAGGACGGCGCCGACATCGAGCGCGAGCTTTATCTCTCGATTCTCGTCGACCGCACCGTCGGCCGTCCGGCTTTCGTCGTTTCGACTGAAGGCGGCATGGACATCGAGGCCGTGGCCGAGGAGACGCCGGAGAAGATCCATACGCTCCCGATCGATCCGGACACGGGCGTGACCGAGGCCGATGCGGCCAAGCTCTGCGATGCGCTGGAGCTGACCGGTGCGGCGCGCGAGGACGGCATGACGCTGTTCCCGATCCTGCACAAGGCCTTCGTCGAGAAGGACATGAGCCTGCTTGAGGTCAACCCGCTGATCGTCATGAAGGACGGCCGCCTGCGCGTTCTCGACGCCAAGGTCTCCTTCGACGGCAACGCTCTCTTCCGCCATCCGGAGATCGTCGAACTGCGCGACATCACCGAGGAGGACGAGAAGGAAATCGAGGCCTCCAAGTACGACCTCGCCTATGTGGCGCTCGAGGGCGACATCGGCTGCATGGTCAATGGCGCTGGCCTTGCCATGGCGACCATGGACATCATCAAGCTCTACGGCGCCGAGCCGGCGAACTTCCTCGATGTCGGCGGTGGCGCCTCCAAGGAGAAGGTCACGGCCGCGTTCAAGATCATCACCTCCGATCCGAACGTGAAGGGCATCCTGGTCAACATCTTCGGCGGCATCATGCGCTGCGACGTGATCGCGGAAGGCGTGCTGGCGGCGGTGAAGGAAGTCGGCCTCCAGGTGCCGCTCGTCGTTCGCCTGGAAGGTACCAATGTCGAACTCGGCAAGAAGATCATTTCCGAAAGCGGTCTCAACGTGATCGCCGCGGATGACCTCGACGACGCTGCTCAGAAGATCGTCAAGGCCGTGAAGGAGGCCGCCTGATGTCCATTCTCGTCAACAAAGACACCAAGGTCATCGTCCAGGGCCTGACCGGCAAGACCGGTACGTTCCACACGGAGCAGGCTCTGGCCTATTACGGCACCAAGATGGTCGCCGGCGTTCATCCCAAGAAGGGCGGCGAAAGCTGGACTTCGGGGGTTGATGCGGCCGCTTCGCTGCCGATCTTCGCCAGCGTCGGCGAGGCCAAGGAAGCGACCGGTGCCGATGCATCGGTGATCTACGTGCCGCCGGCAGGTGCGGGCGCCGCGATCATCGAGGCGATCGAGGCGGAAGTGCCGCTCATCGTCTGCATCACGGAAGGAATTCCGGTCGCCGACATGGTCAAGGTCAAGGCCCGGCTGGAGAAGTCCAAGTCGCGCCTGCTTGGCCCGAACTGCCCGGGCGTCCTGACGCCGGAAGAGTGCAAGATCGGCATCATGCCGGGCTCCATCTTCAAGAAGGGCTCGGTCGGCGTCGTCTCGCGCTCCGGCACGCTGACCTATGAGGCGGTGTTCCAGACCTCGAACGCGGGCCTCGGCCAGACCACGGCCGTCGGCATCGGCGGCGATCCGGTCAAGGGCACCGAGTTCATCGACATCCTGGAGATGTTCCTTGCCGACGACGCGACCAAGTCGATCATCATGATCGGCGAGATCGGCGGTTCGGCCGAGGAAGAGGCCGCTCAGTTCCTCAAGGATGAGGCCAAGAAGGGTCGCAGCAAGCCGATGGCCGGCTTCATTGCGGGCCGTACCGCGCCTCCGGGCCGCACCATGGGCCATGCCGGTGCGGTCATCTCCGGCGGCAAGGGTGGTGCCGAGGACAAGATCGCGGCGATGGAAGAGGCGGGCATCCGCGTCTCCCCGTCACCGGCCAAGCTCGGCGAGACCCTGCTTGAGGTTCTCAAGGGCTGATTTTTCGCGATAACCGGTTTTTTACCGAGTTCGCAGCCACATATGGAGCACGGGAGCTTCCCTCAAGGAAGTTTCCCGTGTACCGCTTTGAACAGGAGCGGCGCGGGACACGCATCGCGCTGCTTCATCCCACATCCGTTTATCGGGGCGCTGCGTGAAAGGGCTCCCCTCAACAGGCGGGCGGGGGTAACCTCGCTATGGTGATGGCTCGGCAGGACGCGAACAATGCCTTCGCGATGACGTCGTTTCTTTACGGCGGCAACGCAGCGTATATTGAAGATCTCTACGCGCGCTTCAAGGAAGATCCCGGCTCTCTCGACGAGACGTGGCGCGACTTCTTCTCCAACTTGGCGGATGAAACGGCCGACGTTCTCAAGGAGGCGCGCGGCGCATCCTGGAAGCGTGCCGACTGGCCACCGACGGCCAGGGGCGACCTCGTCAACGCCTTCGACGGCAACTGGGCGCCGGTGGAGAAGGCGATCGGCGACAAGCTGAAGGCAAAGGCGGAAGAGAGGGGCAAAGCCCTGACCGATGCCGACGTCCAGCAGCAGACGCGCGATTCCGTGCGCGCGCTGATGATGATCCGCGCCTATCGCATGCGCGGTCACCTGCACGCCGACCTCGATCCGCTGAACCTCAAGGAGCAGATGGATCACGAGGAACTGCATCCCTCGTCCTACGGCTTTACCGAGGCCGACTGGGATCGCAAGATCTTCATCGACTACATGCTCGGCCTCGAATTCGCGACGCTTCGCGAGATGCTCGAGATCCTCAAGCGCACCTATTGCTCGACCCTCGGCGTCGAGTTCATGCACATCTCCAATCCGGCGGAGAAGGCGTGGATCCAGGAGCGCATCGAGGGGCCGGACAAGGAGATCGAGTTCACGCCGCGAGGCAAGAAGGCGATCCTCAACAAGCTGATCGAGGCCGAGGGCTTCGAGAAGTTCCTCGACGTCAAATACACCGGCACCAAGCGCTTCGGTCTTGACGGCGGTGAGGCGCTGCTTCCCGCGCTCGAACAGATCATCAAGCGCGGCGGTGCGCTTGGCGTCCAGGAGATCGTGCTCGGCATGGCCCATCGCGGCCGTCTCAACGTGCTCTCCCAGGTCATGGGCAAGCCGCTGCGGGCGATCTTCCACGAGTTCAAGGGCGGCTCCTTCGCCCCTGACGAGGTGGAGGGCTCGGGCGACGTCAAGTATCACCTCGGCGCCTCGTCGGACCGCGAGTTCGACGGCAACAAGGTGCACCTGTCGCTGACCGCCAATCCCTCGCATCTGGAGATCGTCGACCCGGTGGTGCTGGGCAAGGCGCGCGCCAAGCAGGACCAGCTTTCGGCGGTCAACGGCCACTGGGTCGAGACCACCGAAGTCGACCGCTCCAAGGTCCTGCCGCTGCTGCTGCATGGCGATGCGGCCTTCGCTGGCCAGGGCGTGGTCGCCGAGTGCTTCGGCCTCTCGGCGCTGCGCGGCCACCGGACCGGCGGGTCGATCCACTTCATCATCAACAACCAGATCGGGTTCACGACCAACCCGCGCTTCTCGCGGTCCTCGCCCTATCCCTCGGATGTGGCGAAGATGATCGAGGCGCCGATCTTCCACGTGAACGGCGACGATCCGGAAGCCGTGGTCTATGCGGCGAAGGTCGCGACGGAGTTCCGTCAACTCTTCGGCAAGCCGGTGGTGATCGACATGATCTGCTACCGCCGCTTCGGCCATAACGAGTCGGACGAGCCGGCGTTCACCCAGCCGATCATGTATCGCAAGATCCGCAGCCATCCGACGACGCTGCAGATCTATGCCGAGAAGCTGATCGGGGAAGGGGTGATCACCGCCGAGGAACTGGAGGCGATGCGCGCCGGTATGCGTGCCCGTCTCGACGAGGAGTTTGACGCCGGTCAGGCCTACAAGCCGAACAAGGCCGACTGGCTCGACGGCAAGTGGTCGGGCCTGAAGCAGGCTGAGGATCTCGACGATCCGCGGCGCGGCCAGACGGCGGTACCGACGGAAGACCTCAAGCTTGTCGGCAGCGCGCTGGCGCGGGTGCCCGAGGGCTTCAACATCCACCGCACGATCCGCCGCTTCCTCGACAATCGCGAGAAGATGTTCGACACCGGCGAGGGGATCGACTGGGCGACCGCCGAGGCGCTGGCCTTCGGCACCCTGCTGCTGGAAGGCCATCCGGTGCGCCTGTCGGGCCAGGATTGCGAGCGCGGCACGTTCTCGCAGCGCCATTCGGTCCTCTACGACCAGGAGGACGAGCAGCGCTACATTCCGCTGAACCATCTGCGCGAGGGGCAGGCCCGCTACGAGGTCATCAATTCGATGCTCTCCGAGGAGGCCGTGCTCGGGTTCGAATACGGCTACACGCTGACGGAGCCGAACGCCCTGACCCTTTGGGAAGCCCAGTTCGGCGACTTCGCCAACGGCGCGCAGGTGGTCTTCGACCAGTTCCTGTCGTCGGGCGAACGCAAGTGGCTGCGCATGTCGGGTCTCGTCTGCCTGCTCCCGCACGGCTACGAGGGCCAGGGTCCCGAGCACTCCTCGGCGCGCCTGGAGCGCTTCCTGCAGATGTGCGCGGAAGACAACATGCAGGTCGCCAACTGCACCACGCCGGCGAACTACTTCCACATCCTGCGCCGGCAGTTGAAGCGCGACTTCCGCAAGCCCTTGATCCTGATGACGCCGAAGTCCTTGCTGCGGCACAAGCGCGTGGTCAGCCGCCTCGACGAGTTCTCCGACGGGTCGGCGTTCCACCGCCTGCTGTGGGACGATGCGCAGCTTGAGGGCTACAGCGACATCAAGCTGAAGCCGGACAACAAGATCCGGCGCGTGGTCATGTGTTCGGGCAAGGTCTACTATGACCTGTTCGAGGAGCGCGAGAAGCGCGGCATCGACGATGTCTATCTCCTGCGCGTCGAGCAGCTTTATCCGTTCCCGACCAAGGCGCTGGTCTCCGAGCTGTCGCGGTTCAAGGATGCGGACTTCGTCTGGTGCCAGGAAGAGCCGAAGAACATGGGCTCCTGGTTCTTCGTGCAGTCCTATCTGGACTGGGTGCTGAGCCAGATCAACGCAAAGCATCCGCGTCCGCGCTATGTCGGCCGCGCCGCCTCCGCGGCGACGGCGACGGGTCTGATGTCCAAGCACATGGCGCAGTTGCAGGCGTTCCTCGACGAGGCGTTTGCCGACTAGCCCTTCCGGCTCCCGGGCGCAGGTCCGGGAGCCGATACCGTCCCGGTCCAAAGCAGCCGGGGATGCCCGACTCCATCGCTCGCGCGGACGCGAGAACCTGCTCCGCGCCGCCACCGGAAAGAGATTTTGATCATGGCGACCGAAATTCGAGTGCCCACCCTCGGAGAATCCGTGACCGAGGCGACCATCGCCCAGTGGTTCAAGAAGCCTGGCGACAAGGTGAACGCGGATGAGCCGATCGTCGAACTGGAGACCGACAAGGTGACGGTCGAGGTTCCCGCGCCTGCCTCCGGCACGCTCACCGATATCCTGGTCAAGGAAGGCGATACCGTCGAGGTCGGCGCCCTGCTGGGACAGATTTCGGAAGGTGCGGGTGCGGCCGCCGCCTCGCCCGCAAAGGCGTCCGCGCCCAAGGCCGAGAGCGCCAAGCCCGCTCCGGCCGCTTCCGCATCCGCCGAGACCGTCGACGTGGTGGTGCCGTCGGCCGGCGAGAGCGTGACGGAGGCCGATGTCGGCGAGTGGTTCGTCAAGGTCGGCGATCAGGTCAAGGCCGACGACGTTCTCGTCGAACTGGAGACCGACAAGGCCGCCCAGGAGATCCCGGCACCGGCCGCGGGCACCGTGGTCGAGATCGCCGCCAAGACCGGCGACACGGTCACGCCCGGCCAGTTGCTGCTGAAGATCGCCGTCGGCGCGGGTGCCGCGGCCCCCGCCAAGGCGCCGGCCCCTGCGAAGCCGGCTCCGGCCGCTGCCGCCGGCACGAGCATGCCGCCGGCCCCGGCCGCCGCCAAGATGATGGCGGAAAAGGGTCTTGCCGCCGATCAGGTCGCCGGTTCCGGCAAGCGCGGTCAGGTGCTGAAGGGCGATGTCATCGCCGCCGTCGCCTCCGGCATGGCTCAGCAACCCTCTGCCTCCGCGGCGCCTGCTGCCGCGCGTGCGCCGTCCGTTGGCGAAGATGCGGCGCGCGAGGAGCGCGTGCGCATGACCAAGCTGCGCCAGACCATCGCCCGCCGTCTGAAGGACGCACAGAACACCGCCGCCATGCTGACCACCTATAACGAGGTGGACATGGGCCCGGTGATGGATCTGCGCTCCACGTACAAGGACCTGTTCGAGAAGAAGCATGGCGTGAAGCTCGGCTTCATGGGCTTCTTCACCAAGGCCGTCTGCCATGCGCTGAAGGAGATTCCGGCGGTCAATGCCGAGATCGACGGCACCGACATCATCTACAAGAACTACTGCCATGTCGGCGTCGCCGTCGGCACCGACAAGGGGCTGGTGGTTCCGGTCGTGCGCGATGCCGACCAGATGTCGATCGCCGAGATCGAGAAGAAGATCGCCGAACTCGGCCGCAAGGCGCGGGACGGCAAGCTCGGCATGGACGAGATGCAGGGCGGCACCTTCACCATCTCCAATGGCGGCGTTTACGGCTCGCTGATGTCGTCGCCGATCCTCAATGCCCCGCAATCGGGCATTCTCGGCATGCACAAGATCCAGGAACGCCCGATGGTCGTGAACGGCCAGATCGTCGCCCGTCCGATGATGTATCTGGCGCTGTCCTACGATCACCGCATCGTCGACGGCAAGGAAGCGGTCACCTTCCTCGTGCGCGTCAAGGAGAGCCTTGAGGACATCAAGCGGCTCGTTCTCGACCTGTAAGTCCGAGCCGGGGCGGCGCGAACCGCGCCGTCCCGCGACACGTCGCGACGGTGCGGACGCGCACCTGACCTCCGGAGGGCGGCCATGCGTGAGACAATCGCAAGATTGCAGGCGAACTGGGTCTATGGCGGCGCCCTCGCCGGGGTCGTGCTGCTCGTTCTGGCGCCGCTTCTGACCGCCGGCTGGCCTTGGGCCGAGATCCTCGTCTTCCTGGGCCTGCCCGTCTACATGCTGCACCAGCTCGAGGAACATGACGGCGACCGGTTCCGCCGCTTCGTCAACGAGGTGATCGGCAAGGGGCGTGAGGTGCTGTCGGTCGCCGCCGTCTTCGTGATCAATGTCGGCGGGGTCTGGGGCACGATGGCGGTGACCCTGTGGTTGATGCGCGCCGTATCGCCGGGCTGGGGCCTGATCGGCGTCTATCTGCTGCTCGTCAACGCTGTCCTGCATATCGTACAGGCGGTTGCGCTGAGACGCTCCAACCCCGGCCTGGTGACGGCGACGGTGTTGTTCCTGCCGCTAGGGGCGCTTGCCTTCGGCGAGCTTGCCGGTGCGGCCAGCCCGGTTCAGCACGCGGTGTCCCTGGCGCTGGTGCTGGTGCTGCACGGTGCGATCGTTGTCAGCGTGCGCCGCCGGCTCGCGGGCAGCTAAAGTAACGGGAGGCGGATCATGGGTTGGGAATTCCTGCTGACGGCACTGGTGGTGGTGCTCTCCCCAGGCACGGGTGTCGTCTACACGGTCGCGACCGGCCTTGCGCGTGGCCGCCTGCCGGGGATCGCCGCGGCCTTCGGTTGCACGCTCGGCATTCTGCCGGCGCTGATCGCCGCCACCTTCGGGCTCGCCGCGCTGTTGCACGCGAGCGCACTCGCCTTTCAGGTGCTGAAATATGCGGGCGCCGCCTATTTGTTCTATCTCGCCTGGCAGGCGCTCAGGAATGCTGGACCGCTGGCCTTCGACCGTGACACCTCCGGGCCTGCGGACCTGGTTGCGGTGGCGCGGACGGGCTTTCTGATCAATATGCTCAACCCGAAGCTCTCGCTGTTCTTCCTCGCCTTCCTGCCGCAGTTTTTGGCCCCGGGGCAGGGGGCAGTGGAACTGCAGATCCTGTCCATGGGCTCCGTTTTCATGGGGCTGACGCTGGTGGCGTTCATCGGTTACGGCGTCTTTGCGGCGGCCGTTGGTGCCCGTGCGCTGCGCAGCAGGCAGGTGATGGCCTGGATGAGCCGGACGGTTGCGGTGGCCTTTGCCGGTTTCGGCGCCAGGCTCGCTCTGGCGGAGCGCTGATCTGGTGACGCAGGTATCTTGAACGGAGAGGCCGATGACCGAAACCGTCATGATCGTGACAGGCGGCAGCCGCGGCATTGGCGCTGCGACGGCCATTCGCCTCGCCGCTACCGGCTCAACGGTCCTCTTGACCTATGTCGCCAATCCTGAGCGCGCCGATGACGTCGTCTCGGCGATCGAGGCGGGTGGCGGCCGGGCAAAAGCGATTAGGGCGGATGTCGCGAGCGAGGACGATTGCCTGAGAACCTTTGCCGAGGCGGACAGGATCGGCCGGCTGATCGGGCTGGTGAACAATGCCGGTGTGGTCGACGTTGCCGCGCGGCTGACGGACATGTCCTTTGCCCGGCTGCGGCGCATCTTCGATATCAACGTGCTGGGCACGATCCTGTGTTCCCGCGAGGCGGTGCGCCGCATGTCGACCACTCATGGCGGTAAGGGCGGGGCCATCGTCAACGTGTCGTCGGCCTCTGCCAAGATCGGCTCGCCGGCGCAATATATCGACTATGCCGCCGCCAAAGGGGCGATCGACACGTTCACGGTGGGCCTTGCCAAGGAAGTGGCCGCCGAGGGCGTGCGGGTCAATGCGGTGCGTCCGGGCATCATCGAGACGGAAATCCACGCTTCGGGAGGCGATCCCGACCGGGCGACGCGCGTGGCGGCCGAGCTGCCGATGCGCCGGGCCGGACGGGCCGAGGAATGCGCCGAGGCGATTGCTTGGCTGTTGTCGGACGCCGCGAGCTACACGACGGGCGCGATCCTGGACGTGTCCGGCGGTCGCTCGATCCTCCCCTGAGTCAGGAAACATGGCAGCGGACGCTGCCGGAACGAACGCAACAAGAGGCGAATGCTATGTCACAGTTTGATCTCGTCGTCATCGGCACCGGACCTGGCGGCTATGTCTGCGCCATCAAGGCAGCGCAGCTCGGGCTCAAGGTGGCGGTGGTCGAGAAGCGCGCCACCCATGGCGGCACCTGCCTGAACATTGGCTGCATCCCCTCCAAGGCGATGCTGCACACCTCGGAACTGTTCGAGGAGGCGTCCGAGCATTTCGAGGACTTCGGCATCAAGGTCGGCAAGCCGAAGCTCGATCTCAAGGCGATGATGGGTCACAAGCAGAAGACCGTCGACGGCAATGTCAGCGGCATCGAATTCCTGTTCAAGAAGAACAAGGTGACGCCGTTCCACGGCACGGGCCGCATCCTTGCGGCCGGCCGTGTCGAGGTGACCGCCGAGGACGGCTCGAAGCAGGAGATCGCGGCGAAGTCCATCGTCATCGCCACCGGCTCCGACGTGGCGCCGCTTCCCGGCGTGGAGATCGACGAGAAGCAGATCGTCTCTTCCACCGGCGCGCTGGAACTCGACAAGGTGCCAGGCAAGCTGGTGGTCGTCGGCGCCGGCGTCATCGGCCTCGAGCTCGGCTCCGTGTGGCGGCGGCTCGGCTCCGAGGTGACGGTCGTCGAGTTCATGGACAAGATCCTCGGCCCGATGGACGCCGACATTTCCCGCAACTTCCAGCGCATCCTCAAGAAGCAGGGCGTCGAGTTCCACCTGTCGTCCAAGGTGACGGCCGTGGAGAAGACCGGCAAGCAGCTCGCCGTCACGGTGGAGCCGGCCGCCGGCGGCGAGGCAGCCGCGAAGACGCTGGAAGCCGACGTGGTGCTCGTTGCCATCGGCCGCCGTCCCTATACGGCAGGGCTCGGCCTCGACGAGGTCGGCGTGGCGCTCGACGAGCGCGGGCGGGTCAAGACCGACGGCCACTACCAGACCACCGTTCCTGGCATCTACGCGATCGGCGATGTGATCGCCGGGCCGATGCTGGCCCACAAGGCCGAGGACGAGGGCGTCGCCCTTGCCGAAATGCTGGCGGGACAGGCCGGCCATGTGAACTACGGGGTCATTCCCGGCGTCGTCTATACCAGCCCCGAGGTTGCCGAGGTCGGCAAGAGCGAAGAGGCGCTGAAGGCGGAGGGCGTGTCCTACAAGGTCGGCAAGTTCGCCTTCATCGCCAATGGCCGCGCCAAGGCGACGAACCATACGGAAGGCTTTGTCAAGGTTCTGGCCGACGCGGAGACCGACAAGGTGCTCGGCGTTCACATCATCGGCCATGGCGCCGGCGAGATGATCCACGAGGCGGCTGTGCTGATGGAGTTTGGCGGCTCCGCCGAGGATCTGGCGCGCACCTGCCATGCGCATCCGACGATGAGCGAGGCCGTGAAGGAAGCCGCAATGGCCGCTTTCGCCAAGCCGATCCACGCCTGAGGGCAGGGAGACCCTGCGGCTGCAAGCCTTGTGCGCCCGCTTGGCCGAGCGTCTGTGTCGACTGAAAAGGCCCGCATCGGTTTTCCGGTGCGGGCCTTTTGCTTGATCGCGGGGAAGCGGCTACCGGCGCCGTTGCGGCCGGCCTACTCTGCGGTCTGGGTTCCGGTCTGCGCGGTCGTGTTGCCGGCCACGATGAGGGCCTCGCTGAGGTCATTGGTGGCGATGGAACTCTGCGGAGCCTCGGCGGTCGTCGTCGGGGTGGTCTTCTGCGACATCTTGGACCAGTTGCACTCGGCCATGGCCGGCGCGGCGGAGAAGGCGATGAGGGCGGCGACGCCCGTCAGTCCTGCGAGAATGCGCATGCTACTCTCCCTTGCTCGCGACATGTCGGGACGACATGCCTCCGTCCGCCCGGTCGTGCGGCAGGATTCGAGGGCGAGTCCTGCGCAGACGAGGAAGACGCTACGGGAAGTGTAGTGCAGAAAGGCTGTGACGACCAGTTTTGCCCGGTTGAAAGCCCGCGGGATTATTCCCGATCAAGGATCGCCGCGTGAAAGGCATCCGGTGTGCCGGGCGTATGCGACTGAATCTTTACCAGAGCCTCGATCCGGTCTTCCATCCGGATGACCTCGACTTCCCTGGCTCCGAACAGGCCGGGGAACCGGGCCAGCAACCGACCGTTGGTGAGGCGGGTAGCCTCGGTCCATCCCCATTTGCAGTCCCTGGGGGAACAGCGCGTGAAGACCCGCATCCGCGACACGACCTGCCCGCCGGAGCAGTGGCTTTCAATCTCGATGCGGCGGACCTGCTGGCTGGCCGCGCGAGGGTTATACCAGCGTCCGGCTTCGGGGATGCGGCATCGGTTCTCCGCGTAGGCGATGCTCGGTGGAGCGGCGAAGAACAGGACAAGGGCGGCAGCCAAGGGAATCAGAAGGTTCCACATGCCGGATTCTTGTCCAGCCCCGGCAGCATCGCAAGGGAATTCGATGTTGCGATGCAATCCCGGCGTTCATTGCGGCAACATGTCACTTCTGCTGATGGGCGCGTGGATGGGCTCGGTCATAAGCCTCCAGCAGGCGGGCCGCATCCACCTCGGTGTAGATCTGGGTGGTCGACAGGCTGGCATGGCCGAGCAGTTCCTGGATCGTCCGCAGATCGCCGCCGCCGGCCAGCAGATGGGTCGCGAAGGAATGGCGCAGGGCGTGGGGGGTGGCGCTTTCGGGCAGGCCGAGCGCTCGTCGCAACCCCGCCATGGCCAGTTGGACGATGCGCGGGCTGAGCGGCCCGCCGCGAACGCCGAGGAACAGCGGGCCGTCCGGCTGCGGCACGTAGGGGCAGAGGGCGAGATAGCTTTCCACCGCGTCGCAGACCACGGGCAGCACGGGAACCACGCGCTCGCGCCCGCCCTTGCCGACGATCCGCAGGCTTCTCGTGCCACGGCGCGGCGCCATCCTGCCAGTCAGCGACAGCGCCTCGGAGATGCGCAACCCGCAGCCATAGAGCAGGGTCAGGACGGCGGCATTGCGCGCCGCCACCCAGGGCTCGGCATCCATGGCCGCATCCGCATCGACGAGCGTCATCGCATCGCCGGCCGAGACCGGCTTGGGCAGCGAGCGCTTCTGTCGAGGCGGACGGATCGCCGCGCTGGCCGCGGCATTCACCTCGCCGCGCGTCTCGAGATACCGCAGGAAGGAGCGGATGCCGGCCAAGCCGCGCGCCAGTGTCCGGCTTTCCGCCCCCGACTGCCGGCGCGAGGCGAGAAAGCCGCGAAAGTCCGCCGGGCGCAGCTCCTCTAGGGCGTCGAGCCCCGGCGGCTCGGCAAGGTGGTTGGTCAGAAAGCGCAGGAACTGGCGCACGTCGCGCTCATAGGCGACCAACGTCCGGTCGGCGAGCCGCCGCTCCGATCCGAGATGGTCGAGCCAGTCTCCGACGGCGGCGTTCACATCGGCTTTCGCCGACACAAGCAGGGAATCAGCGGCGCTCATGAAACAAGGCTAGCATGCCTTGAGGCAGACACGAATCGGGGCGGCCAGCGGCGTGGCGGCCGCCCCTTCGCTTGCGTTCAAAGGATGCTCTGTCCGGTCTTGGCCCAGTCGGCCAGAAACTGCTCCAGCCCCTTGTCGGTCAGCGGGTGCTTGACCAGTCCCTTCAGCACGGCCGGCGGCACGGTCGCGACATCGGCGCCGACAAGCGCGCATTCGCGCACATGGTTGGCGGTGCGGATCGAGGCGGCGAGGATCTCCGTCTCGAAGCCGTAATTGTCGTAGATGATCCGCATCTCGCGAATGAGGTCCATGCCGTCGATGTTGACGTCGTCCAGCCGGCCGATGAACGGCGAGACGAAGGTCGCGCCGGCCTTGGCGGCGAGCAGCGCCTGATTGGCGGAAAAACACAGAGTGACGTTCACCATGTGCCCCTCGTCCGTCAGGGTGCGGCAGGCCTTCAGGCCGTCAAGGGTCAGCGGCAGCTTCACGGCGATATTCTCGGCGATCTCGGCGAGCGTGCGGCCTTCGGCGATCATTGCGTCCGCCTCGGTGGCGGTGACCTCGGCCGAGACGGGACCCTCGACGATGTCGCAGATCTCTGCGATGACGTCCTTCATCGGGCGTCCGGACTTGAGGATCAGCGACGGATTGGTGGTGACGCCATCGAGCAGGCCGGTCGCGGCGAGATCCCGGATCTCCCCGGTGTCTGCGGTGTCGACGAAGAACTTCATGGCGGGCTCTGGCTCCTTCGGGAAACGGGTTCTTGCGGAGTTTCGGGTCGGCGGGGCATCTGCCTCGCCCGGGCCTGACTGCATACCTTAGGATGGCCTGCGGCGACAGCCCCGATTCGCCCGCGGCCGATCCTCTGGCGGAACGGTTTGCCCAGGCCGCAAACAGCAACGAGCAGGAACGAGGACGCGGGTGCCCGATCTTTTTGGCAATGCCGGCAAGGTGCGGCCGGCCACGGTCGCCAGGGTTTTGTTGCCGGTCGCCATCGGCACGGCATACAGCTACCGCGTGCCGGCGGGGCTGCGCGTGCAGCCCGGCTCCATTGTCCGCGTGCCGCTCGGCCCGCGTGAGGTGGTGGGCGCCGTGTGGTCGCTGGAGCCGGAGGGCGGTTCCGCGGCCGGCAGTGTTGCCCCCTCACGGCTCAAGGACATCCTGCATGTCTACGAGGATGCTCCGCCGCTCGACGACGAGCTGCGCGCCCTGGTCGACTGGGTGGCGAACTGGACGCTCGCCGCGCCCGGCATGGTGCTGCGCATGGTGCTGCGCTCGGAAGAAGCACTGGAGAGCGAGCCGCCGCTCGCCGGCGTCCGCCTGTCGCCCACCGGCGAACGTCCCGAGCGCCTGACGCCGGCGCGCCAGCGGGTTCTGGCGCTGTTGCAGGACGGCACCGGCTTCACCCGCAGCGGTCTTGCCCATGCGGCCGGCGTCAGTTCTTCCGTGGTCGACGGGTTGCTGGCGCACGGCGCGCTGGAAAGCGTCGAGCTGCCGGCGATCCCTCTCTCGCCACGGCCGGATCCCGATTGGGCGCCCCCCGTCCTGACACCGGCGCAGGCGCGGGCCGCGGCGGAGCTGGTCGCCGCGGTGGGGCAGGGGTTCCGCACCTTCCTGATCGACGGCGTCACCGGGTCGGGCAAGACGGAAGTCTATTTCGAGGCGGTGGCGGAAGCCCTGCGCCAGGGGCGCCAGGCGCTGGTCCTGATCCCGGAGATCGCCCTTACCAGCGCCTTCCTGCAGCGCTTCGAGCGCCGTTTCGCCGTGCTGCCGGCCGAATGGCATTCGGAGGTCGCCACCCGCCAGCGGGCGCGGGTCTGGCGCGGGGTGGCGACGGGCGACGTGCGGGTGGTGGTGGGTGCCCGCTCGGCATTGTTCCTGCCGTTCCGCGAGCTCGGCCTCGTCGTCGTCGACGAAGAGCACGACGGCGCCTACAAGCAGGACGACCGGGTGCCCTACAATGCCCGCGACATGGCGGTGGTGCGCGGGCACATCTCGCGCTTTCCCGTGGTTCTCGCCTCGGCCACCCCGTCGGTGGAAAGCCGCGTCAATGCCGACCAAGGTCGCTATGCCCGCCTCGAGCTGCCCGAGCGCGCCACCGGTGCGCCTATGCCGGAAATCTCGGTCATCGACATGCGCCAGGATGGACCGGAGCGCGGGCAGTGGCTGGCGCCCACCCTGCGCCATGCGATCGGCGAGACGCTGACCGGCGGCGGTCAGGCGCTGCTCTTCCTCAACCGTCGTGGCTATGCGCCGCTGACCCTGTGCCGCTCCTGCGGCCATCGCTTCCAGTGTCCCAACTGCTCGACCTGGCTGGTCGAGCATCGGTTCCGCGGCCGCCTGTCCTGCCATCATTGCGGCCATGAGGAGCCGAGCCCCGACCACTGCCCGGCCTGCGGCGACACCCAGTCGCTGGTCGCCTGCGGCCCCGGCGTCGAGCGCATCGCGGAAGAGGCGGCGGATCTCTTTCCGCAGGCGCGGGTGCTGGTGCTGTCCTCCGATCTGCAGGGCGGCCCCGACCGGCTGCGCCGCGAGATGCGGATCATCGAGGAGGGCGGGGCCGATATCGTGGTCGGCACCCAGCTTGTCGCCAAGGGCCACAATTTTCCGCTCATGCGCCTCGTCGGAGTGGTCGACGCCGATCTCGGCCTCGCCAATGGCGATCCGCGCGCGGCGGAGCGGACTTTCCAGCTTCTGGCGCAGGTGACGGGCCGCGCCGGGCGCATCGGCGGCGGCGGGCGCGGTCTGCTGCAGACCTACGCGCCGGACCATCCGGTGATCCGCGCGCTGGCGTCCGGAGACAGTACCGCCTTCTACGAGGCGGAGATTGCTGCGCGCAAGGCGGCCGGCCTGCCGCCCTTCGGACGTCTTGCCGCGCTGATCGTTTCGGCGCCCGACCGGGGGCGGGCACAGGACTATGCCCGCCAGGTGGCGCGGCTGTCGCCGACGAGCCCCGGGCTCACGGTCCTTGGTCCGGCGGAGGCGGCGTTGGCGCTGGTGCGCGGGCGCTACCGCTTCCGTCTGCTGGCGATGGCGCCGCGCACTGTCGACCTGCAGGCGCTCATGCGCTCCTGGATCGCCCGTCTGCCGAAGCCGGCGGGCGGTGTCCGCCTGCAGGTCGACATCGATCCGCAGAGCTTCTTCTGAGCAGGGTAAAAAGCCGCAGCAGGGGCGTTTGCCGGCCACTTTTGCTCTGTTCGACCTTTTTCGGGCGCAATTGCGGCATTTGGACACCGTGGCGATGTTGCTCCGCCTTGAAGCCTGTGCTAATCGAAGCGCGGCTTTCCGGGGCAGTTGTGACCAAGCACACTCGCCTGACCGCGAAAGATCAGATTTTCCAAAGCCTTGCGGTCAGCCCTGCTGGGCGCATCGGCTCAAACCTGCCGAAGAGAGCACGGACCCTGTGACCGACAACGTATCTCTCATTTCAGGTGTGGCGCACCGTTACGCAACGGCACTGCTCGACTTGTCAGAGGAGCAGGGCTCCGTGGCGGACGTCGAGAAGGCGCTGGAAGCGTTCGACAAGCTGCTCCAGGACAGCGCAGACCTGCGCCGCCTCGTGGAAAGCCCGGTGTTTTCCGCCGATGAACAGCTCAAGGCCCTGACGGCGGTTCTGGACAAGGCCGGCGTTACGGGGCTGGCCGCCAACTTCCTCAAGCTCGCCGCGAAGAATCGGCGTCTCTTCGCCGTTCCGGGCATGATCGCCGCGTTCCGCGCTGGTCTCGCCCGTCGCCGCGGCGAAGTGCCGGCCGACGTCGTCTCCGCGGCACCGCTGTCGGAGGCCCAGCTCTCCGCCCTCGCCGACGCGCTCAATGCGTCGACCGGCAAGAAGGTGGTGATTTCGCCGAAGGTCGATCCCTCGCTGATCGGCGGCCTTGTCGTCAAGGTCGGCAGCCGGATGATCGACACTTCGCTCAAGACAAAACTCAACTCCCTCAAGTTCGCGATGAAAGAGGTCGGCTGATGGATATTCGGGCAGCGGAAATCTCCGCCATCCTCAAGGACCAGATCAAGAATTTCGGCCAGGAAGCCGAAGTTACCGAAGTCGGTCAGGTTCTTTCGGTAGGTGACGGTATCGCGCGCGTCTATGGCCTCGACAAGGTCCAGGCGGGCGAGATGGTCGAGTTCCCCGGCGGTATCCGGGGCATGGCGCTGAACCTCGAGACCGACAATGTCGGCGTCGTGCTCTTCGGCTCCGACCGTGACATCAAGGAAGGCGACACGGTCAAGCGGACCGGTGCGATCGTCGAGATCCAGGTCGGCAAGGGGCTGCTCGGCCGCGTCGTCGACCCGCTCGGCAACCCGCTCGACGGCAAGGGCCCGATCGAAGGGTCCGAGATGCGCCGCGTCGACGTCAAGGCGCCGGGCATCCTGCCGCGCAAGGGCGTTCACGAGCCGATGTCGACGGGCCTGAAGGCCATCGACGCGCTGATCCCGGTCGGTCGCGGCCAGCGCGAGCTGGTGATCGGCGACCGTCAGACCGGCAAGACGGCGATCATTCTGGACACGTTCCTGAACCAGAAGCCGATGCACGCGACGGACAATGAGGGCGAGAAGCTCTATTGCATCTACGTCGCCGTCGGCCAGAAGCGTTCGACCGTTGCCCAGTTCGTCAAGCAGCTCGAGGAATCGGGCGCTCTCGAGTACTCGGTGATCGTCGCCGCGACGGCTTCCGACCCGGCGCCGCTGCAGTTCCTGGCGCCGTTCTCCGGCACCGCCATCGGCGAGTTCTTCCGCGACAACGGAATGCACGCCGTGATCGGTTACGACGATCTGACCAAGCAGGCCGTGGCCTATCGCCAGATGTCCCTGCTGCTCCGTCGTCCGCCGGGACGTGAAGCCTTCCCGGGCGACGTGTTCTATCTCCACTCTCGCCTGCTCGAGCGTTCGGCCAAGCTCAACGAGGCCAACGGCTCCGGCTCGCTGACCGCCCTTCCGGTCATCGAGACCCAGGGCAACGACGTGTCGGCCTTCATTCCGACCAACGTGATCTCGATCACCGACGGCCAGATCTTCCTCGAGACGGATCTGTTCTTCCAGGGCATCCGCCCGGCGGTGAACGTCGGTCTGTCGGTGTCGCGCGTGGGCTCTTCGGCCCAGATCAAGGCGATGAAGCAGGTTGCCGGCAAGATCAAGGGCGAGCTTGCCCAGTATCGCGAGATGGCGGCTTTCGCCCAGTTCGGTTCGGATCTCGACGCCACGACCCAGCGCTTGCTGAACCGTGGTGCGCGCCTGACCGAGCTTCTGAAGCAGGGCCAGTTCCAGCCGCTGAAGACCCAGGAGCAGGTCGCCGTCATTTATGCCGGCGTCAATGGCTACCTGGACAAGCTGCCGGTCAACAAGGTCAGGGACTTTGAAGAGGGCCTGCTTCTGAACCTGCGCGGCGAACATGCGGATCTCCTGGATGGCATCTGGGAGAAGAAGGCGCTCGACGCCGACCTTGAGGCTCGTCTCAAGGCGGCCATCGAGGCCTTCGCCAAGAACTTCGCCTGACGCGACTGACGGCATCCAGGACAAGGGGCGGCCATGCCGAGCCTGAAGGACTTACGAAACCGGATCGCCTCCGTTAAGGCGACGCAGAAGATCACCAAGGCCATGCAGATGGTGGCCGCGGCGAAGCTGCGTCGCGCCCAGGAGGCGGCCGAGGCTGCACGGCCCTATGCGGAACGCATGGAGGCCGTCCTCGCCAACCTCGCCAGCGCTTTCGAGGGCCGGGACGATGCTCCGCGCCTTCTCGCCGGCACCGGCAAGGATGACGTGCATCTCCTGCTGGTCGCGACCGCGGAGCGCGGCCTGTGCGGCGGCTTCAACTCCTCGATCGCCAAGCTGGCGCGCGAGCGGGCGAAGTCGCTGATCGCGCAGGGTAAGACGGTGAAGATCGTCTGCGTCGGCAAGAAGGGCTTCGATGCCCTGAAGCGTGATCTCGGTGCGTATATCGTCAAGACGATCGAACTGCGGCACGTCAAGCGGGTCGCCTTCGAGAACGCGAACGAGATCGGCGACCTGGTCCGCGCGATGTTCGATGCCGGCGAGTTCGACGTCTGCACCCTGTTCTATGCGCGCTTTCAGTCAGTGATCAGCCAGGTTCCGACGGCCCAGCAGCTCATTCCGGCGACCTTCGGCGAGGCGGCGAAGACCGTCCAGACCGACGCGGTCTACGAGTACGAGCCGGACGAGGGCGAGATCCTGGCCGAGCTCCTGCCGCGCAACATTTCTGTGCAGATCTTCCGTGGACTTCTGGAAAACGCAGCGTCCGAGCAGGGCGCGCGCATGTCCGCGATGGACAACGCCACGCGCAACGCCGGTGACATGATCAACAAGCTGACGCTCAGTTACAACCGTCAGCGGCAGGCTCAGATCACCAAGGAGCTGATCGAAATCATTTCGGGCGCCGAGGCGCTCTGACCGGATCGAGACGAGGATAGCAAAATGGCTGACAAAGCAGTCGGGCGCATCACGCAGGTCATCGGCGCCGTCGTCGACGTTCAGTTCGACGATCATCTGCCGGCGATTCTGAACGCCCTGGAAACCGATAACAACGGCAACCGCCTGGTTCTCGAGGTTGCTCAGCACCTCGGCGAGAACACCGTTCGCACCATCGCCATGGATGCGACCGAGGGTCTCGTTCGCGGCCAGAAGGTGATCGACACGGACGAGCCGATTTCGGTTCCGGTCGGTGCCGGCACGCTCGGCCGCATCATGAACGTCATCGGCGAGCCGGTCGACGAGGCCGGCCCGATCGTTCATGAGACGAAGCGCGGCATCCACCAGGAAGCCCCGACCTTCACCGAGCAGTCCACCGAGGCCGAGATCCTGGTGACGGGCATCAAGGTCGTCGACCTGCTCGCGCCTTACGCCAAGGGCGGCAAGATCGGCCTGTTCGGCGGCGCCGGCGTCGGCAAGACCGTTCTGATCATGGAACTCATCAACAACATCGCCAAGGCGCACGGCGGTTACTCCGTCTTCGCCGGCGTGGGAGAGCGTACCCGCGAGGGCAACGATCTCTACTGGGAGATGATCGAATCCAACGTGAACCGCGATCCCAAGGAGCACAACGGTTCGACCGAGGGTTCCAAGTGCGCGCTGGTCTACGGCCAGATGAACGAACCCCCCGGAGCCCGTGCCCGTGTGGCGCTGACCGGCCTGACCGTCGCCGAGCATTTCCGCGACGAAGGCCAGGACGTGCTGTTCTTCGTCGACAACATCTTCCGCTTCACCCAGGCGGGTTCGGAAGTGTCGGCGCTGCTCGGCCGTATTCCTTCGGCCGTGGGCTACCAGCCGACGCTCGGCACCGACATGGGTGCGATGCAGGAACGCATCACCACCACGACCAAGGGGTCGATCACCTCGGTGCAGGCCGTGTACGTGCCGGCCGACGACCTTACCGACCCGGCGCCGGCCTCGACCTTTGCCCACCTCGACGCGACGACGGTGCTCAACCGCTCGATCGCCGAGAAGGGCATCTACCCGGCGGTGGATCCGCTCGACTCGACCTCGCGCATCCTTGATCCGCGGATCATTGGCGACGAGCACTACGAGACGGCTCGTGCCGTGCAGGCGACCCTGCAGCGCTACAAGGCGCTCCAGGACATCATCGCCATTCTCGGCATGGACGAGCTGTCGGAAGAGGACAAGCTCACCGTGGCCCGCGCCCGCAAGATCGAGCGCTTCCTGTCGCAGCCGTTCTTCGTCGCCGAGATCTTCACCGGTTCGCCGGGCAAGCTCGTCGCGCTCGAAGACACCATCAAGGGCTTCCAGGGCCTGGTGAACGGCGACTACGACCACCTGCCCGAGGCGGCCTTCTACATGGTCGGCTCGATCGATGAGGCGGTCGAGAAGGCGCAGCGTCTGGCCGCCGAAGCGGCCTAAGCACGGGAAGGATCGAGGCACGACATGGCGGGAGCATTCCAGTTCGAGCTCGTCTCTCCGGAGCGGCTTCTTCTGTCGGAGGAAGTCACGATGGTGGTGGTGCCGGGCTCCGAGGGCGAGTTCGGCATCATGGCCGGACATGCCCCAATGATGTCGACCCTGCGCCCGGGCCTTCTGCGCGTCTCGCGTGAGGGCGGTGCGGACCAGGCCTATTTCGTGCGCGGCGGTTTCGCCGAGGCGGGGCCGAAGGGGCTGACGGTGCTGGCCGAGCACGCGACGTCGCTGAACGATCTCAAGGCGGAAGACATCGCCGGCCAGATCAAGGATGCGGAAGAAGACCTTTCGGACGCGTCCGACGACGAGGCGCGCGCACGGGCAGCGGCAACGCTGTCCCACCTGCGCGAGGTCCAGGCCGCCCTCAAGGCGGCGTGACGCCGGCGTCCGAGCCCGGCTCCGGCCGGCATCATCGCGAAGATTGAAAAAGGGCGCTTTCGGGCGCCCTTTTTGCGTTTGCGGTTCACATGACGGTCGAGGACGTCGCTTCCGGGTGGACAGCACCGGCCGTCAGCGGCGAGACTTCGGGCATGCAGGACGATCAGTCACAGGACACCGAGAGCAGGCCGGCGGCGGCACCGGCGGGGTTCCGCTTGCTGCCGGGACGGCTTGGCCGCGAGGCGCAGAAGGGGCTGCTCGACGAGATTCGCGCCGTCGTGGCGGCCGCACCCCTCTTCACGCCGGTCATGCCGCGCACGGGCACGCCCTTCTCGGTGCGCATGACCAATTGCGGCCCCCTCGGCTGGGTCTCGGACAGGGCCGGCTATCGCTATCAGCCCCTGCATCCGGTGACGGGAGAGCCTTGGCCGGTGATGCCGCAGCAGCTTCTGGATCTCTGGCGCGAGCTCGCTCCGGATGCGCCGCCGCCGGAGGCATGTCTCGTCAACTTCTACGGACCGAAGGCCCGCATGGGCCTGCATCAGGACAAGGATGAGGCGACGTTCGAGGCGCCGGTGGTGTCCGTCTCGCTGGGGGCGACGGCGCTCTTCCGCCTCGGCGGCCGGAGCCGGAAGGATCCGACCCGCTCCTTTCGCCTTGCTTCGGGCGATGTGCTGGTGCTGGGCGGCGAGGCACGCCTTGCCCATCACGGGATCGACCGGCTGCTGCCCGGCACCTCGACCCTCGTGCGCGGCGATGGGCGGATCAACCTGACCCTGCGGCGGGTGACGCCGGCCTGACGGGCCTCTCGGCGGCGGGTGTCAGGTGAAGACGGCGATCGCGATCAGCGCGGCGATGACCCACAGCGCAATGCGTCCCGAGCGCGTGTGACGGGCTTCCGCGCGGCCGATTGCCTCGGCTGTGGCCGGGTCGAAGCGCAGGCCCCTCTCCGCCATGGTCTCGAGTTCGCTCGACAGCCGGCCGGCCCGCTCGGCGAGGATCGGCAGGTCGGCCGCAAGCCGGCCGAGGGCGACAAGACCGCCGGCGGCATCCTGCAGGCGCCCCGCGGGGCCGAGGTTCCGCTCGATCCAGCCGCGCACCACCGGCTCGGCGGTCCGCCACATGTCGAGATGCGGGTCGAGCGTGCGCGCGACGCCTTCGACCACGACCATGGTCTTCTGCAGCATGATCAACTGCGTCTGGGTGCGCATGTTGAACAGTTCGGTCACTTCCAGAAGCTGGGTGAGCAGCCGGGCCATGGAGATCTCCGAGGCATCGTGCCCGTGGATCGGCTCGCCGATCGCCCGGATCGCCTGGGCGAACACGTCGACGTCCTGGTCGGAGGGAACGTAGCCGGCCTCGAAATGCACCTCCGCCACCCGGCGATAGTCGCGGGTGATGAAGCCGAACAGGATCTCGGCGAGGAACCGCCGTTCCGCCGTGCCGAGCCGGCCGGTGATACCGAAGTCGACGGCGACGAGTTGGCCGTCCTCATCCAGGAACAGGTTGCCCTGGTGCATGTCGGCATGGAAGAAGCCGTCGCGCACCGCATGGCGCAGGAAGGACTGGATCACCATGGCGCCGATGGCCGGCAGGTCGTGCCCGTCGGCGGCGATCCCCTCGATGTCGGAGAGCTTGCGGCCCGAGATCCATTCCATCGTCAGCACGGCCTTGGCCGTGCGTGTCCAGTTGACCTCCGGCACCCGGAACCCCGGGTCGTCGCGGGTGTTCTCCGCCATTTCCGACAGGGCGGCGGCTTCCAGGCGGAAGTCCATTTCCAGCTCGACGGAGCGGGCCAGCGTGTCGACCACCGCGACCGGGCGCAGGCGGCGCGAGGGCGGGTGGATCCGCTCTACCAGCCGCGCCATCAGGTAATAGCTCTTCAGGTCGCGGCGGAAGCGCTCGGCAACGCCGGGGCGCAGCACCTTGACCGCCACCTTGCGGCGCGTTCCGTCCCGCTCCTCGATTTCCGCCGGATGCACCTGGGCGATCGAGGCGGCGGCGACCGGCTCGTCGAAGCGGACGAACAACTCCTCGACCGGGCGTCCGAGCTGGCTTTCCACCACCCGCCGGGCTTCCTCCATGCCGAAGGACGGGATCTGGTCCTGCAGCGCGGTCAGGTCGCTGGCGATCTCCCGCCCGACGACGTCCGGGCGGGTGGCCAGGAACTGGCCGAGCTTCACATAGGAGGGGCCAAGCCGGGTCAATGCGTCCGACAGGCGCTTGTCGGCCGCCTTGTCGCGTACGGAGCTCCGCTCCAGCAGGCGGACCGCGCGCAGGGCCATCCGCTGGGCGGGCGGCAGGTCAGGGAGATCGACGATGCCGAAAACGCCTTCCCGCGCCATGACGAAGCCGGCGCGGGCGAGCCGGAAGAGGGATGCGAGCGGCATGGAGGCCTCAGATCGCCCAGGCGGAGTGCAGGCAGGCGATCCCGCCCGAATAGTTGCGGTAGCTGACGCGCGCGAACCCGGCCTCGCGGATCATGTCGGCGAAACGCTCCTGGTTCGGGAACTTGCGGATCGATTCCACCAGATAGCGATAGGGCTCGCCGTCGCCGGTCACCATCCGGCCCATGACCGGGATCGCATTGAAGGAGAACAGGTCATAGACCTTGTCGAGGCCGGCGACATCCACCTGGCTGAACTCCAGGCACAGGAAGCGCCCGCCGCGCTTCAGCACGCGCCGCGCCTCGCTGAGTGCCTTGTCGATGCGCGGCACGTTGCGGATGCCGAAGGCGATCGTATAGGCGTCGAACGAGCGGTCGGGGAAGGGCAGGTCCTCGGCGTTGCCCTCCACAAAGCTCAGGCGATCGCCGAGCCCCGCCTTGGCGGCGCGGGCCCTGCCCACGTCCAGCATCGAGCCGTTGATGTCGCAGACGACGGCGGAGGTCGCCTTGCCGCCGCGCTCGATGATGCGCGTTGCAATGTCGCCGGTGCCGCCGGCAACGTCGAGGACGCGGAAGGCGCGGCGGTCGGCTCTGGGCGGGGCCAGCGACGACACCATCGCATCCTTCCACAGCCGGTGCAGGCCGCCCGACATCAGGTCGTTCATGAGGTCGTAGCGGTTCGCCACCTGGTGGAACACCTCGTTGACGAGGGGCTGCTTCTCGCCGCTGGCGACCTTGCGGAAGCCGAAGCTCGTCGCCATTTCCGGGCCGCTCGTCCGCCCCCGGTCGCTGTCCATGCTGGCCGCCATAGGGCTCTCCATGCGCCTGTGTTTCCGCTGATCGAGGCATGGCTTACAGCATTTTCGCGATGAGGTCACGGGTTGCGGGCGCGCCTTTCCGGCGCAGGACATTGCCGGGACGCTTGGCCCGGAGCGAAGGATTGACGCCCCGCCCATCTCCTTTATGCAAGAGGGCGAGACCGCGCGGCCGACGCAGCGCCCCCTTGCGGAGACCTCCATGCCGGAATTGCCCGAAGTCGAAACCGTACGCCGGGGCCTTTCCCCGGTCTTCGACGGTGCCATGATCCGCAAGGTGACCCTCAACCGGGCCGACCTGCGCTTCCCCCTGCCGGCCGATTTCCGCAACCGGCTCGGCGGGCAGCGGATGGTCGCGCTCGGGCGGCGGGCCAAGTATCTGCTGGGCGATCTGGAGGACGGCACCGTTCTCGTCATGCATCTGGGCATGTCCGGCTCCTTCCGCATCGAAGAGGTCGGCGAGGAGCGCTCGCAGCCCGTTGCGGCAGAGGCGTTCCACTATCCGCGCTCGGTCGACCGGGCGCATGACCACGTCATCTTCCATCTCGAGCATGGCGGTGCGGAGCGCCTGCGCATCGTCTACAACGATCCGCGCAGGTTCGGCTTCATGAGCCTCATCGCGCGTGCCGAGGTCGAGCAGCATCCCTGGTTCGCCGCGCTCGGCCCGGAGCCGACCGGCAATGCGCTGGATGCCGAACACCTGGCGAGGGTTGCGGCGGGGCGGGCGACACCGCTCAAGGCGCTGCTGCTCGACCAGCGCGCCATTGCCGGGCTCGGCAACATCTATGTCTGCGAGGCGCTGCACCGGGCAAAGCTCAGCCCGCTGCGCAGCGCCGGAACGCTCGCCACCGCCGCCGGCGCGCCGACGGCAGGGGCAAAGCGGCTTGTCACCGCCATTCGCGAGGTCATCGCCGAGGCCATCGTCGCCGGCGGCTCGACCTTGCGCGACCACCGCCAGGCCGACGGCGAACTCGGCTATTTCCAGCATTCCTTCGCGGTCTATGGGCGCGAGGGCGAGCCGTGTCCGCGCGCCGGCTGCGGCGGCACGGTCGCGCGTATCGTGCAGTCGGGACGTTCGACTTTCCATTGCCCCCACTGCCAGGGGTAGAAAGGGGCGGCGGCCGGGCCTGGTCGGAGCTCGTCTCGCCGGAAACTGCAAGGTTGCGGCGGCGGGGGCCTTCGGATACCCCTTGATCCGCGAAGGCGGCGCTGGCTGACGACGCGCCGTCCCATTTTGGGAGGTCCCATGGGATACGAGAATATTCGGGTCGAGAAGCGCGGGCGGGTCGCCCTCGTCACTTTGAACCGTCCGAAGGCGCTGAACGCCCTGAATTCCGAACTGATTGCCGAGCTCAACGCCGCATTGGCGCTGTTCGAGAGCGACGACAAGATCGGCTGCGTCGTGCTCACTGGATCGGAAAAGGCCTTCGCCGCCGGCGCCGACATCAAGGAGATGTCCTCGCTCTCCTTCGTCGAGGCCTACAAGACCGACTTCATCACCTCCTGGGACCACGTGTCGCGGTTCCGCAAGCCGATCATCGCGGCGGTGGCGGGCTACGCGCTCGGCGGCGGCTGCGAACTGGCGATGATGTGCGACTTCATCCTGGCTGCGGACAACGCCAAGTTCGGCCAGCCGGAGATCACGCTCGGCGTGATGCCCGGCGCCGGCGGCACCCAGCGCCTGACCCGCTTCGTCGGCAAGTCGAAGGCGATGGAAATGTGCCTGACCGGCCGGATGATGGATGCCGCCGAGGCGGAGCGCTCCGGCCTTGTCAGCCGGGTGGTGCCGCTCGACGAGCTGCTCGAGGAAGCCATGCGCGTGGCCGAGAAGATCGCCGGTTTCTCGCTGCCCACTGCGATGATGACCAAGGAAAGCGTCAACCGCGCCTATGAGACGACCCTTGCCGAGGGCGTGCGCTTCGAGCGTCGCGTCTTCCACTCGATGTTCGCGACGGAAGACCAGACGGAAGGCATGAATGCCTTCGTGGAGAAGCGCGCTCCCCAGTTCAAGAACATGTAGGCGGCGTCCGTCGGCCGGCGGCGCGGGAGTTCACGCGTTTTTCGTGACTTTCGCGTTGACGGCGGGCGGGCGGCCGCCTATAACGCGGTCGACCGGTGGCGGCCCGTTCCGCCGCCGCTTTCGTTTGATCCAGATGGCTTCGACGCCCTGGCCCGAACGAGTCGGATTGTTCACGTAACGCATCAGGACAGAATATGGCCAACACCCCTTCGGCCAAGAAGGCGGCGCGCAAGATCGAGCGTCGCACGGCCACCAACAAGGCCCGCCGCAGCCGGGTGCGCACTTACCTGCGCAAGGTTGAGGAGGCGATTGCCTCTGGCGACAAGGCCGCAGCGAGCGATGCCCTCAAGGCAGCCCAGCCCGAGATCATGCGGGCGGTGTCCAAGGGCGTCTACCACCGCAACACGGTGTCGCGGAAGATTTCCCGCCTGAGCTCCCGCATCAAGGTCCTCGGCGCCTGAGCGTTGCGATCATCGCGGAAGAGTTGGAACCCGGCCTTTTGGTCGGGTTTTTCTTTTGCCGGCATCGACTTTCGTCTCCCTTCCCGCCTAAGCAAGCCGGGCGATTCGAATGCGTTTCGCGGCTTTTGACCTGTCACAAAAACCTTTTCTTAATCAGTGTCTTAAGATCATGTTGGGTGTGGCCTTCGTCGGTGTCCGCGGTTTCCCGTCTGTCAAGATTGAGGTCGTGAATTTTTTTTTCCTGCACAGCAAAATGGTGTGAAAGGCTCGGCCGGATCGAAAACGCTTTGAGTCAAAACGCCTTCCAAATGGCGCCTCGCCGTCATCCGCAGGTGCGGGCGTGACCCTGACCCTCGGGGGCGCCGAATTGCCGGGCGAGACTGTTGCGGGGCCTGTGGGGGCTGTGTATGGTCTTGGTTATCGGGCGCTCGCCCGGGCAAAATCGCAAAACAAAAAAGACAGGGGCCTCTAGGAGAGCAATGTTATATTTGTGCAAAAAATATACATTGGGCGAAAGCCGCGCGTTCTCTTGGAAGAGTTCCAAAAGTTCCCCGGTCAAGCGGCGTCTTCTACTGAAGTCGTAGATCGGAAAGACAGTCTCCCCCGCATGATCCAGTCGTTTTTGACTTGCTGGCCCGTCCGGCAAGACAGGATTTCTGTGTCTTGCGGCACGCCGTTTGCGGAGACGGCGGGAGGCGTTGGTGCGGGTGTCGCGACAGGTGTGGTTTGTCTGCGACGGTTGCGCCCAGGGAAGCTCGAGACTGGAAAGAGGGCTTGACGATGACTGCGCAATCCATTTTCTGTGCCGCTCCAGCGTGGCGCCCTTCGAGGGGTGCCACGACCTGATCCATTCATGGGGCGTCGATTGCGAAAGCGTCGGACGGTCCTCTCGCATCCAGCGACCCTCTCCTTGCCGGGGCGATCCATCGCCCGCATGACCCGCAGGAGGTTGAGGCAACGGGAAGCCCCAAGGGGCAGACGAGATTTTCAGCCGGGCGGGCAGCGCTCACCCGGTGAGGCTATCTGTCGCTTTCGCGACACCTGGCGGGCCGGGGACGGCTCGCGACAAGACCGCGCCGAAACGGCGAAAAACACAACAAGTGCAACGGGTTCTGCGGCGGCGGAGCACCTCGTTGACCATTTGGAGGCGATCACGATGAACTTGCAGGAACTGCCGGCATCAGAGACCGCGGGCATTGATCACTGGACGCGCGTCAAGAAGCGGCTGCGGGCCGAGCTCGGAGAGGATGTCTTCACCAGTTGGTTCGCTCGGGTCGATCTGGAGGATCATTCCGACGGCACCGTTCGCCTCTCCGTGCCGACCCGGTTCCTCAAGCAGTGGATCCAGTCCCACTATCGCGAGCGGTTGATGGGTCTTTGGAAGCACGAATGCGATGACGTCCATCGCATCGAGCTGACGGTTCGCGGTGCGGTGCGGGCGCGTCCCGCCGTGGCCGGTCTGGCGCGGACGGCGCCGGTCGCCCCGCGCGCCGCCCAGCAGATCAAGCTGGTCGAGGGGGCTGGCGCGTCCAGGCCGGACACGGCGCCGGGCGGCGTGGCGCGGCCTGTCGCTGCGACCTCGCGCGAGGGCGGCGAGGGCCTGGAAGGCGCCTCGCTCGACCCGAAATACACGTTCGAGTCCTTCGTCGAGGGCGAGTCCAACGCACTGGCGCTGGCCGCCGCGCGTCAGGTCGCCACAGCGGCCTCGGTGACCTTCAACCCGCTCTACATCCATGCCTCGGTCGGCCTCGGCAAGACGCACCTGATGCAGGCTGTCGCCTCGGCGGCGCAGGCGTCCGGGCGCCGGGTGCTGTACCTCACGGCCGAGCATTTCATGTATCGCTTCGTCTCGGCGCTGAAGGCCCAGTCCGCGCTCGCCTTCAAGGACACGCTGCGCACCATCGACCTGCTGCTGATCGACGACATGCAGTTCCTGCATGGCAAGCAGGTCCAGCAGGAATTCTGCCACACGCTGAACGCGCTGATCGACGGCGCCCGCCAGGTCGTAGTCGCTGCCGACCGGCCGCCGGCGGATCTCGAGACCCTCGACGACCGCATGCGTTCGCGCCTGGCCGGCGGTCTCGTCGTTGCCATTTCCGAACCCGATTTCGGTCTGCGCCGCGCCATTTTGAGCAACCGCATCGACGCGGTGCGCCGCTCGCATGCAAGCTTCACCGTGCCGGAAGCGGTGCTCGACTACGTTGCCCGCCACGTCGGCAATTCGGGCCGCGACCTTGAAGGCGCGCTCAACCGCCTGATCGCTCACAACCAGCTCACCAACCAGCCGGTGACGCAGGAGATGGCCGAGGCGACCTTGCGCGATCTCGTTCGCAACGCCGAGCCGCGCCGGGTCAAGATCGAGGATATCCAGCGCATCGTCTCCAAGCACTACAACGTGTCGAAGGCCGATCTGCTGTCGGCGCGCCGCACCCGCACCATCGTCCGGCCGCGCCAGATCGCCATGTATCTCGCCAAGGTGCTGACCCCGCGTTCCCTCCCCGAGATCGGCCGCCGCTTCGGCAATCGCGACCACACCACGGTGCTGCACGCGGTGCGCAAGATCGAGGACCTTGCACGGTCCGACAATTCGCTGGCGCAGGAGCTCGACCTCCTGAAGCGCATGCTGGACGCCTGACGCGGTCCACACGGCATCTTGGGCGGCATCCCGGCGGGGAGGCCGCCCGACATTTTGTCCTCGGCCTGGGTTTCGGGCCTAAAATGAGGCCAAGGCCGAGGGGCGGACGGCACCGGCGTCGCGAATGCCACGGAAGTCTCGCCGACACTTGCTTTTCGCAGCGCGAAGGGGCAGTGTCGACGCCCGTTTGACCGTCGCGGTTCCCACGATTTTTGATAATGGACGATGCAATGAAAGTGACCCTCGAGCGGACCGATCTCCTGAAGTCCCTGACCCATGTTCATCGTGTCGTCGAGCGCCGCAATACCATCCCGATCTTGTCCAACGTGCTGCTGCGCGCCGATGGCGGGCAGTTGCTGCTGAAGGCGACCGATCTCGATCTGGAGATCTCGGAGAAGGTTGCCGCGCTGGTCGAGCAGCCCGGTGCGACCACCGTTCCGGCGCATATGATCTACGACATCGTCCGCAAGCTGCCCGAGGGCGCGCAGGTGGCGCTGGAGACCTCGTCGGACAATGCGACGCTGGAGATCCGGGCCGGGCGCTCGCGGTTTGCGCTGCAAATGCTGCCGGAAACCGATTTCCCCGACATCACCGCCGGGGAGTTCTCCCATCGCTTCACGCTCGCCTCGCGCGATCTGCGCACGCTGATCGATGCGACGCAGTTCGCGATCTCCACCGAGGAGACGCGCTACTATCTGAACGGCATCTATCTGCATGCGGTGACCGCCGAGGCGGGCGAGCGCCTGCGCGCGGTCGCGACCGACGGCCACCGTCTGGCGCGCGCGGAAATCCCCGCGCCGGCCGGAAGCAGCGGCATGCCCGGCATCATCGTGCCGCGCAAGACCGTCGGCGAGATCCAGAAGCTGCTGGAAGCCCCCGACGCGGAGGCTGCCATCGAGATCTCCGAGACCAAGATCCGCATCACCACCGGCGATGTGATCCTGACTTCGAAGCTGATCGACGGCACCTTCCCGGACTACGGCCGGGTGATCCCGCAGAACAACGACAAGGAACTGCTGGTCGAACGCGACGAGTTCAAGGCCGCCGTCGACCGCGTCTCCACCATTTCCTCCGAGCGTGGCCGCGCCGTGAAGCTGGCGATCTCGGAAGGGCGGATGATCCTGACGGTGGTCAATCCGGACAGCGGCTCGGCGACCGAGGAACTGGCCATCGACTATGACAGCGACCCGCTGGAGATCGGCTTCAACTCGCGCTACCTGCTGGAGATCACCGGCCAGTTGCGCGGCGACACCGCCTGCTTCCGCCTCGCCGATGCCGGTGCGCCGACCCTGATCCAGGACAAGGGCGCGGAAGACGCGCTCTATGTCCTGATGCCGATGCGCGTCTAGGCGGGTACATCCGGGGCGGCCGCGGGCCGTCTGCGCCCTTGCCGGGACCTGCAGGCGCTGCGCAGGCAAGGGACCCGAAGCCACGCGACCCGTATGGAGGCCGGATGGGCGAGCCGGTCCAGGTTGCCCTCAGCAGCCTGACACTCACCGATTTCAGGAATTACGAGCAGGCGAGCGTCGCATTCGGCGCCCGCCTGGTGGCGCTGGTCGGTGACAACGGCTCGGGCAAGACCAATCTGCTGGAGGCGGTGTCGCTGCTCACGGCGGGACGCGGGCTGCGCCGGGCCCAGCTCGACGAGCTCCACCGCCAGGGCGCGCAGGGAAGCTGGAGCGTTGCCGCCCGTCTCACCGGCCCCGACGGCGAGACCCGCATCGGCGTCGGCCACGCGCCGGGCGAGACCGGCCGACGCATCCGCATCGACGGCACCGACGCCCGCTCCTCCGACCAGTTGCTCGATCATCTGCGCGTGCTCTGGCTGCTGCCGGCGATGGACGGGCTGTTCACCGGTCCGGCCGGCGACCGCCGCCGCTTTCTCGACCGGCTGGTGCTGGCGATCGACCCCGGCCACGGCCGCCGTGTCGCCGATCTGGAAAAGACCCTGCGCGCCCGCAACCGGCTGCTGGAGGAGGGCGGCTCGGCCGCCTTTCTCGACGCGGTGGAGGCGCAACTCGCCCCGCTTGCCGTGGCTGTCGGCTTTGCCCGGCGCGAGACGGTTGCCCTGCTGCAGGCCCGCATCCACCAGCAGGCGGATCTCGGCCTGCCGTTTCCGCTGGCCGGCGTCGAGCTGGCCGGCGACTTCGAGCGCGACTGCGAGGGGCTTGCCGCATATGACATCGAGGATCGCTACCGCGACCAGCTCGGCGAGGCGCGCCTGCGCGACCGCGCCGCCGGACGGACCCTTTACGGCCCGCATCGCAGCGATCTCGCCGTCCGCCTCCTTGCCAAGGACATGCCGGCGGCGCTCGCCTCGACCGGCGAGCAGAAGGCGCTGCTGATCGGCCTCATCCTCGCCCATGCGGAAGTGACCTCGCAGACCGCCGGCATGACCCCGGTGCTGCTGCTCGACGAGGTCGCCGCGCATCTCGATCCCGGCCGGCGCAAGGCGCTGTTTTCGCGGCTGGCGGACCTCGGACTGCAGGTGCTGATGACGGGAACCGACAGCCAGCTCTTTGTCGACCTGCCGGAGGGCAGCCAGATTCTGAAGGTCGCACATTCGACCATTTCGCCTTATATGGAAGGGTGAACGGCTCTCCCGGCCCCTCCTGGCCCCCCTGCAAGGCGGCTTTCGCAAGGCCGGCTTCCCAAGGATCGAGTTTTACATGGATGTTTCCGCGCTGCTCGTCTTCGCCGCGGCCCTGTTCGTCGCGGCCGTCATTCCCGGTCCCGGTATTGCCGCCATCGTCGCGCGCGTGTTGTCGCGCGGCCGCGAGGGCGCGTTCGCCTTCTGCTTCGGCATCGCCCTCGGCGACGTGATCTGGCTGGGCTTCGCCGTCGCCGGTCTGGCGGTGCTGGCCAAGTCCTTCGGCACGGTGTTCCTGCTGGTCAAATATGCCGGCGCGCTCTATCTGGCCTATCTGGCATGGAAGATGTGGACCGCACCCGCCGATGGCGGCCTTGCGGCGGTCGGTCCGGTGCGCAAGGAACGGCCCGTCGCGCTGGCGATGGGCGGGCTGGCAGTGACCATGGGCAATCCCAAGGTGATGGTCTTCTATCTGGCGCTGCTGCCCAACATCATCGCGCTGGAGACGGTGACCATGCTCGGCTATGCGGAGCTGTCGCTGGTCACTTTCGCGGTGCTGGCGGTGGTGCTTGGCGGCTACTGTCTGCTGGCCGAGCGGGCAAGGCGGATGCTGGCCAGCCCGCGCGCGCTGAAACTTCTCAACAGGGTCGCCGGCTCGGTAATGGCGGGGGCAGCGGTGGCGGTGGCCACACGCTGAGCACGGCACGCCGACGGGCACCGATAACGCATTGACTTGGAACGGGAAAACCGATGCCTGCCGAGGCCCCTCCGCGAGTGGGCGGTGAGGGGGGTATCGCGGCGGTCGCCAAGCGGTGGCCGGCGGCCGGAAAGCCGGGCGACAGCCGGTTGAACCCCTGTTGCAAGGCCGTATAACTGAACGACACACAAGATCCAGCGAGCGTTTGATTCGAATGAGCGATACCCCGACGGGCAGCGAAAGCGAACCGCAGGTCAGCAACGGCGCCGAGGAATACGGCGCGGACTCGATCAAGGTCCTCAAGGGCCTCGATGCGGTGCGCAAGCGTCCCGGCATGTATATCGGCGACACCGACGACGGCTCCGGCCTTCATCACATGGTCTACGAGGTGGTCGACAATGCCATCGACGAGGCGCTGGCCGGCCATGCCGACCGGGTGACGGTGACGCTGAACGCCGACGGTTCGGTGACCGTGACCGACAACGGCCGCGGCATTCCGACCGACCTGCACTCCGAGGAGGGCGTCTCCGCCGCCGAGGTCATCATGACCCAGTTGCATGCCGGCGGTAAGTTCGACCAGAACTCCTACAAGGTGTCGGGCGGCCTGCACGGCGTCGGCGTTTCCGTGGTGAATGCCCTGTCGACCTGGCTCGACCTGCGCATCTGGCGCAGCGGCAACGAGCACCGCATGCGCTTCCGCAATGGCGAGGCCGAGGCGCCGCTGGCCGTCGTCGGCCCGGCGGACGGGCGCAAGGGGACGGAAGTCACCTTCCTGCCGTCGCCGGACACCTTCACCCGCATCGAGTTCGATTTCGCCACGCTGGAACACCGGCTGCGCGAACTGGCCTTCCTGAATTCGGGCGTCCGCATTCTCCTGACCGACCGGCGCGGCGTCGAGGAGAAGGCCGTCGAGCTGTTCTACGAGGGCGGCCTGGAGGCTTTCGTGCGCTATCTCGACCGGGCCAAGCACCCGCTCATCGAGGCGCCGATCGTCATGCGCACCGAGAAGGACGGCGTCACGGTCGAAGCGGCGATGTGGTGGAACGACAGCTACCACGAGCAGGTGCTGTGCTTCACCAACAACATCCCGCAGCGCGACGGCGGCACGCATCTGGCCGGATTCCGCGGCGCGCTGACCCGGCAGATGACTGGCTATGCCGACCAGTCGGGCCTCCTCAAGAAGGAAAAGGTCTCGCTGACCGGCGACGATTGTCGCGAGGGGCTGACCTGCGTGCTCTCGGTCAAGGTGCCGGACCCGAAATTCTCGTCCCAGACCAAGGACAAGCTGGTCTCCTCCGAGGTCCGTCCGGTCGTCGAGAACGCCATCAACGGGGCGCTGGCCGAATGGCTGGAGGAAAATCCGGCCCCGGCCCGCGTGCTGGTCTCCAAGATCGTCGAGGCCGCGTCGGCCCGCGAGGCGGCGCGCAAGGCGCGCGAACTGACCCGGCGCAAGGGCGCGCTGGATGTCGCCTCGCTCCCCGGCAAGCTCGCCGACTGCCAGGAGCGCGACCCGGCCAAGGCCGAACTCTTCCTGGTGGAGGGCGATTCGGCCGGCGGCTCGGCCAAGCAGGGCCGCAGCCGCGAGAATCAGGCGATCCTGCCGCTGCGCGGCAAGATCCTCAACGTGGAGCGGGCGCGCTTCGACAAGATGCTGTCGTCGAACGAGATCGGCACGCTGATCACCGCGCTTGGCACCGGCATCGGCAAGGAAGAATTCAACCTGGCCAAACTGCGTTACCACAAGATTATCATCATGACGGACGCAGATGTCGACGGCGCCCATATCCGCACGCTGCTGCTGACGTTCTTCTTCCGGCAGATGCCGGAGCTGATCGAGAACGGCCACATCTATATCGCCCAGCCGCCGCTCTACAAGGTCAAGCGCGGGAATTCCGAGCAGTACCTGAAGGACCAGGAGGCGCTGGAAAACTACCTGATCGACACCGGCCTGGAAGACTGCACGCTGACCCTGGCCAGCGGCGAGGTGCGCAGCGGACACGACCTGCGCGACGTGGTCGAGAAGGCGCGCGCGGTCGCCGGTATCCTCGACGGGCTGCATTCGCGCTACGACCGCGACGTGGTCGAGCAGGCGGCGATCGCCGGGGCGCTGAACCCGGACGTGCATCACGATCCGGTCCGCTCGGTGGAGGCGGCGGCCTATATCGCCCGCCGGCTGGACATCCTCGCCGACGAGTTCGAGCGCGGCTGGGAAGGCAAGGTGCTCGACAACGGCGATCTGGTGTTCGAGCGCACGGTGCGCGGCGTCAAGGAAGCGGCGACGATTGATGCCGCCCTGCTCGGCTCGGCCGATGCCCGCAAGCTGGACGCCCGCACCCAGCACCTGCAGGAGATCTACATCAAGGCGGCGACGCTGGCCCGCAAGGGCAGCGACACGGCGATCCGCGGGCCGCGCGCCCTGCTCGACGCGGTGTTCGCGCAAGGACGCAAGGGCATCGCCATGCAGCGCTACAAGGGTCTCGGCGAAATGAACGCCGAACAGCTCTGGGAGACCACGCTCGACCCGAACGTGCGCTCGCTGCTGCAGGTGAAGGTGCGCGAGGCGGACGCTGCCGACGACATCTTCACCAAGCTGATGGGCGACGATGTCGATCCGAGGCGCACCTTCATCCAGGAGAACGCCCTCGCGGTCGCCAATCTGGACGTCTGACCACCGCCGGCCCGCCCGCCGGAGTGGTTGCTGCGCGAAAGCCGGATGCCGGAATCGCGCAGCAAGCAATCGGACGCGGCGGAAAACGCCGGAAAGCGGGATTCTCCCTTTGACAAAGCGGGCCGCCCCCCCTATACGAGGCGGCCAAGACATTCCTCAAAAACAAGCTGCAAGCACCCTATGCCGACAATCAACCAGTTGGTTCGCCTGAACCGTAAGCCGACCGTCAAGAAGTCCAAGACCCCCGCGCTGGGCGGTAACCCGCAGAAGCGCGCGGTTTGCACCCGCGTCTACACCACGACGCCGCGCAAGCCGAACTCGGCTCTTCGTAAGGTCGCGCGTGTTCGCATGACCAATGGCAATGAAGTCACCGCCTACATTCCGGGCGAGGGCCACAACCTGCAGGAGCACTCCGTGGTGCTCGTGCGCGGCGGCGGCCCGAACGACCTTCCGGGCGTGCGCTACCGCGTGATCCGCGGCGTGCTCGACACCCAGGGCGTCAAGGACCGCAAGAAGCGCCGGTCGCTCTACGGCTCCAAGCGCCCGAAGTAAGTTTCCGGCCGGGTTGTCCCCGGCAGGGTTTGTCTTCGCAAGGCCTTCCGGACATCCGTCCGGGAGGCCTTGTTGCTTTTGCGCCCAGCCGGTCGCGGCCATGGCGGCGGACGGGGACAGGTGGCGGACGGGAAACCGGCTCCCGGCGGGGGTATCCGGGGCACCGCAGATGCAGTTTCAAGGCCCTGGAGGCGGGGACAAGTGGCGCCAAGGCCAACGGAAAAAGCGCCCTCCGATTTCTCGAGGGGCGCTATCTTGTTGAAATATAGAGATATTTTTTGAGACGATTTTGCAAAATTTTGCGAGATTTTGCGTTTGGCGTCTCAAATCGCGCTGTTTTCGATCTTCTCCGCCGCGACCGGCCCGGCCGGCGAGGCGCGCCGGATCAGGCGGCGATGCGGCGCTGTGCCCGGAAGGCGATCGGCGCGCTCTCGCGATTGCGGCGGCGCTCCTCGGCCGAGATATAGACCAAGGCGTGATGCTCGCCGCAATAGGAGACGCCGGCCTCGACGCGGTTGCGGCAGGGGAAGGTGTAGTTGCCGCCGGTGCCCTCGGCCCACTTGCACTGGCCGGCACGCGGCAAACGGAGTTCGTTCATCGGTCTGATCCTTCAAGCTGCGACGCCTGGCGCTGCGAAGCGCGATCCGCGGGTCTTGCCGGGGTATCGGTGTCAGGAGCGCAGGCCTTGCGGCCGCGGCGTCAAAAAAGCCGGGCGCTCGAGGCCCGGCGTCGATCTGATGACTGTAATATAGGTGTCATATTGCCAAAGGCCAAACGCGTCCCCGGCATGGGAGCCATGCCTTTATTGCAGTGCAGCGATGTGGTTAACGCCGAGCCGCCAGATTGGGTGCCAGATTGGGTGCCAGATTGGGTGCCAGATTGGGTGCCGGAATGGGTGCCAGAATAGGCGCCGGGACGGCGACGCGATTGCCGGCCGGCGGGCGGGGGGCAGCGCCAGGTGCGAGCCTCTCGTCCCGGCCCCTCCTGGCCTCTCCTCCCCGGCCTCTCGTTCCGGCTTCTCGTCCCGGCCTGGCGCGCGCGCCTAGCGCTCGCGCTCCTCGCGCAGGTTGGTGACCACCCGGCGGTTCTGCGCCTTGCATTCCTCCGCCGGACAGTCGCGCACCTTGCGGTCGGTGCCGTAGCCCTTGGCCCACAGCCGGTTCGGCGAAACGCCCTTGCCAACCAGATAGGCCATCACCGCATTGGCCCGGCGCGTCGACAGGGTGCCGTTGTCGCCGGGGCTGCCCGGATCGTCGGAAAAGCCCTGGATCTTGGCGTACCAGTGCCGGTTGGCGGTCAGCCAGTCGGCCTGCTTGTCGAGCGTCATGCGCGCGGTCTCGTCGATCTCCGCAGAGCCGGGCGCGAAATAGGTGCGCCGGCCGACATTGAGCATGAAGGCCTCCTCGCTGCCCGGCTCCATGTTGGCGAAGCCGAGCACCGGCGCATTGGTGATGTCCGGCGAGGCGACGTTCTCCACCGTGTTGCAGGCAGCCAGCAGGCCGCAGGCGGCCAGCAAGGCAAGGAGACGGACGGTCGGCGCCGGCCCCGGCAGGGAGCGGGCGGCGAGGGGTGTCGCGGATGAGGTCACGTGCGCTCCTGGTCCTGCGGGGTGCCGGCGCCCAGATGTTCGAGAACCGACACGCGGGTTCCGACCGGGCAGCGCTGGTAGAGGTCGATGATGTCCTCCGGGAACATGCGGATGCAGCCCGACGACACGTTGCTGCCGATGCTCCAAGGCTCCAGCGTGCCGTGCAGCCGGTAGCCGGTGTCGGCGCCGCTGTCGTGATGCAGGTAGAGCGCGCGCGGCCCCAGGGGGTTGCTCGGCGCGCCGCCCTCCACCATCTGCGGCAGGTCGGGCTGGCGCTGGCGCATCTCCGGCGGCGGCACCCAGCGCGGCCACAGCGCCTTGCGCCGGACCTGGGCGCGGCCGAACCACTGGAAGCCCTCGCGGCCGACGCCGACGCCGTAGCGCAGCGCCGTGTTGTTCTCCCAGATCCAGTAGAGATAATGATTGCGCGTGTCGACGACGACGGTGCCGGGCGATTCGGGCGAGAAATACTTGACCATCTGCCGGCGCCATTGCGGCTTGATCACCGAGAAATTGGTGCGCCGGAAGCTGAAGCCGTTGTCCGCTTCGGCCCCGTCGAACCATTTCGAGGACGCGATCGCCGGCATCGGCAGCGAGATGTTCGCCGCCAGCGCGCCCGCACCGACCAGCAAAGCCCTCCGGGTCATGGATATCCGGCTCACGGATATCGGGCTCATGGACAGCGTCGTCCTGGATACCGTCATGCCGTCTCCTCCTCTGACGGGCAGCCGTTCCCCTCCCGCCCTCGCCAGCAGTCGCGAGCGCGGAACGGCCCTATTACTGTCCATCAGGGAGAAAACGTCAATCCTTTGAAGTTTTTCAGTTCGGTGACGCCGATGGCGACGGGGCTTCGCCAACCTCCGCCCCGGCCGCCGCCAGCGCCTCGCGCGTGTCGAGGTCGAGCCGCGCGGCCTCGCCGATCTCCACCTCGCGCAGCGCCGCGGCGTGCTGGCCGATCAGATGGCGGGCGCCGGTGTCGCCCTCCAGCCGCGCCAGCGCGTCGAAATGGCCGCGGTCCCACAGCACCGGATTGCCGCGCTTGCCGCCGGAAGTGGCGAGCACCAGGGTGACGCCCTCGTCCGGACGATAGGCCGTGATCAGCCGGTCGAGCACGGCCGCCGTGACGCCCGGCATGTCGGCGAGCAGGATCATCGCCGCGTCCGCGTCCGGCCTGAGCGCCTTGATGCCGGTGCGGATCGACGCGGCCATGCCCTCCGCATGGTCCGGATTGTGCGCCAGCGCGACGTCGAGCCCTTCAAGCGCCGCCTCGACCTCGGGCGCCATGTGGCCGGTCACCACGGTGAGGCGGGACAGCCCGCTTGCCAGCGCGGCCCTGGCGGCGATGCGCACCAGCGGCTCGCCGCCGATCCGCGCCAGCAGCTTGTTGACGCCGCCGGCCCGGCGCGACTGGCCGGCGGCGAGCAGGATGCCCTCGACCCGGCGCCGGCGCGGGTCCGCCGCCTGTGCCACCTCGCGCGGCATTTCGCGCGGTTGCGGCCGGGTGCCGATCTCCATCAACAGCCCGCCGACGCCCAGGCCGGTGATCTCCTGGCGCGTGACGGGCAGGTCCGCCATCAGCCGGTCGAGCACCCAGTCGAAGCCGTTTTCCTTGGGGCTGCGGGCGCAGCCCGGCGCGCCGAGCACCGGCACGCCGCCGACCTCGCCGACCAGCAGCAGGTTGCCCGGATCGACCGGCATGCCGAAATGGGTGATCGTGCCGCCGGCGCGCTCGATCGCGGACGGGATGACGTCGTCCCGGTCGACAATGGCCGAAGCGCCGAACACCAGCACCAGTTCCGCCCCGTCCGCGATCTGCGCCGCGATCGCCTCCGCCACCGCCTCCGTGTCGTGGGCGACGCGCGTTTCGCCCGCGAGCTGCGCTCCGTAGACGGCAAGGCGGCTCTCGGTGATCCGCCGGGTCTTGTCGAGGGTGGCGGGCTTGAGATGGGCAAGCTGCGTCGCCACCAGCGCGACGGGCCGCGCGCGGAACGGGGCGAGATGCACCGCCCCGCGCACGGTGTCGCAGGCGGCCTCCACATCGGCGCGCGGCGCGGCGAAGGGGATGATCTTGGCGGTCGCCACCATTCGCCCCCGGGTGACGCGGGCGAAGGCCGGCAGGGTCGCCAGGGTGATCGCCGGATCGATGCGGTTGGTCCGGTCGATCGCGTCCTTGTCGACCACCAGCACCCCGTCGGCATCCGCATGGAAATTGACCCGGCCGGTGAACGGCGGCTCCAGCGTCAGGCCGCCGCCGGACGCGGCCTTCGCGATGCGGTGCGCCGCCTCGTCCTCGTGGCAGTCATCCGGGCCGAGCCGGGCGGCGATGACCTCGGCGATCCCGGCCTTGAGGATCCGCGCGATGTCGTCGGCGGTGAGCCGGTGCCCCTTCTTCAGCGCACCGTCGGCAAGCCGCAGCGTGTGGGCGAGCAGGGCGCCCTCCGCGTCCCTCGTGGCAAGCGGGCCGAACTTCACGGCCGGCCTCCTTCTCCCTTGAGCTCGGGACCCTTGCGCAGCGCGGCGATGATGTTGGCGAGCACGGCGACGGCGATCTCGGCCGGCGAGGCGGCACCGATATCGGCGCCGATCGGTGCGTCGATGGCCTCGAAGGCATCCGGCGTCACCCCGGCCTCCTGCAGCCGCTCGCGGCGCTTGCCATGGGTCTTGCGGCTGCCGAGCGCGCCAACATAGAAGCAGCCGGCCGACAGCGCGGCGGCAAGCGGCACGTCGTCGATCTTCGGGTCATGGGTCAGGGCGGCGAGCGCGGTATAGGGATCGAGCGAGAGCTGCTCCAGCACATCGGCCGGCCATTCGGCGAGCAGCGTGCCGTCCGGGAATCGCTCGGGCGTCGCGAAGGCGGTGCGCGGGTCGACGACGGTCACGTCGAAGCCGGCGATCTGCGCCATCGGCACGAGAGCCTGGCTGATATGGACGGCGCCGATCAGCACGATGCGCGGCGGCGGCACGCTGACGGTCAGAAACGCCTGGCCGCCATCGGCCAGATCGACCAGCCCGGACTTGCCGGAGCGGAGCCTGGCGCGCAGTTCCGCCGCCAGCGGATCGACGTCCGCGATGTCGCTTGGGGCGACGAGGCGCTGGGCGCCGCTGCCGATCTCGGTGACGAGGATCGCCGGCTTGCGGCCGCTGCGGGCGGCGTTGAACCGGGCGAGGAGCTGTAGGTCCATGGGCGGGTCCTGGCGGGGTTGGTGTCTGGCTCTGCCGAAGTCTGGCTGTCTGAAGTCTGGCTGTCTGAAATCTGGCGACCGGATCGCCGGAGACTGCGCCGGACGGGCACGGCGGAGGCGGGTGCCGACGGTTCAGGCCGGCTGCGCCACCGGCTCGACATAGACGCGGATGCGGCCGCCGCAGGACAGGCCGACGCGCCAGGCGGTCTCGTCGGCGACGCCGAATTCCAGCATGGCGGGCCTGCCGGTCTCGATCACCTCGGCGGCCTCGGCGACGACCGCCCCCTCGACGCAGCCGCCCGACACGGAGCCTTCGAAATTCCCCTCCGCATCGATGACGAGATGCGCCCCGACCGGGCGCGGCGCCGAGCCCCAGGTCTCGATCACGGTGGCAAGGGCGACCCTGCGGCCCTCGCGCGTCCAGCTTTCGGCCAGCGCCAGCGGATCGGCGTCCGCCCGGATTGCATCCTGCTGCATGTCCGTCTCCTTGGTTGCCCCGAATATAGGCTCACCCCGGCGCGCTGCACAGGCGTCCTGTTGCTGGCCTTTGGTCGGAAGGGGGGGCGGAAGAGGGGTTGGAGCGAAGGGCGGCAGGTTGGGCGGGAGGAGCGGCGGAAACGACACGCCGATGCGCCCCTCCCACTCCGCTGTCGTCCCGGTTTCGGCAAAGCCGAAGACCGGGAACCAGTAACCACGGGGGGCGCGACCCTTGCCGTTGCGCGCCACCGGAGGGCCGGGGGCTGCTGCCGGCGCACACCCACCCGCCCCAGCGGATACTGGACGCCTGCCTGCGCAGGCGTGACAACCTTGGAGGTGGCGATGCGCTCCCGTCCCGCCCCCGCCGAGGGCGCCAATGGCTCCCGGCTCTGCGCTGACGCGACCCGGGCCTATTGGTTGCCAGAGCGGCGGCGGGGGTGCGCGGGCCGCTCCCCGCACGGGCGCCGCCCCAACGAAAAAGGGCGCCGCGAGGCTGCGGCGCCCTTCGGCATGTCTCGATTGCGCTGCGACGTTACTCGGCCGCGGCGCGGAAGGACGGGGCGGCGGCGAGGATCGCGCCGTCGACATGGCTTTCGAACTTGGCGAAGTTGCTGACGAACATGTCCACCAGCTTGGCGGCCTGCGCGTCATAGGCATCCTTGTCGGCCCAGGTCGAGCGCGGGTCGAGGATCGCCGCGTCGACGCCCGGTACCTCGACCGGAACGGCGAAGCCGAAATTCGCGTCCGTGCGGAAGGCGACATCGCGCAGCGACCCGTCCAGCGCGGCGGTGAGCAGCGTGCGGGTGGCGCGGATCGGCATGCGGTGGCCGGTGCCATAGGCGCCGCCCGTCCAGCCGGTGTTGACCAGCCAGCAGTCGACCTGATGCGCGGCGATCAGCGAGCGCAGCAGGTTGCCGTATTCGGACGGATGACGCGACATGAAGGGGGCGCCGAAACAGGTGGAGAAGGTCGCCTGCGGCTCGGTCACGCCCTTTTCGGTGCCGGCGACCTTGGCCGTGTAGCCCGACAGGAAATGATACATCGCCTGGGCCGGGGTCAGCCGGGCGATCGGCGGCAGCACGCCGAAGGCATCCGCCGTCAGCATGATGATGTTCTTCGGATGCGGCGCGCGCCCCGTCGGGCTGGCATTGGAGATGAAGTGGATCGGATAGGCGCAGCGGGTGTTCTCGGTCTTCGAGCCGTCGTCGAAGTCGGGCACGCGGGTGTCGGGATCAAGCACCACATTCTCCAGCACGGTGCCGAAGCGCTGGGTGGTGGCGTAGATCTCCGGCTCCGCCTCGGCCGACAGCTTGATCGTCTTGGCGTAGCAGCCGCCCTCGAAGTTGAAGACGCCGTCCGGTCCCCAGCCGTGCTCGTCGTCACCGATCAGCGTACGGGCCGGGTCGGCGGAAAGGGTGGTCTTGCCGGTGCCGGACAGGCCGAAGAACACCGCCGTGTCGCCCGTATCGCCGACATTGGCCGAGCAATGCATCGGCATCACCCGGCTGGCCGGCAGCAGGAAGTTCAGCATCGAGAAGACGGACTTCTTCATCTCGCCGGCATAGGAGGTGCCGCCGATCAGGACGATGCGGTTGGTGAAGTCGCAGGCGATCACCGTCTCGGTGCGGCAGCCGTGGCGCGCGGGATCGGCGCGGAAGCTCGGCAGGTCGATGATCGTCATTTCGGGCGCGAACTCGGCGAGCTCGGCGGCGTCCGGACGGATCAGCAGGTTGCGGATGAACAGGGAATGCCAGGCATATTCGGTGAAGACGCGGACCTTGATCCGGTGGACCGGGTCGGCGCCGCCGAAAAGGTCCTGGGCGTAGAGCGACATGCCCCTGGCATGGGCGGCCATGTCGGCATGAAGCGCGGCGAACTGCTCGGGGCTCATGGCGCTGGAATTGTCCCACCACACGGTGTCGCGGGTGGTGTCGTCGAGAACGATGAACTTGTCCTTCGGCGAGCGGCCGGTATGGACGCCGGTGTCGGCGACGAGGGCACCGCCCTCGGCAAGCACCGCCTCGTTGCGGCCAAGGGCGTGCTCGTAAAGCGCAGGCGCCGTGAGGTTGCGATAAAGTCCGCCGAGCTCCTTCAAGCCGCACATGCCCGCGTCTTTCGAAGACAGCTCTACGCCCTGATCCGCCATGTTCCCGAAATCCCTGTATCGTGTTGGTTCGCCCGGCCCGCCATGGGGCCGCTGATACTGCCGGTCGCCGCGCGTTCGCTCCTGTCGCGAGGTCGCAATATGACTCCGGTAGCGTTGACCCGCCGGCGGCCCTGTGCCGGCGCACGGAACGGCCGTCGACCTGTTTTTCAGGTCCGGCCCTGCTTTTCTTTTTCGCTTTTGGCAGTGCGAACCTAGTGGATGGCCCTGAAATCAACAAGCGCAACGAAGGTGGCAAGCTTGCGGCTAAATCGATTTAATTCCCCGTTTCTGCGAATATAATTATTTTTTAAGGAAAAATAATACACGCTCCGGCGCACTGGCTCGTGGAATACTCGTTTCATATCAGATCATTCGCGGATCATCCGTTCAAAGCCATGGGTTTTCGCGGGGAGGAGCCCCGAATTGGGGGGAAGAATCGGGGGGCTCGCGGCGAGGTATCCGCCGCGGCGATGACCGGCCCGGAGGTTTCGGCTATGGTCGCGGGCCCGATTGCCACCCGCCGCCTCCCTGTTCAGGCCCAGATGTCGACACCACGCAGGTCCACTCCCGCCCCGACCGGGCATCATCTCCGCGCCACCGTGGCGCTGGCGCTGCCGATCATCGTCTCGCGCGCGGCGCTGGTGGTGATGTTCACCGTCGACACGGTGATGGCGGGCCGGGCGAGCGCCGCCGACCTTGCCCATTTCGGCCTCGGCGTCGCGCCGCAGCTTACCTTGATGATGATCGCCGTCGGCGCGCTGCAGGCGACCGCGGTGCTGGCGGCGCAGGCGCTCGGCGCGGGCGATGCCCCGCGCGCCGGCGCGGTGCTGCGCGCCTCGCTCGCCCATGCGCTGGCGCTGGGTCTCTTCTGTCTCGTCCTGTCGCTGCTGGCCGAGCCGTTCTTCCGGGCGACCGGGCAGGAGGCGGACCTTGCCGCAGGCGCGGCGCGCGTCTCGCTCGCCTTCGGCTTCGGCATGCCGGGCATCCTCATTTTCGTCGCCTGCAACCTGTTCATGGAAGCGACGGGGCGGCCGAAGACCGGCATGGCGATCATGCTCGCCGCCAACCTCGTCAACGTGCCGCTGAACGCGCTCTTCGGCTATGGCTGGGGCGGGCTGTTCGCCGCCGGCGGGGCGGAAGGCATCATGCTGGCGAGCACCATTGCGCGCACGCTTGCCGGGGCGACCATCCTCGCCATCGTGCTGCGGCAGGCGGGGCGCGACGACAGGTTCCGCATCCTGCCGCGCCGCCGGGCCGGGCCTGCGCTGCTCGGCCTGTGGAGCGATCCGGACGCGCGCCTGCTGCGCCGGCTCGGCCTGCCGATGGGCCTTGCCCAGGGCGCGGAAAGCGCCGCCTTCGCCACCGTGGTGATGATGGCCGGCTGGCTCGGCACCGCCCAGCTTGCCGCCTATCAGACGACGATGAGCCTCGTGACGCTGACCTTCATGATGGCCATCGGCACCGGCGGGGCGACGGCGATCCTGGTCGGCCGCGCCTTCGGCGAGGGCGATGCGGCCAATGCCGGGCGCGCCGGCTGGGCCGGCATCGCGCTCGGCGCGCTGTGGCCGCTGCCGGTCGCCCTGCTGTTCCTGGTCTCGCCGGAGACGGCGGCGCGGGTGGTGACCAGCGACCCGCTGACCGTCGAGGCCGCCGCGCAGGCGCTGTTCGTCGCCGGCTTCATGCTGTCGCTCGATGCGTCGATGGCGGTGGCGATGGGCGCGCTGCGCGGCCTCGGCGACGTGTGGTGGCCGACCCTGTGGCAGACCGGCGCCTTCTGGCTGGTGGCGGTGCCGGCCGCCTATCTGATGGCGATCGGGCTGGAGGTCGGCGCGGGCGGGCTGATCGGTGGGCTGATCGCCGGGATCGTGGTGTCCTTCACCGGCCTTGCCCTGCGCTTCGCGCGCCAGAGCGCGATGCACCGGCTGTCGCCGGTGGTTCCGCTGTAGCGGCTGGCGGGCCCCGTCCGGCCTCGCCATAATTTATGCGCATTTGCACCGCCAAGGCTGGTAAACCAAGACGAGCGAACAAGAAGAACGGGTTCAGGGCTTTCGACCATGCCGACGATCGCACTCGTAGACGACGACCGCAACATCCTGACCTCGGTCTCCATTGCGCTGGAGAGCGAAGGCTACAGGGTCCATACCTATACGGACGGCTCCTCGGCCCTCGACCGGCTGATCACCGATCCGCCGGATCTTGCCATCTTCGACATCAAGATGCCGCGCATGGACGGGATGGAGCTGCTGCGCCGGCTGCGCCAGAAGTCGGACCTGCCGGTGATCTTCCTGACCAGCAAGGACGACGAGATCGACGAGCTGTTCGGCCTGAAGATGGGCGCCGACGACTTCATCCGCAAACCGTTCTCCCAGCGCCTGCTGGTCGAGCGCGTCAAGGCGGTGCTGCGCCGCGTGCAGCCGCGCGATCCCTCGACCAGCAAGCCGGAAAGCGACAAGCTGCTGGAGCGCGGCGACCTGGTCATGGATCAGGAGCGCCACACCTCGATGTGGAAGGGCCAGCCGGTGACGCTGACGGTCACCGAATTCCTGATCCTCTACGCGCTGGCGCATCGTCCGGGCGTGGTCAAGAGCCGCAATGCGCTGATGGACGCGGCCTATGACGATCAGGTCTATGTGGACGACCGGACCATCGATAGCCATATCAAGCGCCTGCGGAAGAAGTTCAAGCTGGTCGACGACAGCTTCGACATGATCGAGACGCTGTACGGCGTCGGCTACCGCTTCCGCGAGGGCTGAGGCGCGCGAGCGCGAAGACGCGGCCCGGAAACAGGGCACGAAGGCGTGGCCGGGAGCTCCCGGCCGGGGAAGGTGAATGGCGATCGAGGTGGACACGGGCGGGCAGGCGCATCGCGAGGCCGACCCGCGGCCGGCGTCCCCGGCACGGGCCGGGGACGGGCCGACGGCTGGGCGCGGCGAGACGGCCCCGCGCCGGCTCCGCCGCCGCATCCTGTCGCGGATCGGCGGCGCCCTGTCCCCCTACCTGACCTCCTCGCTGACCCGCCGCATCCTGGTGCTCAACCTTGCCGGCCTGTGCGCGCTGGTCGGCGGCATCCTCTATCTCAACCAGTTCCGCGCCGGACTGATCGACGCCCGCGTCCAGAGCCTGCTGACCCAGGGCGAGATCATCGCCGGCGCCATCGCCGCCTCGGCCACCGTCGAGACCGACGGGCTGATGGTCGATCCCGAGCAACTGCTGCAGCTCCAGGCCGGCGAGAGCGTCTCGCCGACCGATGCCTCGCGGCTGACCGACTTCCCGATCAACCCGGAACGGGTTGCCCCGGTGCTGCGCCGGCTGATCTCGCCGACGCGCACGCGGGCGCGGATCTACGATCCCGAGGGCATCCTGATCCTCGATTCCCGGCATCTTTACGCGCGCGGCCAGATCCTGCGCTTCGACCTGCCGCCGCCGACCGCGGAGGAACCCGGCATCTGGGACCAGATCTGGGCCGATGTGAAACTGTGGTTCCGCCGCGGCGACCTGCCGCTCTACGAGGAGATCGGCGCGGGCAACGGCCGCGCCTATCCGGAGGTCGAGGCCGCACTCGCCGGCTCGCCCGCCAGCGTCGTGCGCGTGTCCTCGCGCGGCGAGCTGATCGTCTCGGTGGCGGTGCCGGTGCAGCGCTTCCGCGCGGTGCTGGGCTCGCTGCTGCTGTCGACGCAAGGCGGTGACATCGACGCCATCGTGCGGGCCGAGCGCATCGGCATCGTCCGCGTCTTCCTCGTCGCCGCGACGGTGACGATGGTGCTGTCGATCCTGCTGGCCGGCACCATCGCCGGGCCGGTGCGCCGGCTGGCGGCGGCGGCCGAGCGGGTGCGCCGCGGCATCAAGTCGCGCGAGGAGATCCCGCAGTTTTCCGAGCGGCGCGACGAGATCGGCCATCTGGCGCGGGCCCTGCGCGACATGACCAACGCGCTCTACAACCGGATGGATGCGATCGAGACCTTCGCCGCCGACGTCGCCCACGAGCTGAAGAACCCGCTGACCTCGCTGCGCAGCGCGGTCGAGACGCTGCCGCTGGCCAAGCAGCCGCAGGCGCGCGCCCGGCTGATGGAGGTGATCCAGCACGACGTGCGCCGGCTCGACCGGCTGATCACCGACATTTCCGATGCCTCGCGGCTGGACGCGGAACTCGCGCGCGCCGACGCCGAACCCATCGACATCTCGACGCTGCTGCTCGGCGTCTGCGACCTTGCCAACGAGCGCGCGGCAAGCGGCGAGGCGCCGGTGGCGGTGCAGATCGCCCCCTCGCGGCGCGACCACCCCTATAGGGTGCTCGGCCATGACAGCCGCCTCGGCCAGGTGATCAACAACCTGATCGACAATGCCCGCTCGTTCTCGCCGCCGGGCGGCAGCGTGCGCATCGCCGCCAACCGCACCGCCGACATGGTCGAGATCACCGTCGACGACGACGGGCCGGGCGTGCGCCCGGAGCTGCGCGAGCGCATCTTCGAGCGCTTCTACACGGATCGTCCCGAATCCGAGGGCTTCGGCAACAATTCCGGCCTCGGCCTGTCGATCTCCCGGCAGATCGTCGAGGCGCATCGCGGCACCATCACCGTGTCGAACCGCGAGACGACGGACGCGAAGACCGGCGAGACCCGCGTCGAGGGCGCCCGCTTCACCGTGCGCCTGCCGGCCGAAAGCCGGGGATGAGCGGCGAGACGGTGCATGCCTCCTGCATCCTGGTCGGCAGCGCCGGCATCCTGATCCGTGGCCGCTCGGGCGCCGGCAAGTCGCGGCTCGGCGAGCGGATCCTCAGCGAGGCGCGCCTGCGCGGCCGGCTGGCGCTGGCGGTCGCCGACGACCGGGTGGCGCTCAGCGCCCGTTCGGACCGGCTGATCGCCACCTGTCCCCCCGCCCTGGCTGGCCTGTGGGAGCGGCGCGGGGAGGGCATTGTCGCCCTCGCCTTCGAGCCGCGCGCGGTGGTGCGGCTGGTGGTCGATCTGGTGCCGGAGGCGGAGCTGGAGCGGATGCCGGAGCCGGAGGCGAGGCGCGTGCAACTGTGCGGGGTCCCGCTTGCGCGCCTTGCCGTGCCGTGCGGCCGCGAGGGCGCTTCGGCCCTGCATGTGCTGGCGGTCCTGGCCGGAGCGGCCAGTGAGCGACAGGTGAGCGGCCAGTGAGCGACAGGTGAGCGGCGCGGGGCGGAAAGGCGGGGGGAGCTGGCGAAAAAGGCGGCGGCGGCGCCGATTTTTCTTGCACTGCAGCGTTCCCTTGCCGACATTGGGCGCCCGGCATCGAACGACCGGGAGCTGGGGGCCTCGATGCATGGCAGGTGGCGCGACCGGACAATCCGGGACCGTGCCGGGCGCCGTGCACAGGCCGCCGCGGACGAACACGCGACGGCAAACGACGGGCAAATGACGGACAGGGCATGATCGGACTCGTACTCGTTACGCACGGACGATTGGCAGTGGAATTCAAGTCTGCGCTGGAGCATGTCGTCGGTCCGCAGGAGCGGATCGAGACGATCTGCATCGGCCCGGACGACGACATGGAGCAGCGTCGGCAGGACATCCTTGCCGCCGTTGCGAGCGTCAATGACGGAGCCGGCGTCGTGCTGCTGACCGACATGTTCGGCGGCACGCCGTCGAACCTCGCGATCTCGGTGATGGACGGCACCAATATCGAGGTGATCGCCGGCGTCAACCTGCCCATGCTGATCAAGCTGGCGAGCCTGCGCGGCGAGACCCCCATCGCCGTGGCGGTCGACGAGGCGCGCAAGGCCGGTCAGAAATACATCTCCGTCGCCAGCCAGGTGCTGTCGGGCCAGGGATGAGGGGTCAGGGGTGACGGGGACGGGATGACGGACACGATGCAAGCTGTCGGACTCGTCCGCGACCTGATGATCGTCAATCGCCGGGGCCTGCATGCCCGCGCCTCCGCCAAGCTGGTGAAGCTGGTCGAGACGTTCGAGGCGCAGGTGATCGTGATGAAGGACGGCCAGACGGTCGGCGGCACGTCCATCATGGGACTGATGATGCTGGCGGCCAGCCCCGGCTGCTCGATCCGCGTTTCCGTGAGCGGGGCCGAGGCGGAGGCGGCGCTTGCCGCCATCGCCGAACTGGTCGAAAGCGGCTTCGGCGAAACCGACTGAGCCGCGCTGCCGGAGTCCTCGCCGGACGCGGCCGCTGGCCGGAAGGGCGGGGCCTGTTCGGGGCCGGAGAGGCGGGACCCATTGGCCCCCTCGGCAAGGTTGCGGCGGAACGCATCGCCACCTTCCACGGCTGTCACGCCTGCGCAGGCAGGCGTCCAGTATCCGCTGGGGTAGGCGGGCGTGCGAAGGCAGCAACCTCCAGCGTTCCGGCGGCAGCGCTGAGGCCTCACTGGAACCGTTCGGGGTTACTGGTTCCCGGTCTTCGGCTTCGCCGAAACCGGGACGACATCCTGTGGGTGGGGCGACCGGCGGAGGGTCGTTTCCGTTATCCCGCCACCGTCGTCCACCCTCGGACCTCACCCCTGGCGCGCGCTAGCGCGACCCGGGGGCCATTGGCTGCCAGAGCGGTGGCGAAAACGCGCGCGTCCCTCCCGTGTCCTTCTGCCCAATCGCGTCTTCCCACGTCTTCCCGGACGCACCACCCTCCCCGCGTCCTCCCGGACGGCGCGCAGCGCCGAGCCGGGATCGGCGAGCCGAGGGCCTGTCGGACGTGCTCCCGGCTGTCCCCACAACCGCCGTGCCTCCCCGGTTCCGGCTCGCGCTTCGCTTGGCCGGACGGGTGGCCGAGAGGAAGCCGGAGCCGAGCGCCAGGCCGCCGGATTTGCGAATGAAGCGGACATAAAGAAATCTTTATATCCTTATTGCTTTGTGCTGATTTCCGGCCTATAAAACCGGCGTCCGCCGGATGCTCGCGTCCGGCGCAAGCCGTTATCTGCGCCGAGCCCCGGACGAGGGTCCGGATGACACGGCGCCAGACAGGACCGGGACGCGCCCGGAAGGCCAGCGGACGGCCACAGGCGCCGCGTCGCGCGACGGCCGTCTGCGGGCAGGCGAATGCAGGTTCAAACAGCGACTGCGTCCAGCACGGCCGCAGTTTTCAACACAGTGAGCGGACGAGACCGATGACCACCGCAACCGACTACTACGTCAAGGACATCTCCCTGGCCGACTACGGCCGCAAGGAGATCGACATCGCCGAGACCGAGATGCCGGGCCTGATGGCCTGCCGCGAGGAGTTCGGCGAGAAGAAGCCGCTCAAGGGCGCGCGCATCGCCGGCTCGCTGCACATGACCATCCAGACCGCCGTGCTGATCGAGACGCTGGTGGCGCTCGGCGCCGAGGTCCGCTGGGCCTCCTGCAACATCTTCTCGACCCAGGACCATGCCGCCGCCGCCATCGCCGCCGCCGGCATCCCGGTCTTCGCCGAGAAGGGCGAGACCCTCGAGGAATACTGGGATTATTGCGACCGGATCTTCTTCTTCCCCGAAGGCACGGCCAACATGATCCTCGATGATGGCGGCGACGCCACCATGTATATCCTGCTCGGTGCCCGCGCCGAGGCCGGCGAGGACGTGCTCTCCAATCCGGGCTCGGAGGAGGAGAAGATCCTCTTCGCCCAGATCCGCAAGCGCATGGCGGCGAGCCCCGGCTGGTTCACCAGGCAGCGCGACGAGATCCGCGGCGTCTCCGAGGAGACGACGACGGGCGTCAACCGCCTGTACCAGCTCAAGGCCAAGGGCCTGCTGCCGTTCCCGGCGATCAATGTCAACGACAGCGTCACCAAGTCGAAGTTCGACAACAAGTACGGCTGCAAGGAAAGCCTCGTCGACGGCATCCGTCGCGGCACCGACGTGATGATGGCCGGCAAGACCGCCGTCGTCTGCGGCTATGGCGATGTCGGCAAGGGCTCGGCCGCCAGCCTTCGCGGCGCCGGCGCCCGCGTCAAGGTGACCGAGGTCGACCCGATCTGCGCCCTGCAGGCGGCGATGGACGGCTTCGAGGTCGTCACCCTGGAGACCGCCGCCCCGAGCGCCGACATCGTCATCACCACCACCGGCAACAAGGATGTGGTGACGCTCGACCACATGCGCTCGCTGAAGGACATGGCGATCGTCGGCAATATCGGCCACTTCGACAATGAGATCCAGGTTGAGGCGCTGCGCAACTACAAGTGGATCAACATCAAGCCGCAGGTCGACATGATCGAGTTCCCGGACGGCAAGCGGATGATCCTGCTGTCGGAAGGCCGCCTGCTGAACCTCGGCAACGCCACCGGCCATCCGAGCTTCGTGATGTCGGCCAGCTTCACCAACCAGGTGCTGGCGCAGATCGAGCTGTGGACCCGCCCGGATGCCTATGACAAGGACGTCTATGTCCTGCCGAAGCATCTCGACGAGCGCGTCGCCCGCCTGCACCTTGCCAAGCTCGGCGTCGAGCTGACCGAACTGACCCCGGCGCAGGCCGACTATATCGGCGTGAAGACCACCGGCCCCTACAAGCCGGAACATTACCGCTACTGATCGATCCCGCCGGTTTCCGGCGCAACCGGCAGGCACGGGGCCTGCCGGGCGGGGACGAACCCTTGAACGAGTGCGGAAACGGGGGCTGTGGATGACACGGCCCCCGTTTACTTTTCGGTAACGCACCCTTCTGCGCGATTCGCGTTTGCGTTATGGTCTTTGCGAATCAGGTGCTTCGTGAGGCAGAACTGGCGTGACGGCCCGTTGGCGGTGGCCTGAAGCGGGTGGCCCGAAGCGGGCGACCTGAAACGGATGACCTGAAACGGGCGACCCGATGCGGGCGCTGCGATGCGGGCGACCCGATACGGGCGACAGGGGAACGAGCGGATGCCGGCGGACGGCTGGGAACATGGGCGCGACCGCGCCGCATGGCGGGACATGAGTCGCAAGGCGCGGCTGGGTCTGTCGACCGCGCCGCTGGCCCTCGTCGCCTCCACCGGCCTGTGCCTTGCCCAGGACGCCGCTGCCACAACGCATCCGCTGCTGTCCGGATCCTTCACCCCTGAAAAAGTGGTGTGGATCGCCGCCATCGGCGGCGCCGTCGCCTTCGCGGTGACCGCCGCCGTCACCCTGATCCGCAACATGCGGGCCAATTCCGGAACGCTCAGCAGCGCCACCCAGACCAGCGCCCGGCTGGTCGCCCGGCTCGACCGGCTGGAAAGCCTGATCGCCTCCGACGACCAGCGCATCGTCATGTGGCAGCCCGGCGAGGACGAGCCCTTCGTCGCCGGCATGCTGGACGAGAGCTCCGGCGTGCCGCGCTCGCCCGCCAAGCTTCTCGCCTTCGGCTCCTGGCTGGAGGCGCGCGCCGCGGCCGCGCTCGACCAGGCGGTCGACCGGTTGCGCCAGCACGGCGAATCCTTCCGCATGACCCTGCCGACCCGGTCCGGCGGCATGGTCGAGATCTGCGGCCGCCTCGCCGCCAGCGCACCGGTGCTGCGGCTGCGCGACCTGACCGGCGAGCGCCGGTCGCAGGCCGTGATGGCCGAGCGCAACGGCGCCATGACCCGCGAGTTGCAGACCCTGCGGGCGCTGCTCGACGGCATATCCTCGCCCGCCTGGCTGCGCGACGAGGAGGGGGCGCTGGTCTGGGTCAATGCCGCCTATGCGCGGGCGGTGGAAACCGACAGCGGGGCGGCGGCGATCGAGGCCAGGGTCGAATTCCTCGACGCCAAGGGCCGCGGCCAGATCGAGCGCGGCCGCGACGAGAGCGGCCAGGCGCGCGCGCGCCTGCCGGCGGTGGCGGCCGGCGCCCGGCGGATCTTCGACGTCACCCAGATCTCGGTGGAGACCGGCTCCGGCGGCCTTGCCATCGATGTCAGCGAATTGGAGAACGTGCGCCAGGAACTCGGCCGCACCATCGACTTCCACGCCCGCACGCTCGACCAGCTCGCCACCGCCGTCGCGATCTTCGGCGCCGACCGGCGGCTGCAGTTCTACAACGCCGCCTTCCGCGCCCTGTGGGACCTCGACGCCAGTTTCCTGGAAAGCAATCCGACCGACGCGGCCCTGCTCGACGCCCTGCGCGCTGCGCGCAAGCTGCCCGAGCAGGCCGACTATCGCGGCTGGCGCAACAAGCTGCTGGAGACCTATACCTCGCTCGACGCGCGCGAGTTCTGGTGGCACCTGCCGGACGGACGTACCTTGCGCGTGATCGCCAACCCGCATCCGCAGGGCGGCGTCACCTATATCTACGAGAACGTCACCGAGCGGCTGGAGCTGGAAAGCCGCTACAACTCGCTGATCCGCGTCCAGGGCGAGACACTGGACAACCTGTCCGAGGCGGTGGCGGTGTTCGGCTCCGACGGGCGGCTTCGGCTGTGGAACCCGGCCTTCGAGACCATGTGGGACCTGGCCGACGAGCGGCTCGGCGACAGTCCGCACATCACCCGCGTCGTCGACATGGAGATGCTGGAGGAGGACGAGGCGGCGACCTGGCGCCAGCTCGTGACGGCGGTGACCAGCCTTGCCGACAACCGCGAGCCGGTGTCGGACCGGCTGGAGCGCGAGAGCGGCGAGGCGATCGACTATGCCACCGTGCCGCTGCCCGACGGCGGCACGCTGGTGACCTTCGTCAATGTGACGGACTCGGTCAATGTCGAGCGCGCCCTGCTCGACAAGAACGAGGCGCTGGAACAGGCCGACCAGCTCAAGAACGCCTTCATCCAGCACGTCTCCTACGAATTGCGCTCGCCGCTGACCAACATCATCGGCTTCGCCCAGCTTCTCTCCGACCCGAAATTCGGCCCGCTGACCGACAAGCAGGGGGAGTATGTCGACTACATCCTCTCCTCCTCCTCGGCGCTGCTGGCGATCATCAACGACATTCTCGATCTTGCCACCATCGATGCCGGCATCATGGAGCTCGACATTTCCTCGGTCGATGTCGCAAGGACCGTGCAGGCGGCGGTGGAGGGGCTGAAGGACCGGCTGGCCGACAGCGGCATCGCGCTGAAGCTGACCATCGCCGACGATGTCGGGGTGATCCAGGCCGACGAGCGGCGCCTGCGCCAGGTGCTGTTCAACCTGATCTCCAACGCGCTGCGCTTCTCCGATGTCGGCGGCACCATCGACGTCGCCTGCCTGCGCACGGCCAGCGCCATCGAGTTCCATGTTCGCGACCATGGCTGCGGCATCCCCGAGGACATGCTCGACCAGGTCTTCGCCCGTTTCGTCGGCCGCGATGCCGGCCAGCGCCGCCGCGGCGCCGGGCTCGGTCTGTCCATCGTCAAGAGCTTCGTCGAGCTGCATGGCGGCACGGTCTCCATCGAGTCGGAAGAGGGGGTCGGCACTTATGTCGTCTGCCGATTTCCCTTCGCTCCCGATGCCCTTCAGCACGCCGCCGAGTGACCGGCCCGCCGCATGAGCGACACCGGTCCCGTATCGTCCCGCCGGCAGGCGGAGCCCGACCCCGGCGCGATCGCCCTGTCCTGCGGCGATGAGGCGGCGACCCGCCGCCTTGCCGAGGACATCGCCATGCTGCTTGCCCCCGGCGACTGCCTGTGCCTCGTCGGCGATCTCGGCGCCGGCAAGTCGACCTTCGCACGGGCCCTGCTGCGGGCGCTCGCCGACGATCCCGCGCTGGAGGTGCCGAGCCCGACCTTCACCCTGGTCCAGACCTATCCGCTGCCCGCCCTGCCGGTCGCGCATTTCGACCTCTACCGGCTGGAGGACGAGGAGGAACTGGACGAACTCGGCCTCGACGAGGTGCTGGAGACCGGCGCCGCGCTGATCGAATGGCCGGAGCGGGCGGCCGCGCGCCTGCCGGGAAACCGGCTCATCTTGCGCCTCGCCGCCGGCGACACGCCGCAGGCGCGCGCGATCACCCTGCTGCCGCCGAACGAGGCTTGGCGCGCGCGGCTGGAGCGCACGCTGGCGATCCGCCGGCTGATCGAGGCGAGCGGATTTGCCGGCGCCAGCCGAAGGCGCTTTGCGGCGGATGCCTCGGCCCGCCGGTTCGAGACGGTGCAGGCGGGGGCGGATCGCGCGGTGCTGATCGATTCGGCGCCGCTGCCGCCGCAGCCGGTGCTGCGCGACGGGCTGAGCTATCGCCAGCTCGTGCACCTCGCCGACGGGGTCGACGCGGTGGTCGCCGTCACCGAGGCCTTGCGCGCGCGCGGCCTGCGCGCACCGCGCACCCTCGGCGCGGATCTTTCGGCCGGGCTGGTGCTGCAGGAGGATCTCGGTCGCGGCAGCGTCGTCGAGGCCGGCCGGCCGGTGGCGAAGCGCTATCTCGCCGCCGCCGAGCTGCTGGCAAGGCTCCATGGCGCGCCGCCGCAGGCGGATCTGCCGCTGCCGGATGCTTGCGGCGGCGGCAGCTACCGGCTGCCGCACTTCGACCCGCGGGCGATGCGGGTCGAGGCCGGACTGTTCCTCCAATGGTATCTGCCGCATATGGGGGAGACGGTGTCCGATGCCCTGGAAGAGACCTTCGCGGCCTGCTGGGCGCCGCTGTTCGAATGCGGGTCGCGGGACCGCAACTGGGTGCTGCGCGACTACCACTCGCCCAATCTGATCTGGCGCGAGGAGGGCGAGGGCACCGACCACCTCGGCCTTGTCGACACCCAGGACGCGATGATCGGCCCGGCCGCCTATGACGTTGCCTCGCTGGCGATGGACGCGCGCGTCGATGTGCCGGCGGAGCTGGAGCAGCAGATCGTCGAGCACTATCTCGCCCGGCGGCGCGAGACCTCGCCCGGCTTCGACGAGGCGGCGTTCCGCCGCGACTACGCCATCATGGGCGCGCAGCGGGCGACCAAGATCCTCGGCATCTTCACCCGGCTCGCCGTGCGGGATCGAAAGCCCGGCTACCTTGTGCATCTGCCGCGCGTGCGCGAGTATCTCACCCGCTGCCTGCGCCATCCCGAGCTTGCCGAACTGGCCGGCTGGTTCGACGGCCGCCTCGGCGAGACCGGCTGAGCGGGCCGGGCCCCGAGGCGGCGCGGGGCATCCAATCCAACGGCCAATCAACGGAAAGAGGCGGACTTGCAGGCAGATACGGATATCGGGGCGAGGAAACAGGCGGACGGTCCAGGCCCGAAGCGGGCCATCGTGCTGTCGGCCGGCATGGGCAAGCGCATGCGCCCGATCACCGCGACGACGCCCAAGCCGCTCGTCTCGATCGCCGGGCAGGCGCTGCTCGACCGGGCCTTCGACAAGCTGGTTGCCGCCGGCGTCGAGACCGTCGTCGTCAACGTGCATTACCTTGCCGATCTCGTCGAAGTGCATGCCCTGCGCTGGCAGGGGCCGCCCGACGTGCTGATCTCCGACGAGCGTGCCGAGCTGCTGGAAACCGGCGGCGGTGTCGTCAAGGCGCTGCCGCTGCTCGGCGAGGAGCCGTTCTACCTGCTCAATTCCGACAGCACCTGGATCGAGGGCGTGAGGCCCAATCTGGAGCATCTGGCAAGGCACTTCGACCCGCAGAAGATGGACGCCCTGCTGCTCTTGTCCGGTCTCGTCACCGCCGTCGGCTATGACGGCAAGGGCGACTTCGTGATGGATGGGGACGGACGCCTGGCGCGGCGGGCAGAGCGCGAGGTCGCGCCCTTCGCCTATGTCGGCGGGGCGATCCTGCATCCGCGCCTGTTCGACGGCGCGCCGGCCGGGGCCTTTTCGCTCAACCGCCTGTTCGACGCGGCGATCGAGCGCGGCACCCTGTTCGGCGTGCTGATGGAGGGGATCTGGCTGCATGTCGGCACGCCGGAGGCGATCGATGCCGCCGAGCGCGCCATCCGCGACAGCGCCGCCTGACGGCGTGCGGTCCGACGGCGGAAGGGGAGGCGGAGACTGATGACAAGCCAGGCAAGGCCGCGTGTCCATACGATCCCGCCCTCCGCGCCCTTCCTGCGGACCCTGGTCGATGCCCTGTTCGACGGGCGGCTGGTGCCCGGCTTCGACCCGGCCGCCGACCCGCTGGCGCTGGCCGACCTGACGCTCTACCTGCCGACCCGCCGCGCCGCCCGCGCCATCGCCCCGCTGATCCGCGAGAAGCTGGGCGGGGCGCCGGTGCTGCTGCCGGCAATCCGCCCGCTCGGCGATGTCGAGGAGGACCTGCACCTGTTGCAGGTCGAGGCCTGGGCCGACGGCCTGCCGCCGGCGCTGCCCGAGATGGAGCGGCGCTTCGCCATGACCCGGCTGGTGCAGGCCTGGGAGGGCGCGCTGCGCCGCGAGGTGCTGGGCCTGCCGCCCGGCGCGGTGCTGCGCGCGCCCGCCTCCGCCGCCGATGCCGCGTGGCTCGCCGGCGATCTGCTCGCCCTGATGGACGAGATGGCGACGGAGGAGATCCCCTGGACCGGGCTCGCCGGCCTGGTGCCGGAGGACCATGCCCGCTACTGGCAGATCACCCTGGACTTCCTGAAGATCGCCATGGAGCACTGGCCGGCCTATCTGGCAAGCCGGGAGGCGAGCGACCCGAAGGCACGGCGCTCGATGCTGCTGCGGCGCGAGGCGGAGCGGCTGCGCCAGGCCCCGCCGCGCGGGCCGGTGATCGCCGCCGGTGCCACCGGCTCGATCCCGGCGATTGCCGACCTGCTCGCCGTCATCGCCGGGCTGGAGCGCGGCGCCGTGGTGCTGCCCGGCTTCGATGCGGCGATGGACGAGGACAGTTGGCGGGCGATCCTGGGGGGCGAGGGCGTTTCGGGGAGCCCCAGCCATCCGCAATACGGCATGGCCCGGCTCGCCGGCGCGTTGAAGATCTCGCGCGACGAGGCGGTGCCGCTGGCGCTAGGCGCGAGCGAGGCCCTGCGGCTGCGCGACCGGCTGGTCGCGGAGGCCCTGCGGCCGGCCGAGACGACGGATGTCTGGCCGAGGGTCGTTGCCGAGATTCCGGAAGAAGCGCGGGCTGGCGCCTTCGCCGATGTGGCGCTGATGGCGGCGCGCAACGAGGCGGAGGAGGCGCTGGCTGTTGCCACCGCCCTGCGCGCGGCTGTCGAGGAGGGCAAGACGGCGGCGCTGGTGACGCCGGACAGGACGCTGGCCCGCCGGGTCGCCGTCGAACTGTCGCGCTGGGGCCTGCAGCCGGACGACAGCGCCGGCCGGCCGCTCGACCAGACCGCGCCCGGCGTGCTCGCCCGCCTTGCCGCCCGGCTGGCGCTGGACGGGCTGGAGCCGGTGGCGCTGCTCGCCCTGCTGAAACACCCGCTGACGCGGCTTGGTTTGCCGTCTAACAAGATCCGTGCCGCGGCGCGCGCCCTGGAGCGCGCGGTGCTGCGCGGGCCGCGCGCCAGGGCCGGAACTGGCGGCCTGCGCGAGGCGGTCGCCGCCGCGCGGCGGCTGGCGACCGAGGGCGAGACGCCGGTGCGCCTGCCGCGCTGGCAGAAGCTGCATGAGGACGACTGGGACGATGTCGCCGACCTCGTCGATAGGTTGGCGCAGGCGCTGGTTCCGCTGGAGCGCCATGCGGAGACGCGCGAACCGGTCGACGTGGTGCAGCTTGCCGCCGATCACGAGGCGGTGCTGGTGCGGCTGGCCTGCGACGAGGAAGGCCGTTCCGACGAGCTCTATGCCGGCGAGGCCGGCGAGGGGCTCGCCGCCGCCTTTGCCGGGATGATCGCCGCCGGTCCCGCCGGCCTCGCGGCGCCCGCCGCCGACTGGCCGGACATGTTCATCGCCCTCGTCTCCGGCATCAATGTCCGCCGCCGCCTGCCGGGCGATCCGCGCATCGCGATCTTCGGGCCGATGGAAGCGCGGCTGCAGGACTTCGACCTGCTGGTGCTGGGGGCGCTCAACGAGGGCAACTGGCCGCAGGCGACGCGCAACGACCCCTGGCTCAACCGGCCGATGAAGGGCGGGCTCGGCCTCGACCCGCCGGAGCGGCGCATCGGCGCGGCCGCCCATGATTTCTCGCAGGCGCTGGGCGCAAGACAGGTCATCCTGTCGCGGGCCGAGCGCTCTGGCGGCGCGCCGGCCGTCGCCTCGCGCTGGCTGCTGCGGCTGACGACGCTGCTGGGCCACGGCGTCACCGCCGCGATGCAGGCGCGGGGGCAGGCCGTGCTGGCGCTCGCCGCCCATCTCGACCGGGCCGAGGCGGGAGTTGCGCCGATCGCGCGGCCGGAACCGGCGCCCCCCGTTGCCGCCCGCCCGCGCCGGATCTCGGTGACCGAGGTGGAACTGCTGATCCGCGATCCGTATGCGCTCTATGCCCGCAAGGTGCTGGTGCTGGACCCGGTCGAGCCGATCGGCGGCGATCCGGGCGCGGCGGAAAAGGGCACGCTGATCCACGATTGCCTCGCCGACTTCCTGAAGAGCTGGCACGGCCCGTTCGACGCGGCGGCGCTGGCGCATCTTCTCGCCATCGGCCGGGCGCGGTTCGCCCCGCTCGATGCCTTCCCGGCGATCCGCGCCGTGTGGTGGCTGCGCTTCGAGCGGATCGCCGCCGCCTTCATCCGCCACGAGGCAGGCCGCGCCGATCTGATCGCCGGCCGCCATCTGGAGATCCCCGGCGCGCTGGAGCTCGACCTTGCCCCCGGCGGCCGCGTCACCCTGTCGGCCCGGGCCGACCGTATCGACCAGATGACCGATGGGAGCCTCGCGGTGATCGACTACAAGACCGGGCAGGCGCCGAGCGACAAGGAGGTCGCCGCGCTGCTGGCGCCGCAATTGCCGCTGGAAGTGGCGATGATCGGCAAGGGCGCCTTCGGCGAGGTCGACCGGGCAGCGCCTGTCGCGACGCTCGCCTATCTGCGCCTGACCGGCGGGCGCACGCCGCTGGAATGGCAGGACCGGACGCCGAAGAATACCGGCGTCGACGAGTTGGCGGCCGAGGCGCTGGCCCGCACGGTGAAACTGTTTGCCGGCTATGAAAACCCGCAAAAGGGCTATCTGTCGCGCGCCAGGGTGCGCAAGGAAGCGGAGATGTCCGGTCCTTACGACCATCTGGCGCGGGTGCGCGAATGGGCGCTGGGTGGAGGGGAGGAGGAATGAGCACCTTCGAGATCCCTCTCGCGACGCGCGAGAAACAGGCGCGGGCCGCCGACCCGCTGCGCTCGGCCTGGGTCAGCGCCAATGCCGGCTCGGGCAAGACCTTCGTGCTGGCGCGGCGGGTGATCCGCCTGCTGCTCGCCGGCACCGCGCCCTCGCGCATCCTCTGCCTGACCTTCACCAAGGCGGCGGCCTCCGAAATGGCGACCCGCGTCTTCGAGACGCTGGGCTCGTGGATCGCGCTGACCGATGAGGCGCTGGCGAAGGAACTGGAGGTCATCGAGGGACGGCGGCCGGATGCGCGCGGACTGGCGCGGGCGCGCCATCTCTTCGCCGTGGCGCTGGAAACGCCGGGCGGGCTGAAGATCCAGACCATCCACGCCTTTTGCGAGGCGATCCTGCACCAGTTTCCGCTGGAGGCGAATGTCGCCGGCCATTTCCAGGTGCTCGACGACCGGCAGGCGGCGGATCTTCTCGCCGGCGCCCGTTCGCGCGTGCTGGCGCTGGCCGAGCGCGAGCCGGAGAGCCGGCTCGGCCGGGCGCTGGTGCATCTGGTCTCCGAACTCCCCGACAAGACGGTGGAGGCGGCGCTTGCCGACCTGATCGCCCGCCGCGACACGCTGCGCCGCTGGCTGCAGGATGCCGGCTCGCTGGAGGCGGCGCTGGCGCAACTCGCCGAGGCTTTCGGCCTTTCGGAAGGCGAGACGCTCGCCGCTCTCGACGCGGCGCTTTGCGAGGAGGTCTCGATCTCGCCGCAGGAGGCGCTGGCCTATGCCGAGGCGCTGGCGAGCGGCGGCGCGCGCGACATCGAGCGGGCCGAACGGCTGCGCATGGCGGCCCGGCTCGCCGGTACGCCGGACGCGTGGTGGGAGGTCTGGCACCGGGTCTTCCTCAACAAGGACCTGGCGCCGACCAAGTCGCTCGCCGGCAAGAAGGTGGAAGAGAATTTCCCGCAAGTTGTCGAGCGGCTTTACGCCGAGCAGGAGCGGCTGTTGGCGCTGCTCGAGCGGCGGCGGATCGCCTATGCGCTCGCCGGCACGGAGGCAGCGCTGCGGCTCGCCGATGCCATGCTCGACATCTACGAGGGCGAGAAGACCCGCCGCGGGCTGATGGATTTCGAGGACCTGATCGTGCGCACGGCAAGCCTCTTGTCGCGCGCGGATGCGGCGCTCTGGGTGCAGTACAAGCTCGACCAGGGCCTCGATCATATCCTGGTCGACGAGGCGCAGGACACCAGCCCGCACCAGTGGCGGGTGGTGCAGGCGCTGGCCGAGGAGTTCTTCGCCGGCGCCTCGGCGAACCCGCGCACCCGCACGCTCTTTGCCGTCGGCGACGAGAAACAGTCGATCTATTCGTTCCAGGGCGCGGTGCCGGCCTATTTCGCCGACATGCGCCGCTATTTCGAGCGGCGGGCGAAGGAGGCCGAGGCGGCGTTCGAGCGGGTCGAGCTGACGCTCTCCTTCCGCTCGCGGCCCGATGTGCTCTCCGCCGTCGACACGGTGTTCGCGGAGGCCGACATGCATTCCGGCCTGTCGCGGGAGGCGGGCGCGCCGGTGCACGAGGCGGTGCGGCGCAACGATCCGGGCATGGTCGAGATCTGGCCGCCGGAAGAACCGGTGGCGCAGGAGGTGCCGGACGACTGGACCGCGCCGGTCGACCGCATCGGCGCGGGCAGCCCGATGCTGCGGCTGGCCGACCGGCTGGCGCGCTCAGTGCGCGGCTGGTGGAAGAGCGGCGAGGCCGCGCCCGGCGACGTCCTGGTGCTGGTGCGCAAGCGCGGGCCCTTCGTCGATGCGCTGACGCGCGCGCTGAAGCGCGAGGGCGTGCCGGTGGCCGGCAGCGACCGCTTGGTGCTCAACGACCATATCGCGGTCGAGGACCTGCTGGCGCTCGGCCGCTTCCTCTTGCTGCCCGAGGACGACCTGTCGCTCGCCTGCCTGCTGAAGAGCCCGCTGATCGGCCTCGACGACGAGGCGCTGTTCCGCCTCGCCCGCCCCGATGGGGCGAACCTTCGCTCCGGCACGCTGTGGCAGTCGCTGCGCCGGCAGGCGGAGGGCGATCCGGCATTCGAGCGGGCGCGCGAGCGGATCGAGACCTGGCGGGCGCGCGCCGACTTCCTGCCGCCCTTCGAATTCTTCTCGCGCCTTATCGGCGCCGATGGCGGTCGCCGCGCCTTCCGCGCCCGCCTCGGCTCGGAGGTCGACGACGTGCTCGACGAGTTCCTGGCGGTGACGCTGGCCTTCGAGCAGACCGGGGTGCCGGGGCTGGAGGGCTTCCTCGCCTGGTTCGCGGCCGCGCCGACGGAAGTGAAGCGCGAGCTCAACGCGGCACGCGGCGTCGTCCGCATCATGACCGTGCACGGGGCGAAGGGGCTGGAGGCGCCGCTCGTGGTGCTGGTCGATGGCGGTGCCGCGCCGGTCAGCGCCCATCACGACCCGGTGTTCATCGAGCGAACGTTGCCGGGCACTCTCGGCGAGGTCACGGGTCTTGTGTGGAACCCGGTCAAGGCCGAGCGCAGCCCCTGGCACGGCGAGCGGCTGGACGCCCTGCGCCAGGCGGCGGCCGACGAATATCGCCGCCTGCTCTATGTGGCGATGACGCGCGCCCGCGACCGGCTGGTGGTCTGCGGCTGGATGCCGGCGCGCGGCCAGTCGGACGAGTGCTGGCACGCGCTGGTGGCACGGGCGCTGGAGCCGGGCGCCCGCGACGGCGAGACGGGCGATGGCGGGGCCTGCCGCATCTGGCAGCGTCCGGGCACGACCGCGCCGGCGCCGCTGCTGGCGCGGGCCGGGGAAGCGGCGGCTGAGGAGGCGGGTTTGCCGCCGCCCGCCTGGCTGTTCGCCCCCGTCACGGCAATCGAGCGTCCGCGCCGCCTGCGCCCCTCCGAGGCCTTCGACGAGATGGAGGCGAAGGAGGGGACTGAGCCGGTGGCGGCGACCGACCGGCTGGCGGAAGCGCGGGCCGCGCCCGACTTCGCGCTGGAGCGCGGCCGCCACCTGCACCGGCTGCTGCAACTGCTGCCGGACCTGCCGCAGGCCGAGCGCCGTGCGGCAGGCGCGCGCTATCTCGCCCATGCCCTGACCCCGGTCTTTGCGCCGAGGGGAGAGCAGCTCTTGAGCGAAGCGCTCGGCGTGCTGGAGCATCCCGGCTTTGCCGCCGTGTTCTCGGGCGATGCCCGCGCCGAGGTGCCGCTCGCCGGCACGCTGCGCCTTGCCGACGGCTCGGCCTATGAGGTGTCGGGCCAGATCGACCGGCTGCGCGTCGATAAGGACGCGGTGTGGATCCTCGATTTCAAGACCGACCGCCGGGTGCCGGAGGGGCCGCAGGAGATCGCCGAAGCCTATCTGGTGCAGCTTGCGGTCTATCGCCGGCTGGTCGCCGACATCTGGCCGGGCCGGGCGGTGCGCGCCGCGCTGGTCTATACGGCGGGGCCGAAGCTGGTGGAACTGCCGGCAGAGGCGATGGACGCGGCGGTGGCCGCGCTGGCGCCGGCATGAGGGACGGCATGAGGGACGGCATGAGGGGCAGCGTCAGGGACAGCATCGGGGGTGCGACCCAACGCTTGCTTGACGCGGGCGGGCCGCCTTCCTACGTTCGGGGCAACGAAAGGATGCGTCGCATCCGCGAGCTTTTGGAAAGGGCATGAAATGGCCACTTCAGTCGTGACCGATGAGAGTTTCGAAGCCGACGTCCTGAAGGCGTCCGGCACCGTCGTCGTGGATTTCTGGGCCGAATGGTGCGGTCCGTGCAAGATGATCGCGCCGGCGCTTGAGGAAATCTCCGAGGAGATGAGCGGGCAGGTGAAGATCGCCAAGCTCAACATCGACGAGAACCAGAACATGGCGATGAAGTACGGGGTGCGCTCCATCCCGACGCTGATCCTGTTCAAGGACGGCCAGCCGGTTTCCACGCAGATCGGTGCGGCGCCGAAGAACAAGCTGGCCGCCTGGATCCAGACCGCGATCTGACGCGTTCCGGTTTCGGACGGACCTCACCCGAATCACGCTGCTCCGGCCCGCCAGGTGTGGTGGACCGGAGCGGTGCGTCTTGCGTGGACCGCCCCGATCGGGCCGGCCCGCACCGCGTCGACCCTGACGCGCTGACCCTGACGCGCTGACCCTGACGCACCGACCCTGAAGACGCCGAGCATTGCCGGGAAGACCATGAACGACAGCAACGACAAGACCAATCTCAACCCCGAGGATGCCGCGACCGGCCACGAGGCCGAGAGCGGCGGCGAGGCGCAGGCCGGCCTCGATCCGACCGAGGCGCTGCTGGCGGAAAACGCCGAGCTGAAGGACCGCATGCTCCGCACCATGGCGGAGATGGAGAACCTGCGCCGGCGCACGGAGAAGGAAATCCGCGACAGCAAGCAATATGCCGCCGCGAGCTTCGCGCGCGACATGCTGGGCGTCGGCGACAACCTGCGCCGGGCGCTGGAGGCGATCTCCGCGGACGCCCATGCGGCCGCCGACGAGGCCATGCGCGCCCTGATCGAGGGCGTCGAGATGACCGAGCGCGAGATGATCAACCAGCTCGAGAAGCACGGCGTGCGCCGCATCGACCCGGCCGGCGAGAAGTTCGACCCGAATTTCCACCAGGCGATGTTCGAGGTGCCCAACACCGAGGTGCCGAACAACACGGTGGTGCAGGTGATGCAGTCCGGCTACGTCATCGGCGACCGGGTGCTGCGTCCCGCCCTTGTCGGCGTGTCGAAGGGCGGGCCGAAGGAGCGCAAGCCGGAGGGCGAGGCGCCCCTGGCCGAGCCCGGCTCGACGGTCGACCGCACCGCCTGAGGGCCGTACCGCTCTCCCAGCGACTCGAGGGCGCGGCTCTCGGCGCGTGAAAGACCTTTGCAGGCGCGCCCTTGCGCGCGCCTGCGCAGTGCCCGCTGCCTTTTCCTTCTCTGCCTGTTTCGGCGTGTCGCCGCGCAAGGCGGTAGTGTCTCAGTTTGGAATCCTGTTTCCTTGATATCTATCCAAAGCGCCCAGTTCTTGTTATCTGTTTAAGTGCAAGAGTTGGGAGCATTCGCATGCCGGCAAAAGGAATTTATCGAACAAAAACGCCAGTAAGTGGCGCGGAATACGCGTTTGTCGATTATGGAGTCCCATCGTCGTTAGGCGAAATTCCGCGCTTCCAATACGATGCGCAAGGATATGAGCCGCCTTTCGACAAGCTTCCTACAAAAGATGAATACGAGGCTGGAAATATCCCCCCGATTAGAGAACAGAAGTAGCTCACGCGACGTTGGCCATAGCCGCGGGCGCGACCGACGCGCTCCAGCATCATAGATGCTGTGATAGCGATGATGGATGCGGGCCTCACCTAAAGCCTGATCAGCGTAGGCCTTACAAAAGTCCGGCCCGTCGCCACACGGGGACAGCGGGCGAGCGCCCCATTTCGGTCATTGCGGATGCGCGGGATTACGGCCTAGCATCGCCGCATGGCGACCATGCTCCAGATTCTCGACTTTCTCGGCGTTGCCGTCTTCGCGGTGACGGGGGCCATCGTCGCCTCGCGCCTGCGGCTCGACTGCCTCGCCTTCGTCTTCTTCGCCGTCTTCACCGGCGTCGGCGGGGGCACGCTGCGCGACCTGCTGCTCGACGCACCGGTGTTCTGGGTCGAGAACGAGATCTATCTCGTCGTCTGCATCGCCATCGGCGCGCTGATGTGGTTCGTCATTCCGCCCGTGGAGCGGCTGAGCAAGCCGCTGCGCTGGGTCGATGCCATGGGCCTAGCGGCCTATTCGGTGATGGGGGCGGCGAAGACGCTGTCGCTCGGCCACCCGCCGACGGTGGCCGTGCTGATGGGGGTGGCGACCGCGACCTTCGGCGGCATCATCCGCGACACCATCGCCGGGCAGCCTTCGGCGCTGCTCAAGCCGGAACTCTATCTCACCCCGGCCTTTGTCGGCGCGGGCGTCTATGTCGGCCTGTTTTCCTTCGGCATCGAGGCCTGGCCGGCTGCGATTGCCGGCGTGGCAGTCGCGTTCTTCCTGCGCGGCGGGGCGATCCTCAAGGGCTGGCATCTGCCCGGCTACACGCCGCCGCGGGACGAGTCCTGAACGACACGGCCCGGCTCGCTGAACCGTCGGACGCGGGACCGATCAGGCGGCGCTGCGCGAGGCGATCGCCTTGCCGCCGCCAGCCTGTTTCTGCCCCTGTTGCTGAACGGCCTTCAGCCGGTCGGCCTCCGAGTGCCAGAGGTCGGCCTCGCGCCGCTTGACGCGGGCCTCCTTGCGCCACTTGCCCTGCGCCGCCCAGGAGGCGACCCCGCCGATGAACACGCCGAAGGCGACGGCGGCGAACAGGATCCAGAACAGCGGCGCGTCGACGCTGAGCGCCGGATCGGCCCGGTTGAACGGGTCGAGCGACAGGGTCACGACATGCCGGTTGGCGACCGCGAGGGCAATCAGCACGATGGCGATCGGCACCAGCACCAGGTTCTTCAGAAAGCGCGTCAATTCCTGTCTCCTGTACGGCCAGTCTCCTGAAGGGTCAGGCTCCCTAGCGGGACGCTCCGCGCGGCCGGACGGGCGCGGGCTCGATCTCCGCTGCGCCTGCGACCCTCTTCCGGTCTCGCGACCCGGTCGGGCGATCTCAGTCGTCGTCGTCCGGATCTTCCGAGCCGTCGCCGTCGTTGAGCCGCTCGCGCATCTCCTTGCCGGTCTTGAAGAAGGGCACGTATTTCTCTTCCACCTCGACCTTCTGGCCCGTGCGCGGGTTGCGCCCGGTCCGGGCCGGGCGGTTCTTCACCGAGAAGGCGCCGAAGCCCCGAAGCTCGACCCGGTTGCCGTTGCGCAGGGCATCGGTGATCTCGTCGAGGATCGCGTTGACGATGTTCTCAACGTCCCGCTGGTAAAGATGCGGATTCTGTTCGGCGATCCGCTGCACCAGTTCCGACTTGATCATTCGCGTCCCCCTGTTCGGTCGAGACTTTCCGCCGCGTTGCGAGCGTGCCAAACGGATACAAGACCGTCAAGCGCAAGGCCTTCGGGAAGGATAGCCCCGGTCGCCTCGACCGCCTGCAGCGCGCCGCTGGCGACCCCGGCGCCGAACCAGTGGGCCACCTGGCCGAGCAGCGGCAGCCCGCGCTCGCTCTCGCGTTTCACGCGCCAGGTCACGACCGGCAGCGAGGCGGCGACGCCGCGTTCGCTCTCCAGCCATTTGCGGCTGGTTTCCTCGCCGCCGACTGCGTCGATTAGTCCGAGCCGCCGGGCGGTGTCGCCGGAATAGACGCCGCCCTGCGCGACGGCGCGCACGGCCTCCTCGTCCATCCCGCGCCGCTCCGCCACCCGGGCGACGAACCATTCGTAGCTGTCGTCGATCAGCGCCTGCAGGTTGTCGCGCGCGGCCTGCGGCGGCTCGGAGTGGAAATTCGGCTCCGCCTTGAGCGGCCCGGAGCGGACCACGTCGAACTTGACGCCGAGCGTGTCGAGCAGCCCGCCGAAATTGCCGTACTGGATATAGACGCCGATGGAGCCGGTGATCGAGGTGTGGCGGGCGACGATGTGATCGGTGGCGATGGCGGTCATGTAGCCGGCCGAGGCGGCCAGCGTGCCGATCTGCGCGACCACCGGCTTCTTCTCGGCCAGTTCGCGCAGGGCCAGATACAGCGTCTCGCCGCCGACCGTGGTGCCGCCGGGCGAGTTCAGCTCGACGATCACCGCCTTCACCCGGGCGTTGTCGGCAAGATCGCGGATCAGCTTGGCCCGGTCGCTGTCGTCGACGATGAGGCCGCTGACCTGCAGCCGGGCGACATGGTCGGCGCGCCGCGACAGCGAATCGAAGCTGCCGCTCCAGGCGAGCAGTCCGCCGATCGCGACGATCGCCAGCAGAAAGGCGAACACGCGCCAGAAAACCACCTTCCGGCGCAACCGTCGCCGGTCGACGAGGGCATCCGCATCAAGGGCCATGGGCCGAACCTCTCCGTTGTCTCCCTAGGGAGCGGCCTATCGCTACATGGCCGTGCCCCGGTTGAAAAGCCCGAACTGCGCGGCACGGCCGGCCGGCGCGCGCCCCGCGGGCTTGCCTGGCCCCGCGCCCTCTGGCAGTTAGGCGCGGGTCAGCCTTTGCTGCAGTGCAGGATAACAGGTTCGGGAGGGACAGAGAACCATGGCGCAAATCACCCTTAACACGCTCGATGCGCGCAAGGGCGAGGGCCGGCGCTTCGCGATGGTCACCGCCTATGACGCGGGTTTCGCCGCCGTCGCCGCGCGCGCCGGCCTCGAGACGCTGCTCGTCGGCGACAGTCTTGGCATGGTGGTGCAGGGGCGCGGCTCGACGGTCCCCGTCACCATGGACGACATGGCCTATCACACGGCCTGCGTGCGCCGCGGAACCGAGGCCGGCGAGCACCGCCCGCTGATCATTGCCGACATGCCCTTCGGCGCGGCCAACGCGCCCGACCAGGCCGCCGCCAACGCGGCGCGGCTGATGCAGGCCGGCGCCAATGTGGTGAAGATCGAGGGCGGCGCCTGGGTTGCCGGCACGGTCCGCCACCTTGCCGAGCGCGGCATGCCGGTCTGCGCCCATCTCGGCCTGACGCCGCAGACGGCCGACATGCTGGGCGGCTACCGCCTGCAGGGCCGCGACGAGGCGGCCGCCGCCCGCATCCGCGAGGAGGCCCGCCTGCTGGAGGCGGCCGGCGCCCGCCTGCTGCTGCTCGAATGCGTGCCGGACGCGCTCGGGCGGGCGGTGAGCGAGGCGGCAAAGGTGCCGGTGATCGGCATCGGCGCGGGACCTGCGACCGATGCGCAGGTTCTCGTCCTGCACGACATGCTCGGCCTCGGCGAGGGCCGCAAGGCGCGGTTCGTGAAGGACTATCTCGCGGGTCGCGGCAGCATCGTCGAGGCGCTGCGCGTCTTCGGCGAGGAGGTGCGCTCCGGCGCCTATCCCGCGCCCGAGCATTGCTACGGCTGATCTCCTCCGGCACTGCCGGGAGGCCTCTCTTTTCGATCTTCCGGGGTCGGGCCAGGGCGTGGCATTCTCGCGCGGGTCACGGCAAGGGAGCGAAAGATGAGCGTGCGGATCGTGCGGCTCGGAACGGAGCGGACGGAAGGCGAGGGGCCCCGGCTCGGCACGGTGCGCCGGCCGCCGCGCGGGGTGCGCAAGGACGACTACGCGACCGGCAACTGGTACGACACCTGGCTGCCGGAACTCTCGCCGAGCCCGGAGCTGGTGGCGAGCGCGCGGGCAGCAGAGTCGGAGGCGGACTGGGCCGGCTTCGTCAAGGCGTTCCGCAAGGAGATGGGCGCCGCGACGCCGGCGCGCCTGCTCGACATGCTGGCCCTCCTGTCACGGTCGGGCGACTTCTCGCTCGGCTGCTACTGCGAGGACGAGGCCCGCTGCCACCGGTCCGTGCTGCGCGAGCTGCTGACCGAGCGCGGCGCCGACATCGCCTGACACGTCCCGATAATCTGCCTGGTAACGACAGCCCCCCGGTCTTGCGGCCCCGAAACGAAAGACCCCCGGCCTTGCGGCCGGGGGTCTGTTTTTTGCGACGTTGCGAGTTGCGATCAGTCGTCGGTCTCGCGGGCCTTGAGGGCCGCGCCGAGAATGTCGCCGAGCGAGGCGCCCGAGTCGGACGAACCGTACTGCGCGACGGCTTCCTTCTCCTCGGCGATTTCCAGCGCCTTGATGGAGACCGACACGCGGCGGGTCTTCTTGTCGAACTGGGTGACGCGGGCGTCGAACTTCTCGCCGACCGAGAACCGCTCCGGACGCTGGTCGCCGCGCTCGCGCGACAGGTCGGCGCGACGCACGAAGGTGGTCAGGTCGGTGTCGACGATCTTGGCTTCCAGGCCGCCGTCCTTGATCTCGACGACTTCGCAGGTCACCACCGCGCCCTTGCGCAGCTCGCCAGCCGCAGCCGTGTCGAACGGATCGCCGCCGAGCTGCTTGATGCCGAGCGAGATCCGCTCCTTCTCCATGTCGACGTCGAGCACGACGGCGCGAACCATGTCGCCCTTCTTGTACTCTTCGATGACCTGCTCGCCCGGACGGTTCCAGTCGAGGTCGGAGAGGTGGACCATGCCGTCGACGTCGCCGTCGAGACCGATGAACAGGCCGAACTCGGTCTTGTTCTTGACCTCGCCCTCGACCTCGGTGTTGATCGGGAACTTCTCGGCGAAGGCCTCCCACGGGTTCTGCAGCGTCTGCTTCAGGCCCAGCGAGATGCGGCGCTTGACCGGATCGACCTCCAGGATCATCACCTCAACCTCCTGCGAGGTGGAGACGATCTTGCCCGGATGGACGTTCTTCTTGGTCCAGGACATCTCGGAGACGTGGATCAGGCCCTCGATGCCGGCTTCCAGCTCCACGAAGGCGCCGTAGTCGGTGATGTTGGTCACGCGGCCGGTGAACTTGGCGTCGACCGGATACTTGGCCTCGATGCCGTCCCACGGATCCGCCTCGAGCTGCTTCATGCCGAGCGAGATGCGGTGCGTGTCCTGGTTGACGCGGATGATCTGGACCTTGACGGTCTGGCCGATCGACAGGACCTCGCTCGGATGGTTGATGCGGCGCCACGCGATGTCGGTGACGTGCAGCAGGCCATCGATGCCGCCGAGGTCGACGAACGCACCGTAGTCGGTGATGTTCTTGACCACGCCTTCCATGATCTGGCCTTCCTCGAGGCTCTGGACCAGTTCCGAACGCTGCTCGGCGCGGGTCTCCTCGAGGACGACGCGGCGCGACACGACGATGTTGCCGCGGCGCTTGTCCATCTTCAGGATCTGGAACGGCTGCGGCGTGTGCATCAAGGGGGCGACGTCGCGGACCGGGCGGATGTCGACCTGCGAGCGCGGCAGGAACGCCACGGCGCCGTCGAGGTCGACGGTGAAGCCGCCCTTGACCTGGTTGAAGATCTGGCCGGTGACCTTCTCGTTCGCCTCGAAGGCGACCTCGAGACGGACCCAGCTCTCTTCGCGGCGGGCCTTGTCGCGCGACAGGACGGCCTCGCCGAGCGCGTTCTCGACGCGCTCCAGATAGACCTCGACCTTGTCGCCGATCGAGACGCCGGCGCCGTCGCCGTCACGTCCCTTGACACCGAATTCCTTCAGCGCGATGCGGCCTTCGACCTTCAGGCCGACGTCGATCACCGCGAGATCCTTCTCGATGGCGATCACGGTGCCGGTAACGACGGAGCCCTCGTACAGCTCGTGCTGCTCGAAGCTCTCTTCGAGAAGGGCGGCAAAATCATCGCGGGTAGGGTTCAAACTGCTCATCGAAACTCCTGGCAGCCAAATCTGGCTTGTCGCCGGCGGGTTTGTGTTGGTCCCAGGCGGCTCCTCCCTCCGGCAGCGCCCGTTTCGGGAACTGCTTCCGCGCCACTCCCGGACCTGTCGGTGCGAGCAAGGGGCGGGCCGGCGAGGCGGAAGGTGAAACCGCGCGCTCAGTCATGTCTTAAAGCGGGAGATCCGTAGCCGCTCTTCGCCGGAAGGGAGAACGCGTCCGTGGTCCGCCAGTCGTCGCCCCGGCCGGTCGCGGGCGAGCCGGACCTTGACGCCGATGGGCGCGGATGCCGCGCCAAGCGGACAATCCGGCTCTCCGAGGCCACGGGAAATGCGCCGACGTCGTGACCGCTACCTTGCGTTCACGTTATCGACGATATCCACAGCCGCCTTGAACGCGGTTTCTATATCCATTTCCGACGTGTCGAGCAAGTCCGCATCGTCCGCCGGCTTCAACGGCGCCACGGCGCGGCCGGCATCGCGCCGGTCGCGGCGCTCCAGATCCGCCAGCACCCGCGCATAGTCGGCGTCCTGCCCCTTGGAGATGAGCTCCTGGGTGCGCCGCCGCGCCCGCTCGGAGGCGCTCGCCACCACATAGAGCTTCACGTCCGCATCCGGGCACACCACCGTGCCGATGTCGCGCCCGTCCAGCACGGCGCCGGGCGGCTCCTGCGCGAAACGCCGCTGCGCCCGCACCAGTTCCTCGCGCAGGCCCGGCAGCACCGCGATGCGCGAGGCCGCCTCGCCGATCTCATGCGCCGACAGCACGTCGCGGTCGAGACGCGACAGATCGAGATTGCGCGCCGTCGCCACCGCCACCGCCTCGTCGCCGAGCGGCAGGCCGCGCGCCAGCAGCGCGGCCGCGACCGCGCGATAGGTGAGGCCGGTGTCGAGATGGCGCAGTCCGTAATAGTCGGCCAGCCGGCGTGCCAGGGTGCCCTTGCCCGAGGCCGCAGGCCCGTCGATGGCGATGATCATGCGGCCTGCTCTCCCGTCTCGCCGATGTCGCCGCCGAGCTCTGCAAACAGCGCCTCGAATGTCGGGAAGCTGGTGGCGATGACGCCGCCGTCGTCGACCGTGACCGGGTGGTCGGCGGCAAGGCCGAGCACCAGGAAGCTCATGGCGATGCGGTGGTCGAGATGGGTGGCGACCGTGCCGCCGCCGACCGGCCCCTTGCGTCCATGCACCCGCAGGCTGCTCTCGCCCTCCTCGCAGTCGATGCCGTTGGCGCGCAGGCCCGCGGCGACCGCCGCAAGGCGATCCGATTCCTTGACCCTCAGTTCTTCCAGGCCGAGCATGGTCGTGGTGCCTTGCGCGAAGGCGGCGGCAACCGCCAGCACCGGATATTCGTCGATCATCGAGGGTGCGCGGCTCGCCGGCACCTCGACGCCGGTCAGCTTCGAATGGCGCACGCGCACATCGCCGAGCCGCTCGCCGCCGGTCTCGCGGATATTGGTGATCTCCAGATCCGCGCCCATTTCCTGCAGCGTGGTCAGGAGGCCGGTGCGGTGCTCGTTGAGCAGCACGTCGGCGACGGTCACCTCGGAGCCCGGCACGATCAGGCCCGCGACGATCGGGAAGGCGGCGGAGGAGGGGTCGGCCGGCACGGTGACGTCCTGCGCCTGCAACTCGCCCTGGCCGGTGACGGTGATCACCCGCCCGCCGGCGTCGTCGTGGTCGACCTGGATCGTCGCGCCGAAGCCGGCCAGCATGCGTTCGGTATGGTCGCGGGTCGGGATCGGCTCGATCACCGTGGTCTGGCCGGGTGCGTTGAGGCCGGCCAGCAGCACCGCCGACTTGACCTGGGCGGAGGGCACCGGCACCCGGTAGCTGATCGGCGCCGCGGTGCCGGGACCGTGCACCGACAGCGGCAGCCGGTCGCCGGAGCGCGAGATCACCCGCGTGCCCATCATCCGCAAGGGCTCCAGCACCCGGCCCATCGGCCGCTTGATCAGCGAGGCGTCGCCCGTGAAGGTGGCGGAGATCGGATGGGTGCCGACGATGCCGAGGGCCAGGCGCACGCCGGTGCCGGCATTGCCGTAGTCGATCACCGTCTCCGGCTCGATCAGGCTGCCGAGCCCGGCCCCGTCGACGCTCCACAGGCCGGTGTCGTCGCGCCGGATGCGGGCGCCGAAGGCGCGCATGGCGGCGGCGGTGTTGAGCACGTCCTCCGATTCCAGCAGGCCTGAAACGTTGGTCCGGCCGACGGCCAGCGCGCCCAGCATCAGGGCGCGGTGCGAGATGGATTTGTCGCCGGGCACGGTGACCCGACCCTTGAGCGCGGCGCCGGAGCGGGCCGTCAGCGGCCGGGCGGAGGTGGACTGGGACATGCTGGATTTCCGGAAGCTTGAAGCCGACTGTTGCGTTGCACCTCGTATCATGCTGGAACCGATACGTCACCGTGGGTGTTGTCCTCGCCGCGGCTCCGCCGGAGGGGTCTGCAACCGCGTGGCGGTCCGGCGATCGCAAACCGGTTGCGGCCGTGCCCATAAAGGGTTTGACGAAGCAGGGCGGATTAGGCTTTGACAGGAAGCCGGGCAGCCTTTATGCGAACGCCCGATTATCTGCAGATCAAGGGTTGGAAACGTGGCAAAACCCGAACTTGGCACCAAGCGGCTGTGCGGCGGTTGCGGCACGAAATATTATGACCTCAATCGCGACCCGATCACCTGCCCGAAATGCGGCACGGTGTTCATCCTCGCCCAGGCGCTGCGGGTGAAGACCGCGGCCAAGGCTGCGGCCGTGGTCGAGGAGGACGAGGACGACGTCGAGCTGGACGACGAGGCGGCCGAGATGGTCAGCCTGGAGGAAGCGGACGCCGAGACCGAGGGCGATGCCGCCGTCGTGATCGACGACGAGGAAGTCGACGAGGAGATCGCCGACGACGATGCCGATGACGTCTTCATCGACGTCGAGGACGAGGAAGACGACGACGTCGGCATCGTGCTCGAGCGCGACGACGAGGACACCGACCGCTGATCGCGGCGTTGTCCACAGGCCTGGGGACCTTTCCCCGGCCTGTTCGGGCAAGCGGATTATTCCGCTTGACTTGAGGGGCGGAAGACGTATTTTCCGCCCGCACCGGCAAGACGAACCCAAGCGTCGCCGGATCGTTCGCACCGCGGCACCGGAGGTTTTCCGGAGCCCTGGTCGGACAAGACACTGGAAGACGGGGCCATAGCTCAGTTGGGAGAGCGCTTGAATGGCATTCAAGAGGTCAGGGGTTCGACTCCCCTTGGCTCCACCAGTCTTCTCTCTTCCCTGAGCGGGTTTCCGTTTTCCGTCCTCTGCCGGCGCCATCCCGCCGTGCCGTTTGCGGCTGATGCCGGCTTGTCGCCAGGCGCCGCGTCGGGCCGTGTTGACATCCCCGTTCCCCACCTCTCCCGCGAGACAATCCGACGGCTCCTTCTCCCGAACGGCAGCAGCGATGCCTGCTGCGTTTGACCGGCAGATCCGTATACTTGGCCCTGGCCGGTCCTGCGCGAGGCGGGCCGGGTCTGAAAGAGGAAATCGGTCAGGAAAGGGAGAGTTGGATGACAACCAGTACCGACAGATCGTCCCCTGGCGACAAGGCCGGGATGGATCGCCGCCGGCTGGTGGCGTGCTGTCTTGCCGCCGCGACGGCTGCCTTGGTGCCGGCGGCGGCCTCAGCGTCAACGCGAATCCGTGCCGACGCCCGTCAGAAATGCGCGACCTGCGACTTCTGGGGCGGCCGCAGGAGCGTGTCTGCCGATGGCGCCTTCGTCGAGGCGGCTGCGGGGGGCGAGTGCCGCAACCCTCGAAGCCCCGCCTATCGCAAGACGACCCGTCCCGATCAGGGGGCGCCGGTCTGGGTGCGCTGGAAGCGGCTGGGGTAACCGTCCGATGCCGGGCCGATGCAAAACCGCCATGGCCATCGCGGTCCTGCTGTCGATGCTGGCCGGGCCCGCCGCGCGGGCGGGCGCGGACCCGGCGGACGGGGAGGTGGCGGCCGAAGCGCTGCTTGCCGAGCCCGCGGCCTATCTGCTCGTCGATATCCGCCAGTCCGGCGAGACGCCGCACGAGGTGCCGGTCGAGGGATTGGCGCAGGAGCGCCTGACATTCCCGACCGGCGGCAGCGGGCCAATGCACGAAGCCGGGCTGGCCACCTTCTATGCGGGGCTGAAGGACCTGGTGCGGCGGTATCCCGGTCGCCGTCTGGTGCTGGCCTGCGGCATCGCCGCCCGCTCGCGGGAGGCGCTGCGGCTGGCACCGGGCTACGGACTGCAGGGGCGCCTGTGGCATCTTGCGGACGGGCTGGAGGGCAACGACCGGGGGATCGGCCTGCTCGACGCGGTGCGGCTTCGCTGACGGCAGGCCTCGGCGCCGTCGCTGTCTTGCCCGCATAAAATCGTACACGATCTATTCGTGAGCGATTGACATCGGGTATGCGGTCGCCTATTTAGATCGTGCACGAGATAATCGTGAGCGATAAAAACAGGAGACCGCAATGACCTATTTCACCACCACCGACGGAACCCGCCTCTTCTACAAGGACTGGGGAACCGGCCAGCCCATTCTCTTCGCCCATGGCTGGCCGCTGTCGTCCGATGCCTGGGACCAGCAGATGCTGTTCTTCGGCCACAAGGGCTTCCGGGTCATCGCCCATGACCGGCGCAGCCATGGCCGCTCCGACCAGACCTTCGACGGCAACACCATGGACCAGTACGCCGACGACCTGGCGGAGCTGATCGAGGCGCTGGATCTGCGGGATCTGATCCTGGTCGGCCATTCGACCGGCGGCGGCGAGGTCTCGCATTATATCGGCCGTCACGGCACGGCGCGGGTCGCCAAGGTCGTCCTGGTCGGCGCCGTTCCGCCGCTGATGCTGCAGACGCCGGCCAATCCCGAGGGCACGCCGCTGTCGGTCTTCGACGACATCCGCAACAACACCGCGACCAACCGCTCGCAGTTCTTCTTCGACCTGACCGTGCCGTTCTACGGCTTCAATCGCGAGGGCGTCGAAAGCAACGAGGGCCTGCGCGAGAACTTCCGCCGCATCGGCCTGCAGGGCGGCATCAAGGGGCAGTACGACTGCGTCCGCGAGTTCTCGGAAGTCGACTACACCGAGGACCTGCGGCGGATCGACCGGCCGACGCTGATCATTCACGGCGACGACGACCAGATCGTGCCGATCCGGGCCTCCGCTCACCTGGCGGCGCAGATCGTTCCGGATGCCACCCTCAAGATCTACGAGGGCGGCTCGCACGGCCTCGCCGAAACCGAGGCCGGCCGCTTCAACGCCGATGTTCTCGCCTTCATCCGCGGCTGAGCCCGTCCTCGGCCCGCACCTCAACACCGCATCAGATCTGAGAAGGATCCTGTCATGTCCAAGTTTGCTGCAACCCTGGCGCTCGCCGCCGCGCTGCTGTCCGGCGCCGCTGTCGCCGAACCGGCGAAGCCCACCATCGTCTTCGTGCATGGCGCTTTCGCCGACTCCTCGAGCTGGAACGGCGTCGTCGCCCAGCTCCAGAAGGACGGGTACACCGCCGTCGCCGTCGCCAATCCGCTGCGCAGCGTGTCGGACGACGCGCGCCTCGTCTCGGACGTTCTGACCGGCATCGACGGTCCGGTGGTCCTTGTCGGCCACTCCTATGGCGGTCAGGTCATCTCGGCGGCGGCGAACGGCCACGCCAACGTCAAGTCGCTGGTCTATGTCGCGGCCTTCGCGCCGGAGGCCGGCGAGAGCGTGGCGGAGCTGAGCGGAAAGTTCCCGGGCGGGACCCTTGGCGAGGCGCTTGCGCCGCCGGTCCGGCTCGCGGATGGCGGCGTTGACCTTTCGATCGACCAGGCGAAGTTCCACGCCCAGTTCGCGCACGACGTTCCGGCCGGGGAGGCGGCGCTGATGGCGGTCGCCCAGCGGCCGATCACCGAAGCGGCGCTGACGGAAAAGGCCGGCGAACCGGCCTGGAAGGCGCTGCCGTCCTACTTCGTCTATGGCGACGGCGACCGGAACATCCCGGCGCAGGCGCTGGCCTTCATGGCCGAGCGCGCCGGGTCGAGGCGCACGGTCGTCGTCGAAGGCGCCTCGCATGTGGTGATGATCTCGCAGCCGCGAACCGTCGCGGAGCTGATCGTCGAAGCGGCCCGGTAAGCGGCCCGGTAAGCGGTTCGGTAAGCTCCGCGCCGGCCGGACAAGGCAAGGCCCCGACGCCGCAGCGTCGGGGCCTGTCTGTTTACCGGCACGCGCGGGGCCGCGTCACCGCAGCAGATAGGCGCGCGAGCCGCCCGACCCGGTTGTGGCTGCGCCGCGCGAGATCGCCACCGTGCCGTCGAGGCTCAGCTTGTTGAGGACCAGCGTCATCCCGTCCGAGGCGATTCGGCCATTCCCGTTGAGATGCAGGTTGCGGCTCGGAAGATGCACGCCGCCCCGGATCGTCATCGCGCCGTCGAGAGTGTAGCGCCCCCAGGCATCGACCGGCAGATTCGGCGCTTCGTACAGCGCGAGGCCCTTGTAGGGGCCTGCGGTCGGCGCCGTGAGCTCGAGCTGGGAGTTGCCCTGGACCGTCAGGAAGGCCGAGTTGGCGTCGGCGAGATGAATGGTGACGCCGACCCCCGAAACCTTCTGGTCGTTGAAGACCAGCCGGCTTCCCTCCGACAGGACATAGAGCCCCGCGCCCATCTGCACGTCCCGAACCGCCCCGTTGAAGGTGAAGTTGGCGCCCTTGAACAGATAGGTGCCCGCGCCGAAGTCCACCCGCTGGGCGTTGAACGAGACCCCGCTCTTGAACACATAGTCGCCGGGCTCGAACTTGACGCTCTGCACATGGCTGTTGATGTTCGGCCAGCGGCAATAGGTTCCCGGCTTGAACACCATGCGGCTCAGCTTTTCATCCGGCAGGGCCGCGTCCGGCATGCAGGCGGTTTCGCGAACGATGGTCGCGGAAATGACCGGCAGCTTTCCCTTGTAGGGATCCTCGCTGGGGCTGCAGTTCTCCTCGAAGCCCGGCGGCCAGGGGCGGGCATTGCCGCCGAACCGGCCGGCCAGGCACAGGCGCTGGACGTCGATGTTCTTCGAATCGATCCAGGTGGCGGGAAGCGCCTTCGAATGCACGTGCATCTCGCAGTCGGGCATGTCGATCCTGCCGCCGCCATTGGCCTTGAAGGCATCGTGGCCATGCCGGTCGACAAGGAAGATGCAGGCCTGCGCGGTCTTCACGGCCACGCCCGACTCCACCGACACCGGGATCATATCGATCCCCACCACCGTCATGAACTTCGAGGGAAGCAGCGCCCTGGCCACGCCCGAGAACTCTCCGGTCCCTTCCGAGAACTCGAAGGAGATCTCGATCCCGCGGCCACCGACGAGATTGGCGGAGAAGAACTCCGTCGCCGCTCTCGACCTGTCGCTTTCCTGGGTCGCCGCCGCCAGCACCGCGGCATCGAGCGCCTGCTGCATCTCCCGCCGAAGCCTGAGGGCGGAGGCATAGTCGATACCGACACCGGCACAGGTGATCAGGACAACGCTGCACAGGGCAAACAGGATCGCGACGCTGCCCTCGGTTGCCCTCCCGAATTTCGACAGGCGGGCAAGCACTGCCCCGGCCGCCGACCAGGCCACCGACCAGGCCGCCGACCGGACCCCTTCCTTTTTCTTTTCGTTGACAATCACTCGCGATCTCCTGCGAAATAAACGCAAGATCGAGGGAGAGCTACAGAAAATAATGAAATCTTAAGCGCCTGGATGACCCTGGGGGATCTTGCGCCAATCGGATAGAGGAGGCGTCAAACGGACAGTCTTTGCGACTTTGGCGCGAAGTATGTGCAAGGTTCAACGCGAGTCCCTCCTCGGTCATGAGGACGGATCATATGCGTAAGGCTGGCGAATTGTCGGGGCGACGGGAGGCACGGCGCATGCCGGGCGCGGGTTTACAGGCCCTGGGCTTTTTTCACCGTGACCGATGGATGCACGCCATAGGTCTCCCGGTATTGCTGCGCGAAGCGCCCGAGGTGCGAAAAGCCCCATTTTAGGGCCACCTCCTTGATGGGCAGCACGTTCTGGGGAAGCGACAGCTCGACGTGAACGGCCTCCAGGCGGAGGCGGCGCAGATGCAGGATGGGCGTCGTTCCGCAATACTGCTGGAAGCCCGCCTGCAGGGAACGGGCGCTGACGCCCGCGGCTTCGGCGAGGTCGCCGACCGTCAGCGGCAGATGCATGTTCGCATGCATGAAATCGACGGCCAGCTTGACGTGCCGCGGCAGCACATCGAGCCGGCTGCCGCGCGCCCGGTGGCTGAACCGGTGGGGAAGGGTTTCGAAGACGAGACGCAGCAGGGCCTCGATCAGCAGGACCAGCGACTTCGGCGACCTTTCCAGCACCCTGTCGCCATGCATTCCCGAGACGATGGTCTGGACGAGCAGCTTGAAGGTCGCGCCGGCGCTGGTTGCAAGATCGAAAAGCGGGGGAAGGGCGAGCCGGCTGAGCACCGCGCCTTCATACAGGGAGGACAGGGTCCGGCTGACCACCCCTTCCTGGACGATGAGCGATGTGGTGACGAGCTGGGGATAGGCCCTGGCCGTCAGGCCCTGCAGCCGCGAGTTGGCGACCAGGATGGCCTGATCCGGGACCGCCGTGATCTTCTCGCCCTCGATAAACGCGTTGGACCGCCCCCCGGAAACCGGAAGGATGATGGTGAGGCCCTCGTCCTTCGCGTCGAGATCGGCACGCCAGTCGCCGCTATAGGCCTTGTTCAGCAGAACGAGGTCCGGGCTGGCGACCACGTTCGACCACCACTGGAACTTGGTGTCTCGCCCGTATTCGGGCCGCGCCTTGAAGGGAGAGACTTTTCCCCGGAACGAGTCCAGCATGGTTTCGAAGCCGATGCCCGACAGCGGGGGCGCAGCGAAAAAGGGCAGAGTGTTCGGCATGTCGCTCCTGGAACATCGATGCGGCCCAAAGCCTGGCCGTCGCTGGCCGGCGGCGCGCTCCGCAGGGTCAGCCGATCGGTCAGGAAGTCATTACGGGCCGATTGCCGGCGGGATCGTCACCGATTTGGCCCCCGGGCACCAGCACCATCTACGGAACAATGGGCGCTATCCTCATCAGTCTGCAACTAGCCGAAAGGTTTAGGCCGTGGACTCATCTTTGTGCCGGAGCCGGTGTCCGGCGGCCCGCCGAAGCGGGCCGCCGGTTGTTGAGGGGCCGTCAGGCGGCGCGGATGGTGCCGAGGAACTCGGCCATCGCGGCCTGCACCCGGTTGGAGCGCGCATGCAGGTCGCGGATGGATTCCCGCATCTCGTTGCTGAGCGTGCCGGTATGGGTGGCTTGGTCGGTGACGTCGACGATCGAACTGCTGACGCTGCGCGTGCCGCTGGCCGCCTCGGCGACATTGCGGGCGATCTCGTTGGTCGCCGCGTTCTGCTCCTCCGTCGCCGCCGCCATCGCCGAGGTGCGCTGGTGGATGGCGCGCACCATCTCGGCGACCGAATTGGTCGCGACGATGGAATCGTCGGCCGCCAAGCGCATCTCGGAGATCTGGGTATCGATCTCCTCCGTCGCCCGGGCCGTCTGCTCGGCCAGCGCCTTCACCTCGGAGGCGACGACGGCAAAGCCCCGTCCCGCTTCGCCGGCCCGCGCTGCCTCGATCGTGGCGTTGAGCGCCAGCAGGTTGGTCTGCTCGGCAATGTCGGTGATCAGCTTGGTGACGTCGCCGATCCGGGCCACCACCTGCTGCAGCTTGCCGACCGCCTGGTTCGAGCGCTCGACCTCGCTAGAGGCTTCCGTCACCACCTTCGAGGAGGCGTGCACCTGCTCGTTGATCTCGGCGATCGAGGCGGACAGCTCCTCGGTGGCGCTGGCGACCGTGTTGACGTTCTCCGTCGCCTGGTGCGAGGCGGAGGCGACCGACAGCGCCTGGCGGGTGGTGCCTTCGGCGATCTCGGCCAGCGCGCCGGCGGTGCCGTTCAGCGTCTCCAGCCCGCTGGTCATCTCGCGGGTGATGGTCATCACCGTTTCCTCGAAGCTGGCCGCCACGCGCTCCATCTCGATGCGCCGCCGCTCGGCCGCATCGAGCCGGGCGTGCTCGGTCTCCGCCTCCAGCTCGCGGGTGCGGATCAGGTTGGCGCGGAAGACGCCGAGCGCCTGGCCCATGCGGCCGATCTCGTCGGACCGGTTGCCGAGATCGATCTCCTCCTCCGTGTTGCCGTCGGCGAGCTTGCGCACCACGTCGGAGAGACGGGCAAGCGGCCGCGAGACCATGGCGAAGTTGAGATAGCCGAGGATGGCGGCGAAGAGGGTGATCAGCAGCCCGCTGCCGAGCGCCACCATCTGCGCCGAGGCAAGTTGCGACCGCTGCTCGGCGAGGAGCGCGGTCTCGCGGCCCTGCAAGGTCGCCTGAAGCTGGCTGACCCCGTCGAACGTGGCGGCGAGCAGGCCGGCGCCGGTCGGCGTCAGCTCCATGGCGCGGGCGAGATCGACCGTCTCGGGCACGCGCATCAGGCGGATCTGCTCGCTGGCGAAGTCTGTGCGCCAACTGCTCCAGGCCGAACGGATCGTGTCGGCCTCGCCGGCAAGCGTGCCGTCGAACGAAGCAAGCTGCCGCTTCAGGTCGTCGAACTGGCCGGAAATCCGGGCCGTCTGCTCCTCGACCTGGCCGACCCAGTCGCGGTTGCCGGTGAGCAGGAAATTCTTCACCCACAAGGCCTGTTCGAGAACGGCCTGCTTGAGGTCGTCGGCGTCGCGCGAGATCTCGGTGACGTGCTCGGCAAGCTCGACCGCATCGGAGGCGGCGATGGTCTTGGACCAGGTGATCGCGCCGCCCGTCGCGCCGATCAGCGCCAGGCAACCGAAGGCGATCGCGCCCTTGGTGGAAACGGAAAGTCTGGAAAACATGGTATCCACCCTCGAATTAGCTGGCCGGAGCCGCGCGGCGCGCGAGCTCGGTAAGGTTGACCTCGACGGTGGCCGCGCCGATCGGCGTGGCATTGGTCTCGTCGGAAAGTGTCAGGTTGAGCTGGACGTGCCAGATCCGCAGGTCCTCGTCCCATTCCGGCTCGTCGATGAAGACGGCGCCGACGCCGAAGGGGAAGGTCTTCTGGAACTTGGCCTCGTCACCCTGCCAGTAGTCGCTGGTGATCGAGCTCTGGCCGACATTCAGGCCGTTGGCGTCCATCACGAAGATCTCGGTGTAGAGCCCCAGCGTCTGCGCCTGGATGCGCAGCAGGTAGTTGGACAGCGGCGCCGACAGGGTGGCGGAAATCAACGGCTTGTCGTCGCTCTTGCGCTCGGCAATCCATTGCGCGTCGAGCGCGTCGATCGTCGCCTGGTCGATATTGCCGCGCAGTTCGTTCTGCGCCTTGATCGACAGCGGCACGATCGGGTTGGCGAGCCATTCCCGAGTCTGGGCGATGAACGCATCGTCGATCAGCGCCTTGACGTCGGGCACCGGTGGCGCGGCGGCCGCCTGTCCGGCGAAGACAAGGGACGACAACAAGAAGATACCGGCAAGGCGTCGCATTTCGGGCTCCTGTCCAAAATTGGATCGCGTAAGGGTTCCGCTGCGTCGGTTAATGAGGGATTTATGGCAGATTGCTTATTTTTTGTTCAGAAAGTTCAATGAGTTGGCAGAGGGCTGGCGAAGGGCTGCGCGCGTCCTGGCGCGGCCGATGCGATCAGATCTGACAAACCGGGAGGCCTCGGCATATTTTCCAAGGTGTTTCGACGCCTCCTCGCGGGTGGCTGAGATCGGGCGCGGGAGGGCCCTGCGCGATGCCTTTCTTGAACTCCTCCATTGTCCTCGCCATATATGACGAGAACGGAACCAGCGTGTTCCGGCCGGATGCCGTCAGGGTCCGGCAATTGGGACGCTTCGGTCGCGCCGGGTCCGCCGGCGGATCGGTCGTCTGGAAATGGGCCGCTTTGAAAAGGGCTTGAAGCACATGACGCGCATGTCTGCGTTTTCCTCGCCATTGCTTCTGGGGTTCGAGGATCTGGAACGGATGCTCGACCGGGTCAGCAAGGGTTCGAACGACGGCTATCCGCCGTACAATATCGAGCGCCTGCCCAAGACCGAGACGCGCGGCGAAATCATCCGCATCACCCTGGCGGTCGCCGGCTTCACCCGCGACCAGCTCGACGTCAGCGTCGAGGAGAGTCAGCTCGTGATCCGCGGACGCCAGGAAGACGACAAGACGCGTCAGTTCCTGCATCGCGGCATTGCCGCGCGGCAGTTTCAAAGAGCTTTCGTTCTGGCGGAGGGGATCGAGATCCTCGGCGCGGAACTGAAGGACGGCCTGCTTTCCATCGATCTGATCCGCCCCGAACCCGAGCGGATCGTGCGCCGTATCGAGATCGACGCGCGGGACTGACTCCGGCCTCGACCCCGGCGGCACACGGACCGAAGCGGCGGCGCGGCGCAGGCCGGCCGCCGAGAAGGAGCGATGCCATGACACATGACCACCAGACGTTCACCATGAAGCCCGGAGAATTCCAGGCGCTCGGCACCGGGCAGATCGCCTATGTCAAGCCGATGACCTCGGACGACCTCAGCACCCTGTTTCCGCAGGCCCCGCGCATGCGTCCCGGCCTGAACCTGTGGGTGCTGCTCAACGCCGACGGCACGCCGATCATGCTGTCGGACAGCCGCGAGATGGCGCTGGCCAACGCGGCCGAACATCAGCTCCACACGGTGGCGCTGCACTGAGCCTGCAAACGGCCCTCAGGTGAGAGACGGGACGGGCGCCTCGCGCCGGACAATCCCGACACGCAAAAGCCCCGGTTCTTTTCGGAACCGGGGCTTTTGGTATGAGGTCTTTGATGCTGGGGCAGGGCGCCTCGCCCGCTCCCGCCGGTCAGGCGGCGTTGGAGGCGACCGGCTGCGTCAGGATCGAATAGAGCGCGTCGGGATCGCTGGTGGCGCGCAGCTTGGCGACCGTGCCGGGATCGCGCATGCGGCGGGCGATGCGGGCCAGCGCCTTGAGATGGTCGGCTCCCGCCCCTTCGGGCGCAAGCAGGACGAAGACGAGATCGACCGGCTGGTCGTCCAGCGCATCGAAATCGATCGGGCGCTCCAGGCGGGCGAACAGGCCGACCAGCTTGTCCAGGCGGACGAGCTTGCCGTGGGGAATGGCGATGCCGTTGCCCACCCCGGTCGAGCCGAGGCGTTCGCGCTGCAACAGCGTGTCGAACACGTCCCGCTCGGGCAGGCCGGTGACGGCGGCCGCCTTGGCGGCCAGTTCCTGAAGCGCTTGCTTCTTGCTGTTCGCTTTCAGGCTCGGAACGATCGCTTTCGATGTGATGAGATCGTTGAGATCCATAAGGCGACTCGTGGTTCGAGAAACGGGAGGCAACCGGCGTAACGCCGCATCCCGCTGGGGGACGCGGCGTGCCGGACAGGCTGCCTGTCTATCTGGCTGCGTTTTCCGGGTCGATCCAGCCGTAATTGCCGTCGGCCCGGCGGTAGACGACGTTGACCGCGCCGCTGCCGGCATTGCGGAACACCACGACGGGCGCTTCCGCGAGATCGAGCTGCATCACCGCCATGCCGACGGTCATGGTCTTCACCTTGGCGGCGGTCTCTGCGACCACCAGCGGGGTGAAGTCGGCGGGAACCTCCTCTTCCTCCTCCACGGACGCAAGGACATAGGAGGTCGCCTCGAACACCTCGCGCCCATGGGCGGCGCCATTGGCGTGGTGGTCCTTCAGCTTGCGCTTGTAGCGGCGCAGGCGCTTCTCGATCCGCTCGGCCGCGGCATCGAAGCTCTGGCGCGGGTCCTGGCTGTCGCCCGACACCTGCAGGTCAATGCCGGTGTCGAGGTGAAGCAGGCATTCGGAGCGGAAACCGGACCCTTCGCGCCCGACCGTGACATGGCCGGTATAGCCGCCGTCGAAATATTTCGAGATGGCTTCCGCGACGCGGTCTTCGATATGCGTCCGCAAAGCCTCGCCGACATCGACGTTCTTTCCCGATATCCGCAGTGTCATGAGAACCTCTTCTTGTTCTGGTCGTACCGACCCCATCGATGAGTATGGCGTGAGTCTCGCCAGTTTCATCAGGGGCAAACCCACTGTGACAAACCGCGGGCCGGATTGATATCCGCAACCCGACCTATTGCATCCCGGTTCGCGGTCGTGCCCACAGGCCGAAACCCGTCGGCCGGCTGTCGCGCCGGGGTCGCATGCAACACGCCGTCCTTCCGCGCGATACGACCATGCGCGCCGTTTCCGGCACGCATGAGCGCGGGTCTATAAGCGTGCGGCTGCATGAAGTCAAATGGAGTCCGGGCTGCGGCAGCGCGGCTATGGCCGGCCCGGAGGCCGGAGTCGCGGCCAACTGCCTGAAGAAACAAGGGCTTCATTGTCACCCTTCCTTTCCCTGCTGCCCCCGGCTTTCCCTGCCGCCCCCGGCCCGACGCCGCGTCCGCGGCGCCCGTGCGGGTTTCAGCCCCGGCCCGCCTTCTTCTCCCGCCGTCTTTGGACGGAAGAGGCAATGCGCAGGGACTCCCGGTATTTTGCAACCGTTCTGCGGGCAATGTCGATCCCCTCGTCCTTCAACATTTTGACGATCGTGTCGTCGGAGAGAATGTCGTCGGGGCTTTCCGCGTCGATCAGCACCTTGATGCGGTGGCGCACCGCCTCGGCGGAATGGGCATCGCCCCCGCCGGACGAGGCGATGGCGGCGGTGAAGAAGTATTTCAGCTCGAAGATGCCGCGCGGCGTCGCCATGTACTTGTTCGAGGTGACGCGGCTGACGGTCGACTCGTGCATGGAGATGGCCTCGGCGATGGTCCTCAGGTTGAGCGGCCGCAGATGCTGCACGCCATGCACCAGGAACGCATCCTGCTGGCGGACGATCTCGCTCGCCACCTTGAGGATCGTCCGCGCCCGCTGGTCGAGGCTCTTGGCCAGCCAGTTGGCGGTCTGCAGGCATTCGCTGAGGAAGCTCTTCTCCGCCTCGTCGCGGGCCTGTCTGCTGATATGGGCATAGTAGGTCTGGTTGACCAGCACCTTGGGCAGCGTGTCGGTGTTGAGCTCCACCGACCAGCCGCCGTCGCGCGCCGCGCGCACGATCACGTCCGGCACCACCGGCTGGATCAGTGTCTCGCCGAAGGAACTGCCGGGCTTGGGATCGAGCGCCTTCAGCTCGGCGATCATCTCCTTCAGGTCCTCGTCGTCGACGCCGCAGACCTGGCGCAGCGCCGCGTGGTCGTGGCGCGCCAACAGGTCGATATTGTCGATCAGCTTTTCCATCGCCGGGTCGAAGCGGTTCTTCTCGATGAGCTGCAGCTTCAGGCATTCGGCGAGCGAACGGGCGAAGACGCCGGTCGGTTCCAGCGTCTGCAGCACGGCGAGAATGCCGTCGAGCCGCGCCCGATCGATGCCCATCCGTTCCGCCGTGTCGTCGAGATCGAGGCGCAGGTAGCCGGCATCGTCGAGATTGTCGATCAGCACCTGGGCGACGAGACGCTCCACCGGATCGGCGATCGCCAGCACCATCTGGTCGCCGAGATGCTGCTGCAGCGACACGTCGGAGGCGACGAAGGCCTCCAGATTGTAGTCCTCCGAGGCACCGCCCGAGCCGGTGCGCGTCGTCAGGCCGGTCTGCCAGGGGTCGCGCTGCTGCGCCTCGCCCGTCCCCGCCTCGGTCCGCCCGGTGCCCGGATCGTCGGGATAGATGTTGCCGAGATCGGTGTCGAGGCGCTGGGCGATGTCGCGGGCGCTGTCGGACAGTTCCGAGCTGAGCCAGGCATCGCCCTCCGCCTCTCCGGAAGAGGAGGGCGCCGCGGCCTCGGCCGCCTCGCGCTCTGACGGGCTGTCGGCCTCGCCGGCTCCGCCTTCGCCCTCCGCGCGCTCCAGCAGCGGATTGCGCTCCATCTCCGCCTCGACATAGCTCGTCAGGTCGAGCGACGACATCTGCAGCAGCTTGATCGCCTGCATCAACTGCGGCGTCATGATCAGGGTCTGGCCCTGGCGGATCTCGAGCTTTGGCGACAGCGCCATGCAGGCTCCCGGACATGCGGGGCATTTCGATGCAAGGAAACCCCGGCCGCGGCGGGCCCATGCCCGCGCGCTCCGGCGGCGGAACTGCCCCGTCCTCCGCCCGCTCCCCGGACCCGTCCGTCCTGCATGCCGGCGGCGCCGGACATGCGGGCGCGCGTCGCACCTGCCCCCCGGCGCGATTGGTCCGCTTCTTGCTTTGTACCCTATGGGAGTTTTCGCATCAAAGCGTAAACTGCTCGCCGAGATAGAGCCGGCGGACATCCGGGTTGGCGACGATCTCGAGGGGCGAGCCCTCGGTCAGCACTTCGCCGGCGGCGATGATATAGGCCCGGTCGATCAGGCCGAGCGTCTCGCGCACATTGTGATCTGTGATCAGCACGCCGATGCCGCGATGGGTGAGGTGGCGCACCAGGTGCTGGATGTCGCCGACGGCGATCGGGTCGATGCCGGCGAAGGGCTCGTCGAGCAGCATGAAGGTCGGCCGGCTGGCCAGCGCGCGGGCGATCTCGACGCGCCGTCGCTCGCCGCCCGACAGGGCGATCGCGGGCGAGGTGCGCAGATGCGTGACGCCGAATTCCTCCAGCAGCGAGTCGAGGTCGTGCTGGCGTTGCTTGCGGTCTGGTTCCACCACTTCCAGCACGGCGCGGATATTGTCCTCCACCGACAACCCGCGAAAGATCGAGGCTTCCTGCGGCAGGTAGCCGATGCCCAGCCTGGCGCGCCGGTACATCGGCAGGCGGGTGATGTCGAAGCCGTCGAGGCGGATGGTGCCGTGGTCGGGCTGGATCAGCCCGGTGATCATGTAGAAGCAGGTGGTCTTGCCGGCGCCGTTGGGGCCGAGCAGGCCGACCGCCTCGCCGCGCTGGACCATCAGGCTGACATTGCGGACCACCTGGCGCCGCTTGTAGCTCTTGCCGATACCGTCGACGACGAGCAGCCCGTCCTCGCTGGCCGGGTCATAGGGCGGGAGGGCGGTTCCGGTCCGGTCCTGCGTGCCTTTGCGGAAGATGGAGAGGATGTTCACGGATCGGTCCACAGTTGCGCGGCGCGGAAAGGCGGCGTGGGCCGCCTCGTCGGTCTTGCTTGTTGCTTCATTGCATGAAGGCGGCGCTCGTTCAATCCGCCGCGCCCGCCGTCGTTCCGCGCCGGATCAGTTCTGCGGCGCGGTCTCGCGCAGGGTGTTCGGCTGGATCAGCACCCTGACGCGGCCGGATTTCGGCGCCTCGAGATCGGCCTTGCCGGTCTTCAGGTTGACCGTCAGCTTGTTGCCGACGACCACGTTCGGCCCCTGCGACAGCACTACTTCACCGCCGGTCATCACCATGATCTGCCGGTTCATGTCGAACGAGGCCTGGTCGCCGGTCGCGGTCTGGTCCTTCGACGAAATATAGACCCGCCCGCTCGCCTCCAGCTTCGAGATGCGCTGGTTGACGCCGCCGGCGGCGGAACCGTCGTAATGCACGACCAGGCGCTGGGTCTTCAGCATCGCGTCGCCCTGGGTCACGACGACGTCGCCGGTGAAGATCGCGCTCTGGCTCTTGTCCTGCACCTGCAGCTCGCGCGCCTCGATCTGGATCGGCTCGCGCTCGTTGGAGCCGAAGCCGGCGAAGGCGTCGGAAAAGGTCTGGGCCCCGGCGCTGCCGGTGGCGAGCGCCAAGCTGAGGAGAGCGCTGCCGGTGGCGAGCGCCAGGCCGAGAAGAGCGCCGCCGGCGGCGGCGGCGAGACGGGCGGAAAGGGCGGGCAGGGCGTGCCGCGATGCGATCATGGAGCTTTCTCCGCGTTCGGCGGCATCACCGTCATGGAGATGCCGTCGGTGAAGGTCAGTGTACCCGCGTCCTGGTCGAAGCGCATCCGCCCGGCGGTCAGCGAGCCGAAGGAGGAGGTGAACAGCGTCTTTTCCTCGCTGCGCAACTGCCCGCTCTTCAGGTTGGCGTCGAGCGAGCCGAAGCGCGCCGTCTCGCCGCCATTGGCGGTGACGTCGACGCCGTCGTCGAGCCTCAGCGTTTCGGCCGAGCTGTTATAGGTGCCGCGTGCGGCAACAATACGAACACTCTGCTCGGCCGAAAGCCGCAGGTCTGCGGTGATGTGTTCCAGGTCGATGATGCGGGGATCGCTGATCCGCTGGATCGCCCGCCGCGCCGAGACCTTGTAGGAGCGCTCGCCGTCATGGCCGGACAGTTCCGGACTGTCCATGACGAGACCGTCGGCGGTGATGGTGATCAGGCCGAGGCCGAGACCGGAAAGGATGCTGCTGACCGCGATCATCGCGACGACGACGAGCATCATCACGATGCCGGCGCCCGGCACCAGGAACCGCAGCCGGCGGACGCGGCGGCTGTGACGGCGGGCCGCCTCGCGGGCAGCCGCGCGGCGGGCGGCCTCGCGCACCGGATCATACGCGCCCGCCTCCTCGGGCCCGCCGAAATCCTGCCCGTCGAAGGCAGGCTGCAGTCTGTAGGCCTCCTGGTCCAAGCCCGTGTCCGTCCGTCTGGTCCTGTCGCGGCGATGGCGATGCGGCACCGGTCCGCGCCCATGCGGGCCGCGCGCATTCCTCATCCTGCCCCTATATAGGGGGCCGGGCGGGTCCTGTCTGCCTCCGCCGGAAAGAGGCGCCGGTCTCAGCTATGGGCGAAGATGTCGGTGTCGTCCCAGCCGGCGAGATCGAGCGCCGCCCGCGCCGGCAGGAAGCCGAAACAGGCCTCGGCGATCTGGGTGCGCCCCTCGCGCTCCAGCCGCTCGGCGAGCTTGTCCTTCAGCGCATGCAGGTAGAGCACGTCGGAGGCGGCATAGGCGAGCTGCGCCTCGGTGAGGCTTTCGGCTGCCCAGTCCGAGCTCTGCTGCTGCTTGGAGATCTCGACGCCGACCAGTTCGCGGGCAAGGTCCTTGAGCCCGTGCCGGTCGGTATAGGTGCGCACCAGCCGCGAGGCGATCTTGGTGCACCACACCGGCGCGCAGTCGATGCCGAGCCCGTGCGACAGCACGGCGACGTCGAAACGGGCGAAGTGGAAGATCTTGGTCTTGGCCGGATCGCCGAGCAGCTTCGCAAGGTTCGGCGCGCTGGTCTGGCCTGCCGCGATCTGCACCACATCCGCGCTGCCGTCTCCGGCCGAGAGCTGCACCACGCAGAGCCGGTCGCGATGCGGCTTGAGGCCGAGCGTCTCGGTGTCGATGGCCACCGCGCTTGCCGTCCGGTAGGCGGCCATTTCGGGCGCGGAGAGATCGGGCAGGTCGCCGCGATGCAGGCGAATGGTCATGCAGGGGGCCTCCTGGCGGGATGCGGATCTGTGCCTTGTCGAAAGTGACGCCCTTGATATCGGCGTTTCCCGGCCGCGTCCATCGTCTGCGGGAGGCGCCAGCCGGTGCCGCGTCCGTGCCTGGTCGGGGCCGGCGACCCAAAACGAAAAAAGGCCCGGCGAACCGGGCCTTTTTCGTGTGTCTCGGACCTATTGGCATGTCCGGGACGAATTTGGTGCCCAGGAGAGGACTCGAACCTCCACGCCCTTTCGAGCGCTAGCACCTGAAGCTAGTGCGTCTACCAATTCCGCCACCTGGGCTGTGAGGCGCGCTTGTAAGGAACGGTCGCAGGCTTGTCAACGGGGGTTTTGCGATGTGTCCACGTATGTGCAAAACCGGCCTTCACAGACGCGGATGCAAGGGCTATTGAGACCGGCAGGCAGCTTTGCCGGGTCTCCCCCTCCGCCGGCCGCGCGAATCGCTGCGTCGGCAGACGGGGGTCCGGGCAGAGCGCCGACCGACTTGCGGGGCCCGGCCCCGCCGGCGCGAAGACGATCATAGGCGCAGAGGCCATCGCCGGCGCACCGTCACAGGCAGGGACGGCGCCGGCCAGGAAGATGGTCACGAAGGGAGCGACAGTCATGTCCGCGGCATCTGGTTCGAAGGCCCTGAACGGCAAGCTCGTCACCGTATTCGGCGGCTCGGGTTTCATCGGGCGTCACGTGGTCCGGGCGCTGGCCCGGCGCGGCTACCGGGTGCGGGTGGCGGTGCGCCGTCCCGATCTGGCCGAGCATGTGCAGCCGCTCGGCGCCGTCGGCCAGATCATGCCGGTGCAGGCCAACCTGCGCCATCGCTGGTCGGTCGACCGGGCGGTGCAGGGCTCGGATGCGGTGGTCAACCTGGTCGGCATCCTCTATGAGGCCGGCGCCCAGACCTTCGACGCGGTGCAGTCCTTCGGCCCGCGCGCGGTTGCCGAGGCGGCACGCGCCGCCGGCATCGACAAGGTGGTGCATCTGTCGGCGATCGGCGCCGATGCCAATTCTCCCGCCGCCTATGCCCGCTCCAAGGCGGCCGGCGAGCAGGCGGTGCTGGAGACGGTGCCGCAGGCGGTGATCCTGCGCCCCTCCATCGTCTTCGGTCCCGAGGACGATTTCTTCAACCGCTTTGCCGCCATGGCGCGGATGTCGCCGGCGCTGCCGCTGGTCGGCGGCGGCGTGACCAAGTTCCAGCCGGTCTTCGTCGGCGATGTCGCCGAGATGGTCGCCCGCGCGGTCGACGGCGAGCTGAGGCCCGGCGGCATCTATGAACTCGGCGGGCCGGAGGTGCTTTCCTTCCGCCAGTGCCTGGAGACGATGCTGAAGGTGATTCGCCGCAACCGCCTGCTGCTGCCGCTGCCCTTCCGCCTCGCCCGCCTCCAGGCGCGGGTCCTGCAGATGCTGCCCAAGCCCCTGCTGACGGTCGACCAGGTCGAGATGCTGAAGGTCGACAACGTCGTCTCGGGCGAGGCCGAGGCGCAGGGGCGGACGCTCAAAGGGGTCGGCATCGAACCGCGCACTCTCGCGGCGATCCTGCCGACCTATCTGGATCGGTTCCGCCAGCACGGCCAATATGCCGCCAACCGGATGACCCCCGGCCCGGAGGTCTGAGACCCCGTCCCCCTCAGCGCCGGGGCTGGCGACGGCTCGCCTCGGGCCGGCCGACGCGCATCCGCTCGTACCTGATCATGTCGTCGTCCGGCTCATAGCCATAATAGCCGCGCGACAGGCCGATATCGCGCAAGCCCGCCTCGTCCAGCCGCTCCAGCGCCGCTCGCGTGCGCCGGGCCGAGCGCCACTCCCACCAGCGGGCAACAAGCATCTGTATGGCCCGCCCCAGCAGGAGCGCCGGCAGGAAGCGCGGCGGCGTCGGAAAATCATACGGATCGGCCGTCGCAGGGCTGTTCGGGGGCGTTCCCGTCCCGGCGGTTCGGGCGTTGACCGCGGCAGTCCTGATCGCTCCGGTCCGGTTCACGCGCATGTCGGTCATGACTGTCTCTCCTGTTGCCTGGCCGCTCTCCCCGTGAGGCCCGTCGAGGGCGCTGCATTGTGGAAAGCGGCGATGCAAAGCAGGATGGCAGGGCATACCTGACACCAGCGCGTCAGGTATGTTCGGGCAGTGTCGCGGCAGGCGATTTTTTCCGGAGACAAGAGCGATGAACGCCATCGAACGGGCGCTCGGCATCCTGCTGTTGCTGACCGGCGGCCAGCGCAGCGCGGTCGAACTGGCGGAGCGATTCGGCGTCTCCGTGCGCACCATCTACCGCGATGTCGACCGGCTGCTGGCGCTGGGCATTCCGGTGGAGGCGGAGCGCGGGGCGGAAGGCGGCTACCGGCTGGCGCGCGACTACCTGCAGCCGCCGGTGGCGCTGACCCGCGGCGAAACGGCGGCGCTGCTGGTGGCGCTGGCCCTGGTGCGCGGCTTGCGGGCGACGCCGCTGCTGTCGGAGCTCGATGCGGCCGAGGCCAAGCTGCTGACCTCGCTGCCGCGCGCCGCGCGCGAGCTCTTCGCGCAAGGCGAGCGCATCGTCGGCATCGAGTGCCCGCCCGTCGACATCTTCCATCCCGAGCCGGACGGCACCGGCGAGGGCGACACCCAGCTTGCCGTCGACCGCTTCATGCAAGGGTTGCTGGCGGCAAAGCGCGTGCGCCTCACCCACGAGAACCCCTATCGCGGCCGCAGCGCCGACTACGACATGGAGCCGCACGGCATCCTGTTCGACCGCGACCGCTGGTATCTGTTCGGCCACGATGTCGATCTGGGGTCGGAGCGGCTGATCCGCGCCGACCGGGTGCGGCAGATCGAGGTCGGCGGCTTCGGCTTTCGCCCGCGCGCCTCGCTGTCGGTGCAGAGCCAGATCGGCCGCGCCTGGCTGTCGCGCGCCATGCGCCGCTGGGAAGGCGAAGGGCGGGTCAGCCGGCTGCTCGTCACGCAGGAGCAGGCAGAGCGGCTGCGGCGCGACTGGTATTATCGCCACGCGATTTTCGGCGCGCCAAGCGGGGAGGGCGCCGCCGACACGCGGCTGGAGGTGTGCGTTCCCAGCACCGAGGCCGAGGTGATCCTGCCCTTGGTGCGCTGGCTGGGGCCGGGGGCGCGGCTGCTTGCCCCCGACGATCTGCGCCGCCGGCTCGCGCAGGACCTGGCGGCGATGGCGGCGGAGGCCTCAGCCGACGAGATATAGGCCGGCGAAACCGGCAAGGCCGACGCCGATGCGCCACCAGGCGAAGGGCGCGAAGCCGTGCCGGCTGACGAAATTGAGCAGCCCGCGCACCACGAAGACGGCGGTGACGAAGGCGGCGACGAAGCCGACGGCGATGACGGTGACGTCGTCCACCGACAGGATGTCGCGGTTCTTGTAGAGGTCGTAGGCGAAGGCGCCGGCCATGGTCGGCATCGCCAGGAAGAACGAGAACTCCGCCGCCGAGCGCTTGTCGGTGCCCAGCAGCAGGGCCCCGGCGATGGTGGCGCCGGAGCGCGAGACGCCGGGCACCATCGCCAGCGTCTGGAAGAAGCCGATCGCCAGGCACAGCCACAGCGGATAGTCCATCACGTCGTCATAGCGCGGCACCCGCTTCATCCGGTCGACGGCGAGCAGCGCGATGCCGCCCAGGATCAGCGTGGTGCAGATCAGCGCCGGCGATTCGAACAGCACCGCCTTGATGAAGCCATGGGCGAGCACGCCGATCACCGCCGCCGGCAGGAAGGCGAGCAGGATGCCGGCGACGAAATGCCGGGCCACCGCCTCGTGCGGCAGGGCGACGGCAATGGTCCACAGGCGGTGGAAATAGACGGAGAGGATGGCGAGGATGGCGCCGAGCTGGATCAGCACCTCGAAGGACTTGCCGGTGCTCTCGAATCCGATGAAATGTCCCAGCAGCAGGATATGCCCCGTCGAGGAAACGGGAATGAACTCGGTCAGGCCCTCGACAAGGCCAAGGATCAGCGCTCCGACGAGCGTCTCCGTTTGCATGGGCTGAACTCTCCGGCTTCCTGGGGAATTGCTGCGTTGTGTGACGACGTGCTGCAGCGTATACGGGCGCCTCATGGTGCCGCCCGCTCTGCACCGTTTGATTAACCGTAACCGGTTACGATCCTCTTATGCTGACGTTGTATCGCCATCCGTTCTCGCCGCAGTCGCGTTTCGTGCAGCTTGTGCTCGCCGAATACGGCGCAAAGGTGGAGTTTGTCACCGAGCGCCCCTGGGAGCGCCGCCGCGAGTTCCTGATGCTCAATCCGGCCGGCGCCCTGCCGGTGCTGCGGGAGAATGACGGCCCGCCGGTGTGCGGCGCCTTCGCCATCATGGAATATCTCGACGAGACGCGTGGCTATGCGGTCGGCGACCGGCGGCTGATGCCCGACCATCCGGACGCGCGGGCCGAGACCCGGCGGCTGGTCGACTGGGCGGTGAACAAGCTCGACAACGAGGTGATCGGCCCCTTCGTGCGCGAGCGCATCTACAAGCAGGACATGCCGTCCTCGCAGGGCGGCGGATCGCCGGATTCGGCCATCCTGCGCGCCGCGCGCGCCAATATCGGCCACCATCTGCGTTATTTCGGCTATCTTGCCGCCTCGCGCAACTGGCTGGCGGGCGAGCGGCTGACCTTCGCCGATTTCGCCGTCGCGGCGGAGCTGTCCTGCGCCGATTATCTGGGTGAGGTGCCATGGGCGGAGGAGGAAAACGTCAAGGCGTGGTACGCGCGGATGAAGTCGCGCCCGAGCTTCCGTCCGCTGCTGGCGGAGAAGATGCTGGGCATGCCGCCGGCGCCGGTCTATGCCGACCTCGACTTCTGAGCCCGCAGCAGGCGGAGCGGCTGAAGGCCGCGCTCGCTGACAAGGCGCGGGCGCTCGGCTTCGACGACATGCGCATCGCCCTCGCCGATCCCCCGCCGCGGACCTCCGAAAATCTCTCACGGTTCCTCGCCGCCGGCCATCACGGCTCGATGGCATGGATGGCCGAGACGGCGGAGCGGCGCGCCGCGCCCCAGGCGCTGTGGCCGGAGGCACGCCGAGTGATCAGCCTCGCGCTCTCCTACGCGCCCGACGAGGATCCGCTGGCGACGCTGGGCGCGCCCGAGCGGGCGACCATCTCCGTCTATGCCCGCAACCGCGACTATCACGACATCATCAAGGGCCGGCTCAAGGAGCTGGCGCAGCACCTGCTGGCGCAGGCCCGGCGGATGGGGCTGGATGAAGGGGAGGTGAAGGTCTTCGTCGACACCGCCCCGGTGATGGAAAAGCCGCTGGCCCAGCAGGCGGGCCTTGGCTGGCAGGGCAAGCACACCAATCTCGTCTCGCGCCGGCTCGGCTCCTGGTTCTTCCTCGCCGAGATCTTCACCGATCTGGAGCTGCCGGTGGATGAGGGCGAGGTCGACCATTGCGGCTCCTGCCGCGCCTGTCTCGACGCCTGCCCGACGAAGGCGTTCCCCGCGCCCTACCGGCTCGATGCGCGCCGCTGCATCTCCTATCTCACCATCGAGAACAAGGGGCCGATCCCGCGCGCCTTCCGCACCGCCATCGGCAACCGCATCTATGGCTGCGACGATTGTCTCGCCGCCTGTCCCTGGAACAAGTTCGCGGTCGAGGCGCGCGAGGCACGGCTGATCGCCCGCGACGAGCTGCGCGCGCCCGCCCTCGCCGACCTGCTTGAGCTGGACGATGCGGCCTTTCGTGCGCTCTTTTCCGGCTCGCCGATCAAGCGCATCGGCCGCGACCGCTTCCTGCGCAACGTGCTGATTGCCGCCGGCAATTCCGGGGCGTCGTCGCTTGTCGCAAGGGTGGAGGCGCTGCTCGGCGACGCCAGCCCGCTGGTGCGCGGCGCGGCCGTGTGGGCCTTGTCGCGCCTGCTGGCGGCGGACGCCTTTTCCCGCCTCGCCGGCTTGCGGATGGCGAGCGAAGACGACGGCGAGGTGCGCGCGGAATGGCAGGTCGGACTTGCCGCGTGCACGGCAGATGGGCAGGGCGGACAGTCGTCCTGATCCGCCGACGCCCCGCGAATTCTAGAGCATATTCCGTTCAGATCGAACCGATCTGAACGACAAGAATATGCTCAAGGTATTGAATCTGGAGCGATTTCTTATCGATCAGGTGATTCCACCTGATCGGAAAGCGCTCTAGCGGGTGAAGGCGGAAAACGCCTGCACGACGCTTTCATAGACAGCGCGCTTGAACGGGATGACAAGGCCGGGCAGGTCCTCCGCCCGCCGCCAGCGCCACTCGCAGAATTCCGCCTTGTGGCCGTCGGGCGGGGTCAGGATGTCGATCTCCCGCTCCTCGCCCTCGAAGCGGAAGGCGAACCATTTCTGGGTCTGGCCCTTGTAGCGGGCCTTGTGGCGGATCGGCACGATCTCCGGCGGATAGTCGTAGGAGAACCAGGACGGCGCCTCGGCGATCAGCGAGATCGAGGCGATCGCGGTCTCCTCGTAGAGCTCGCGGCGCGCGGCGGCGAGCGGGTCCTCGCCCGCGTCGATGCCGCCCTGCGGCATCTGCCAGCAATAGTCCGGGTCCGCGCCGCCCTCCGGCGCCCGCTTGCCGGTCCACACCAGGCCCTCGGCATTGAGCAGCATCACACCCACACAGGGGCGATAGTCGGGCAGGGCGGTGGGGCTGAGCACGCGGCGGTCTCCTTCGGCGAGGCTGCGAGGATAGGCGAGGGTGATACGCGGGCGAGAGGCTGGCGGCAAGCGGAGAGGTGCCTGACAGGCGGGGACGACGGGCAGAGGGACGACGGGCAGAGGGACGATGGGCAGGCGCGCGGCGCTACTGGCCGACCCGGTCGATCGAGGCGCTGATCGGGATGAGCTGCAGCCCGCGCTCCTCCAGGTCGCGCGACCATTTGGCGAGTTCGTCGATGGTCACCGGCAGGGCGCTGGCAATGCCGACCGCCATGCCGCGCGCCCGCGCCGCCCCTTCCAGTTGCAGCAGCCGGGCGGTGATCTCCTTCGGCCGCGGCACGTCGTCGATGACGAGGTCGGCGTGGGAGAAGGGCGTGCGCAGCCCGCTGGCGGTCGAGGTCGCGACACTGCGCGAGGACGAGCCGTCGTCCACATACATCAGCCCGCGCCGGGTGACCTCGCCCAGCAACTGCTGCAGCGATCCCTCCGTGGCGGTGAAGCGGGCGCCCATGTAGTTCATCACGCCGACATAGTTGGAGAGCCGGCTCATCAACCAGGCGAGCCGGTCGCGCAACTCGTCGGGCGAGTGGCTGACCAGCAGCGTGTGCGGCCCCGGATCGTTGTCGGGATAGTCGAACGGTTCCATCGGCAGTTGCAGCAGGAGTTCGTGGCCGGCGCGGCGGGCCTGCTGCATCCAGCGGTCGATGCTGGAGCCGTAGGGGGCGAAGGCGAGGGTGATGTCCGGCGGCAGCCGGTCGATCGCTGCCTGGGTGCTGGTCTGCGACAGGCCGAGGCCGCCGACGACGATGGCGATCTTCGGCACCGAGGCGAAGGTCTGGCTGACCGGCCGGGCATAGATGTCGAGCGGCCGCAGCCCGGTCTCCGAGACGGTCGGCAGGCGGCCATGCGGACCCGTTTCGCTCACGCGCGCATCCGGCCGCTCCGACAGGCCCTGGCCGGCGACGAGCGCCGGGGCGGCCTCGTCCACGGGCGTGCCGGTCTCGTGTCCGGAGAGGGGCTTGGGTTCGAAACGCGGACCCAGCGTCTCGTCGCGATCCGCGACCTGTGACCTCGCCTCGCCCTGCTCGGGCAGCGAGGGGCGGATCTCCACGACGCCGAAGTCGCGAGCGGTCAGGCCGTCGAGGGAGCGTTCCAGCGGGATCGAGGCGGTGGGCTCGCCGCCGAGCGGATCGTCGACCACGCCGATCCACACCAAGGCGGTCAGTGCCAGCAGGGTGATCATGCCGGCGCCGATCAGCCCGAGCGGAAGGTTGAGATATCTCTTCTTGCTCAGCCCGAGGGGAGTCGAGAGGTCATTTCCCGCCATGGTGCCTCATCCGCTTTCAAGACGGGCGGGTGCGGCCTCCCCTCCCCAGGGCGCCCGCACCCGGTCGTTGCTGTCAGTTCGGAACCGCGGCCTTCCGGTCGCCGACCGGCGGGAAGGCGCTGTTCACCTGAACGCCGTTGAGCAGGTCGAGCGCCAGCTTCAACTGGGCGTCGTCCTTGGGGTCCGGCGGCACATAGGCCTGGCTGCCGGACTCTTCCTCGCCCTCGCCCTGCAGGTGGCCGCGCAGGCCCGCCTCGCCCTTGGTCTCGGCGCCGTTGGCGCGCAGTTCCTCGGGCAGTTCCTGCAGCACCTCGATGTCCGGGGTGATGCCCTTGGCCTGGATCGAGACGCCGGACGGGGTGTAGTAGCGCGCCGTCGTCAGCCGGATCGCGCCGTTGGCGCCGAGCGGGACGATGGTCTGCACCGACCCCTTGCCGAAGGACCGGGTGCCGAGCACGGTGGCCCGGCGGTGGTCCTGCAGGGCGCCGGCGACGATCTCGGAGGCCGAGGCCGAGCCGCCGTTGATCAGCACGATCACCGGCTTGCCGTTGGCCAGGTCGCCGGAGCGGGCGTTGTAGCGCTGGGTCTCGTCGGCGTTGCGGCCGCGGGTCGAGACGATCTCGCCGCGCTGCAGGAACGCATCGGAGACGGCGATCGCCTGGTCGAGCAGGCCGCCGGGATTGTTGCGCAGGTCGAGCACGAAGCCCTTGAGCTTGCCGGAGCCGATTTTCTTGGCCAGCTCGCTCATGCCGTCCTTCAGCCCGTCATAGGTCTGCTCGTTGAACTGGGTCACGCGCAGGTAGCCGACATCGCCCTCCTCGCGGAAGCGGACGGACTTGATGCGGATGACGTCGCGGGTGATGGTCAGCTTGATCGGCTCGGCCCGGCCCTCGCGGCGGATGGTCAGCTCGATGCCGGTGTTGACCGGCCCGCGCATCTTGTCGACCGCTTCCGACAGGGTCAGGCCCTGGATCTGCTCGCCGTCGAGATGGGTGATGAAGTCGCCGGCCATGACGCCGGCCTTGTGGGCGGGCGTGTCGTCGATCGGGGTGACGACCTTGACGAGGCCGTCCTCCATCGTCACCTCGATGCCGAGGCCGCCGAACTCGCCGCGCGTCTGCACCTGCATGTCGCGGAAGTGCTTGGGCGAGAGATAGCTCGAATGCGGATCGAGCGAACTCAGCATGCCGTTGATGGCCGACTCGATCAGCGCCGCGTCGTCCGGGACCTCGACATAGTCGGAGCGCACGCGCTCGAAGACGTCGCCGAAGAGGTTGAGCTGCCGGTAGGTGTCGGAGGCGGCGGCGTTGGCCACGCCGCTGACCCGCACCGGCATCTGCGAGAGGGCGGTGATTGTCGCGCCACCGATGAGCGCACCGACCAGCAACAGGGAAGCTTTCCGAATCATCCGCGAGCCTTTTCTTCTTCGGGCCGAACCCACCAAGGCGTGGGATCGATCGAAACGCCGTCTTTCCTAAATTCCACATAGAGCACGGGTTGCGGGGCGACGAGGTCGAGGGTCGCCGCGCTTGCGACGCGCGTCTCTCCCATCGTCGCGACAGGCTCCCCTGCCAGCACGAACTGTCCCTGCTCGACATTCGTCCGGTCCATGCCGGCAAGGAGGATATGATATCCGTCGCCGGCGTTCAGGATCAAGACCTGGCCGTAGGAACGGAACGGTCCGGCATAGACGACCCATCCGTCCGCCGGGGCCACCACCTGGGCATTGGTGCGGGCGGCGATCGAGCGCCCCTGCGCCGTGCCGCCGAAACCGTCTTCCGCGCCGAAGTCCCGCAGCACCGTGCCGGAGACCGGATCGCCGAGGCGGCCCTTGGCGTCGGCGAAGGCGATGGCCGGCGCCAGCCGGCCCGGATCGCTGAACGGATCGCTCGGCCGCGGCGCCGCACGGCGCTCCGCGTCGGCCTTGCGGGCGGCGTCCGCCGCGTTGCGGGCGCTGGCGATGTCGCGTTCCAGCGCCGCGATCAAATCCTTGAGAGTGCCGGCTTCCTCGGCCAGTTGCCGCGAGCGGTCGCGCTCCTGGGCCAGTTCCGCCTCGCTTCTCTCGTGGTCGCGCTTCTTCGAGGCGACCAGCATCTCCACCCGGGTGCGCTCCTCGGCAAGGCGCTGTCCGTCGGCGACCAGCCGGTCGCGCTCGGCGGCGCTCGACACCTTGAGCTGGCGCAGCGAGGCGAGATCGCTCGCCAGCGCCTGCGCTTCCACATGCAGTTCCGGCATCACCGCGTTGAGCAGCAGGGCGCTGCGCACCGCGGCCAGCGCGTCGTGCGGCTGCACGGCGAGCGGCGGCGGCGGATGCCGGCCGATGCGCTGCAGCGCCGAGAGCACCTCGGCCAGCACGTCCTGTCGCTCGACAAGGGATGCGCGCACTGCGTCCTCGTTCTCTCCCAGGCGGCGCAAACGGTCTTCCGTCGCCGCCAGTTGCTCCTCCAGCCGGGTCACCCTTTGCGCCGTGCGCAAGAGGTCGGCGTTGAGCGCCTGCCGGTCGCGCTCGATGGCGCGGATTTCCCGGGCAAGCGCGGCCTGCCGGTCCGCCGACAGCGACAGGTCGCGGGTCAGCGTCGACAGTTCCTCCTCGCGGCGAGCCTTGCGCTCGGCCAGGCCGTCCGGTTCGGAGGCCGGATCGGCGGCGGCGGCCTGCTGCGCCGTCTCGATCTGTTCCTCGCTGGCCAGGCTCCGGCCGGACCCGTGCGGCGCAGCGGCCGCCGCGAGCGCGGCGAGACTGAGGATCAGCAGCAGATGACCTGTCCGCATGGCTCTCGGCAGTTGGTCGCATGTTCACCGTTGCGCCCGTGCGGACCGCGACGCCGGTCGTGCCGGTGCGGGATCCGCCGGACGCGGGGAGCCCGGAGGGGCTGACTATGGATGACCAGCTTGCCCCAGGGACGTTAACGAAACGTCAACCCTAACGATTGGTAAACCCACGATCCTGCCTGTCACCGCAAGCCCTAGACGAGAATTGGGGCGGAATACGGGCAGTCCCCGGCGTCAGGTACCCCCCAACTCAGGCACCCCGATGATAGGGATGGCCCGACAGGATCGTCACCGCCCGGTAGAGCTGTTCGGCGGCCAGCGCCCGCACGATCTGGTGCGGCCAGGTCATCCGGCCGAAGGCCAGCCTGAGACGCGCGGCCTCCAGCAGCGCCTCGCCGTGCCCGTCCGGGCCGCCGATCGCCAGCGCCAGGTCGGCGGTGCCGGCGTCGCGCAGCTTCGCCAGGTCCTCGGCGAAGGCTTCGCTGGTCATGTCGCGGCCGGTCTCGTCGAGGCAGAGGATCGCCGCGCCCGCCGGCAAGGCGGCCAGCAGCGCACGCGCCTCTTCCGCTTTGCGGTCCTGGGCGCGGGGGCTGCGCGACTCGGGCAGTTCGATCACCGACAGCGGACCGAGCGACACGCTCCGCCCGGCCTTGTCGATGCGCGCGCCGTAGCGGCCCATCAACTCGCGCTCCGGGCCGGCCTTCATGCGGCCGATACAGGCGATGTGCAGGCGCATGGGCGAGCCGGGACTTTCTGCTTTTGGATCGGTCTTGAGGGGGCGGCAGGCGGCCAAAACCTCTCGTCCCGCCAGCGCTGGGCCCGGCGGGCTGCGGCCCTCGTCGTCTCCTCGCTACGCCGGCGTCAGCCGGCGTAGTGCACCGGTGCGCTCACGTCGTCGACGGACCACAGCTTCTCGATATTGTAGAAGGCGCGGACCTCGGGGCGGAACACATGGACGATCACGTCGCCCGCATCGATGAGCACCCAGTCGCACTGGGGCACGCCTTCGATCTGGGCGTTGCCATGGCCGGCATCCTTCAGGTCGCGCAGCAGGTGATCGGCGATGGCGCCGACATGCCTGTGCGAACGGCCGGAAGCGACGATGACCTGGTCGGCCATCGGCGATTTGCCGGTGATGTCGATGGTGACGATGTCCTCAGCCTTGGAATCGGCCAGCGAGGCGAGGACGCTCTCGAGCAGGTCCGCACGCTGCTGCGTGCCGGCTGCTGCGGGGTGAGGGGCGGTGGGAGCCGTCGCCTCGGTGTCGAAGGTCATACTCAGACGGATTGCCTTTCATCCGGTTCGTCCGGCCGCGCGCCCGGCCTGCACCGCAAGGTGCATCCATGGGCTGCGGCCTGATGGATAGGGACGTGCTGCCTGGGGCAGGCGTCCGTTATCCGGCCTTGTACGCCGAAACGCGGTACGGCGCGACTCTTCCGGCGCAGGAAAAGAGTGGCCCTCGTTGGTGGCGTTTTCAAGACACTGTTGCGATCTTGCCGAACGGAACCTTTCACCGTGCTTTCGCATCGGCGCGCAGGCGGGTCGAGGAGGAGGCGTCGCGCGGCCCGGTCAGGAAGGTCCAGGCCGGCGGCGCCAGGCCCGGCAGAAGCCGCGCGTCGGCCTCGTCGAGACGGCAGCCGGCAAAGCTCTGCGCCGCCGGCGAGGCGAGTGCGGGCAGCGTCGCCCCCGGCCGGTCGACCACGGCGATCGGCACGCGCGCGAAAATGCCGCGCCAGTCCTGCCAGCGGTGGAAGCTGGCGAGGTTGTCCGCTCCCATCACCCAAACGAAGTTGAGCCGTGGCCGCATCCGCGTCAGCAGCGCCAGCGTGCGGGCGCTGTAGGGCGTGCCGAGCTGCGCCTCCAGCGCCGTCACCGCCATGCGCGGATGCCGGGCGAGCGCCTCGACCGCGTCGAGCCGCTGCCCCAGCGGCGCCAGGTCGGCATGGTCCTTCAGCGGATTGCCGGGCGTCACCAGCCACCACAGCCGGTCGAGCCCGAGCCGGGCAAGCGCGATGTCGGCGACCAGCCGGTGGCCGGAATGCGGCGGATTGAACGATCCCCCGAACAGGCCGATACGGTTGCCCGGCTCGGCATGCGGGATGGCGAGCCGAGGGTCCATTCAGGGGCGCACCTGCCCGGTGCCGTGGACCCGGTACTTGAAGCTCGTCAGTTGCTCGACGCCGACCGGCCCGCGCGCATGCATGCGCCCCGTAGCGATGCCGATCTCCGCGCCCATGCCGAACTCGCCGCCATCGGCGAACTGGGTCGAGGCATTGTGGGTGAGGATCGCCGAATCCACCTCGGCGAAGAACCGCGCCACCGCCTGCGGGTCCTCGGCGATGATGCCGTCGGTGTGATGCGAGCCGCAGGTCTCGATATGCTCGATCGCCGCCTCCAGCCCGTCGACCACCCGCACCGACAGGATCGCGTCGAGATATTCGGTGCGCCAGTCGTCCTCGGTCGCCGCGCGTGCCTGCGGCACGGCAGCGCACACGTCCGCATCGCCGCGGATCTCGCAGCCCGCCTCGATCAGCGCGGTGCAGACCGGCACCAGCAGCGTCTCCGCCACCGCCCGGTCGATCAGCAGCGTTTCCATCGCCCCGCAGATGCCGGTGCGGCGCATCTTGGCGTTGACCGCGATCTTCAGCGCCATCTCGGGATCGGCGCTGCGGTCGATGAAGATATGGCAGAGGCCTTCCAGATGCGCGAAGACCGGCACCCGCGCCTCCTGCTGCACCCGCGCGACGAGGCTCTTGCCGCCGCGCGGCACGATCACGTCGAGCGTGCCGTCGAGCCCGGCCAGCATCTCGCCGACGGCGGCCCGGTCGGTCACCGGCACCACCTGGATCGCCGCTTCCGGCAGACCGGCACGGGCGAGCCCGCGCGCCAGCGCGGCATGGATGGCGAGATTCGAGCGGATCGTGTCGGAGCCGCCGCGCAGGATCACCGCGTTGCCGGCCTTCAGGCACAGCGCCCCGGCATCGGCCGTCACGTTGGGCCGGCTCTCATAGATCACGCCGATGACGCCGAGCGGCGTGCGCACGCGCTCGATCTGCAGCCCGTTCGGCCGGTCCCAGGCGGCGATCACCGCGCCGACGGGATCGTCCAGCGCCGCCACCGCCTCGATGCCGGCGGCAATCGCCTCGACGCGCTCGCCCGTCAGCGTGCCGCGGTCGAGATAGGCGGCGCTCTGGCCGCCTGCCGTCATCGCGGCGATGTCCTGCGCATTCGCCGCCAGGATCTCGGCACTCGCAAGGCGCACCTCTTCGGCCATCGCCGCCAGGGCGGCGTTCTTCGCCGCCGTATCCGCCGTCGCCAGTCGGCGCGAGGCCGCGCGGGCTTCGCGGCCCATCTGCCGCATCAGTCCCGCGATCTCGGTCTTCGCCACTCGTTCAAGCATCGCTGCCGCCTCCCGTCGCCGTCTCTCCGGTCTGCCCGCTTAGCACGAGATCGTCCCGGTGCACCATCTCCGCGCGGCCCGCATAGCCGAGGATCGCCTCGATCTCGCGGCTGTTGCGGCCAAGGATCAGCCCCGCCTCCGGATGGTCGTAAGCGACCAGCCCGCGGCCGATGTCGCGCCCGTCCGGTGCCACCAGCCGCACCGCGTCGCCGCGGTGGAAGTCGCCCTCCACCCGGCGGATGCCCGCCGGCAGCAGGCTGCGGCCTGAGACCACCGCACGGATCGCGCCGGCATCCAGATGCAGCGCGCCGCGCGGCTCCAGATGGCCGCCGATCCAGGCCTTGCGGGCGCTGGCGGGCGTCGACCTTGCGTGAAACCACGTCGCCCGGCCACCCGCTTCCAGATGCGCCAGCGGGTTCATCCGCTTGCCGCTGGCAATCGCCATCGCCGTGCCGGCGGAGGTGGCGATCTTGGCCGCGTCGATCTTGGTGCGCATGCCGCCGCGCGACAGTTCGGAGCCGGCGGCGCCCGCCATCTGCTCGATCTCGCCGGTGATCGCCGGTACTTCGGGAAGGAACACCGCATCCGGATTGCTGGCGGGCGGCGCGGTATAGAGCCCGTCGACATCGGACAAGAGCACCAGGCAGTCGGCGCTGGCCATGGTGGCGACGCGCGCCGCCAGCCGGTCATTGTCGCCGTAGCGGATCTCGGAGGTGGCGACCGTGTCGTTCTCGTTGACGATGGGAACGGCGCCGAGCTTGAGCAGCGTGCCCAGCGTCTCGCGGGCGTTGAGATAGCGCCGCCGCTCCTCGGTGTCGCCGAGCGTCAGCAGCACCTGGCCGGCGGTCAGCCCGCGCGCGCCGAGCGCTTCGGCATAGGCCTGGGCGAGAGCCACCTGGCCGACCGAGGCGGCGGCCTGCGCCTGTTCTAGCCGGAGCGGGCCGCGCGGCAGCTTGAGGACGCCGCGCCCCAGCGCGATGGCGCCGGAGGAGACGACGATGAGCTCCGTGCCGGCCCGCGCCAGCATGGCGAGATCGTCGGCCAGCGCCTCGAGCCAGTCGCGCTTCAGCCGGCCGTCCTCGACGAGCAGGGCCGAGCCGATCTTGACGACGAGGCGGCGGTGGCGGGAAAGGCGGCCGGTGCGCGTTGCGGTGTCGGCCTCGCCATGGGTCGAGGGAGCCAGCGACTCGGAGAGGGGGGTGGACATCGGGTGTGGTCCGTCAGGTCAGGTGCGCGGCCCGTTGCAGCCGCGCGGAAGACAGGGGAGGGTGAGGCGGGGCGCCCTTGTGCGCCCGCTCATACGCTCCCGGTCATGGTCGGCCCATCACGGCCCCTCCGTTGCGGCCCGGACCTGTCCGGGCCTGGTTCCTGTGCCCGGCGCCTTACGGCCGCCAGGGTTCGCTCGGCACCTGCGGCACCGTGTTCGCCTCGTCCTCGCGGTCGCGGTCGATGGCGCGGCGGATCATCCGTAGCGCCCGCTCGACATTCTCGCCGCTCGCGGAGGACAGCAGCAGCGGCTTCTGGCCGCAGGCCTCCTCCAGCAAGGCGGCCCGCTCCGCGCGGGTCTCCTCGTCGAGCGCGTCGACCTTCGACAGTGCCACCACTTCCGGCTTCTCGTCGAGCCCGGCGCCATAGGCGGCGAGTTCCCCGCGCACCACGCGGTAAGCCTCGCCGGGATCTTCCTGGGTGCCATCGACCAGATGCAGCAGCGCCCGGGTGCGTTCGACATGGCCGAGGAACCGGTCGCCGAGGCCGATGCCCTCATGCGCGCCCTCGATCAGGCCGGGAATGTCGGCCAGCACGAAGCCGTTGCCGTCGATCTCGACGACGCCGAGATTGGGATGCAGCGTGGTGAAAGGATAGTCGGCGATCTTCGGCCGCGCCGCCGAAACGGTGGCGAGGAAGGTCGACTTGCCGGCATTCGGCATGCCGACGAGGCCGGCATCGGCGATCAGCTTCAGCCGCAGCCAGATCCACTTCTCCTCGCCCTCCAGGCCGGGATTGGCGTGGCGCGGCGCCTGGTTGGTGGACGACTTGAAATGCGCGTTGCCGAAGCCGCCATTGCCGCCCTTCAGCAGCAGCAGCCGCTCGCCGACGCGGGTCATGTCGGCCAGCACCGTCTCGTTGTCCTCTTCCAGGATCTCCGTGCCCACCGGCACCCGCAGCACCACATCGTCGCCCTTGGCGCCGGTGCGGTTGCGGCCCATGCCGTGCATGCCGGTCTTGGCCTTGAAATGCTGGGCGAAGCGGAAGTCGATCAGCGTGTTGAGCCCGTCGACGCATTCGATGAAGACATCGCCGCCGCGTCCGCCGTCGCCGCCGTCCGGGCCGCCGAACTCGATGAATTTCTCGCGCCGGAACGAGACGGCGCCCGCGCCGCCGTCGCCGGAGCGGACATAGATCTTGGCCTGGTCGAGGAACTTCATGCGTCGTGTCTTTCTGCTCGCCCCGCGGTCGGTCGTCAGACCTGGCGCGGGAGCTCGTATGTCGTGCGGTCGAGCCGGTAGCGCCGCGCCGGCCGGGTTTCGCCGCAGGCCAGGCTCGCGCAGTCCGTCTCGCCGATGTCGCGGAAGCCGAGCTTTGCCAGCACGTTCCGCGATCCGGAATTCTCTGTCATCACGCGGGCTTCGACGGCTTGCGCGCTTCTTGCCCCGAAAGTCCAGGCCCCGAAAATCCAGGCAAGCGCGGTGCCGACGGCCTCGCTCATATAGCCGCGTCCCCAATAGGGCCGGCCAAGCCAATAGCCGATCACCGGCGTTTCGTCCAATCCGCGCAGCGACAGCGCTCCGATGAAGCCGCTGCCGTCGTCGATGGCGAATTCGAGTTTTGCCGGATCACCACCGATGCCGGCAAGCCAGGCCTCGCCGTCCGCGCGCGAATAGGGATGCGGCATGCGCTCCAGCATCCGCGCGATATCGGCATCGTTCGCAAGGCTTGCCAGCCGGTCGAGATCGGCAGGCACGGGCGCGCGCAGGGTCAGCCGCGCGCTCCTCAGCACGGGATGGGCGAGCGCGCTCATACCGCAGCCTCCGCAAGGCCGGCGCCGGCATCGGCGCCTAGCCTGTTCTCGCGCTCCAGCCGCAGCACCACGTTCTCCACCTCGTGTCCCAGCGCCAGCGAGGTCCGCATCATCCGGCCCGTCTCGCGAAAGCCGAGGCGCGACAGCACCTTGAGCGAGGCGGCATTGTCGGCGAAGGCCCGCGCCGCCATCGCCTGGCAGCCATGGGCGGCAACGCCCCAGCCGAGCGCCGCCGCTGCGGCCTCGCCGGCATAGCCGAAGCCCTGGAACGGCCGGCCGATCCAGTAGCCGATCGACGGGCAGTCCGGATGCTCGGCAAGCTCTCCCGGCGCCTTGATGGCGACGAGGCCGATCAGGACGCCGCCCAGCGTGATGGCGAAGGCAGCCTCGCCGGCGAACGGGTCCGTGTCGATGGCAGCGGCGACGAACTCCGCCGCCGCCCCGTCCTTCGGCGGCCAGGGCATGCCGGTCAGCCAGCGCACCACCTCATGGTCGCGGCTGCACAGCCTGTCGATGGCCTCCGCGTCGCCCGTCTCCAGCGGCCGCAGCACCAGCCGCCGCGTGGCGACCCGCTCGTTCAGGCGTCCGTTGTTCAGGCGCCCCTTATTCAGGCGTCCCTTGTTCAGGCGCCCCTCATTCAGGCAGAGGTCAGGCATGTCATCCGCCCCCACTGCTTGAGGGCGCGCCAGGTGCTGCGGTCGATGGCGAAACGGTCGACCGAGACCGGCCCACCGGCGCCGCGCGAATGCAGCATCCCCTGGTCGACGAACTGGAAGCCGCATTTGACCAGCACCCGCCGCGAGGCCGGGTTGGTGACGCGGGCCGCCGCCGCCAGCCGGTCGATGCCGGGCAGGGTGAAGACGTGGTCGACCACCGACTGTGCCGCCTCGGTGGCATAGCCCTGGCCCCAGAACGGCTCGCCGACCCAGTAGCCCAGATGCAGCGGCTCGCCCTCGTCGAGCGCGCCATAGCCGATGGCGCCGATGACGCGGCCCGTCGACTTCAGGCGGATGGCGAACTTGGCCCGCGTTGCCGTTCGGTTCGCCGAAAGGGCGATGAGGTTTCGCCCGTCGACGACGGTGAACGGGTGGGGCATCGTTGCCACCATCGTGGCGATGCGGCGGTTGTTGGCGAGAAAGACGAGATCGGCGAGGTCGTCGTGACGCAGCGCGTCCAGCCGCAGCCTCGCGGTTTCCTGCGGCCCGGCGGCCGCGACCAGACTTTCTTCTTCCAGGCTCTCTTCGAGATCCGCAACCATGGTGTCCTCCGGCAGTGCGACGAAAGAAAGAAAAGGGGAGATGGCGGCCCATCTCCCCTGATCGTCGCGATCATGCCGGTTTGCTCAAACCGCCGGGTCGATGGGACGCCGGCGGTTCGAACCAAACACGTCGGCGTTACTCTGCTGCGTCTACGAGTGGCATCACGTTGATAAACGTGCGTTTGTTGGCTTTGTTCTGGAAGGTCACCGTGCCCTCCACCGTGGCGAAGATCGTATGATCCTTGCCCATGCCGACACCCGTGCCCGGATGCCACTTCGTGCCGCGCTGGCGCGCGATAATATTGCCCGGGACGACCGTCTCGCCGCCGAACTTCTTGATGCCCAGACGTCGGCCCGCGGAATCGCGGCCGTTACGGGACGAGCCACCTGCCTTTTTGTGTGCCATGACGAAACTCCTCGTCGAACCTTATATCAGACCTCAGCGGCGGCAATCAGTTGCCGGCCAGCTCCGTTGCCTGCTGGACCCAGTTGTCGCGCTCGATGCGGCCCTTGAAGGACAGGGCTTCGTCGACGCGGGCGATGTCTTCCGCGGTGAAGGCTGCGACCTGGGCGTAGGTCGTGATGCCCATCGCGTTCAGCTTCTTCTCCAGCACGGGGCCGACACCGGAGATCTTCTTCAGATCGTCGGCGGGCGCATCCGGCGCGGTGAACAGGACCGGCAGATCGCCCTCAGCGCCTGCGTCCTCGGCCTTCTCCGCCTTCGGAGCAGCGGCCTTCTTCTTGGTCGCCGGCTTGGCGCCGCCGGTCAGGATGTCGGTGATCTTGACCAAGGTGAAGCTCTGGCGGTGGCCGTTGCGGCGACGCGAGTTCTGCCGACGGCGCTTCTTGAAGATGATGATCTTGCGGTGGCGGGCCTGGTCGACGACTTCGCCGACGACGCTCGCACCCTCGACCAGGGGCGCGCCGATCATGGTGTCGGTCTCGCCGCCGACCATCAGCACGTCCTCGAAAGTCACGGTCTCACCCGCCTCGGCCGAGAGCTTCTCGACCTTGAGCAGGTCATCCTGGGCGACGCGGTACTGCTTGCCGCCCGTCTTGATCACTGCGAACATGTCTCGCACGTCCTTCTTTTCGTTTTGCTCGCCGGCCGGCCTTTGTGGCCTGCCGGGCTTCGTCATCCTGCCCTTCGGCGTCCCGGCGGGCCATGCGGCCCTTGCGGGAACTTGACGAGGACACGGCCTGCAGGAGGCGTCGTGCCTCTCTTGAAACCGTCCCTGCCGGCGCGTCGGGCGCATGCCCGTCAAAGCCTGGCGAGATGGTCTGCCGGACCCCCGGAAAGCCGCAGTCAGGCCCTGTCTTTCAAGGCGGTGGCTGTGGGTTGCGGGGAGCGGCGGAGAGCCTCGGGCAACGGAGGGGCCTTTTCGGGCCCTTTGCGAAGCAGCGCGACTATACGGATCGGCGATGCAAAGTCAACGCTTGCCCGCGCGGTTTTGTGCGCTTTCGGGAATCCGCGCAGTTGATCGTGTGGCGCTACTGATTCGGTCGTTGTGCCGCGGCCGGTATTACTCCAGCCCAGGTTTGCAGCGACCACACTTGCCAGTATTGCTAAAATGACTGAATCTGTAAGCCATGAATGCTTCGGCATTGGCCAGCGTCGTGAAAGGGCCATCCCATCCTGTGGCGCCGGACCCTGTGCGATGCTGTCCCTGCTGGCCTTGACCGTCACGGCAATCAGGGCAACTTGCCTTGTGAATGCGCGCCCTTTTGTGTGGTGACATATGCGAGACATAGTAATTCATGGTTGCAGCCTGCCACATAAAACAGATGACACTTTGTAAAGAACGATCTCCATGCAAACGATAGTGTCTGGCAATGCGAGTGGATAGCTTTTTTGCGTGCGGGGGTGCCACATGTCGCGCCTCATCCGGACTCTGCCCTGCGCCCGCCGCACCCCTCATCGTCTGCAATGGGGAAAGTTGCAAGACGCCTCTTGTGCCGTCCGCCGCACTTCGCTATGTACCGTCGCACTTTGAGACCACGACATCTCATATCGCGGAGAGGTGCCGGAGTGGTTGAACGGGGCGGTCTCGAAAACCGTTGAGCGCGCAAGCGTTCCGAGGGTTCGAATCCCTCTCTCTCCGCCATTATCTGACTTCGCGCTGTCGCCCTTCGCGCTGCCGCCCTCCGGGCTTCGCTCCAGTCGGGGCCTCGCATGAGCTCGGACGGCCCTTGGCCTTGCGAACCCTGCGGGTTCGAAATGTCTGCGCGATGCTCCGCCATTCTCTTGATCTCACGCCAACTCGCTTCGCTCGACGCCTCCGCTGGGGCGGCCTAACCGGCCGGTCGCGCTGTCGCGCTCGTGGCTCCGAGTTCGGACTTCGTCCTTTCTCCCCTCCATTCTCTGACTTCGCGCTGTCGCCCTTGGCCTGCCGCCAAGGTTTATCCGGTTCTGAGTTCGTTTCCGGGCGCGAGAACCTCATGATGGCCACCACGCTGGTGGTCGCGGAACGCGCCATCGCAGAGCTTCCTGATAAGGTGCGGCGACTGAACCACCGCAGCGGCCGCCGACTTTGCCCAAGGGCAGGGCATTCTGTGGCATTGTGACGTGTGCGTTTTTGAGTATATTGAATACAAGCGCCATGAGAGGATGATCGCCATGTCCCGCACGACCACGATGACCGTTCGCCTCAGCGGCCCGCTCAGCGATTTCGTCGCCGCGAATGTGGGCGAGGACGGATCCTACGAGAATATCAGCGAATACATCCGCGACCTGATCCGCCGCGACAAGGAGCGTGTCGAGCGCGAGGCTTTCGACCGGCTGAAGGCTGAGTTGACCCATGCCTTTGCCGCGCCGGAGTCATCGTACCAGTCGCTCACTGCGGCCGAGGTGATCGCCCGGAACCGGACCTGACCGGATGGCCGTCCGCGTTCAGGAGGCAGCGTCGCTGCGCCTTGACGACATCTACCGCTACACAAGGGATCGATGGGGGCGCGACCAGGCCGATCGCTATATCACCGGCATGTTCGCGGCCTTCGAGAAGATCGAGTCTCGGGGCGTCGGCTCGGTGCCCATACCGGCCGAGTTCGGTGTCGACGGGTATGTCTTTCGCTACGAACACCATTTCGTCTACTGGCGCAGGCTCTCCAACGGCGACATCGGCATCGTGACGATCCTGCACGAGCGGATGCACGCTATCGACCGCTTCCGGGAGGATTTCGGGGTGTGAGGCTCTCCGTCTGAAACGGTAGTCTCGCTTCGCGCAGCGCCCCGCGCGGGCAGTCTGACGCCGCTCGCGCTCCTCACCCCGAGTGCGAAATCCTCCCGAACGCTCCGCCATGTGCCATCAATTGCGCGATAGTTCCGCCGGTCTCCCCTGCCGCCGAACAACGCCGGGAACCGCCGCCCGATAGCGATGAAGGCTGTGGCGGCAGGATGCGCCCCTATGCGCACTGGTCCCGATGGGATGCCCGCCGAGACGTCATGGCCCTTTCCTGTCCTTGCCGCATTTGCGATGCTCTCGTGGACGCAAGGGGTGGCTGCATGAACCATTCGCCTGAGGTTGGAAGCCGGATCACCGACACGTCAGCGCCGCCGGACGAGACGGCTGTCCGCGACTGGATCGGGCCGGACGCGTTCACGCGGTGGGCCGCGTTGCGGGAGTGGATCGAGGGCTCATATCCTGGCGTTTTCACGCCCGATTGGGTCTATGGCGGCAAGAAGCACGGGTGGTCCCTGCGCTACAAGAAATCCAGGGCGTTCTGCACGCTCCTGCCCGAATACCGGGCCTTCTCTGCCGTGGTCGTGCTGGGAGGGGCGGAGCGGGAGAAGGTCGAGGCGCGGCGCGATCGCCTTAGCCCCCGCCTCATGGCGCTTTATGACGAGGCGGAGACATATCGAGATGGCAAGTGGCTGAAGATCGGCATCTCCTCGGCCGAGGAGCTGAAGGACGTCACTGAGCTCCTGACGCTCAAACGCCCCCGCAAGGCCGCCGCCTGATCAAGACCAGGGCCCGCGTCCCTCGCATCCCGCCTGCTCTGATCCGCAGGGCAAATGACCGCTCATGACGTCAATGTGGTCGTTTTGCTCAGTGAGCGCAGCGCCGAAACTGGTCATCGATCCGAACTTAAATGGTCGGGGTCCTTTGCCGCCATCACCCGTGTAACAGAGGCCCTGAAAGCGGCCAGGTCCTCGTCTTGCTTCGCCAACTGGTCCTCCACGAATTTGATGCCGCCTTCGTAATGCGGGCCGAACTTGGCAGACAGAGCGATGGACTTAGCTTTGACGGTGACATCTTCATATAGCAGTTCGATCATCGTCGGCGGGATAGTACCTTCGCTCGTGCCTACCCGGAGTGCTGGCAGCCTGAGTCGCAGCTCGCCGCACTCTGATTCCATCCGGTCGAGGATCGAGCGCCCTACCAGCTTTAGGCCCGTGCGATCCGTTTCCCGGTCAGCAACCTCTGATCCGGCAGCGTCTAGATAGAGATAGACTTGGAACATCGCCTGTATAGTGTCGGGAATGACCGCGCCGCGCGGCTGAGGCATTTCGAAGTGGGGCCGCTCGTCTAGGAAGCAGGCCAGAAGCTCCTCTTGACGCTGCAGGTCAGACAATAGGAAGGGGTTTGATTGCCCGAAGTTGAACATCTTGTGCAGGGCCTCGATCCGTAAGTCCGCCCATATCTCCACCACGCTGGACCCTTTGCGTCGGTGCGCTGGATAAGAGATCTTCCCGGCCTGAACGGCAGCGACGTAGGCGCGCACCGTCTCGGCCAGGGAGATGGCGAGCGCCTGAGGCCCAATGAGTTGTTCCGCCAGTACCCTCAACTCATTGTCCGACTGGCGCGGCTTATTCTTCAACCAATTCCACACGGCCCCCTCCCCGTTACCTACCCGCCCGCTGAGGGCAGTGAAGGCGGTTCTCGATAGGCATCGAGCGGCCACGGGCCCTGATATCCAGCGATCACCCCTTCGCTGAGCGCAGGCATCCCTGCGATGGTGGCGATCTGCCCAAGGCAGCGGCTCATGTGGCCGCGAAGAACCTCCTGCCCGTCGAAGTAGGCTTGCCGGATATCGGGTGGCCGGTGGAAGTTGCCGAAGCGCGGATGCGGCGGAGCATCGTCGTCACGACGTGACAGCTCCTCAACGGTCTGGAACTGACGAATACCCAGTCCCATTGCGTCGAGCAGCAGATAGAGCGATCCGTCTTGCAACTCGGCAAGCTCCAACTGCTTGTCTACGATGATCTGCCTGATCTCACCCAGCGACTTGAGGGAGTTGTCAAAGCAGCCGTCGCTACACTCCCAAGCGAAGAGCACCCGCCGGTCCCGTAGCCGGATTATGAGCTCGCGCGCAACTTGGCGCTCCCGGTCTTTCGGGCTGACCGCGATGCTTACGAAGGGCAGATTGACCGTCACGTCGCCTAGGTGGCCCTTCACCTGCCGTCGTGCCCGCGCCAATGGGTCGACTATATCGAATTGGAAGGGAATGTCCTCGCTTCTCATCCCACTACAATACCAAGCCGATGTTGTTTGTGCGAGCGATTGCCGCGCCCGCTCATTGTCACAGTAAATCGCTCAATTCTTCACTATCGCTGCAAGGTAGGGCCTTTCGGGAGGGAATCATGCTGAACTGAAGGGCTCAGTTCCTTGGCAAATTTTGAAACTTCGCTGACGCCGGGCGATGTACGACTTCCGCAGTACAGACGCCAAAACCCGCCAGTCCGCTCCCCCCCCCCTTGTAGCCGCGCGCGCCGAACATGCCGCGCCGGACGCGGGCTTACCGCCCAAAACGCCGGGGCCCTGCATCTCGGCCTGGCCGAGATGTCGGCCTGCCCTTCGGCTCGCCCCGTGCCGGCATCTGTCCGACCCCTATCCCAGCATCCGGCGCAAGGTGTCCTGCACCCGCAGCAGCGCGGGCAGGAAGTGCCGGCGCAGGTCCTCCGGCGTGGCGCGGGCGGCCGAGACGCCGATATTCAGCGCCGCCACCACCTTGCCTCTTGCCGAGAGCACCGGCACGGCGATCGAGCGCAGGCCGATCTCGATTTCCTGGTCGTTCAGCGCATGGCCGTCGGCGCGCACCTGCGCCAGCCGCCGCATCACCGCCTCCGGGTCGGTCAGCGTCAGCGGCGTGCGGGCGGGCAGCGGTCCGGGGCCGAGCCGCCGGCGCGCCTCCTCCTCGGGCAGGGCGGCCAGCAGCACCCGCCCCATGCTGGTGCAATGGGCGGGCAGGCGCGAGCCGGGCATCAGGGCGATCGACATCACCTTCTGCTGCGCGGCGCGGGCGATATAGACGATCTCGTCGCCGTCGAGGATCGACACCGACGAGCTTTCGCCGATCTCGTCCGACAGCGCATCGAGCACGGGCTGGACGAGCTGCGGCAGCGGCATCGCCGCAAGGCAGGCGGTGCCGAGCCGCAGCACGCGCGGCGTCAGGGTGAAGAACTTGCCGTCCCATTCCGCATAGCCCTGCCGGGTCAGCGTCAGCAGGCAGCGCCGCGCGGTCGCCCGGTCGAGCCCCGAGGCGGCGGCAACCTCGGCGATGGACTGGCGCGGCCGGTCGGCGGTGAAGGTCTCGATCACCGCCAGCCCCTTCGCCAGCCCGCTCATCATGTCGCGCTCGCTGATCGTCATGCGTGCCTTTGGCGCCTTTTGTGCGATATCGTAACAAAGTGCAATTATCGCACAAACCGGATTTACGGCAAGCCCCGCGCCGCCTATCCGTTGGCGAGGATCGGGCGAGGGTGCCCACGAAGGGGAACCGACATGGACAAGACAGTCGCAGACCTTGCCACTGCGGTGGCGGGGATCGAGGACGGCATGACCGTGATGATCGGCGGGTTCGGCGGCGCCGGCGCGCCGATCGAGCTGATCCACGCCTTGATCGACCGCTACCGCGCCACCGGCCATCCGACGGACCTGACGGTGGTCAACAACAATGCCGGCAACGGCCATGTCGGCCTCGCCGCCCTGATCGAGGCGGGGATGGTGAAAAAGCTGATCTGCTCCTTCCCGCGCTCGGCCGATCCGGTGGTGTTCACCGAGCTTTATCTCGCCGGCCGGATCGAGCTGGAACTGGTGCCGCAGGGCACGCTGGCCGAGCGCATCCGCGCCGGCGGCGCCGGCATTCCGGCCTTCTACACCCCGACCTCCTACGGCACCGATCTGGCGAAGGGCAAGCCGGTCGAGGAGTTCGACGGCCGTCCTTACGTGCGCGAGCGCTGGCTGAAGGCGGATGCCGCGCTGGTCAAGGCCGAGGCGGCCGACAGCTACGGCAATCTCGTCTACCGGGCGGCGGCGCGCAATTTCAATCCGCTGATGTGCATGGCCGCGCGCGAGGCGATCGTCCAGGTCAGCCGCATCGTGCCGCCCGGCGGTCTCGATCCGGAGGCGATCGTGACGCCGGGCATCTTCGTCCAGAAGGTGGTCGCCGTCGCCGATCCGCATCAGGAGGAAGACCTGAACCGCGCCAACGCCGCCTATCCGCTGGAGGCCTGAGACATGGATAAGCTGTCGAACAACCAGATCGCCTGGCGGGCGGCGCAGGACATCGCGGACGGCGCCTATGTGAATCTCGGCATCGGCTTTCCCGAGAAGGTCGCGCAGTTCCAGCCGGCCGGGCGCGAGGCGATCTTCCATACCGAGAACGGCATTCTGAATTTCGGCGAGGCGCCGCCGCCGGGCCAGGAAGACTGGGACATCATCAATGCCGGCAAGAAGGCGGTGACGATCCGCCCCGGCACGGCGTTCTTTCACCATGCCGACAGTTTCGCCATGGTGCGCGGCGGCCATCTCGATGTGGCGATCCTCGGCGCCTATGAGGTGGCGGAGACCGGCGATCTGGCGAACTGGTCGACCGGGCCGAAGGGCGTGCCGGCCGTTGGCGGCGCCATGGATCTGGTGCACGGGGCCAAGCGCGTTGCGGTGATCACCGAGCATGTCACCAAGGACGGCAAGCCCAAGCTGGTGAAACGCTGCAGCCTGCCGCTGACCGGTGTTGCCTGCGTCACCCGGGTCTATACCAGCCTTGCGGTGATCGACATCGAGGGCGGCCGCTTCGTGCTGCGCGAAAAGCTCCCCGCCCTGTCGCTCGAGGCGCTGCAGGCGGTGACCGGCGCCGAGCTGCTGGTGCCCGGTCCCGTTGCCGATCTCATCGTTCCCGAGGTCTGAGATGCGTGACGCCTTCCTCTGCGACTATATCCGCACCCCCATCGGCCGCTTCGGCGGCAGCCTGTCCTTGGTGCGTGCCGACGATCTTGGCGCGGTGCCGATCCGCGCCCTGATGGCGCGCCATGCCGGGCTCGACTGGGAGGCGGTCGACGATGTCATCTATGGCTGCGCCAACCAGGCGGGCGAGGACAACCGCAATGTCGCCCGCATGTCCCTGCTGCTGGCCGGGCTGCCGCTCACCATCGGCGGCACGACGATCAACCGGCTCTGCGGCTCGGGGATGGATGCGGTGCTCACCGCCGCCCGCGCCATCAAGGCGGGCGAGGCGGAGCTGATGATCGCCGGCGGCGTCGAGAGCATGAGCCGCGCGCCCTTCGTCCTGCCGAAGGCGGACACCGCGTTCTCGCGGGCGGCGGAGATCCATGACACCACCATCGGCTGGCGCTTCGTCAATCCCCTGATGCAGGCGCGCTACGGCACCGATTCCATGCCGCAGACCGGACAGAACGTCGCCGACGACTTCGGCATCAGCCGAGAGGCACAGGACGCGATGGCACTGGCCTCGCAGGCCAAGGCGGCGGCGGCGCAGGCAAGCGGACGGCTGGCGCGAGAGATCGCGCCGGTCGCCGTGCCGCAGCGCAAGGGCGAGCCGCTGATCGTCGAGCACGACGAACATCCGCGCGCCACCACCGCCGAGGCGCTGGCCAAGCTGAAGCCGCTGTTCGCCGGCGGCTCGGTCACGGCGGGCAATGCCAGCGGCGTCAATGACGGCGCGGCGGCGCTGATCATCGCCAGCGCCGAGGCGGCGGCGCGGCAGGGGCTGACGCCGATCGCGCGGATCCTCGGCGGCGCGGTGGCGGGCGTCGAGCCGCGGATCATGGGGATCGGCCCGGCCCCGGCGTCGGAAAAGCTGATGGCGCGGCTGGGGCTGGGTGAGGCCGATTTCGATGTGATCGAGCTGAACGAGGCCTTTGCCAGCCAGGGTCTGGCGACGCTGCGCCGGCTCGGCATCGCCGACGACGACCCGCGCGTCAACCCGAACGGCGGGGCCATCGCGCTCGGCCATCCGCTCGGCATGTCGGGCGCGCGGCTCGTCGGCACGGCGGCGCTGGAACTGGCGCTCGCCGGTGGCCGGCGCAGCCTGTCGACCATGTGCATCGGCGTCGGCCAGGGCATCGCCATCGCCCTGGAGCGGGTCTGACTGGAGCGCGTCTGACCGGAGCGGGGCTGGGACCCTGCGGACCGGAGCGGCGACGGGTTCCGCCGCCCCGGTTCCCGTCTCAGATCGTCGCGACCGGCGTCACCGGAGAGCCGATCGCGCCGGGCAGGCGCAAGGGCGGGGCGGTGAGAAAGGCCGCGTGCCGGCCGCGCGCGGCAAGCGCTGCCGCCAGATCGCGGAAGTACCACAGTTCCGCCAGCGGCAGGCCGAGGCGGAACAGGCAGTGGTGGTGCAGCGGCAGGCGGAAGCAGCAATGCTCCGAGGCCTTCTGCATGTGCTCCACCGCCTCGTTGTCGGCGGCGATCGCGGCGATCCGGCTGTCGCCGATCCAGGCGAGCAGGGCGGCATCGCTGCCGTCCAGCACCGCGCCGAAGCGCGACAGGCCTTCCGGATCGGGCGCCTCCTGCATGTCCAGCAGCGCCTCGGCATAGCCGGTGCGCAGCATCAATATGTCGCCGGGGCGCAGGGTGACGTTCTGGCTGTCCATCGCCTGTTGCAGCAGCTCGAGGCCGACCACCGTGCGGCCGGGACCGAAGGCGGCCAGCAGATCGACCAGCACGCCGCGTCCCTGCACGCCGGTCGCGGCCATCGGCGCGACCGACAGGCGGCGGGCATAGGAGCCGTGCGGGCTGCCCTCGCTCGCCCCCAGCACATGCTCGCCCGCGCGAAAGCCGTTGTAATAGACCGCCTCCGCCGTCCCGTCGCCATCGGCGTCGAACAGCGCGCCGACATGGGCGAGCGAATCCCACTGCGTCGAATATTGCATCGACATCAGCACCTGATCGTCGCTCAGCACATCCCGCAAGCCGGCCTCGGCCCGTTCCAGCGGGTAGTTGATATAGGGCGTGTCGCCGAGATAGGTCGGCTGCAGGCGCGGCGGCTTGCGGCGCGGATGGATGCTGACCGCGCCGGGAATGTCCAGCGGCAGCGACAGGCAGAAGGCCAGCCCCTCGCGGATCTCCGCCGCCGCGGCCTTGCGCTCGGCCGCGCCGATATGGTTCAGCGTGCCGAGCTCGTCGTCGGGGCCGAACCGTCCCCAGTTGCCGCCCTCGGGCGCGGTCTTCCAGTCGGGCATCTCACTCGTCCTCCAGTTTCTCGGTCTGCGACCGGGAGCCTGCGCTTTCACGCGCGGTCATGGTTGTGATCAGCGCCGCCAGATCGGCCTCGGCGGCGCGGACAGCCGCCTCGCGCGGCCCGTCCCAGTCGTAGAAGCCGCGCCCGGCCTTGCGCCCGGTCTTTCCGGCGGCGACGCGGCTGCGCAGAACCCCGGCCGGTGTGTCGGTCGCTGAGAGCTGCGGGTAGAGGTATTCCGCGATCGACAGATGGGTGTCCAGCCCGTTCAGGTCCCGCTGCAGGAAGGGGCCGAAAAACGCCATCCGCGCGCCGATGGACCAGCGCAGGATGGTGTCGATCGTCTCGGCATCGGCCACCCCCGTTTCCAGCAGATGCAGGCATTCGCGCATCATCGCATGCTGGATGCGGTTGGCGACGAAGCCCGGCACCTCCTGCCGCAGGATCGCCGGAAGCTTGCCCGAGCGCGCCAGGATCGCGGCAAGCTCCTGCAGCCGCGCCTCCTCCATCCCCGGGCCGGCGATCAGCTCCACCACCGGGATCACATCGGCGGGATTGAAGAAATGCGCGATGGCAAGGCGCTGCGGCGCGCGCATCCCCGCCGCCAGCTCCGCCGTGGTCAGCCCCGACGTGTTCGAGGCGATCAAGGTCTGCGGGGTGAAGAACTCCTCGGCTGCCGCAAGGGCCGCATGTTTGATCGCCAGCTTTTCCGGCACCGCCTCGATCACCAGCCGGCAGCCGCGCCACCCGTCCGGCAGGCCCGCGGGCGCGGCGGCGAAAACCGCGCGACCACCCTCCGCCAGCGCCTCCTTGAGGAAGGCATCGGCCTTTTCAAGGCTCTCCGGCAAGGGGTCGGTCACGGCCACGGCAAAGCCCGCCCGCAGGAAATGCGCGGCCAGACGCTGCCCCATCACGCCCGCACCCATGATTGCCACCTGCATCGGCGTCCCCCTGTCAACTTATTCATTGACAAAATAAGTGAAGTTTATTGATAAGCAAGCGTCATAAGCACAGACCTCGAGGAGGGGGGAGCATGAACGCAGTCGCGAATTTCTTCACACGGATCATGAGCCGCTATCTGCCTGATCCGCTGGTGGTTGCCGTCATCCTGACGGCGCTGACGGTGGTCTTCGCCATGGTCAGCCAGGGCACCGGCTTCCTGGAGGCCACCCGGTTCTGGGGCGATGGCTTCTGGAACCTTTTGGCCTTCACCATGCAGATGACCATCATTCTCCTGGCCGGCTTCATCCTTGCCCGCACGCCGTTGACCAACTGGCTGATGGACCGGCTGATCGCTCCGGTCAGCACCCCGGCCGGGGCGGTGATCGCGGCGACGATGATCGGCGCGGTGGCCAGTTGGATGAACTGGGGCTTCGGTCTGGTGATCGGCACGCTGATCGCCCAGAAGCTCGGTCACAAGGTCAAGGGCCTGCACTATCCGCTGGTGATCGCCGCCGGCTATTCCGGTTTCGCGCTCTACGGCGTCGGCCTGTCCGGCTCGGTGCCGCTGCTGATCAACACCCCCGGCCATTTCCTCGAAAAGTCCATCGGCCTGGTGCCGCTGAGCTCCACCATCTTCTCGCCGATCCTGCTGACCACCAGCGTGCTGATCGTGGTGACGCTGCCGTTCTTCAACGCGATGCTGCACCCGAAGGACCCGGCTCAGATCAAGGAGGTCGATCCCGGCACCCAGGCGGCCTTCACCGTCGCCGAGGTCAAGCGCGACACGCCCTCGGACCGCTTGAACAACAGCCCGGTTATCGGCATCGGCCTCGGCCTGTTCGGCATGCTCTATGTCGGCCAGTACCTGTGGAACGGCGGCGGCGTCACGCTGAACTTCGTCAACACCGTGTTCCTGTTCCTCGGCATCCTGCTGTTCGTCACGCCGCACCGCTTTCTGGCGGCGCTGACCGACGGCGTGAAGATCCTCGGCGGCATCATCATCCAGTATCCGTTCTATGCCGGCATTCTGGCGATCCTGTCCGGGTCGGGCCTGGTGGTGACGCTGGCCAACTGGTTCGTGGCGATCTCCTCGGCGGAAACGCTGCCGATCTGGTCCTTCGTCTCGGCCGGCCTGATCAACATCTTCGTGCCGTCCGGCGGCGGCCAGTGGGTGATCCAGGGGCCGGTGATGATGGAGGCCGCGCGCCAGCTCGGCGCCTCGATCCCGGCAACCGCGCTCGCGGTGCAGATCGGCGATCAGTGGACCAACATGGTGCAGCCGTTCTGGCTGCTGCCGGCGCTGGCGATCTCGGGGCTGAAGCTCTCGGACATCATGGGCTACATGGTGCTGATCCTCGCCTATCTCGGCGTCATCTTCGGCGGCGCCTGCCTGATCTGGGGGATGGTGGGTTAGCCATGCCGTGGATGGTGGAAACCTATGACAGGCCCGGATCGGGCGATCTGCGCCTGCGCCTGCGCCCCGCGCATCTGGAGTATCTGGAGGCCAACCGCCACCTGCTGCTCGCCTGCGGGGCCAAGCTCGATGACAACGGGGAGGCCGCCTCGGGCGGCCTCTACCTCCTCGCCGTGGAGAGCCGGGCCGAGGCCGAGGCCTTCATCGCCGCCGACCCGTTCCACACGGGCGATCTGTTCGAGCGGGTCTTCGTGACCCGCTGGCGCAAGGCCTATCTCGACGGCCGCAATACACTGAACGAGGAGTGAGAATGCTGTTTCAGGTCGAAATGACGGTGCGTCTGCCGGCCGACATGCCGGAGGTCGAGGCCGCCGCCATCAAGGCACGGGAGAAGGCCTATTCCCAGGACCTGCAGCGGCAGGGCATCTGGCGCCACCTGTGGCGGGTTGCCGGATCCTACCGGAATGTCTCGATCTTCGACTGCCGCGACAATGCCCATCTGCACGAGGTGCTGACCGGGCTGCCGCTGTTTCCCTGGATGGAGATCGCGGTGACGGCCCTGTGCCGTCACCCCTCCTCGATCCACGAGGACGACAGGTGAGCCGGCGCGCCGTCGTCACCGGCGGGGCGCGGGGCATCGGGGCGGCCATTGTCGCGCGGCTGCGCGCCGATGGCTGTCATGTCACCGCGCTGGACATCGTCGAGCCGGAAGGGGCCGGGCCCGACCGCTTCGTTCAGGTCGATCTTGCCGATGCGCCGGCCGCCCGTGCCGCCTGCGCGGAAATCGCCGCTGAGGGGCCCGTCGCCTGCCTCGTCAACAATGTCGGCATCGTCGCCCCGGCGCCGCTGGAAGCGGTGGCGCTGGAGGATCTCGACCGGCTGTTCCATGTCAACCTGCGCCCCTCGCTGATCGCCGCCCAGGCCTTCGTGCCCGCGATGAAGGCGGCGGGCCATGGCCGCATCGTCATGAACACCAGCCGGGTGACGCTCGGCAAGGAACTGCGCTCGCTCTACAGCGCCACCAAGGGCGCGGCCCAGTCGATGGCGCGCACCTGGGCGCTGGAGCTTGCGCCCTTCGGCATCACCGTGAACTGCGTCGCCCCTGGCCCCATCGCCACCGAGGCGTTCTGGCGCAACAATCCGCCCGAGGCCGCCACGACCCGCGCGATCGTCGACAAGGTGCCGATGCGCCGGATGGGCACCGGCGAGGACGTGGCGCAGGCGGTCGCGTTCTTCTGCGATGCGAGATCGGGCTTCGTCACCGGCCAGACGGTCTTCGTCTGCGGCGGCGTGACGGTGGGTCTCGCCGGCGCCTGAGCGCCGGCCGCGCCTTTTGCCGTTCCGTCAGGCCAGATGCTCCCGCAGCAGCGCCGCGAAACTCGCGGGCTGCTCGACGCAGGGCAGATGGCCGGCATCGGCGATCTCGACGAAGCGGGCGCCGGGGATCGCCTCGGCGGTGGCCCGCACCAGGGCCGGCGGGGTCGAGGCATCGCTACTGCCTGCGACCACCAGCGTCTTCACCGCGATGCGCGCCAGATCGGCGGTGTAATCCGCGTCGCGGATCGCCGCGCAGACATCGGCATAGCCCTGCGCCGGGGTCCGCTCCAGCATCGCCCGCCACAGCGCGAAATCCTCGCTCCCGGCATAGGCGGGCACGAACCAGCGCGACAGGATCGTGTCGGAGATCGAGGCGATGCCGCCGCCCAGCACGGCCTCGATCCGCGGGTTCCAGATCTCCGGCGTGCCGATCCTGGCGGCGGTATCGGCCAGCATCAGGTGGGTCATCGCCGCCGGCCGCCGCAGCGCCAGCCGCTGCATGATCAGCCCGCCGACCGAGAGGCCGATGCCGGCGAAGCGGTCGATGCCGAGATGGTCGAGCAGCGCCTCCACGTCGCTTGCCATCGTCTCGATCGTCAGGCCCGCGCGCGCAAGGCTGAGGCCATGGCCGCGCTTGTCGTGACGCAGCAGGCCCCAGCTCTGCGGCAGCAGGGCGACCACCCGGTCCCAGACCCGCAGGTCGGTGCCCAGCGAATTGGCGAAGACCAGCAGCGGCGCGTCGCCCTCGGCCGGCCGATAGCGGTAATGCAGCCCGTCATGGGCGGTGAAGGTTTCAAGGCGTGGGGTCAAGGTCGGGTCCTTCGGCAATGTCCTGGTCGATGCTGGAGAGGAAAAGCTCCAGCGGCGGGCTCTCGCGGTCGCGCCGGTAGATCAGCGCGATTTCAGCCCGTTTGGTGGTGCCGGCCAGCGGGCGATAGACGACGCCCGGCAGGTGCACCCGGCGCAGCGCGTCGGGCACGACGGCAACGCCCAGCCCGGCCTCGACCAGCGAGACGATCGAGGCGAATTGCGGCGCGCGATAGAGGATGTTCGGAGTGATCCCCGCCTCGGCCCAGGCCGCCTGGACGGCGGCGGCAAAGCCCATGTTCGGCGGCAGATGCGTCGCGATGAAATCGGCCCCGTCGAAGGCCGCGAGGCTGACCTCCTCCTGCGCGGCCTGCGGATGGTCCTTCGGCAGGGCGATCCACAGATCCTCGAAATGCAGGCTGCGCGTCGCCAGATGCGGCGAGATGTCGGGATAGGGCAGGCGCACGATCCCGGCGTCCAGATTGCCCGCGATCACCTCGGGGAACTGGCGGTCGAGATCCATCTGCACCAGCCGCAGGTCGATCTGCGTCGCCTTCGGCCGGAAGTTCCGCAGCACCCGTGTCAGCACGCCGTTGTAGCCGGCCGTGCCGATATAGCCGAGCGACAGCTCCCCCAGCAGGCCGCGCCCCGCCCGCAGCGCCACATCCTCGGCCCGCTGCGCATGGCGGATCACCGCCCGCGCGTCGGGCAGGATGAGCTGCCCGGCCGGCGCGATTGCGACCTTGCGCCGCGTGCGGTCGAACAGCCGGGTGCCGACGATGTCTTCCATCTGCTTGAGTTGCTGCGTAAGCTGCGGCTGCGACATGCCGAGGCGCTGCGACGCCCGGCCGAAGTGCAACTCCTCGGCCAGCACCGTGAGAAGCTCGTAATGCTTCAGGGTCAGCACTTATACGCCTCTTGAATTATTCTCAGAATCTTATTGGAAAATATAATAAATTATCCGGCTTGCGACATCAAGCGTTTGCGCGCCCTGCGCGCCTGCCGCAATCCGGCCAACCCGCTGGGCGCGGCGCGGCCGATGCTGCAGGCGGACGTCGCCGCCATGTTCGACAAGGGTCTGCCAGGCGCCCGCGCGCCGGGGAGGCCGCTTTCCGCCGCAGCCGCGCCCGTCGACGTCCCGCTTGACGGGCTTTCTTGTTCGTCGTATTTAGCAATCAAGCTAATTAGCTAAGAGGCTAAATATGCATCAAACAACCGATCCCCTCAGCCTGACGCTTTCGGCGCTGGCCGATCCCACCCGTCGGGCGATTCTGGCGCGGCTGGTCCGGGGGGCGGCGACGGTCAACGAGCTTGCGGAGCCGTTCGACATCTCGCTGCCCTCTGTCTCTCGTCATCTCAAGGTGCTGGAAGGCGCCGGCCTGATCTCGCGAGGCCGGGAGGCGCAGTGGCGCCCCTGCCGGCTGGAAACGGCCCCGCTTCGCGAGGTCGACGGCTGGCTGGAGACCTATCGCCGGTTCTGGACAGACAGCTTCGACCGGATGGAGGCCTATCTGGCCGAAATCACCGGCAAACCGGCGACGGAGGAGACACAGTGACCCTGCTGCGCGACGACGAATTGCTGATCGAGCGGGTCTTCGACGCCCCGCTTGCGCTGGTCTTTCGCCTTTGGGAAAGCCGCGAGCACATGCTGCGCTGGTGGGGGCCCGAGGCTTTCACCACGCTGGACCTGGACTGGCAGCTTGTGTCCGGCCGGCCCTGGCGCGGGACGATGGTCTCGCGGCGCCATGGCATCGCCGGCTTCGGCGGCGTCATCCGCGAGGTCGACAAGAACCGCCGCATCGTCTTCACCTTCCAGTGGGACGAGGGCTCCGGCCGCGACCTGGACACGCTGGTGACCGTCACCTTCGAGGAGCGGGACGGCAGGACCCTCCAGCGCTTTCACCAGACACCGTTCTCGAGCCTTGCCATCCGCGACAGCCATGTCGGCGGCTGGACCTCGCTGTTCAACCGGCAACAGCTCTATGTCGAGAATCTCGCCTTCGCTGAATCGAAAGGACTGCGCACATGATCACGCTGACCACCTATGCATGGGTTCCCGATTTCGCCGCGCCGCTGATGCGGGCGTTGAGGGTGCGCTGGGCGCTGGAGGAGGCGGGCCTGCCCTATAAGGTTCGCACCATCGCGCTGGGGCCGGAGCAGAGTTCGGCGGAGCACCTGGCGCGCCAGCCCTTCGGCCAGGCGCCGGCCATCGAGGACGACGGGCTGACCCTGTTCGAGAGCGGGGCGATCGCCCTCTATGTCGCCGAGCGCAGCGAGACGCTGCTGCCCAGCGACCCGGCAGGACGGGCGCGGGCGATCGGCTGGGTCTTTGCCGCGCTGAACTCGGTGGAGATCGCGGTTCAGCCGCTTGCCGAGATCGACCTGTTCCATGCGGAGGCGGACTGGGCGGCGGCGCGGCGCCCGCAGGTCGAGACCTTCCTGCGTCGGCGGCTGGGCCAGTTGCAGACAGCGCTCGGCGAACGGCCCTACCTGGAGGACCGCTTCACCGTCGGCGACCTGATGATGGCCGACGTGCTGCGCATCCTTGGGTATACCGACCTGCTCGCCGACTTCCCCAAGCTCGCCGCCTATCTGCGGCGCTGCGAGGCACGCCCGGCCTTCCAGCGGGCGCTCGCCGCCCAGTTGGACGGGTTCAAGGCAGCCGCTTGAGGGGCGAGAGTCGCTCAGGGGCGGGACCGGCATGCCACGCGGCGGCTGACTTTTGCCGCGAAACCGGGTGATATGGAGCCGGTCGACGGCCCGGCAGCGAAAGGACGCCCGATGCGATTGGCAATGCGCGGAACTGTGCGTGCAACTGTGCGAGCGAAAGTGCGCGCGAGAATGCGCGCGAAAGTGCGGATGACATTTCTCCTGCTGCTCGCGATGTTTGCGGCGCCCCTTGCCGGGCCGGTGCGGGCGCAGGCACCCGGCATCGCGCCTTCGGACATTCTCGATGCCGCCATCGGCGACTGGAACAAGGACGGGCGCGAGGACCTTGCCCTTTTGGCGGTGACCGACCGCGACGACATGCAGGTCGGGCTCTATGTCTATCTGCGCGGGGCGGAGACCGACGGCAGCCTGCTGACCTTGGTGCTCACCGTGCCGGACAAGATCTGGGGCGCGCGCGGCGGCGATGGCGGCGCCTTCGGCCAGGAGCCGTCGATCAAGGCGCTCGCCAACGGCTCCATCGCCATCACCACCCAGAATTTCGGCATCGGCCGCGAACGCTGGGAGCACACGCTGTCGCTCGCCTATCGCGACGGCCGCTTCCTCGTCGCCGGCCTCACATTCAGTTCCTTCGATTCCCTGCAGGAGGAGGAGCCGCTGACCTGCGACCTCAACCTTCTGACCGGGCGCGGCATCGTCAACGACAAGCCGGTGCGCTTCGCGCCGCTGTCCCTGACCTTCGACCGCTGGGAGACGACGAGCGGCGAGGACCCCGGCATCCGGATCTGCCGGGGGCGCCAATAAGGAGCAAGGGGCGGGCCGCGCGATCAGCGCTTGCGCAGGAGATCGCGCGCCAGCGACACCAGCGCGAAGAGGACGAAGCCGGGCAGGATCGAAAGGATCGCCAGGCTCGCCGCGCCCATCTCGCAGCCGCCGGCATCGCCGGGGCCGCAGCCGCCGGCGGCATGGGCAAGGCCCAGCACGCCGAAAAACACCACGACCGGCGTCACCAGCAGGCCGAGAAGCCCGGACAGCAGCGCTCTCAAGATCATTGCGATTCCCCCTCGCGGCGCGCGCCCGCGCTGCCACACCATCCGGCAGTCAAGCCCGGACGGGCGCGGGAGGCAAGTCCCGTCCGCTCGGGCGCGGGACGCGCTCCCTCAGGCGCCGTCCACAGGCTCCAGCCGCACCAAGAGGCGGCCGGCCTCCACCGTGTCGCGTTCGCTTGCCGCGATCTCCGCCACCCTGCCGTCGGCCGCCGCCTTCAGCTCCATCAAGAGCTTCATCGATTCCATCACCACCAGCGTGTCGCCCTTGGCGATCCTGTCGCCCGCTTCAACGCGGATCTCGACGACGAGGCCCGGCATCGGCGCGGCGATCCGCTCCGGCGAGGCGCTGTCGCCGGCGCTTCTGTCCTGGCCGAGATCGCCGAGCGGCAGCACCGCGCAGGCGATCTCCGTGCCCGGCCCGCACAGCCAGATCCGCCCGTCGTGGTGAGCGGCGGCGAAGCTTTCCGCCACGCCATCGCGGGCGATGCGCAGCCGCTCCGGCCCGGTCCACTGCGCGGCGATCTCCTGCATCTCGCCGTCCTTGTCGATGGTCTGCCAGCATCCGGCACCGCGCGTCTCCAGCACCACGCGGCTCTCGGGCGCGGCCGCATCCACATAGGTCGCCCGCGCCGGGCAGCCGGCCTGCGCGAGCAGGCGAAACCCGGAAAGCGCCTGCCAGGGCGTTGCCGCCGCGCGCGGTTTGCTGGCCAGCGCTGCGGCGGCAAGGGTCAGTCCGTCCGCCTTCGGTGCCTGCCAGCCATCTTTCCAGCCTTCTGGCCAGATGCGGGCGATGAAGTCGGTGGTGAGCTTGCCTTGCGCGAAATCGGAGCTGGCGAGCGCGTCGCGCAGGAACAGCCGCGTGGTGGCCAGTCCCGCCACTTCCAGCCGGTCGAGGCCGGAGAGCAGCTTGCGCCGCGCCGCGTCCCGGTCGGGCCCGTGGGCGATCAGCTTGGCGATCATGGAATCGTAAGCCGCACCGATCTCCGCCCCCGGTTTGACGCCGGCATCGCAGCGCAGTTCCGCCGGCGGCGACCACAGCAGCACCTTGCCCGTGTCCGGGCGAAAGCCGGCGCTGGCATCTTCCGCCGTCAGCCGCGCCTGGATCGCATGGCCGTTGCAGGTCACCTCGTCCTGCGTCAGCGCCAGTTTCTCGCCGGCCGCCGCGCGCAGTTGCAACTCCACCAGATCGAGCCCGGTGATCTCCTCGGTCACCGTATGCTCCACCTGCAGCCGCGTGTTCATCTCCAGGAAGTGGACCTCCTGCGTCACCGCATCCATGACGAATTCCACCGTGCCGGCGCTGTCATAGCCGATGGCCCGGCCGAGCCTGAGCGCTGCCTCGAACAGCCGTTCGCGGGTCTCAGGGAACAAGCCCGGCGCGGGTGCCTCCTCGATCAGCTTCTGGTGGTTGCGCTGCACCGAGCAGTCGCGCTCGAACAGATGCAGCAAGGTGCCGTGCTTGTCGCCGATCAGTTGCACCTCGACATGGCGCGGATTGCGCACCAGCTTCTCGATGAGCAGCCGCCCGTCGCCGAAGGCCCGCTCGGCCTCGGTGCGTGCCGCATCGATGGCAGCCTCCAGCCCCGCCTCGTCGTGGACGGCACGCATGCCCTTGCCCCCGCCGCCGGCCGAGGCCTTGACCATCACCGGCAGGCCGATCTCCCGCGCGGCCCGGGCAAGATTGTCTGTCGACTGGTCTTCGCCGCTATAACCGGGAATGCAGGGCACGCCGGCCTCTTCGGCGAGGCGCTTCGCCTCGATCTTGGCGCCCATCGCCGCGATCGCCCGTGCGTTCGGCCCGACAAAGGCAATGCCGTTGTCCTCGCAGGCCCGCGCCAGTTCGGGCCGCTCGGACAGGAAACCGTAGCCGGGATGGATCGCGCCGGCCCCGGTGGCCCTGGCCGCGGCGATGATCCGGTCGAGGCGCAGGTAGCTGTCGCTCGCCGCCGCCCCGCCGATGGCGACGGCCCGGTCGGCCATCCTCACATGCAGCGCGTCGCGGTCGGCATCGGAATGAACAGTGATGGTGGTGAGCCCCATGCGCCGCGCGGTGCGGATGATGCGGCAGGCGATCTCGCCGCGATTGGCAATCAGCAGGCTGTCGAACATCATGCGCCTCACATCCTGTAGACCGGCCGCGGGCCGGTGTCCGTGTCGCCGCCGGCCCCCAGCGCCAGGCACAGGCCCAGCACGTCGCGGGTCTGGTCGGGCTCGATCAACCCGTCGTCCCACAGCCGCGCGGTGGCGTAATAGGGATCGCTCTGCTCCTCGAACTGCGCGCGGGTGCGCCGGTCGAGCTCGGCGATCTCCGCTTCGTTCGCCTGCGATTTCAGGCTGGCCCGGCGCAGTTCCGTCACCACGGTCGCGGCGACATCCGGGCTCATCGTCGCGATGCGGGCATTGGGCCAGGAGAACAGGAAGCGCGGCCGGAAGCCGCGCCCGCACATGCCGTAATTGCCGGCGCCATACGAGCCGCCGACGATCACCGTGTATTTCGGCACGCGCGCATTGGAGACGGCATAGACGAGCTTGGCCGAGTGCTTGGCGATACCGCCGCGCTCGGCGTCGGTGCCGACCATGAAGCCGGTGATGTTCTGCAGGAACAGCAGCGGGATCTGGCGCTGGTCGCACAGCTCGATGAAATGCGCGCCCTTCAGCGCGCTTTCGGAAAACAGCGCCCCGTCATTGGCGAGGATCCCGACCGGGTAGCCATGGATATGGGCAAAGCCGGTGATCAGCGTCGCACCATAATCGGGCTTGAACTCGGCAAGCTGCGATCCGTCGACCATCGAGCGGATTAGCGCGCGCATGTCGGCCGGGCGCTTCAGGTCCACCGGCGCATGCTCGGACGGGCGCCCAGTGGCGGCAAGCGGCGCCACGCTCTCGCGCGGCGGCGGCGTCACCCTGCGGCCCTCGCCCAGATTGGCGACGATCTCGCGCAGCAGGCGCAGGGCGCTTTCCTCGTCGGGCGCCACATGGTCGCTGACGCCGGAGACGGTGGTGTGCATGTCGGCACCGCCCAGCGTCTCGCCGTCGACGATCTCGTTGATCGCCGCCTTGACGATCGGCGGGCCGCCGAGATGGATGCGGCCGGTGCTGCGCACCATGATCACCTGGTCGCTCAGCGCCGGAATATAGGCCCCGCCCGCGGTGCAGCCGCCGAAGACGACGGAAATCTGCGGCAGGCCGGCCGCCGACATCCGGCACTGGCGCCAGAATGCCCCGCCGAAATGGTCCTTGTCGGGAAACACCCGGTCCTGCTCGGGCAGGAAGGCGCCGCCGCAATCGACCAGGTAGATGCAGGGGAGGGCATGTTCCTCGGCGATCTCCTGGGCGCGCGAATGCTTGCGCACGGTCTCGGCGAAGAACGAGCCGCCCTTCACCGTCGCATCATTGGCGATCAGCATGCAGGGCCGGTCGTGGATCAGGCCGATGCCGGTGACGAGCCCTGCTCCCGGCACCTCGCCGCCATAGAGCCCGTGCGCGGCCAGCGGCGACAGTTCCAGGAAGGCGGTGCCGGGATCGAGCGCCAGCTCGATGCGCTCGCGCACGAAGATCTTGCCGCGCTCCGCGTGGCGGGCGCGAAACTTGTCGCCGCCGCCTTGCGCCGCCGCCGCCTGCACCTGTCTCAGCGCGGCCACCAGGTCGTCCATGCCTGCCACGAGCTGCTCCTCCCGTTTGCATCGCGTCGCCATCGTTCAAGACCCGGCCGGTTTCCCGACCGTTTCCCCGGCCGTTTCCTGACCGTCTCCCCGGCCCGGTAGGGCGATTGACAATCTACCTAACGGCCGTTAGAAAATATGTCAACTGGACGGGAGCGCGAGTGCCGCCCACCACGGCCAGGCAATCGTGAGGGGGATCGAATGACAGCTTCCGGTTTCGATGTGACCAGCGCCAGCGACGTCTTCTTCGAGGAAGAGCACAAGATGTTGCGCGATCAGGTGCGCCGCTTCGTCGAGGAGGAGATCAAGCCCCATGCCGACCAGTGGGAGGCGGACGGCGCCACCCCGCGCGAGCTGCTGCGCAAGATGGGCGCGCTCGGCTTCTTCGGCATCCGCTATCCGGAAGCCTATGGCGGCAGCGCCATGGACGAGCGCGCCACCGTCGTCCTGTCGGAGGAGCTCGGCCGCTCGACCTATGCGGGCGTTGCCATCACCGCGCTGGTCCACACCGACATGGCCTCGGTCCATCTCTTCAACGCCGGCACCGACGCCCAGAAGGCGAAATACATGCCCGGCATCGTCAGCGGCGAGATCATCACCGCCGTCGGCGTCACCGAGCCGGACGCCGGCTCCGACGTCAAGGCCATCCGCACCACCGCCCGCCGCGAGGGCGGCCATTACGTGCTCAACGGCACAAAGACCTTCATCACCAACGGCGTGCTCGCCGACGTCTACTGCATCGCCGCCAAGACCGGCGGCGACGGGCCGGCCAGCAAGGCGGTGACCATGTTCATCATTGAGAAGGGCATGGCGGGCTTCACCGTCTCGCGCGCCCTCGACAAGCACGGCTGGCGCAGTTCCGACACGGCCGAGCTCTCCTTCGTCGACGTCCGCGTGCCGGCCGGGAACGTGCTCGGCGAGGAGGGGCGCGGCTTCTACGAGATCATGAAGAACTTCCAGAACGAGCGCCTGGTGCTCGGCGCCATGGCGATGGGCGAGGCGCAGGCGGCGATCGAGCTGACGCTCGCCTATGTCCGCGAGCGCAAGGCCTTCGGCGCCCCGCTCTGGGAAAAGCAGGCGATCCGCCAGCGCCTCGCCATGCTGGCGGCGCGGGTCGAGGCGGCCCGGCAGATGGTCTATGCCACCGCCGCCCGTGCCGCGCGCGGCGAACAGCTCGTGCGCGAGGTGTCGATGATCAAGGCGCTGTGCGGCGAGCTGGTCAACGAGGTCATGTATGCCTGTGTCCAGTTCCATGGCGGCATGGGCTTCATGCGCGAGAGCACCATCGAGCGCATGTCGCGCGACGCCCGCGTCCAGGCGATCGGCGGCGGCGCGACCGAGGTGATGCTCGAGGAAGTCGCCAAGCGACTGTGACCGCGATGCGCGCCTTCGTGCTGGAAACCGGCTTCGGCCTTCCGCACCCTTGAAAAGGGCGAGCACTTGCGAAACATAGGCCTCTCGCTCTCGCAGGACCCGTCCCGTTGACCGCCGCCCGTCCCCAGCCGCAGAAGAAGACGAAGAAGGCGCTGGAGGCCCGGCAGGTGATCATGGCCGCCGCCGCCCGGATGATGCGCGAGCGCGGCTATGCCGACACCTCCTTGCGCGATCTGGCGGCCGAGGTCGGCATGAAGGCCGGCAGCCTCTACTACCATTTCGCCTCCAAGGACGAGCTCGCCATCGAGGTCATGCGGCTCGGCGTGCAGCGCGTCTGCGATGCGGTGAACGAGGCGCTGGCGAAGCGTCCGGACGCCGGCCCGCGCCAGCGGATCGTCATTGCGCTTACAGTTCATCTGGAGACGCTGCTGTCGGCGAGCGACTTCGCCTCGGCCCATATCCGCTGCTATCCCTTCGTGCCGGAGGCGGTGCAGCAGGAGCTGCTGGCGACGCGCCGCAACTACGACAAGGTCTGGAGCGCGATCATCCGCGATTATCTCGGACCGGATGCCGACGGCCTGCGCGTCCGCTATCTGCGCCACGCCCTGATCGGCGCGCTCAACTGGTCGCTGGAATGGTTCGATCCCGCCCGCGACAGCGTCGCCGGCTATGTCGCCGCGCTCGAGCGCCTGCTGCCGCCAGAATCGGAAGTGTGAAACGAGAGTGTGAGCCGCGCTCAGCGCTGCGAGGCGGCGACCATCGCGCCGACGCCGATGAAGGCGCCGCCCGTCACCCGGTTGAACACCCGTCCCCAGCGCGTCAGCCACGGCGCCAGCCGTCCGGCCGCCCCCGCCAGCAGCACCTCATAGGCGAACTCGACCGCCGCGTAGGTGCCGGCGAAGATCACGAACTGCAGCCACAGCGAGGTGCCCGGCCGCATGAATTGCGGCAGGAAGGTCGAAAAGAAGATCAGCGCCTTCGGGTTCGACAGCGCCACCAGCAGCCCTTGCGTGAAGGCGCGGCGGCGGCTGATCGGACGCGCCGCCGGGCCGCCTTCGCTCGCCGCCTGGATGCCGGCGGTGAAGGCCGGTGCCCGCCACAGCCGGATGCCGAGCCAGACGAGATAGGCCGCGCCCACCCATTTGACGACGGTGAACAGCATCTCGGAGGTCAGCATCAAGGCGCCGAGGCCGGCGAGCGAGGCGCCGATCAGCACCGTCATGCCGGTGATGCAGCCGAGCGCGGTGAACACCGTCCGCCCGAGCCCGTAGCGGACCCCGTGATTGAGGCAGAGAAGACCGTTCGGCCCCGGCGTCAGCGACAGGGCGACCGAGGCCAGCAGGTAGACCAACCACAGATCGAAGCTCATGCCGGCACTCCAGACAGACAGACAGGCAGACTGACGGAAAGATAGACAGATAGACACGCAGGCAGACAGACAGGCAGACAGACACGCAGGCAGGCAGGCGGGGACAACATGCGGCCGGCGCGAAATCTCGGGGCCGTCGCGAGGGCGATCCTAGCACGCGCCGCGCCGTTGGAAAGGGGCCGTGCGCGGCTTGGCGATTTTGCGACGATTGAGACGGGTTTGGCCGATTTCGAGACGGAATTTTGCAAAATTCGTCTCAATTTTTGCGAGCCGTGTTATCCCCGCGCGGTCGTGAGACCGCGGGCTTTCCCCCTTGCCCCTGCCCGCCCCGCGCGGGCTATGGTGGGGCCTCGGGCGAGGGCGGGGCAGGGGTGGCCGAAACCGGAAAGGAACGGGAAAGAATGACGGAATTGCGCGCCGGCGGGGCGACGGAGACGGAGACGGGGCATCTTTCGGGCCAGCGCTTCAAGCTGCGGGTCTGGATCACCTCGCGGCTCTGGGCGCAGGTGGTCGCCGGCATGGTGCTCGGATTTGTCCTCGGACTGCTGCTCGGCGAGGGCGCGGGCCTGGTTGCGCCGGAAACCGCCGAGGCCATCGGCCTGTGGCTGGCCTTGCCGGGCCGGATCTTCCTGGCGCTGATCGCCATGGTTCTCGTGCCGCTCGTCTTTTCCTCCATCATTGGCGGGCTCGCCGGCGCCGGATCCGGCGACACGCTGCGGCGCGTCGGCGTCCGCCTCGCCGGCTTTATCCTCGCCACCACGACGGTGGCGGCGATCCTCGGCGTGACGCTGGCGCAGTGGCTGCGGCCGGGCGCGGCAATGGCCGGTTACCCCCGCAGCGGCCAGCCGCAGCCCGGCCCCGTCCCCGGCTCCGGCCCTGGCTCCGGCGCGGAGGAGGTGGAAGCGGTTGCCGCGCCGGGCGTCGGCACGCTGCCGGATCTGATCGTCGACATCCTGCCGCAGAACCCCACCGCCTCCATCGCCCAGGGCGACATGCTCGCCGTCGTGGTGCTGGCGCTGCTGGTCGGCATCTCCGTCACCCAGATCGACCGGAGCCGGGCCGAGCCCTTCCTCAAGCTGATGGAAGCGCTGCTGTCGATCTCCATGAACATCGTCAAATGGGCGATGTTCCTGGCGCCGTTCGCCGTGTTCGGGCTGATGGCGCAACTGGTTATCCGGGTCGGGCCGGAGACGCTGGTCGGGATTTCCGGCTATGTCGGCGCGGTGCTTCTCGGCCTTGCCCTGCTGCTCGTGCTCTATCTGGCGCTGGCCGGCCTGGCCGGCGGCATCACCCCGCGCCGCTTCCTGGAGGCGGCCGGCGGCAACCTGCTGCTCGCCTTCTCGACGTCCAGTTCCTCGGCGGTGATGCCGGTGACGATCCAGACCGCGCGCCGCCTCGGCGTGCCGGAAGGCATCGCCAATCTGGTGGTGCCGCTGGGCGCGACCATGAACATGGCCGGCACCGCGCTCTATCAGGCGGTGGCGATCCTGTTCATGGCGCAACTGGCGGGAGTGGAACTGACCGGCCTGCAGATCGCCGTCGTCACCGGCACGCTGGTCGCCTCCTCGATCGGCGCGCCCGGCACCCCCGGCGTCAGCATCGCCATTCTGCTCAGCGTCGCCGCCAGCGCCGGCATTCCGGCCGATGGCATGGTGATCATTCTCGGCGTCGACCGGCTGCTCGACATGTGCCGCACGGTGGTCAACGTCACCGGCGATCTGGTCGCCTCGGTGTGCCTGCGCGGTCTTGGAGAGGAGCCGCCGGCGGCCGACCCCGACCCTGTTCCCGTCTGAGACGGGCGGGCGCGGGGCGAACGGCCGCCGGGCGTCGCCGGCCTATTCGGCCGGGGTCCTGTCGGGCGCCCGATCCGCCGTCCTGTCGGCCGCCGGCGTCGTCTCCGCCTCGACCGGCGGATGCCCGTCGTCTTCGTGCCTGGGCAGGTGGCCGTCGATCGGGATGCGGCGGAACATCCGCATCACGAAGACGAAGAACACCGGCACGAAGAACACGGCGAGGATCGTGCCGGAGATCATGCCGCCCATCACGCCGGTGCCGATGGCGTTCTGGCTGCCGGCGCTGGCACCACTGGCGATGGCCAGCGGCGTCACGCCCAGGGTGAAGGCCAGCGACGTCATCAGGATCGGCCGGAAGCGCAGATGCGCCGCCTCGATCGTCGCGTCGATCAGCGAGCGCCCCTCGGCCATCAGGTCCTTGGCGAACTCGATGATCAGAATGGCGTTTTTCGCCGACAGGCCGACAATGGCGATCAGGCCGACGGTGAAGTAGACGTCGTTCGGCATGCCGCGCAGCGTCACCGCCGTCACCGCGCCGATCACCCCGAGCGGTACCACCAGCATCACCGCGAAGGGGATCGACCAGCTCTCGTAGAGCGCGGCCAGCAGCAGGAACACGAACAGGATGCTGAGGCCGATCAGGAACGGCGCCTGCGATCCCGACTGGATCTCCTGCAGCGACTGGCCCGTCCACTCGTAGCCGAAGCCGGCCGGCAACTGGCCGGCCAGCCGTTCCATCTCGGCGATGGCATCGCCCGACGAGTAGCCGGGCGCCGCCTCGCCGGAAATGCGGATCGACGGGTAGCCGTTATAGCCGACGATCTGCGAGGGGCCCTTGCGCCACTCGACGCTGGCGAAGGCCGAGAGCGGCACCATGCCGCCATTGCTGTTGCGCACATTGAGCCGCAGCAGGTCGTCGGTCTGCATGCGGGCGTCCTGGTCGGCCTGCACGGTGACCCGCTGCATCCGCCCGGAGTTGGGGAAGTCGTTGACATAGCTCGAGCCGAGATTGGCCGAGATGGTGGCGTTGATGTCGGCGAAGGCGACGCCGAAGGCATTGGCCTTCTCGCGGTCGATGACGAGATCGACCTGGGCGGCGTCCGGCAGGCCGTCGATGCGCAGGCTGGTCAGCGCCGGGCTCTGCCCGGCGGCGCCCATCAACTGGTCGCGGGCGGCGGCGAGCGCCTCGTTGCCGCGGCCGCCGCGATCCTGCAGGCGGAAGGTGAAGCCGTTCGAGGTGCCCAGACCCTGGATCGCCGGCGGCGACAGGGCGAAGGAGATCGCGTCCTTGATGCCGAAGAGCTGGCCGTTGGCGCGCCCGGCGATGGCGCCGGCGGAATCCGACGGTCCGCGCTCCGACCAGTCCTTCAGCGTCACGAAGGCAAGGCCGGCATTCTGGCCGGCGCCGGAGAAGCTGAAGCCGAGAATGCCGACAATGCGCGACACGGCGCTTTCCTTGCCGAAGATCGCCTCGACCTGCTCCATCACCTCCAGCGTGCGGTTGGCGCTCGCCTCCGGCGGGGCCTGGATGTTGACCAGGAGGTAGCCCTGATCCTCGTTCGGCAGGAAGGAGGAGGGCAGGCGCATGAAGCCCCAGCCGAGGCCGACGAGCAGGGCGAGATAGATGATCATCATCCGTCCGGCCCGGCGCGAGATCCAGGAGACGACGGAGCTGTAGCCGTTGGTGGTGCGGCCGAAGCCGCGGTTGAACCAGCCGAAGAAACCCTTCTTCTCCTCGTGGTGCCCCTTCGGGATCGGCTTCAGCATGCTGGCGCAGAGCGCCGGGGTGAAGGACAGCGCCAGGAAGCCCGAGAACAGGATCGACACGACCATGGTCAGGCTGAACTGCTGGTAGATGACGCCGACGGCGCCCGGGAAGAACGCCATCGGCACGAACACCGCCGTCAGCACCAGGGTGATGCCGATGATCGCGCCGGTGATCTGGGTCATCGCCTTGCGCGTCGCGGCCCGTGGCGACAGGCCCTCCTCGGCCATGATGCGCTCGACATTCTCCACGACGACGATGGCGTCGTCGACGAGGATGCCGATCGCCAGCACCATGGCGAACATGGTCAAGACGTTGATCGAGAACCCGGCCGCCAGCATCACCGCGCAGGTGCCGAGCAGCGCCACCGGCACCACCAGCGTCGGGATCACCGTGTAGCGGAAGCTCTGCAGGAACAGGAACATCACCACGAAGACGAGGGCGACGGCCTCCAGCAGCGTGTGGATCACCTTCTCGATCGACGCCTCGACGAAGGGCGAGGTGTCGTAAGGGATCTCGTAGGCGATGCCGGGCGGGAAGAAGCGGGCGAGTTCCTCCATCTTGTCGCGCACCGCCTCGGAGGTCGCCATGGCATTGCCGGTGGGCGAGAGCTGCACGCCGATGGCGGCGCTGGGCTGGCCGTTCAGCCGGGTCGAGAAATTGTAGCTCTCGCCGCCGATCTCGATGCGCGCGACATCCGACAGGCGGACGGTCGAGCCGTCCGGATTGGCTCTGAGCACCACCTGGCCGAACTCCTCGATCGAGGAGAGCTGGCCCTTGACCAGCACGCTGGCGGAGATCTGCTGGGTGATCGGATTGGGCAGCGCGCCGATGCGTCCCGCGGCGACCTGGGCGTTCTGCGCCCGGATCGCGTTGACGATGTCGCCCGACGTCAGGTTGAGGCCGAGCATCTTGTCCGGGTCCATCCAGATGCGCATGGAGCGCTCGGTGGCAAAGAGCTGGGCGCTGCCGACGCCGTCGATCCGGCGCACCTCGCCGAGCACGTTGCGGCTGAGATAGTCGCCGAGGTCGACCACGTTGTAGGAGCCGTCGGTGGAGGTGACCGAGACCACCATGAGGAAGCCGGCGCCGGCCTGCTCGATGCGGATGCCCTGCTGGGTGACGATGCTGGGAAGGCGCGGCTCGACGCGGCGCACCGCGTTCTGCACGTCGACCGAGGCCTGCGACACGTTGGTGCCCGGCTGGAAGGTGGCGGTGATCGAGATCCGGCCCGAACTGTCGGAGGTGGACTCGAAATAGATCAGGCGGTCGACGCCGTTCAGCTCCTCCTCGATGGGCCGCGTGACGCTGAGATAGGCGTCTTCCGGCGCAACGCCCGGATAGTTGGTCGAGATGGAGATCTGCGGCGGCGCGACGTTCGGATACTGGGCGACGGGCAGGAAGGGGATCGCGATCACGCCGGCAAGCGTGATGAAGATGGCGATGACCCAGGCGAAGACCGGCCGGTTGATGAAAAAGGACGGCATCAGATCAGATCCTGTGGGACCGGCCCGCGGGCGGCGCGGGAGGGCGCCGGCGGCCACGGGTGGGCCGTTGCGTCAGGACGGGGCGGGGCGGCCCTGGCGGGCCGGCCGTCCCGACGGGTTAGTTGGCCGCGACTTCGGCCGTCTTCTGGGCGCCCTGCCAGGGCGTCGCCGCGACGGGCGCGCCGGGGCGCAGCTTCTGGAAGCCCTCGACGATCACCTTGTCCCCGGGCGCCAGGCCCTTGGTGATGACCCAGCGGGTGCCGACGATGCGGCCGGTCTCGACGGAGCGCAGCTCCGCCTTGTCCTCGGCGCCGACCACATAGACCTGGGCCTGGCCGCCGGCGTTGCGCTGCACCGCCTGCTGCGGCACGGCAACGGCGTTTTCCTCGATACCCTGCTCGATCAAGACCCGGACATACATGCCCGGCAGCAGGTCGCCGTCCGGATTGGGGAACTCGCCGCGCAGGGTGATCTGGCCCGTCGTCGTGTCGACCGCGGCCTCGGAAAACAGCAGCCGGCCCTTTTGCGGATATTCTTGTCCATCATCCAGCTTGAGCCGAACGGCGGCCTCGCCGGCGCGCGGACCGGTCAGCGCGCCGACCTGCAGCGACCGGCGCAGGCTCAGCAACTGATTGGCGGATTGAGTGAAATCGGCGTAGACCGGGTCGAGCTGCTGGATCGTCGCGAGCACGCCGCTGGAGGAATCGACCAGCGCGCCCTCGGTCAGCAATGCCCGGCCGATGCGCCCGGAGATCGGCGCCCGCACTTCCGAGAAATGCAGGTTGAGCTCGGCCGCGTCGAGACCGGCCTGGGCGATGGCGACATCCGCGTCGGCCTGGGCGAGGGCGGCGATGGCGTTGTCGCGCGCCTGCACGCTGGTCACCCGGCGCTCATGCAGTTCCTTCTGCCGGTCCGCGTCCTGGCGGGCCTGCAACTGCACCGCCTGGGCGCGCTGCAGCGTCGCCCGCGCGCTCGCCACCTGGACGCGAAACGGTTCGGGATCAATGCGATAGAGCACGTCGCCCTCCTGGACGATACTGCCCTGCTCGAACACCCGCTCGACCAGGATGCCGGAGACGCGCGGGCGCACCTCGGCGATCCGCGTCGGGGCGATGCGTCCCGGCAACTCGTTGGTAATCGGCAGCGTTTCGGCCGCGAGTTCGACGAAACTCACGCCGGTCGGCGGCATGGCGGGAGCGCCCGCCTGGTTCTTGCTGGCAACGTCGTTGCAGCCGGCCAGCAGCGCGGCGGCAAGGATCACGGCAGTCAGTCTGGATGTCATCGGGTCGACCTCTCGGGGGAAGAGGAGGGTGAGGGGGCGGGCGCGGGAACCTGGTCCACGAGCCAGCCAATTTCGGCAATGATTCTAGCGCGTTCTTCCGGCGCCCAGTTGTGCAGTCCGAGCCATTCGAGCGACATCAGTCCCTCGAGGGCGAGAAAGGCAAGCAGCGCCCCGCGCGGACTGCGCGAGGTGCCGGTGATCTGGGCGATGCGCTGACCATAGGTCCGCGCGATCGGCTCGCGCAGGTCGGCGTCCTGGGCGAGCGAGGCGAGCAGGCCGAGCGCCACCGCCCGGTCCTCCTCGGTGAGCAGGTGCGAGGCCACCTCGATACGGCTGCGGATTGCCGCGTCCGGATCGCCGGAAAAGCTCTCCGCCAGTGCCTGCTCGCAGCTTGTATGCGCGGCCACCCGCCGTTCGACGACCGCTTTGATCAGGGCCTGTTTGGTCTTGTAGTCGTAAAGGACGCTGGCCTTGCTGATGCCGGCCTCGCAGGCCACCGCATCAAGCGTCAGGCGCGCCGCGCCGTCCCGGATCACGACCTGTTCGGCCGCGTCGAGCACGGTGTCGCGCTTGATTGTCCGCTTGCGTCCCATTCCAGCCTCGGTTTTTCCAACCGGATGGATATATATTTTCCAACGGCGGATGCAACCGCTTTTTGCGCCGCAGCACGGAGGGAAGATCGGGTCCCGGGGGCGTCAATCGCTGCCGCGGACCTGCAGGGGGCGGCGGCGGGAGGGATGCGGCGCGCGCGGCCCGAGCATCTCCCGCATGCGGCCGGCCGTGCTGCGCAGCACTGGCGCCGCCCGCTCGCGGACATCGTCCGCCGGGTCGGCGCAGCGCATGGCGACGAGCAGCGCCACGGTCGTCGGGTCGAGCCGCGTCTGCAACTCGGACAGGGGCGCCGGCCGGCCGATCAGATAGCCCTGCACCTCGTTGCAGCCTTCCTCCGCCAGCACCCGCAATTCGTCCGCCTCCTCGACGCCCTCGGCCACCACGCTCATGCCGAGCGCGTCGCCGAGCCGGACGATGGTCTCGACGATGGAGCGTGCGCTCGGCGTCTTGCGCATGGCGCGGATGAAGGACCGGTCGATCTTGATGACGTCGAAGGGGAAGCGCGACAGATAGCCGAGCGACGAGTAGCCGGTGCCGAAATCGTCGAGGGCGATGCGCACGCCCAGCGATTTGAGCGCGGTAAGGATCTGCAGCGCCCGCCGGTCGTCGTCGATCAGCACGTTCTCGGTGACTTCGAGTTCCAGCCGGCTGGCGGCAAGCCCGGCCGTTTCCAGCACCTCGCGCACCGTCTCGACGAAGTGCTTCTCGCGGAACTGCAGCGGGCTGACATTGACGCTGATGCGCGGGATCTCGGGATGGGCGCAGGCGATGGCGCAGGCCTGGCGCAACACCCACTCGCCGATGGCGATGATGCGGCCCGACTGCTCGGCGACGGGAATGAAGTCGTTCGGGCTGATCATCCCCTTTTCCGGGTGATGCCAGCGGATCAGCGCCTCGTAGCTGCCGATGCCGTTGCTCCTGAGGTCGAGCCGCGGCTGCAGGTGGAGTTCGAACTCCTCCCGCTCGACGGCGAGGGTCAGATCCGCCTCCAGCAGCCGGCGCTTGCGCAGCACCGCGTCCATGCCGTCCTCGAACAGGCAATAGGTGTTTCGGCCGAGGCTCTTGGCCTTGTACAGTGCGGTGTCCGCGCGCGAGACGATGATCTCCGCGTCGTCACCATGCAGCGGGCTGACGGCGATGCCGATGCTGGCGCCGCTGCGCAGCGTCAAGCCGTTGCCGCAATCGATGGGCTGCGACAGGACATGGACGATCCGGTGCGCGAGGTCGGCTGCCTGGTTGGCGAAGGCGATCTGGTGCTGGATGACGGCGAATTCGTCGCCGCCGAGCCGCGACACGGTGTCGGTACCCGGCACCATCGCCTTCAGCCGGTCGGCGGTGACGCGGATCACCCGGTCTCCGGCGAGATGACCGTGAACGTCGTTGATTTCCTTGAACCGATCGAGGTCGATCATCAGCACCGCGGCGGATCCCCCGCGCCGCCGCGCCTCCGCCAGCACCGCCGACAGCCGCTCGGAAAAGACCGTCCGGTTGGGCAGGTCGGTGAGCGGATCGTGCTGGGCGAGGTGGCGGATGTGCTGCTCCGCCTTCTTGCGGTCGCGCAGGTCGACAATGGCCGATACCCGGGTGCGCTCGCCCCGATAGATCACTTCGCGGGCGCGCACCTCCACCGGGACGAGGCTGCCGTCGACATGAACGATGCGCAACTCGTTGGGACCGCTTTCGCTCAGGGCGAGTTGGTGCCGCACCCGCTCGCGGTCCTCCTCGATGACATGGTCGAGGATCGCGCTGCCCTTGAGCTCGTCCAGCGATCGGCCGGTGAGTTCCTCCAGCGCGTGGTTGCCGTCGATGATCGTGCCGCGTACCGAAATGACGATCGCCTCGAAGGTGGCATTGGCAAGCGCGGTGAGCCGTTCCGCCTCCTCCTCCGCGCGGCGCAACTCCGCCTCGCGGCCGCGCGCCCGTTCCTCGTTCTGGATCGACTCCATCAGACGGTTGAACAGCCTGCTCATCCGCTCCGCCTCGTCGCCCGGCTCCACGGCTAAGCGCAGGCTGAGATCGGCCCGCCCCTCGACGAGCCGGCCGACGGCATCCTCGACATGGCCGATGCCGAGCCGGGTGCCGTGCTCGGCCTCGTTGAGGCCGCGGATCTCGCCGTCGTGGTCGATGCGCAGGGCGACGCCCCGCTTCAGGACCAGGAAGAAGATCAGGCCAAGAGTGAAGGCGAAGGCGAAGTTGAGCGCCGCGCCGCCCGCCTGCACGGCAAGCTGTGCCAGCCGGTCGCCGGTCGGCAGGTTCGCGACCGGGGCCAGCAGGGCGAGGCCGAGCGTGCCGACCACGCCGGCAATGCCATGCACGCTGATGGCGCCGACCGCGTCGTCTATCCGGAACTGCCGCTCAAGGACAGAGATGCCGGCGACCGCGGCAAAGCCGCCGGCAATGCCGATGACCAGCGCCCCTTGCGGCTCCAGCACCATGCAGCCGGCGGTGACCGCGACAAGCCCGCCGATCATCCCCGAGAAAGCCTTTGCGGGCAGCAGAACCCCCTCCCGCGCCCAGGCGGTCAGATAGCCGGCGCAGGTGCCGGCGGCGGCGGCCAGCACGGTGTTGGCGATGACATGGGCAATGTCCGGGGATGCCTTCAGCGTCGAGCCGCCATTGAAGCCGATCCAGCCGACAAACAGCAGCAAGGCGCCGGCGGTCGCCAGCACCGGGCTGTGCCCCTGGAAGCGCACCGGCCGGCCTTCGGCGTCGAAGCGCCCGATGCGCGGACCGATGACGAGGCAGGCCGCCAGCGCGATCCACGCGCCGGTGCCATGCACGACGGTGGAGCCGGCGAAATCGACGAAGCCGGCATTGCCCAGGAAGGCGCCGGGATTTTTGACGAGCGCATTGCCCCAGGCCCAGTGGGCGAAGACCGGATAGACCAGGCCGGCGATGAAGACGGAGCAGGCGACATAGGCTGCCAGCGGCATCCGCTCGGCAACCGCGCCGGAGACGATGGTCGCCGCCGTGCCGCAGAACATCACCTGGAAGACGAAGAAGGCAAGACCCCAGGAATCCAGCCCGCCGAGCAGCAGCATGGCCGGATCGAAGCCGATCCCGACGCTGGATGTGGGCCCGAAGGCGACCATGAAGCCGACGGCCGCAAAGACCAGCACGGAGAATGTGAAGTCCAGGAGGTTCTTCTGGGCGACGTTGATCGCGTTCTTCGAACGCACCGTTCCCGCTTCCACCAGCAGGAAACCGACCTGCATCAGCAGCACCAGGCCGGCGGCGACCAGCAGCCAGACCAGGTCCAGGGTGCGGTGCAGCGAAGTCAGTGCCGCCGTCTCGCTCGCAGACGCCTGTGCGATCCCTGCGGACAGCACCGCCAGCGCTGCGGCGCAAGCCAGGATAGGCTGTCGAAGCCTTGAGCCGAATGCCGCCATGTGCCCCCAAGATCCCCGTCTGTCCTTTGTTTGTCGCAGGTTAGGAACCAGCAGTTAAAAACTGATTGAAACCTCATGATTGTGGATTGAACGTCAGGATTGCATGATAGAGAGCCCGCTTAAGCCATTGCGACCGGCGGCTTTTTATTGTGCATCGCGATATGTACTTCTTCCCTAGCGGCAGCTTTTCGCCCGGGTGACCGGCCTCCGCAGGCGCAGCCATGGCCGGGAGGCCGGAGATCGGCCAACAGCCGCTTCACTTTCCGCAGCGATGGGTTAGGATCGCGCGCTGATTGCAACCGGCACATCGCACAGGCATTCCTACGTCATGGAAAATCCGCTCATGTCCTTTTCTTTTCGTCATTCCGTTTCCGGTTTTCGTCGTGCCGCATTGGCCGGATTGATCCTGGGCGCAAGCTTCGGCACGGCCGCCGGGCAGGATGCCGCGCCGAAACCGGCTGAGGGCGGCGCGGCGGCGCCGAACTGGGTGGTGCAGTGCTCGGAGGCGACGGAGACGGCGCCGAAGCGCTGCCGGGCGCTGCAGAACATCGTCATGCAGGACAGCGGGCAGCGCCTGCTGACCGTTGTCGTCGAACCGCGCGAGGGCGCCCCCAACCATGCGCTGGTGCTGGCGCTGCCGCACGGCGTTTTCCTGCCGACCGGCACGCAGATCCAGGTCGACGAGGGCGAGCCGGTGGCGATGGCGATCCAGACCAGCGACGCCAATGGCGCCTATGCCGGCACGGCGATCAGCGACGAGTTGCTGGCCTCGCTGAAGAAGGGGCAGCGCCTGATCGTCGCCTTCAAGACCGCGCAGCAGCAGGATCTGGCGATCCCGGTGACGCTGATCGGCTTCACCGCCGCCTATGGCCAGCTCGGCGGCTGAGCGGCTGCCCGGCGCGGTGGCCAAAGGCCCGGCGGGCGGGGGTCTGCCGGGGAAACGAACAACGGGCAGGCCGATGGGCCCGCCCGTTGCGCGTCAGGGTGGAGGCGAAGCTCAAGCCTCGGCCGTACGCCGGACCAGGTCCGCCCAGTTCCGCATCGACCACAGATGCGCGTAGATCACCGGCAGGGCGCCGCTCTTGCGCAGATCGAGGAAGGCCTGGTCGGACAGGGCGTTGACGCGGGTCTCGTCGATGATGCTGAAGTCGTTGACATTGAGCACCTCGCCGCCCGGCAGGGTGAAGCGGCCGGCATTGGGGGCGAACAGGTCGTGCTCGGCGATCTGGCGCATCAAGGCCTCGCTCTCGCGGCTCTCGCGCTGGAACGCGGCGCAGAAGTCGAGCGCCTTGCGCGTCGCCTCGGTCGGCTCGGCGCCCTCGAAAAACCGGGTCTCCCCGTCGGCGGCGATCTTGTCGCTGGCTGCGTCGATGCACAGGGCGAACTCGCTCGCCTCGTCATTGCGCGCCAGGATGAACGGATAGCGGCGCACATAGGAGGGAATGTAGGTGTCCGCTGCCCAGGCCCCCTCGCCGTCGACGAAGAGGTTGCGGTCCTGCCGCAGACCGAGCACGGCGACGGCGGCCGGCGGGGTGGTGCCGGCGGCGAAGACGATCGGATAATGGCGCGCGGCGACGCCGAATTCGATGGCATTGAGGGGAACGGCATGGGTGCGGGCGGCGAACCGGTAATCCGGCGCAAGAGCGATGCCGAGGTCGCCGTGGCGGTCGGCCCTGAGGGCTTCCGGGCGGCTGTAGAACAGCGGCAGCGCGGACGGCCCTCCCGACGCCGGGCGCGGCGTGTCCGTGTCGGCTTGGGTGCTGGTCATAATGGTCCGTCCTCGATTATGCATTTGTGATGAATGGTTGCTGCCCCGTCGACGACCGGACGGCGAATTTCTTGTACAAGTCCAACGGCTGGTTGCCTAGACCATACCATCCGGCCTTCAATAAGCGCGAGTGCCGACGGAGTCGGCCTCCGCGCGCGGCGTTGGGGAAGATCGGGAAACCATGGCGACACTTGGCGAAAGCCACCAGGGCGTGACCTTCAGCGGCGAGGACATCCGCCTCGATGGCGTGGCCTATCGGGCCTGCGTCTTTCGCGACTGCCGGATGCGCTATGAGGGCGGCCCTCTGCCGGTGCTGGAGGGCTGCGATTTCGTCGGTTGCAGTTGGGCCTTCGACGGCGCGGCGGCGAACACGCTGCTGATGCTGGGCGCGCTCAACCAGGGTGGTTTCGCCCCGGTGGTCGAGGCAACGCTGGCCGCGATCCGCAGCGGCGATGTGCTGTCCACGCCCGCGCAACCGGCCACCGCCGCTCGCAGCCCCGGCGCCCGGGTCATCGATCTCGGCTTCGGCCGGTTCCCCGTGCCGAGATTGCGGCGCCGTCCGGTCACGGGCAACGGAGAGGGGCACTAGTTGTCTTGCCGGTCCCGTGCGAACTTCAGAGTCGAAAAGAGTGTCGAGCAAGCTTATGTTTCTAATGTGGTTTTGGAGTTTGAATTAGGCTCCGAGGAGCGCTGGCAGAACGAGGCGACTTTCAAAGTCACCACACTGGATCGTCCTGCGTCTTTCACGATGCCAAGGGCCGATGCCGCAACGGGGGACGGATGACCGACATGCTGGATCTTGCGACGGTAACCAGGACCGATTTCGAGGCGATGCGGCAGGAGCCGATCCTGCTGGTCGCGGCCAATGGCACGGTCGATCTGTCGATCGAGGAGGTTCGCCAGATGGGCAGCGGAGCCGGCTTGCGCGCGGGCGGCGCCTTCTCCGTTGTCTTTCGCGGCCCGGCCACGCCGTTTGTCGAACAGGCGATTCACCGGCTGGAGGTCGGCCTGCCGGACAGCGGCCGGCAGGCGGCTCTCGACCTCTTCCTGGTGCCGGTCGGCCATGATGCGCAGGGGCGCCTCTATGAGGCCGTCTTCACCTGACCGCAGCGGTCAAGCCGGCGATCCGGTCTCGGTGTCGATCACGGGGCCGGAAAGCGGATCGCGCGGCGGCGACCAGCGCATCAGTTGATAGACCCCGGCCTCGCCGGACGTGACGAAGCCGAGGCGCAGGTAGAGCCGCATCGCCGGATTGAACTGCTCCACATGGATGCTGACGCTCCGCCCGCCAGCGGCGGCGAGGGCCAGCACGTCCTCCAGCATCGCCCGACCCAGCCCCTGGCCGCGCTGGTCCGGCATCAGGGCGATGTCGATGATGCGGATCTCACTGTCCCGCGTGTCGAGATAGAGCCGGCCGACGGGCCCGCCCGAGACTTCCGCGATCAGCCAGTCGCTGCCGGGAAAATACCGCATGTAATGGCTGTGCTGGGCCTGGAACTGCTGGGCGAGAAAGGCCTGCTTCTGTTCCGCGCTCCATGGCACCGGGGCAAGCTCCTCCTCCCGCGTCGAGGCATAGAGGCGAAACAGGAACGGCAGGTCGTCGGCCTCCCGCATCCGTCGGAAGCCCAGCCCCCGTTCCCGTGCGCGCGGCAGGTCAGGAAGGTTCGCAGACCCCGTCCGGGCAGGAGGGGCGGACGGGCCGAGGCTCTCCGGTACGGCGACGCCGGACACGCTCGACTTGCCGGTGGAGCCCGGGCGAGGGCGCTCGTCCGGGACCGGGGTCTGCTCGCTCATCTTGCGCGGTCCTGCGTGCTCGCCTGCCTCGCCCTCACGGACGCGGCGGGAAGATGCCGTACAGCGCGATGATGAAGTTCAGCGTCAGATACGGCTGCATGTTGTTGTGCGGCGAGCTGCCACCCTGCATCGCCACCATCTGCGGCGCCATGGACTCCGGCGGTGTGGAGGTTTCCGTGTACTGGGCGACGCCGCTTCGTGCAGACAGCAGGTTGCCTTCCGGCGAAAGGCTGTTGGCTCCACTGAGGGGGCCGGATGCCACCGCCTGCAGCGCATGGGTGTGGTGCGGCATTTCGGTCTGGAGCAGCGTCACGGTCGGGGTGCCGGCGGACTCGCCGAGCGCGCGGAACGTCAGCCCCGGTCCCTGTCCGTGCTGCATGGGCGAGCGGCCCTGCAGGTCGGGGAGGGCATAGGTTGTCTTGCCATCGCCGCCATAGGTGGTTCCCAGCAGAGAGAACAGCGCGGTGTTCTGCGAGATCGGCATGATCTGGCCATTGCAGAACGCCCAGTTCTTGGGGGCGAAGTTGCCGGCGAAGATACGGATTTCCGCAACGAAAGGGTCGGACATGGGGAACCTCTCAGGCCGGCGAGGGATAGACGCCGTAGAGCGAGATGATGAAGCTGACGGCGAGATACGGCGCCATGTTGTCGTGTGGCTGGTTGCCGCCCACCGGCAGGATCGAGTTGGCCGCCAGTTGCACCAGCGGCGGCGCGCTCTGGGAGGAGAAATAGGAGTTGCCGGCCGGGCTTGTTGCCAGCACATGGGCCTGCGGCGAGGCTTGCGTGCCGGCCGCCCCGCTGGCCAGCAGCGGATGCGTGTGGTTCGGCATCTGCTGGGTGGTCAGCGTGACCTGTTCGGATCCGCCGATCTCCGCCAGGGCATAGTCCGGCAGGCCGGGACCCTGGCCGAAATGCTGCGGCAGGCGGCCGCGCAGGTCCGGCAGGGCGAAAGTGGTCTGGCCGTCGCCGCCATAGGTGGTGCCGATCAGGTTGTAGAGCACCTCGTTTTCGGAAATGGACAGGAGCTGGCCGTTGCAGAACTCCCAGCCGAGAGGCGCGAAATTGCCGCCGAACATGCGGATCTCGCCAACGTAGGGATCGGACATGAGGATTCTCCTCGTTCTGTCGAGACAACGTGGATCAGTTGTGAGACGGGAAGATGCCCTGCAGCGCGATGCAGAAATTCAGCGTCAGAAACGGCTGCATGTTCTGGTGCGGCTGGCTGCCGCCGACGCTTGCAAGGCTGGTCGCCTTCATTGTGACCGCCTCCGCGAATGGCCCGTAGAGCAGTGCGGGGTTCTCGCCGAGGTAGTTTCCGGTCGGTGTGGCGGTGTTTACGCTCGCGCCGGATCCCTCGGCGAAGTGGGTGTGCTGCGGCATCTCGGTGATGGTCAGCGTATGGGTCGTCTGGCCGGCAGGTTCGCCAAGGGCATGCCCGGCGCCGGTGTGAATCGGCACGCGACCGCGCAGGTCCGGCAGGGCGAAATTAGTGACGCCATTGCCGCCATACGTGACCCCGAGCAGAGCGAACAGGGCCTGATTCTGGTTGATCGGCAGAAGCTGACCGTTGCAGAAGGCCCATCCCTTTGGCGGATAGTTGAAGCTCAAGATCTTGATTTCCGCAAGAAACGGTTCTGACATTCCGCCCTCCCAGGCGCCTATGGGTGTCGCGAGCCGCGACCGGGAATGAAAATCTCTGAAAAAGCCCCGGCCAAAAACTATGCGCCGATCCTGTTACAATTTACGATAGATATCAAGCGCTAATAAAACTTCATTTTCTGCGAGAAAAGTTGACTTTGAGGGGAATTTTACAACCAAAAATAGATTTTTCTGCTGTTCGATTGCATTTGTGGTCATGCCTGCGGCGCGGTCTTCGTCCTGTTCCGAACGGACGGCCTTCGAGGTCATGCCGCCGCCGCGCGGGCGGCGGCGGTGAGCCGCCTGGATCAGGGGCCGGTGGGCAGGTTGCAGGTGCCCGCGGTGAACGGCTGGGTCGACGTGTAGGGGTTCACGATCGTGCCCGAGGGGGCCGAGGTTTGCTGCCCCGACAGGTAAGTTTCGACGGGTTGGCTATTTGGATCGAAGTCCGGCGCGGTGGCATCGGTCGCACCGAGGCCCTGGACATGGAATGTGGCGGTGTTCGCGATGACGATGTCGAAGTAGTCGCTGGGGGTGGTCACGAACGTATTGTTCGCAATGTTGACGCAGACCGTTGCCGAGCCCGAGCCGAGGTTTTCCACCTGGACGCTATTGCCGCTGTTCGCGCTGATTGTGTTGCCGAGGATGGCGAGGTCGAGACGTGCCGTACTGCCATCCAACTGGGCAGCGATGCCGGCACCGTTGCTGAGGGTGATGGTGTTGTTCTGGATCGTCAGGGCGTTGTTGCCGCTCGCCACACCGATGTAGATGGCGTTCACCGTGGCGCTGCTCGACATGGTATTGCCGCTGATCGTGCCTTGCAGGCTGCCGCCGGACGAGGTCTGGAAACGGGAGAGATAGCCACCGTTGTTGCTTCTATGGAAAGTGTTGCCGGTGACGTTGAAGGCGACTTCTCCGCCGGTGGCATTGATATCGAGCACGACCTGCGTGCCGGTACCATTACCGCGCAGAGTGCTGTTCTGGAGCCGCAGGGTATGCGAACCGGCGGCGAAGACGCCGCGAATCGCCGCTGCCGGTTGTGCTCCCGCGGCGCCGGTGTTGACGATCTCCACCTGGTAGAACGCGGCGGAGCCGCCAAGCAGCACCGTTGCCGTGGCATTGGACGAGGTGAGGATCGGACGCACGCTGTCGATCGTGCCGCCCGTTGCCGTGATGACCGCCGAACCTCCGGAGATTCCGGTCAGCAGCAGGTTCGCCGGCGCGCCGCCGCCGCCGGCGAAGCCGAGCGTGGTGACGTCGACGCTCTGGCCATTGGCCAGCGAGATCAGGCCCCGGCCGTCCGGCAGGGTCAACGACCCGGATCCCAGATTGATCGTGTCCTGGGTGGTGTTCGCGGTCTCGTCGATCAGCACGATGATGTCCTGGCCCGAGGCGAGCGCTTCCGCGAGCGTGCCCGGGTCGGCGAAGGTGCCGGCGCCGCTGGTTTGGCTGCTGCCGACGACGAAGTAGCTCGCTCCGCCCTGCAGGTTGGAGATGTCCGTCGTGCCGAGGATCGAGCCGAAGGCCACATCCTCCAGGTCGAACGTGCCGGTCGCGGCCATGCCCGTCGTGACCACCGCGAAGCCGGTGGTGTCGATGGTGCTGGCCACGGGTGCCGAACCGTCGCCATACTGGAACCGCACGCCGTCCGCGATATTGGCGTTGGTCAGGTCGATGCCGGTCTGGACGTTGTGGATCGCGCTCGGATTGGCGATGACCACATCGGCGTTGTTGGCATAGCCGGCAAGATCGATGCCCTTCGAGCCGACGCCGCCGGTGCCGGTGATGTCCAGCGTGTTGAACGTCATCGCGCCGCGATAGGTGCTGGTGAGCCTGAGGCCCGTACCGCTGGTCAGGCCGGTGACGTCCACATCGTTGAAGCTGACCGTGCCGTTGGTGCCGGCACCCTGGATCGCCACGCCGCTCGTCGTGGTGATGGCGAGCGTGCCGGTGGTGAAGCTGACCGTGGACGTGGCATTGTTGCCAGACAGCGAAATGCCGGTCTGGGCTCCGCTGGAGATGGTGTTGTTCGAGCCGGAGAAGGTGAAAGCGGCGTTGGCGGCGCTGTTGGCGATCGACAGGCCGGTCGAGGCGGACCCGGTGAGGGTTATGTTGCCGGTCAGGTTCACCGTGCCGCCGACGGTGTTGAAGGCCATGCCGGTGCCGGTGCTGTTCGTCGAGCTGACATTGGTCGCAGTGAGGTTCAGCGTGGTGCTGCTGATGTCGAGCGCGGCGCGGTTGTTGGCTTCGATACTGCCGGCGCTCGTCGTGCCGATATTGAGCGTGCCGGTATTGCTCGCGAGAATGCCGGCCCCATTGTTGGTGGCAATCCGGTTGATCGAGCCGAAGGTGAAGCTGCCGGTGTTGTCGATCAGGCGGAGACCGCCGCCGGACTCGCCGCTATCGTCGTGGTCGATCGTGACGTTGCCGAAGTTGATCCCGCCCGCACCCGCCGTCGTGCCGCTGATGTCGACGGCATAGGTGTCGTTGCCGAGCGCGTTGTTGGTGACCAGGGATCCGGTGGCGATGGCAAGGGTGCCGCCATTGCTGACCAGTGCCCGGCCGCCCGCCGCCCCCGCGCCGCGCTGTTCGTCGTTGTAAACCAGATTGGCGAACGTGACAGACGAGCTGGAATGGTTGCCCAGCAGCACGAAGCCGGCGCCCACCGTCGCTGAGGCATTCGTGGAGTTGCGGACCTCGGTCTGGCCCTGGAAATTCGCGATAAAGCTGGCTTGCGCGTCGGTGATGTTAACGCCGCGCAGCGTCGGATTGATGATGTTGACGTTGCCGGTGACGGTGAAGCTGCCGGAGTTGTCGTTGAGGTGAATGCCGTAGGCGGCGTTGTCGGCGTTGGAGGCCGAGCCGAGGTCGAACGTGCCGAGCGAGACGGCGGCCGAGGATCCGAAAACGCGGAGGCCGCTGCCGGTGGTCCTGTTGATGCTGGAGGTGGCGACCGAGAAGGTGCCCGCGCCGCCGACGCTGGTAAGCTGGATCACGTCGCTGGTCGACGTTCCGGTCTGAGTGACCGTGTTGAACGCGACACCCGATGCGCCGATGGTCATGCCGTCGATCAGGATCGCCTGCCCGGTCGCCGTATCGATCGTGTTGGCGGAATTGGACACCGTTATGGTGCCCCCGCCCGAGGCCGAGAAGCCGGCGCCGGAGGTGGTGTCGATGTCGAGAGCGCCGGTGAAGTTGACGGTGGCGCCGGTGTTGTTGAGCAACCGGACAGCCGTATTGGCGCCGGTCGCCAGCGTGCCGAGACCGGAGAAGGTGATCGTTCCGCCGGTGTTGCTCTCGACATTGATGCCGGTCGCGCCGCTGCCGGTAAATGTGATGTCGCCGGAGAGCGCGGCCGTAGAGCCGGTTCGCGACACGACATAGACGGCCTCGCCGACGCCGCTCTGGGTGATGGCGGCGGCAATGCTGATCGCCCCGCCGCCGCCATTGATCCACACGCCCCGGCCGCCCGCGACGTTGACCGTGCCGCCGTTGACGCTCACCGCGCCGTCGCCATAGGTGTAGATGCCGTTCTGGCTGCCGGAGATGCCGACCGTCGTGAAGGTGACGGTGCCCGCATGCGTGCTGGACACGCCGAAGAAGCTGTTCGCGACATTGGCGATGGTCGCGCTGTCGAAGGCAACGGTTCCGCCGGTGCCGCCGAGAAGGACGCCGTGTCCGCCCGTGGTGCCGGCGACCGACAGGGTGCCGCCGGAAAAGGCGCCGGCATCGAGGTCGAGCGAGATAGCGTGGCCGGCAACCGTGCCGGACGCGGTGAGCGTGTCGAAATTGATGCCGCCGACGCCGGCCAACAGGTTTTCCGCATTGATCAGACGGCCGGTGTCGGTGGTGATCGATGTGGTGGCGGCCGCCGCGGTCCGCAGCGTCACGGTCGAGCCGCCGGAACTCTGCACGTCGAGACCGGTGCCGGAACTCGTGGTGATGGCGAGATCGCCGGTGAAGGTGAGGTTCAGCGTGTCGCCATTGGTCACGTCGATGTCGACACCGCCGCCGGCCGTGCCGGCATTGTTGATGACCGTGGCGCCGATGCTGAACGTGCCGACCGAATTGGTGATCAGCAAGCCGGCAGTGGTCGAGTTGGTGACGTTCAGCGTGCCGATGGTCAGTGCGTTGTTGCCGGCCGCTGTCGCATTGCCGCCCTCGACATAGACGCCCGAGCCGCTTGCATTGGTCGAGTTCACCGTGCCGAAGGTCAGGTTCATGGTCAGCGGGTCGAGGAACAGCGCGGTGCCGTTCGTCGTGTCGACCGTGCCGGAGCCGCCGCCATTCAGCGTGAAGACGGTGTTGAAGCCATTGGTCTTGGTGTCGACCTCAAGGCCGGTGCCGCCGTCGTTGAAGATGTTGAGCGTGGTGAAGCCGAGTTCGCCGGTCGTGTCGATCAGCGACAGGCCGTTGCCCGCAACCCGGTTGCCCGTGCCCTGGCCGACATTCAGCGTGCCGGCGGCAACCGCCGCGCCCGCGCCGTCGCTGTCGAAGTCGACCTTCTCGAAGCGGATGCCGCCGCCGGTGCCGTTGCCGATCACCGTGTTGTTGGCGAACGAGCGGATGCCGATCGAGCTTGCCGTCGTCGAGACGTTCTGGCCGATGACCGACACGGTCGCGGCGGACGAGCCTGTTTCGAAGGTCGTGTTGTCGATCGACAGCAGCAGGTTGTTGGCCGTGCCGGCGCCGGTTTCGGCGACCTGCAAGGCGGTGCCGGTCGAGCGGATGACGTTGGTGCCCGTCAGGTTGACGGTCAAAGTGCCCGCGCCGGCGGACGAGACGACAAGGCCAGACCCGGCGATGTCGCCGGTATCGCCATTGCCGCCCGAGCCCATCGTGATGTCGGACAGGGATACGGTATTGGCGATCGCATTGCTGTTGGCGATGCGGATGCCGCCGCCGGAGATCTGGCTGCTGGCTCCGAGCGTCAGACCCGAGATCGTGGCGTTGGCATTCTGGATGAAGACGCCGTCGCCGCCGGTCGCATCGATGGTGTTCGTCCCGGTCAGCGTGAAGGAGCCGACGCCGTCGTCGTCCTGGATGAAGATGCCGTGGGCGCCGGCGTCCGATCCGGTGCCGTTGATGTCGATATTGGTCGCGGTCACGACCGCGTCGGACCCGGCATAGGCAATGCCGAAGGCCGGTCCGGCGGCGGGGGTCGCGGTGAGCGCCGAGGTCGCCCCCGCATGACCGAGGGCGAAGGTGCCGGTGCTGTCGGAGGCGAAGGTCACCGCCGTGCCGCGCGAGGCGATCTGCAGTCCCGTGCCGGCCGTGCCGACATTCACCGTACCGTGTGATCCCGTGAACACCATGCCGAGGCCGGTGTTGTTGATGACCACGCCGTTCGCGCCGGTGCCGATGTTGAGGGTCGTGGTGGTCGTGCCGGAAGTCCCGAGGCCGACGAAGGTCTGGGTGCTGGTGGACCCGATGTCCAGATTGGAAATGGTGAGCGCGCCGGACGTGGTGAGGTTGGCGAGCGCGACGACATCTGCGGTGGCGGTGCCCGATCGTGTGAAGGCGGCATTCTGGATGGTGATGCTGCCGGCGCCCGACACACCGTCGAGACGCATGCCGGCCGCGTCGCCGGTCGAGGTGATCTGGTCGAAGCCGATGTTGCCGCCCGCCACGACGGTGGCGAGCGTCAGCGCTGCCGTCTGCGAACTGGTGATTGTGTTGCTGCCGCTCGTCGAAAAGGCCAGCGAACCGCCGGCCGTACCGTCGAGGCGCAACCCGCCGTTCAGCGTCACGCCGTCGAGAAGCACCGTGGAACTGCCCGCGGTGGTGGCGACGTCAAACGCGTAGGCGCCGGTACCCCCGCCGATGGTGCTCGATCGGATCGCCGCGTCCGAGCCCGCGCCGTAGCTCGCCAGGATGCCGGCGCCGCTGCCGGCATTGGCGATGATGACGTTCTGCAGCGTCGCATTGCCGGCGAGTTCGACCGTGTTGTTGGCACCCGAAGTCGTCAGGATCGGCCGGACGCTGTCGATGGCCGGATCGGAGGCGGTCACCGAGGTGCCGGTGTTGATGCCGGTGAGCCTCAGGCTTGCCGGCGCGCCGCCGGCCGAAAGCCCGAGCGTTGCAAGGTCGAATGTCTCTCCGCCGATCATGGCGATCAGCACCTGGCCGCCGGCGAGGTTGAGCGTGCCGTCGCCCTGCACCACCGCGTCGATCAGGTTGCTGGTGCCGTCGTCGCCGCCGGTGCGGCTGTTGTCGACGAGGATGATCGCCGAGGCGCCTGACGCCTCGGCCCCGGCAATGGTGCCTGGAGTGAGGAAACTGCCGGCTCCCGGGCCGACGCTGCCATCGGTGCCGACGACGTAGTAGCTGACGCCCTGCAGGTTGGCGACGTTGCTCGTTCCGAAGTCGACATCCTCGAAATTGTACTCGCCGGTCGCCGTGAGGCCGGTGGTGACGATGGCGACGTTGCCGCCGACTGCCGATGTGTCGATGGTGCTCGCCACCGGCGCCGAACCGTCGCCGAACTGGAACCGCACGCCATCGGCGATATCGGCATTGGTCAGGTCGACGCCGAACTGCACGTTCTGGATCGTGCTGGCCCCGGTGGTCACCACGTTCTGGCTGTTCGTATAGCCGGTCAGGTTGATGCCGCGCGATCCGGCAGCTCCGGTGCCGGTGATGTCGAGCGTCGCGAAGGTGATCTGGCCGTCGAAGGTGCCGCCGGACAGGTCGAGGCCGGTTCCGGACGCGCCGACGCCGGTGATGTCGACATCGCCGAAGGTGATAGCGCCATTGGCGCCGGTGGCGCGGATCGCCCGGCCGCTCGACCCGCTCATGGCGATGGCCGTGTCGCCGAAGCCCACGGTGCCGGAATTGCCGTCAAGGAGAAGGCCGAAGCCGGACGATGTCGCGATGTTCGTCGTGCCGAACCCGACCGCCGACGAGGTGCCGGTGATCTGGATCCCGGCTCCGAGCGTTCCCGAGACCGTCGTGGTTCCGGTGACGGTGAAGGCGCCGCCCGAAACGGTATCGAGGCCGATCGCCGGGGCGGCACCGACATCGCTGCTGTCGATCGAGGTCAGTGTAATGCCGCCGGCGCCGATACCGGTGTTGGCGAGCGACACGGTCTCGCTGTCGAGGGAGGACAGTGTCCCCCCGCCAATCCCGATCGTGCCGCCGTTCTGCACCGACAGCGCGAGCCCGCCGAACGAGGCGACGTCGAGATCGGCAAAGGTATAGTCCGCCGCCTGCCCGTTGTTGTTGATCAGGATACCAACGGAAACCCGATTGCTGGTGGTGCCGAAGTCCACGGTGCCGGTGAAGGAAACGCTGTGCGCGCCCGAGGCGCCGCTCGCGGTGAGGCCCGCGACCCCCGTGCCGCTGGCGCTGACGCTGCCGGCATGGGCGAAGCTGCCGCCGGCAAGGTCCTGAAGCTCCACGGAGGTTCCGCTCGTTGCCCCCGTCAGGTCCCAGGTGCTGCCGGCGTCGAACGAATAGGCTGCGTTGCCGCCGAAGATGCGGATCGCGGAGCCGCCCGAAATGTCGACATTCGTGCCGGTGACCGTGCCGCCGGCATTGGTGAACAGCAGGCCGCGACCGCCGCTCGCCGTCGTGATCGACAGGTTGCTCAGCGCCGTCGTGCCGCTCGTGCCGGATAGCGAGAGGGAGGTTCCGGTCGCGCCCGTCGAGACGAGGTTAGAGAGGGTGGTGCCCGAGGCGCTGCCGAGAGTGATATCTCCCGCGTTGCCCGAGAAGGAGGAATTCGAGATGGCGGTGCCAACGGACGTGCCGATGGAGATGCCGAAACCGGAAAAGTTGCGGATGATCGATTGATCCACCGTCAGTCCGGTCGATGTGCCGGACGTCCGGATACCCGTCGTGGTCGTGCCGCCGCCCTCGAGGATCACGCCGGAGATGCGGTTGCCGGTCGAGGCGAGGGTGATGATGTCGTTGCCGGCCGTCGTGGTCAGGGTCGCGGCACCGTTGCCGGTTGGGTCGGCGATGGTGAGGCCGGCCGCAGACAGCAGGATGGTCGGGGGCGCGGTGATGTTGACCGCGAGCGCCTGGCTGCCGCCCGCTCCGTCGCCGAAGCTGAGAAGCTGGACGTTGTCGAGCAGGTTCAGCGTGTCATTGGCATTGCTGCCGGCGGTGCTGATCGCCATGCCATTGTCGATCAAGACGATGATGTCGCCCGCCGCGATCGCGGCCTCCGCAGCCGCCAGGGTCATCGGGTTGGAGGCGTCCGAGCCGGAGCCGTCGCCGCCGCCGACCGCGCCGTCGGCGTCGACGAAATAGACCCGGCCCAGGCCGAACCCGTTGCCGGGGCTCGTCTGGAAGGCGATGTCACGGAAATTGTAGGTGCCGGCCACCGGGGCGCTGCCGGCGTCGATGGCGACGGTCGCCGAGATCGACGAGCCGGTGTCGGTGGTGTCCTCGCCATCGCCGAAGGTGAAGGCGAGATTGGTGGTGTTGTCGAGGAAGACGCCGGTATGGACGCCGGCGATGGAACTGGACGATCCGCCCGCCACCGTGTCGCCGAGCTGCACCGTGCCGCCGCCGAGCGCGCCGCGCAGGTCGACCGCGATGGTGCCGGCGGAGCCATTGCCGGTCACGTCGAAATCGCCGGCCGTCACGGCGGCGTTGAGCGTTGCCCCGGTCATCTCCAGACCCGTCGAGTCGCCTGAGTTCAGTGCGATGTCGAGGCTGGCGAAAGAGATGTTGCCGTCGATCGTGCCGGAAATGTCGACGGCTGCGCTCCGCGCTTCGCGCGCATTTAACGGCGACCCGGCGGGGATGAAGGCGGCGAACGGATTGCTGATCACCGTCTGGCCGAAGCTGATCGCGCCGCTGGTCGAGGTGATGCGGATCGCATCCTCGGCCGTGTTCGAGATCGTTGTCGTGCCGCCGACCGTGAAGGTGCCGCTGTTGCTGCTCAGATCGATGCCGACGGTGGCGCCGCCCGTCGAGACGTTGGAAGCGCCGGAGGTGCCGATGGTGAGAGTGTCGAACGAGAAGGCGGCGCTGGAACTGGCGACCGAGACCGCCGTCGTGGTCGTCCGCAGGAAGTTGCCGCCGCCCAGATCCAGGAAGGTCTCCGGCGCGGTGATGGTGGTGGCGCCGGTGACCGAGAAGGAGCCGGCATACTGGTTGGCGCTGAGACCCGAGCTCAGCGTCAGGCTCGACAGGGTGATGTCGCCATTGGCCACGCCGCTGCCGCTGCCGAGCCGCACGGTGCCGGCGGAGATGTCGCCGTCGACGATCCCGACTGTCAGGCCGGGATTGCCCGATCCCAGCGACAGGCCGGTGGTTATCGCATTGACGGTGTAGTTGCTGAAATCGATCCGGCCGGAATTGGCGCCGGCCGTGTTGTCGAAGAAGATGCCGTGGACAACCGTCTGTCCCGGCGTGCCGGCGGTGAAGGTGCCACCATTGACGGCCTGGATGCCGGCTGTGAACGGATCGGCGTCGAACGTGACGCCCTGGAACATCACGCCATTGCCGAAGACCGCCGGATCGAAGGAGGTGGCGTCGCCGAGCAGCGTGTTGTTGGCGAAGTTGGTGACCGTGGCCAGACCGTTGTTGGCGATGACGCGCACACCGCTGTCTTCGGTCCGGAACGTCGAATTCGAGATCGAGACGATGGCGCTGTCGTCGCCGCTCGTGGTCACGACGAGCCCGTGCTCGGTCGGTGTCAGGGTGGCGCCGGAGGCGTCGTGAGTGATGGTCAGGTTGTCGACGGACAGCGTCAGCGAGCGGGCGGCGCCGCTGTCGTTCTGGATGACGTCGAAACTGTTGAACGACGTGCCGCTGGCGACGGTGGAGAGCACGCCGCCATTGACCGAGAACGAGCCGTCGAGATTCTGCAGCACCACCGAGGACATGTTGGAATTGGTGGCATTGACCTGGTCGAGCGTCACGTCGACCGCCATTCCGGCGAGGTTGAGCGCCGCGCCGCCTGTCGCGGAGAGTGTTCCGCCGGTGATGTTGAGGGTTCCGCCGCCGCTGGCGGTGAGGGCGGCCGCGCCGCTGGTGACGATGTCGAGCCCGCCGGTGAAGGCGATGGTGGAGGCGGTGCCGGCATTGTCGAGGGTGAGGCCGCCGCCGAGCGCGGTGGTGGTGCCGAGGGAGACCTGGCCGCCGAAGGTGACGTTGCTGGTGCCCGTCGCCCCGGAGATGGTGATGCCCGAGGCGGTGCCGCCGTTGGAGGAGATCGCGCCGAAATGGCTGAAGCTGCCGCCGATGCGGCCGGTGATGGCGACGGCGGTGCCCGACCCGTTGACGATCGAACTGGCGGCGTCGAAGGAGATCGTCGCATCGCCGCCGCTGACGGCGAGCGCGCTGCCGCCGGCGATATCGACATTGCTGCCGGTGACGGTGCCGCCGGCGCCCGACAGCGACAGGGCGGTGCCGGTCGTGTTGGAGATCGCAAGGTTTGTGAGGGTCACCGCGCCGGTTGTGTTGACAAGGTCGATGCCGGCGGTGGCGGTGACGCCGGTGAGGGTGAGGCCGGCGATGCCGGAGCCGGAGATGGCGTTGCCGGCGGAACTGCCGATGAGGATGTTGCGGATGGCGTTGCCGTTGGCGAGCGACAGGGTCGCCACCGCGCCGGAGGAGTTGGTCAGCGTCGCCGCGCCCAGGCCCGTCGGATCGGTGATGGCGATGCCGCCGGCCGGCAGGTTGGCGCCGGTGATGTTGACCGGGATGACGAGGCCGGCCTCGGTGAAGGAGCGGCCCTCGCCGAACGTGTCGATGGTCTGGCCGTCGTCCAGCGTGAAGGTGAGGCCGGCGGTGTCGATCGCCGAGCCGTCATTGATCAGGATGAAGTTGACGGCGCCGAGGCTGCTGGCCTGGGCGATGGCGGTGGCGATGGAGGCGCGGTTGTCGGCGCTGGAGCCGTCGCCGGTGCCGGTGGCGGTGGCGGCGACATAGTAGTTGTTGGAGAGGCTGACGGCGAAGTTGAAGCCGCCGGTGAAGGCGGTCGAGCCGAAGGCATAGGAGCCGTTGCCGGCAACGACGCCGATGCCGTCCAGCGCATAGGTGTTGCCGGAGACGCTGCCGCCGCCGAAGGTGAAGGTGGCGCTGGGGGCCGCACCTGCCGCGCCGTTGCTGCCGAGCACGATGCCGGTGTCGACGCCCGAGATGGTGCCGCCATTGGTGATGGTGACCGCGCGGCCGTTCTGCGTGCCGGAGATGTCGATGCCGCGCGAGCCGGCCGCATCGGTGCCGGTCACGTCGAGGCTTGCCATCGTCACCGTCGCATCGCCGCCGGCAAGGTTCAGGCCCGTCCCCGACCCAAGGCCGGTGATCGCGACGGCGCCTGTCGAGATCGTCGCGCCGGTGGTGCCGGTGAGGTCGAACCCGTCGCTGGTCGTGCCCGCGCCGAGGCCGTCGATCACCGTCGTTCCGGTGAAGGCGAAGGACCCGCCGCCGGTGATCACCACACCGTCATTGCCGGTGTTGGTGGCGGTCAGGTTGCTCACATTGATGACGCCGCCATTGTTGGCGAAGGACAGCGCATCCCCGGTGACATTGGAGATGTTGATCGTCGAAAGGCTCGTCGTGCCGCTGTTGTTGGCGATCGAGACGCCGTTGGTGCCGCCGTCGATGGTGATGTTCGAGAGGGTCGCCGACTGGTTGTTCAGGAAGACCGACGTGCCGGTGATGCCGCTGAAGGTGAGGTTGCTCAGCGAGGCGCCGGTCGCGCCGGTGATGCGCACGCCGTCGACGGCGTTCTCGATCGCCAGGTTCGACAGCCGGACATTGGCGACGTTGTTACCGGCGATCACCGTCGTGCCGCCCTGCAGCGTCAGTCCCTGGATGAGGACGTTGTCGGCCAGGGTCACGGTGGTCACGCCGGGATCGCCGTCGATGGTGCCGGCGCTGCCCGAGGTCAGGAAATTCGTGGTGAGGCCGCTGGACAGGCGCACGGCGACGCTCTGGCCGCCGCCGACCAGCACCTGGCCGGATTGCAGTGTCACGCCGGAGGTGGTGACGGTGCCGTTGTCGCCGAGCACCACGACGATGCCGTCGGCGCCGGCGCTGGCGAGCGCGGCGGACAGGCTGGTCGGATCGAGGAAGCCGCCGGTGCCGCCGCCGGTGCTGTCGGCATAATAGATGCCGCCATAGCTGCGGCCGGTGGTCGGGTTGACCACCGGAATGGCGGCCTGTGCCGACGAGCGGGTGCGGGTGCCGGCGCGGATGCCCTTGTCGCGGCGCACGCCCTCGCCCATGCGCTCGCGGATCGGCGTCAGGCGCGAGGCGCGATCGTCTCCGGCCTCGACCCGGCCGGCATAGAGCGGCATGCGGAAGCGCGCCGAAGCGATGGCATCCAGCTTGTCGTGCTTGTCATAGACGAGTTCGGCGCCCAGCGTCAGGCGCGAGCCGGACAAGCCGAGCGCGTCGTTGATCCGGTATTCCACGCCGAGGCGGGCGCCGGTCTCCATCTTGTAGCCGCCGCGGTCGTAGACATAGCCGCCGACATAGGTGCGGAACTGCTGGTCACGGGCAAAGGGCGAATCGAAGAGGGCGCCGATCTCGCCGGTCAGGCCGTAGAGCAGGGCCTCCTTCCGTTCGACCAGGGCGCGCTGCTCGACGAGCTGGTTGTTGACGATGTCGACGCCGGTGGCGACGGTGCGGCTGGCAAGTTCGGTCGCGCCGCCCAGCGGGATATGCGCATTGAGCCGCAGGTCGAAGATGGAGGTGAAGGCCTCGAGGCCCAACGTGGCGCCGAGGTGGTACTTGCTGTTCTCGGTACGGACCACATCGACGAAGGCATTGGCGCCGAGCACCAGATCGTCGGCGACCAGTTCGCGGATGCCGAAGCCGACCGACATCGACCCTCGGGCATTCTCGCCATAGTCGAGGCGCAGGTCGAGGAAGACCAGGCTGTCGCCGTCCTGTCCGACGGGCATGAAGCCTTCGAGGAAGGCGGCCGATTCCGAACCGGCCTGGGCGCCGAGTTCACCCCACGCGCCCCAGTAGCGATCGATCTGGGGCGCCGCATCCTGGGCCGCCGCCGATCCGGCTCCGGCAAGCAGGGCGGCCACGCAGGATGTGGACAGCAGTTCGCGACCGGGCCCTGCGCGAAAACGGCTATGAGGAAAACGGTAGGAAATGGCCCCCTCCCAAGGTGCACGTCAACGCCTGCAAGCAATAAAAGGCACGCCAGAAATAATGGTGCGTGCACCTGCCACTTTCACCACCTTTAAGGGATATGCAATCGTCGCTACACGCCATGGGTGGGTGCGGTAAGGATTCCTTAATCCCTGTTGCCGGCGGGTGACACTTGCAACGACTGCCGTTACAGGCGCGTTATGAGGTGCATCGGGCGGTGGATGCACCCTCGTGCCGGGGTCTGCCGGTGCAACGTCGATGCCGCAAACTTGTCTGGGAGGATCGCTTGAGCCATCTGCTGACGCCGGAGCCGCTGACCCGTGAGGCCTTTGCGCCCTTTGGCGAGGTGATCGAGGCCCGTCATGAGGCAAGCCACCTCATCAACGGGGGGCGCACCCGCCGGTTTCACGCCCTTGCCGAGGCCGATTCCGGCCCGGACGGCAAGCCGATCCTCTCGATTTTCCGGGGGACGCCGTGGCCGAGCCCCGTCACCGTGCGGATGCTGGAGCGCCATCCCCTGGGCAGCCAGGCTTTCGTGCCGATGCAGGATCATCCGTGGCTGGTGGTCGTCGCCAGCCACGCGCGCCCCGGCGATTGCCGTTGCTTTCTGGCGCGGGGCGACCAGGGCGTCCAGATCGCCCGGGGCGTCTGGCATCACCCGCTGCTGGTGCTCCAGCCGGTGCAGGACTTCCTGGTCGTCGACCGCAGCGGTCCCGGCGTCAATCTGGAGGAAGTGTTCTTCCCCGAGGACGAGGGCGTGGTCATCGCCCCTGTGTGAGTGCCTGCCGAGACGTGTTCAGAAGATCAGGCGCGGCAGGGTCGTCGCCACCTGCGGCAGCAGCCAGATCATGCCGATGCCGGCGATCTGCAGCACGATGAAGGGGATGACGCCCTGGTAGATCTGGCCGGTCGTCACCTCGGGAGGGGCCGCGCCTCGCAGGTAGAACAGCGAGAAGCCGAAGGGCGGGGTCAGGAACGAGGTCTGCAGGTTGATCGCGATCAGGATCGACAGCCAGACCGGATCGTGCCCCATCAGGATCAACACCGGTGCGACCAGCGGCAGCAGGATCACCGAGATCTCGACGAAGTCGAGGAAGAAGCCGAGCAGGAACACGAGCGCCATGACGAAGAGCAGGGCGGCGTCGGGGCCGCCCGGCATATTGGTCAGGAACTCCTCGATCCGGTGATCGCCGCCGAGCCCGCGGAAGACCAGCGAGAAGATGCTGGCGGTGAGGATGGTGGCGAAGATCATCGCCGTCACCGACAGGGTGGAGTTCATCACCGGCTTCAGCACATCGGCGCGGAAGGTGCGGGCGAGCGCCTGCAGGATCGCGGCGGTGGCGATCGCCACCAGCAGGGTGGCGAGGCCGCCGATCGCCCAGTCGATCGGCCCGACGTCGCTGCGCTGCAGCCGGACCGGGTGGACCGAGATCAGCACGGCGAGCAGGGCAAGGCTTGCGGCACCGGCGATCACCAGGCCACTGCGGCCGTTGCCGAGCCGGGCGGAGGCCATCAGCAGCGCGCCGATGGCGCCGACCGCCGCGGCCTCGCCCGGCGTCGCGATGCCGCCGAGAATGGAGCCGAGCACGGCGATGATCAGCAGCACCGGCGGCAGGATGGCGGCGGCGATCTTCGAGGCGGGAGGGCGGTCGCCCCCGTGCTGCATCGCCGGGGCGGAGGCGGGCGACAGCCACGCCTTGACCAGCAGATAGACGATGTAGATGGCGACCAGCATCAGGCCGGGCAGCAGCGCGGCGGCGAAGATCTGGCCGACCGAAATGGTCTCGATGGTGAACTTGCCCTGGCGGAACTGCGCCTGCTGATAGGCATTCGACATCACGTCCGAGAGGATGATCAGCAGGGTCGAGGGCGGAATGATCTGGCCGAGCGTGCCGGAGGTGCAGACGATGCCTGAGGCAAGCCGCGGATCATAACCGTTGCGCAGCATGGTCGGCAGGGCGATCAGGCCCATGGCGACGACGGTGGCGCCGACGATGCCGGTGGAGGCGGCCAGAAGTGCACCGACCAGCACGACGGAAATGCCGAGCCCGCCGCGCAGCGTTCCGAACAGCCGGCCGGCGGTCTCCAGCAGGTCTTCGGCGATGCGGCTCTTCTCCAGCACCACCCCCATGAAGACGAAGAGCGGGATGGCGATCAGCACGTCGTTGGTCATGACGCCGAAGACGCGCTGGCCGAGCGCGCCGAGCAGGCTGATGTCGAACTGGCCGGTGAAATGGCCGAGAATGGCGAAGAGCGTCGCGATGCCCGCGAGAATGAAGGAGACCGGATAGCCGATCAGGATCGCGGCGATCAGCGCGGCGAACATCAGGAGGTCGAGCGGCAGCATCAGGCGCGGGTCCCGGTGTCGGAGGCGGCAGTGGTGCCGTGCGGCGCAGCGAGGCGGGAAAGGTCGCGCAGCAGGCAGGCGAGACCCTGCAGGGCCAGCAGCACGCAGAAGGCGGGCACCAGCGACTTGAGCAGGAAGGAGGCCGGAATGCCGCCGACGGAGATGGCGCCCTCCATCACGGCCCAGGAATTGCGGACCGAGGGCCAGGACCACCAGATCAGGATCGCCATGGACGGCAGCAGGAAGACCACGGCGCCGAGCGCGTCGATCGCCGCGCGGCCGCGCGTGCCGAGCTTGGCGTAGAAGATGTCGACGCGCACATGGCCGTCGACCAGCAGCGTGTAGCCGGCGCCGAGCATGAACAGGGCGGCGTGCATGTAGAGCACGCCCTCGTTCAGGAAGATGAAGCTGATGCCGTAGACATAGCGCAGCACCACCACGCCGAATTGCAACAGCACCATGAAGAGCGCCAGCCAGCGCACCAGGGCGCCGACGGAGCGGTTGACCAGGTCGAGCCAGTCGGCGAGGCGGGCGAGCACGGGCCTTGTCCTCTCGTGCGGTCGGTCGGGGGGAAGATCGCGGGCCGGCGAACGGCCCGCGACCTGTCGCGGATGCAGCGCCGGGGTCCGGAAGCGCGCCCGGACCCTAGCAGGTTTTACCGAGGTGCGCTCAGTACTTGTAGTCCATGGCGCGGGCGTTCATCTGCCCGTTGTCGGCATAGACCATGTAGTCGGAGACCGAGGCGCGATAGGCAAGGAAGCTCTCGACGATCCGGCGCACCAACTCGTCGTCGTTCTCGCGCAGTTCGCCGATGACCTCGCCGGCGGCATTGCCCATGGCGACGATGACGTCGTCCGGCAGCTTCTTCACCTGCACGCCCTGCTCGGCGACGAGCTGCTGCAGCGCCAGCGCATGCTTGGTCGTGTACTCGGTCCAGACCGGGTTGTAGAGCGACTCGCAGGCAAGCGCGACGGCCTGCTGCAGGTCGGCCGGCAGGGCCTCGTAGGCGGCCATGTTGACGGCGCATTCCTCGGCGGAGGACGGTTCGCCGACGCCCGGCCAGTAGTAGTTCTTGGCGACCTGCTGGAAGCCGAGGGCGGAATCCGACCAGGGGCCGATGAACTCGCCGGCGTCGAGCGCGCCCGACTGCAGCGCCTGGAACATGTCGCGCCCGCCCATCGCCTGCACGGCCATGCCGAGTTTGGCGCACATTTCCGAGGCAAGGCCGGTGGTGCGGAAGCGCAGGCCCTTGAGGTCGTCGACCGAGTTGATCTCGTTGCGGAACCAGCCGGCCCATTGCGGGCCGGAATTGCCGCAAAGGAACGGCTTGAGGCCGAAGCGGCCATAGATCTCGTCATAGAGCGCCTGACCGCCGCCATGGGCGAGCCAGCCGAACTGCTCGTCGGCGCGCAGGCCGAACGGCTGCGAACCGAACAGCAGGATGCCCTTGGACTTGGAGCCCCAATAGGCCGGAACCGCGTGGTAGAGCTCGGCGGTGCCTTCCGCGACGGCGTCGAACACGCCATTGCCCGGCACCAGCTCGCCGGCGGCAAAGAGCTGCACCTCGATGCGGCCGCCCGACAGGGCGGTGATGCGGTCGGCGAGCATCTGCGCGGCGACGCCCGGGCCCGGCAGGTTCTTCGGCCAGGCGGTGACCATCTTCCAGCGCTTCACGTCCTGGGCGATGGCCGGGGCCGCGAGGGTTCCGGTGGCGGCAGTGGCGACGGCGCCGACGCCGGCGGTCTTCAGGAAATCACGTCTTTTCATGGCAGCACAGTCCTCTGGTTGGTTTTCCTTCACAGCATCATGGGGCCTTGCCGGCCCTTTGAACGTCCCGCGGTCCCGCCTCAGTTTCCGAGGATGGCGGGCAGGCGCAGGCCGTGTTCCCTGGCGCAGTCGAGCGCGATCTCATAGCCGGCATCGGCGTGGCGCATCACGCCGGTCGCCGGATCGTTCCACAGCACCCGCTCGATGCGGCGGTCGGCATCCTCGCTGCCGTCGCAGCAGATCACCATGCCCGAATGCTGCGAGAAGCCCATGCCGACGCCGCCGCCATGGTGCAGGCTGACCCAGGTCGCCCCGCTTGCGCAATTCAGCAGCGCGTTGAGCAGCGGCCAGTCGGAGACCGCGTCCGAGCCGTCCTGCATGGCCTCCGTCTCGCGGTTGGGCGAGGCGACGGAGCCGGAATCGAGGTGGTCGCGGCCGATGACGATCGGCGCCTTCAGCTCGCCGTTGCGCACCATCTCGTTGAACGCGAGACCCAGCCGGTGGCGGTCGCCCAGGCCCACCCAGCAGATGCGCGCCGGCAGGCCCTGGAAGGAGATGCGCTCGCGTGCCATGTCGAGCCAGCGGTGCAGATGCGTGTTGTCGGGCAGCAGCTCGCGCACCTTGGCATCGGTCTTGTAGATGTCCTCCGGGTCGCCGGACAGCGCTGCCCAGCGGAACGGGCCGACGCCGCGGCAGAACAGCGGACGGATATAGGCGGGCACGAAACCGGGGAAGGCGAAGGCGTTTTCCAGCCCTTCCTCCAGCGCGACCTGGCGGATGTTGTTGCCGTAGTCCAGCGTCGGCACGCCCATGTTCCAGAAGTCGACCATGGCGGCGACATGCTCGCGCATGGAGGCGCGCGCGGCCTTCTCCACCGCCTTCGGATCGCTCTCGCGCTTGGCCGCCCATTCGGCCATGGTCCAGCCCTTCGGCAGGTAGCCGTTGATCGGATCATGCGCCGAGGTCTGATCGGTGACGATGTCCGGCTTCACCCCGCGCCGCACCAGCTCGGGGAAGATCTCCGCCGCATTGCCGAGCAGGCCGACCGATTTGGCTTCGCCCGCCTTGGTCCAGCGCTCGATCATCTCCAGCGCCTCGTCCAGCGTCTCCGCCTTCTCGTCGACATAGCGGGTGCGCAGGCGGAAATCGATGGAGTCCGGATTGCACTCCACCGCCAGGCAGCAGGCGCCGGCCATCACCGCGGCGAGCGGCTGGGCGCCGCCCATGCCGCCGAGGCCGCCGGTGAGGATCCACTTGCCCTTGAGCGAGCCGCCATAGTGCTGGCGGCCGGCCTCGACGAAGGTCTCGTATGTGCCCTGCACGATGCCCTGGCTGCCGATATAGATCCACGAGCCGGCGGTCATCTGGCCGTACATCATCAGCCCGGCCTTATCGAGCTTGTTGAAGTGGTCCCAGTTGGCCCAGTGCGGGACCAGGTTGGAATTGGCGATCAGCACCCGCGGCGCGTCCTTGTGGGTACGGAAGACGCCGACCGGCTTGCCCGACTGGACGACCAGCGTCTCGGTCTCCTCAAGGTCACGCAGGGTCGCGACGATGCGGTCGAAATCGTCCCAGGTGCGCGCCGCCCGGCCGATGCCGCCATAGACGACGAGCTCGTTCGGCTTCTCGGCCACATCCGGATCGAGATTGTTCATCAGCATCCGCAAGGGCGCTTCGGTCAGCCAGGACTTCGCGGTGATCTCGGTGCCGGTGGCCGCCCGCACGGTGCGGGTGTTGTGGCGCGGGTTGGTCATGTGGTTCCTCCGGAGACAAGCGACCCGTCGAGCGCGAGGCGTTCCAGACGGGTCAGAAGGGTCTTGAGATGGACGCGAAGGGCGCTCGCCCTCGCCTCGTCATAGGCGAAGGGCGCGCTCTCGCTCGCCAAATGGGTCGACTGGGCGAGCTCCATCTGGATGGCGTGGACATTGTCGGCCGGCCGGCCGTAATGGCGGGTGGTCCAACCGCCCTTGAACCGGCCGTTGAGGATACTGGTGTAGCCGTCCGCCCCGACGCAGACCTCCACGGCCGCCTGCTCGATCAGGGGATGGCAGGTCGCACCGTCATTGGTGCCGATGTTGAAATCAGGAAGTTTGCCGGCAAAAAGAAACGGGATATGCGAGCGGATCGAGTGGCAGTCGTAAAGGATCGCCACGCCGTGGAGCGCCTTCACCCGCTCGATCTCGGCGGCGAGCGCCGCGTGATAGGGCGCGTGAAACGCCTCGCGCCGGGCAGCGACATCGGCGTCGCTGGGCGCCTCGCCGTCCTTCCAGATCGGCACGCCGTCGAAGTCCGTCTCCGGCACGAGGCCGGTGGTGTTCTGCCCCGGATAAAGGCTCGCGCCGGCAGGGTCGCGGTTGGCATCGACGACATAGCGATGGAACGTGGCGCGCACCGTGGTGGCATCGTCCAGCAGCCCGTCATAGAGCAGATGGATGTGCCAGTCCGTGTCTGCCAGCTTCAACCCGCGCGCGTTGAGCCGATTGGCGATCGCCTCGGGCACATGGGTGCCGGTATGGGGCAGGCCGAGGATGACGGGGCTCGTGCCTTTGCGGATCTCGACGGGCGTCATGCGGCCTCTCCCAGCGACAGCAGGGCCGTTTCGCTCGCCGCCGCGACGACTTCGCGGCTGGCGATGAGGCGGGCTGCGACCTGAAGGTCGGGCGCCATGTAGCGGTCGGCCTCGAGCGGGGCCACATGCCGGCGCAGCCGGGCGACGGCGGCGGCCAGCGGCGCGCTGGTGGCGAGCGGGGCGCGGTGCTCGATGCCTTCCGCCGCGCACAGCATCTCGACGCCGAGAATGACGGCGAGATTGGCGTTCATCCGCTCCAGCCGCCGCGCGCCATGGGCGGCCATGGACACATGATCTTCCTGGTTGGCGCTGGTCGGGGTGGAATCGATGGAGCAGGGATGGGCGAGATGCTTGTTCTCGCTCATCAAGGCTGCCGTGGTCACCTCGGCGATCATCATGCCGGAGTTGAGGCCGGGATCGCGGGCAAGGAAGGGCGGCAGGTCGAAGGACAGCGTCGGGTCGACCATCAGCGCCACCCGGCGCTGGGCGATGGCGCCGAGTTCGGCAATCGCCAGCGCGATCTGGTCGGCGGCGAAGGCGACCGGCTCGGCGTGGAAGTTGCCGCCCGACACGATGCGTCCCTCGTCGATCAGCACCAGCGGGTTGTCGGTCGCCGCATTCGCCTCGATCTCCAGCGTGCGGCCGGCCATGCGCAGCAGGTCGACGCAGGCGCCGGCGACCTGCGGCTGACAGCGGATGCAATATGGGTCCTGCACGCGGCTGTCGCCGGTGCGGTGGCTCTCGCGGATCTGCGATCCGTCCATCAAGGCGCGCATGGCGCTCGCCACCTCGATCTGGCCGCGATGGCCGCGAAGCGCGTGGATTTCCGGCAGCAGCGGGGCGGTCGAGCCCATGATCGCGTCGGTGGACAGGCTCGCGGTGAGCAGCGTCGCCTCCGCCAGCCGCCAGGCGGTGAACAGGCCGGTGAGCGCGCAGGCGGTGGAGAACTGGGTGCCGTTGATGAGGCCGAGGCCCTCCTTCGGGCCGAGCACCACCGGAGCAAGGCCGGCTTTCTCCAGCGCGGCGCGGCCGGGCATACGCGTGCCCTGATACTCCGCCTCGCCCTCGCCGATCAGCACCGCTGTCATGTGGGCGAGCGGGGCGAGATCGCCGGAAGCGCCGACCGAGCCTTGCGAGGGAACGCAGGGGGTGATGCCGGCGGCGAGGCAGTCCTCGATGAGCTTCAGCACCTCAAAGCGCACGCCCGAGGCGCCGCGCCCGAGCGACAGCAGCTTCAGCACCATCATCAGCCGCGTCGTCGCGCCGTCGAGCAATTCGCCGACGCCGCAGCAATGCGAGAGGATCAGATTGCGCTGGAGCGTCGCCGTATCGCTGCTCGCGATCTTGACGCTTGCGAGCTTGCCGAAGCCGGTATTGACGCCGTAGACGGCTTCCTCGCCCATGGCGGCCGCGGCGACCCGCTCGGCGGCGCGCTCGATGTCCGCTTGCGCGCCTCGGTCGATGCGGGCGGCGAGCTCCTCCCGATAGATGCGTTCGAGCTGGGCGAGCGTGACGCGGCCCGGCGTGAGGGTCATGACGCTCATTATGCGCCTCCGAAAATGCGGTGGTGCAGCGGGTTGAAGCCGATGCGGTAGGTGAGTTCGGCCGGCTCCGCGACGTCCCAAACGGCAAGGTCGGCGCGCTTGCCGGGCTCGATGGTGCCGATCTCGCCGGCAAGGCCGAGCGCGCGGGCGGCCTCGCGGGTCGCGCCGGCAAGGCATTCTTCCGGCGTCAGGCGGAACAGCGTCGCGCCCATGTTCATGGCGAGCAGCAGCGAGGTCAGCGGCGAGGAACCGGGATTGCAGTCGGTGGCAAGGGCGATGGGGACGCCGGCCTTGCGCAGCGCTGCAACGGGGGGCGCCTGCGTCTCGCGCAGGGTATAGAAGGCGCCGGGCAGCAGCACGGCGACCGTGCCGGACGCCGCCATGGCATCGATCCCGTCCTGGCCGAGATATTCCAGGTGATCGGCCGAGAGCGCGCCATACTGCGCGGCGAGCTTCGCGCCGCCGAGATCGGAGAGCTGCTCGGCATGTAGCTTGACCGGCAGGCCGAGCGCTGTCGCCCGGTCGAAGACCTGCGCCATCTCCGCCGGAGAAAAGGCAATGCCCTCGCAGAACCCGTCGACGGCGTCGACCAGGCCGGCCGCATGCGCCGCATCGAGGCCCGGCAGCGCCACCTCGTCGAGATAGGCTTGAGAGCGCCCCTTGTAGTCGGCCGGCACCGCATGGGCGGCCAGCCACGACGTGACGACGCGCACGCCGCGTTCGCGACCGAGGCGCCGGGCGGCCGCAAGCATGCGCATCTCGTCAGCGATGGTCAGGCCGTAGCCCGACTTGATCTCGATGGTGGTGACGCCTTCGCCGATCAGCGTGTCGAGCCGGGGCAGGGCGGAGGCGACGAGCTCGTCCTCGCTTGCCGCCCGCGTTGCCGCGACGGTGGAGACGATGCCGCCGCCGGCGCGGGCGATCTCCTCATAGCTTGCCCCTTCGAGGCGCAGCTCGAACTCGCGGGCCCGGTTGCCGCCATGGACGATATGGGTGTGGCAGTCGACGAGGCCGGGAGTGACGAGGCGGCCGCCCAGCGACCGGGACGGCCAGGACGCGAATTGTGCGGGTAGTTCGGCGGCACTGCCGCACCAGGCGATGCGGCCATCGGCACCGATTGCGACGGCGCCATCCTCGACGAGACCATAGGGGGTGGCGCCCGCGACCAGGGTCGCAAGACGCAGCGCGGTCAGGACCTCGCCGGCGGCGGATCCGGTCGCAGTTTCTGGCATGACCCCTCCCAGGGCTTCCGGTCGAATGGTTCTTCTGGTGTGCTGCAATATGTGTTTGTTTAATTACGATATGTATGTACATAATTGTCAATCTCAAAAATGAGGCGGACGGAATGCGGATCTTCGCGGAGACGGCCTTGCTGGCCACGGGATGGGCGCGCAACGTGGTGGTGGAGATCGCCGCGGACGGGCGGATCGGCAAGGTATTGCAAGGCGTTGACCGGGCAGAGGCCGCAGCGGAACGCACGGTCGGGATCCTGTTGCCGGCACCGGCCAACCTGCACAGCCATGCGTTCCAGCGGGCGATGGCGGGCCTGAGCGAGTTTCGCGGCACGGCCGAGCACGACACGTTCTGGACCTGGCGCGAGATCATGTATCGCTTCCTCGGCGCCTTCACGCCGGAGACGGTGGAGGCCGTGGCCGCCTTCGTGCAGATGGAGATGCTGGAGGCCGGCTATGCCGCCTCCGCCGAGTTCCATTACGTCCACAATCAGGCCGACGGCACGCCCTATGACGACCGGGCGGAGCTCTCTCGCCGGATCGCGGCCGCCTCTGAGATCTCCGGCATCGGCCTGACCTTGCTGCCGGTCTATTACACGACAGGCGGCCTCGATCACCGGCCGCTCGCCGGCGGCCAGCGCCGCTTCGGCTCCGATCTCGACGGCTTTGCGCGGATCGTCGAGGGGGCGGAGGATGCGGTGGCAGCGCTTGCCCCTGACGCGCGGCTCGGGATCGCGCCGCATTCGCTGCGCGCGGTGCCGGCGGAGGACCTTGCGAAGGTCACCGCCCTGCGCCCCGCCGATCCCCTGCACATGCATATCGCCGAGCAGACCGGCGAGGTGGAGGAGGTGCTGGCCGCCCATGGCCGCCGCCCGGTCGAATGGCTTTTCGACACTCACGCGGTCGATGAGCGCTGGTGCCTGATCCATTGCACCCATCTGACCGACGGCGAACGCAAGGCGATCGCGACGAGCGGGGCGGTCGCGGGCCTGTGCCCGATCACCGAATCGAGCCTTGGCGACGGCATCTTCGATGGCGCGCGCTATCTTGGCGACGGCGGCACGCTGGGTATCGGCTCGGATTCCAACATTCGCATCGCACTGTCGGAGGAGCTGCGGACGCTGGAATATTCCCAGCGCCTGCGCGACCGGCACCGGGCGGTGCTGGCGACGAGCGAGCGCTCCTGCGGCCGCCGGCTCTACGACGAGGTGCTGAAAGGCGGCGCGCGGGCGCTCGGCCGCGACAGCGGTGCGATCCGGGAAGGCGCCTGGGCCGATCTCGTTGCCCTCGATGCGGCGTCGCTGCACCTGGAGGGACTGTCCGGCGACACGTTGCTCGATGCATGGATCTTTGCCGGCGACGACGGGCTGGTGCGCGACGTGTGGGCGGCGGGGCGACATAGGGTGCGGGACGGCAGCCATGTCGACCGCGCGCGGATCGAAGCCGGCTACCGCGACGCGATGCGGACCCTGAAGCGGAGCATGTGATGTCGCGACCCGTCGTGCCTGCGAAGGACGCCGACCCGGTGCCGGCCGGCATCCGGGTGCCGAATTCCTTCCGGGCCATCAAGGCGGAAATCCTCAAGCGCATCAGCGAGCGGGTCTGGCTGCCCGGCGAGCTGATTCCGGGCGAGGAGGATCTGGCGCGCGAATTCGGCTGCGCCCGCGTCACCGTCAATCGGGCGCTGCGGGAACTTGCCGAGATCGGTCTGGTCGAGCGCAAGCGCCGCGCCGGCACCCGCATCGCCGAACATCCCTTGCGCGAGGCGCGGCTGGAAATTCCGGTGGTGCGCAGCGAGGTCGAGGCGCGCGGCGCCCAGTACCGCTTCTCGATCCTCAGCCGCGAACGGCTGGAGGCGCCGGAGGCGATGCGGGCCCGGCTCGACCTGCCGGCCGGCACGCCGATGCTGCATGTGCGCTGCCTGCATTTCGCCGACAACCGGCCCTGGCAATTCGAGGACCGCTGGATTCACATCGCCGCCGTTCCCGACATCGCCGACGAACCGTTCGAGCGCATGAGCCCCAACGAGTGGCTGGTGAAGTTCGCCCCCTTCTCGGAGATGGAGATCGGCCTCAGCGCCGCGGCGGCGAGCGGCGAGGAAGCGACGCTGCTCGCCATCCAGCCCGGCGCGCCGGTCTTCGTGTTCGAGCGCACCACATGGCTGATCGACCAGCCGATCACCCATGTGCGCATGCTGCATCCCCAGTCCTACCGGATGGTCTCGCGCTTCTGAGGTGCGGATCGGCGATTGATCGCTCGCCCGTTGACGGGCATAATCGTTTACATAATAAACGATCTGGATGCGGTCCGCCGGGAGGAGCCGGGGTGGTCGCGTCCGCATGGGCTTGGCCCGGACCGGCGGCAGCCGGCAGGGCAGGCGACGGACGGCGCGACGCGCCGGGGCCGTGCGAGATAACTGGGAGGACACCGAATGCTTCGACTGAAATCGCTCGCCGTAGCTGCGACGGCGCTGGCTTGCGCCGGTATTGCCCCGGCACTGGCGCAGGACGTGACCCTGCGCGTGCATCATTTCCTGCCGGCGCCGGCGCCGGTCCCGAAGAACTTCATCACCCCCTGGGCCGAGAAGGTGATGGCGGAGTCCAACGGCCGCATCAAGGTCGAGGTCTTCCCGGCGATGCAGCTTGGCGGCACGCCGCCGGCGCTCTACGACCAGGCCCGCGACGGCGTCGTCGATATCGTCTGGACCCTGCCGGGCTACACGCCGGGCCGCTTCCCGGGCAGCGAGGCGTTCGAACTGCCGTTCATGGCCGCCAAGGCCGAGCCGACCAGCGAGGCCTTCTGGGATTTCTACGAGAAATACCTGAAGGACGAGTTCAAGGACGTCCATCCGATCGCGGTGCATGTGCACGGCCCCGGCCTGCTGCACGTCAAGGGCGAGGGTGTCACCAAGTTGGAGGACATGAAGGGGCTGAAGCTGCGCGGGCCGACCCGCCAGACCAACGCCCTGCTCGGCGCGCTCGGCGCGACGCCGGTCGGCATGCCGGTTCCGGCGATGCCCGAGGCGCTGTCCAAGGGCGTGATCGACGGCACGGTCGTGCCGTGGGAGGTGACGACGCCGCTGAAGGTGGCCGAACTCGTCAACAGCCACACCGACTTCGAGGGCTCGCGCGGCCTCTACACCGCCACTTTCGTCTTCGCCATGAACAAGGCGAAATACGACAGCCTGCCGGAGGACCTGAAGGCGGTCATCGACGCCAACAGCGGCCGCGAGGTGTCCAAGTGGGTCGGCCGCGTCATGGACGAGGGCGATCTGCCCGGCATCGCCGCCGCCGAAAAGGCGGGCAACACGATGCGCAAGCTGCCGCCGGAAGAGGTCGAGCGCTGGAAGGCCGCCGCCGAGCCGGTGGTCGCCGCCTGGATCGCGGAAGTCGCGGGCAAGGGCTATGACGGCGCCGCCATGGTCGAGGATGCCCGTGCCATGATCACGCAATACGCGGGCGAGTGATTGGCGTTCCCTGCCGGCCGGCAGCGGCCGGCAGGGGCTTTTCCCAGGCATCCAAGGATCTCCGCCATGACCGTTCTCGTTGCCGGCGCGGGCATCGCCGGCCTGACGCTCGCCCTCAGCCTGCACCGGATCGGCGTGCCCGTGCGCATCTTCGAGGCGGTGCGGGAGATCCGGCCGCTTGGCGTCGGCATCAACCTGCAGCCGCATGCGGTGCGCGAGCTCGATGAACTCGGCCTGCTCGACCGGCTCGACGCCATCGGTCTCAGAACCCAGGAAGTCGCCTATTTTTCCAGCCACGGCCAGCCGATCTGGTCGGAGCCGCGCGGGCTGGCCGCCGGCTATGACTGGCCGCAATTCTCCATCCATCGCGGACGGCTGCAGATGATGCTGCTCGACGCGGTGCGCGAGCGGCTCGGCCCCGATGCGGTGACCTGCGGCATTTCCGTCGCTGCCTGGCGCGAGAGCGAGGGCGGCGTCGAGATCGATCTCGTCGACCGGGAGACGGGAGCCTCGGCCGGCAGCGCGCGCGGCGCGGTCTTCGTCGCGGCCGATGGCATTCATTCCACGGCCCGCTCGGGGCTCTATCCGGACGAGGGTCTGCCGGTATGGGGCGGCATCGTCATGTGGCGCGGCGTCACCCGCGCGCCGCATTTTCTCACCCGCCGCTCGATGGCGATGACCGGCTGCAAGCCGCGCAAGTTCGTCTGCTATCCGATCGAGGACATCACCCTCGACGACGGCCGGCCGGGCGCGGTGATCAACTGGATCGCCGATCTGAGGATGCCCGCCGATCACATGTGGCGGCGCGAGGACTGGAACCGGCCGGGCAATCCGGACGACTTCCTGCCGCGTTTCGACACCTGGCGCTTCGACTGGCTCGACATCCCTTCGCTGATCCGCAACGCCGAGCACATCTTCGAATATCCGATGGTCGACCGCGATCCGCTGCCGCGCTGGACCCATGGGCCGATGACGCTTCTGGGCGATGCCGCCCATCCGATGTACCCGATCGGCTCCAACGGCGCGAGCCAGGCGATCCTCGATGCCCGCGTGCTGACCCGCGAGATCCTGCGTCACGGTGCGGTGCCGGCCGCGCTTGCGGCCTATGAAAAGGAGCGGCGTCCGGCGACGGCGCGCATCGTGCTCGCCAATCGCGCCGACGGCCCCGACAAGGTGCTCGACGTGGTCGAGGAACGGGCGCCGGACGGCTTCGGCCGCATCGAGGACGTGCTGTCCCGCGAGGAACTGCTGGAGACGGCGGCCGGCTACAAGCGGATCGCCGGCTTCGATGTCGAGGCTTTGAACCAGCGCCCGCCGATCGTGCCGGCAGCCTGATCATGGCGGCAGGCGGAGGCCGGGACGAGGCCGCCTCGGGCAGGGAGCTCGACTACGGCCTGCTCAACCGACTGGTCGGCCACCTGCTGCGCCATGCCTTCCTGCGCGGTCACCAGGCCTTTGCCGAGGCATTTTCCGGCGAGGCGCTGACGCCGTTGCAGTTCATGGTTCTGGAGCTGGTGGACCGCAATCCCGGTGTCACCCATCGCGATGTCGCGGCCGCCATGTCCACTGCTCCTTCGGTTCTCACCACCGCGCTGAAGCCGCTGGTTTCCGGCCGGCTGCTGGAGCAGGTCGGGGTGGCCGGCGACGGGCGGCGGGTGGCCTATCGCCTCACGGCCGAGGGCCGCAGGTATTTTCACGCGCTGCGCCCGCGCATCGACGCCGCCGAACGGCTTCTGCTCGCCGGCCTGGATGAGACGGAGGCCGAGACGCTCAGGAGCTTCCTGCGCCGCATGACCGGCCGGGCGGCGGAGGGGTGAGACCGCCGGAGCCCGTCCGGGTTCACAGCGGTGTCCCCGCTGGCTGACCAGGTTCAGCGGCTGTTTGCCGCGGGCGCCGATCCGCGCCCCGGGCGCTCCCGCGCATCTGTTCCGATCGCCCTGTTTCGCAAGGCGGAATCGCATCGGGAGCGGGTTTCCTCGCGCATCTGCAGTTTAGATCTATTATAATGTATTGATTTTACAAGAATATTATCTTGACTACAAAACTCATAATAGCGTTAGGTCTGCGAAGCTCGGCAGGGTCTGGACCCTTGCCGGACCCTTTGATGTCGGGGCCTTTACCCCCGTCGATTGGAGGCTGACGTGACTGTGAATACGCAAGGCCGCCCGACCGCGCCGGAGCGCGCGGACGAGGCGGAGACGCTTGTCGTCGAAGGGCTGCGGCGCTGGCTCGCCGGGTATCAGACGGGCAGCATCGAATGCTGGGAAACGGCCTGGACGCTCTATGCCGGCCGGCTCGGCGTGAGCCGGGCCCGCCAGGCGGTGACGGGGCTGTCCTGTTTCGCCAGGGCGCTGAACGGCTGGGCGAAATACGGCCTGTCCCTGCTCCCCTATGACTGCCCGCATCGCTGTGCCCATGAGTGCCTCGCGGTGGCGCTGGTTGCGTCCTGGCAGCGGGGCGACCGGGAGGCGGCCGCGAACATCGCCGAGGAACTGGTGGTGGCCGGCGGCCTGCCTTCCACGCTTGAGGCGGCCGCGAATTTCGCCGACACGCTCCGCCGGCTCGATCTGGTTCTGCCAAGCCCCGCCTGCCTGGCCTGCCGGGGTGCCGTTCCGGTGGCGACGCATCAGGCGGCGGAGACCCGGCACTGACATTTTCCAGTGCGCCGTGGCGGCGCGCATATGAGACGAAAGAGAGGAAAAGCCGAAATGAAAAAGACCCTGTTGCTGGCGGCTGCGCTGGCGAGCATTGCGCTGCTGCCGGCTGGTGTCGCCCGGGCGAGCGACGCGGCGGCCGTGCTTCAGACCTATGGTGACATTGCGCAGGCGGCCTATTCCGAATCGCTGACCACCGCGCAGGCTCTGTCGTCCGCCGTCGATGCGCTGATCGCCAGCCCGTCCGACGAGACGCTGGCTGCCGCCCGCAAGGCCTGGCTCTCCGCCCGCCGTCCCTATCAGCAGACCGAGGTCTACCGTTTCGGCAATGCCATCGTCGACGACTGGGAAGGCAGGGTGAACGCCTGGCCGCTCGACGAGGGGCTCATCGACTATGTCGATGCCGGCTATGGCAGCGAGAACCCGGAAAACGCCTTCTACACCGCCAATGTCATCGCCAACCCGAAGATCATTGCCGGCGGCCGCGAGATCGACGCCACCGAGATCACCCCGGCCCTGCTGTCCGAGGAGTTGCAGGAGGTCGGCGAGATCGAGGCCAATGTGGCAACCGGCTATCATGCCATCGAGTTCCTGCTCTGGGGTCAGGATCTGAACGGCACCGGCCCCGGCGCGGGCAACCGTCCGGCCACCGACTACGACACGGCCAACTGTACCGGCGGCAATTGCGATCGTCGCGCCGCCTATCTGCGGGCGGCGACGGACCTTCTGCTCGACGACCTGAAGGAAATGGCGGATGCCTGGACGCCGGGCGGTGCCGCCCGCGCGGAGCTTGCCGACAAGGGCGAGGCCGGCGGTCTTGCGACGATCTTCACCGGCATGGGCTCGCTGTCCTATGGCGAACTGGCCGGCGAGCGCATGAAGCTCGGCCTGATGCTGCACGATCCCGAGGAGGAGCATGACTGCTTCTCCGACAACACCCACATGTCGCACTACGACAATGTGATCGGCATCCGCAATGTCTGGTTCGGCCGCTATGAGGGCTTTGCCGGAAAGTCGGTCGAAGGCGCGTCCTTGCGCGATCTGGTCGCGGCCAAGGATGCGGCCGTCGCCGATGATCTGACCGCCAAGCTGGACGCCTCGCTCGCGGCCTTCGAGGTCCTGCGCAGCCGCGCCGAGACCGTGGAGGCCTATGACCAGATGATCGGCGAGGGCAACGAGGAGGGCAATGCGGTGGTCCAGGCTGCGATCGACGCATTGATCGTCCAGACCCGGGCCATCGAGCGGGCCGTCGCCGTGCTCGGTCTCGACGAGATCGCCTTCGAGGGTTCCGACAGTCTCGACAACCCGAGCGCGGTTTTCCAGTAAGACCTGCGGACTGTCACCAACCGGCCGCGGCGGAGGACACGGGTCTGCCGCGGCCCCCATCCACGGGCCGGATTGCGGGGCATCCGGCACCCAGGCAATGTGATCCATCCATGCCGTCAGCACATCTTTCCGTCGCCGCCATCCTGTGTGTGGCCGCGAGCCTTGCCATGCCCGTCTGCGCGGGGGCGGACGAGTTGCCCCATCGTGACGATCTCAGCCCGCGCGACCGGGCCAGGGTGGCGAAGGTCACCGCGAAGCCGGACGACTTCTCCGCCCCGGAGGCCTTCGAGGCGATGCCCGGCGGCGCGACCACCTATCTCAAGCGCATCAACGTCAACGCCTTTTCCTTTCCCTCCACCAACCTCTCCTTCGAGGAGCAGCAGCGTTTCGCGCTCGGCAACGGCCTGTTCCGCAAGCTCTGGGTGTCGTCTCCGTCCTCGACCAATGCCTCGGATGGTCTCGGCCCGCTGTTCAACGCCCGCTCCTGCCAGGGCTGCCACCTGAAGGACGGGCGCGGCCATCCGCCGCGCGAGGGCGAGGAGCCGGTGGCGCTGTTCCTGCGCCTGTCGGTGCCGGGGGAGCCCGAGGCCGGCAAGCTGCTGCGCCCGGAGCCGACCTATGGCGGCCAGTTCCAGAACTACGCGGTGCCTGGCCTGCGCGCCGAGGGGCGGCTGGACATCTCCTACACGGAAAAGCCGGTGACGCTCGGCGACGGCACGGTGGTGACCCTGCGCGTGCCGCACTATCGGATGACCGACCTCGGCTATGGCCCGATGGCGCCGGACGTTCTGACCTCGCCGCGCGTGGCGCCGCAGATGATCGGTCTCGGTCTGCTGGAGGCGATCCACCCGGCCGACATTCTCGCCAATGCCGATCCGGACGATCTCGACGGCGACGGCATTTCCGGCCGCCCGAGCTGGCTTCCCGATGCCGCGACCGGAGGCAAGGTGCTCGGCCGTTTCGGCTGGAAGGCGGAGGAGCCCACCGTGCGGGCGCAGTCGGCCGGAGCCTTTAATGGCGACATCGGCATTTCGACGCCGGACGCTCCCGATCCCTATGGCGACTGCACCGCCGCCCAGACGGAGTGCCGGTCGATGCCGACCGGGGAACAGGCCAATCTGGGGCCGACGGAAGCCCCGGACCCGATTCTGGAACTGGTCGACTTCTACGCGCGCAACCTGGCCGTGCCACACCGCCGCGATGTCGACGACCCGCAGGTGCTGGCCGGCAAGGCGCTGTTCCATGCGCTGGGCTGCGCAAGCTGCCATCGGCCGAAATATGTGACCTCCCGCAAGGCGGAGATCGAAGCCCACCGCTTCCAGTTGATCTGGCCCTATACGGACATGCTGCTGCATGACATGGGGGAGGGGCTGGCGGATAACCGGCCGCTTGCCAATGCCACCGGCCGGGAATGGCGCACGCCGCCGCTTTGGGGTATCGGACTGACGGAGGTGGTCTCCGGCCAGGAGAGCTATCTGCATGACGGGCGGGCGCGCACGCTGGAAGAGGCGATCCTCTGGCATGGCGGCGAGGGGCAGGCGGCGCGCGACGGCTATGCGGCGCTGGAGCGCGAGGACCGGGAGGCACTGCTGCGCTTCCTCAAGTCTCTTTAAGCGGGCAGCGGCCGGCCAGGGCCGGTGATGAGGACGGGAGCGTGACGATGACGGGCGCGACTTGCGAAACGGCGATGCGGGACATGGGGGCCGATGCCGGCAGGCGGCTTGCCGCTCGCGGGCGGGGGGTGCTGCTGTCGGCGGTTCTGTCCGGCCTGGTGGCGCTGGCGGGAGTGTCCGCGCTCCCGCGTTCGGCTGCGGCGGATCTCGACTATTCCCGTTTCTGGCCTGCGGCCCTTGCCGGCTTTGCCGTCCCGGCGAGCGACGCGCTGGTGCAGACGATGCCGGCTCTGGCGACCGCTATCGAGATCGCCTGTACGGGCGGCTCCCCCGAACCGTTCGAGGAGGCCTTTACCCAGGCCGTCGGGGCGGCGGCGCGGCTCACCGTCCTGCGGGCCGGGGCCCTTGCCGACGACAATCGCCTGGAGCGCATCGCCTTCATTCCGGACGGGCGCGGCGTCGTGCGGCGGCAGGTGACGCGCCTTATTGCCGAGCGCGATCCGACGGCGCTCGACGCCGCGCGCCTGCGCGAGAAGAGCGTCGCGCTGCAGGGGCTGACGGCGCTGGAATGGGTGGCCTTCGACAAGGACGGCAAGATCGTGCTGGCCGATCGCGGCGAGGAAGGGGCCTATCGCTGTGCCTATGCGGCAAGCCTTTCCGAGCGGCTCGGCGCGACCGCCCGCGAGCTGCGGGCGGCGTTCGAAACGCCCTCCGGCCAGACCGCGTTGCTGCTCGCTCCCGGTCCGGACAACGCCCTGGCGCGGACCCACAAGGAGGCGGCCGGCTTCGTCTTCAACGCGGTGATGACCTCGCTGGAGCTGATCCGCGATCAGATGCTGGTGCCGATGGTCGGCGAGCAGGGCTCGGCTGCCGGTGCGGCGCGGGTGCCGTTTTCCCGCTCGCGCAATGGCGCAGCCTATCTGGCGGGGGCGATCGACGGTCTGTTCCGGGCCGTGGCGGCTGCGGGCTATGCCGATGGCGCGGCCGAAACCGTGTGGATCGGCAATGCCCTGCGCTTCGAGCGCGACAATGCGTCGAAGGCGCTGGCGGCGCTGCCCGCCGACCTGGAGGCGGCGCTGGCCGACGAGACGGCGCGCGGCCGGCTCGCCTATGTTCTGACCGTGCTGACCGGCCTGCGCACCATGCTGTCCGGGGAGCTCGCCGGTCATCTGGACTTTCGCGGAGGCTTCAATGCTCTGGACGGCGATTGACAGGCGCTCCCTGCTGGTCGGCGGCGGGGCGGCGCTGGCCGCCCTTGCCTTCGGACACCGACCGGGGCGGGCGGGCGAGCCTGTTCCGTCCGAGGACCCGCTGTTCGCCGCCGCCCGGCGCGGGGCGGATGGCCGCCACAGCATCGTCGTCACCGGGCTCGACGGCACCGATCGGCAGGTGATCCCGCTGCCCGGCCGGGGCCACGATATCGCGGTCTGTCCCGCGAGCGGACGCTGCCTTGCCTTCGCCCGCCGTCCGGGCACTTTCGCGGTCCTGTTCGATGCGGCGGGCACGCGCCCGCCTGTGGTCTTCGAGGCAGTGCCGGGCCGGCATTTCTATGGCCATGGCGCCTTTTCGCCCGATGGCCGGCTCGCCTATGCGACGGAGAACGACTATCTCGCCAATCGCGGCGTGATCGGCGTCTATGATGTCAGCGGCACGCGGCCGCAGCGGGTCGGCGAGTTCTGGTCCGGCGGCATCGGCCCGCACGACATCCTGCCGCTGCCCGACGGGCGCAGCCTCGTCGTTGCCAATGGCGGCATCGAGACCCATCCCGATACCGGGCGCCGCAAGCTCAACCTCGAGACGATGTGCCCCAACGTCACCGTGATCGACCGCGACAGCGGCACGGTGCGCGGCGTCGCCGACCTGCCTCCCGGCCTGCACAAGCTGTCGCTGCGCCACATGGCGGTGACCGGGGCCGGCAAGGTCTGGATCGGGGCGCAATATGAAGGCGGTCTTGAGGAAACGCCGCCGCTGATGGCCTCCCTCGACCTGGGGGACGGCCGCCTGCGCCTGCATGATGTGCCGGATGCCCTGCGCGGCCGCCTCGCCAACTATATCGGCTCGCTCGCCATGAGCCGGGACAGCGAGGTGGTCGCCGCGTCCTGCCCGCGTGCCGGCCTTGTGTTGTATTTTTCCGCGCGTGATGGCGCGTTCCTGTCCAGCCAGCAGCGCGCCGATGCCTGCGGCCTTGCGGAACTGGATCGCGACGGCTTCCTGATTTCGGACGGGCAGGGCGGCCTCAGCGAGAGCGGCGACCGCGCCGGTGCGCCGACGCTGCTGGCCTCCCTCGCCGGCACGTCCTGGGACAATCACATGGTGGCGATCGATCCGGCCTGACGGCCCGGAACCTGCTGCGTCAGACCGTATCGCTGAAGTCGATTTCGGCCATCAGGTCGCCGGCAAGGGTCTCCAGCGCCGCCGAGAGGTCGCCGGCGGCAAGGTCCACCGGCAGCACCACGTCCACCTGCGCGCGGAACATGCGTTCGCCGCTCATCGAGCCGGCGGAAACCTCCGTCTCCAGCGCGGTGATGCTGACGCCCTTGGCCGCCAGCACGGCGGCCAGCGCATGCACGATCCCCGGATGGTCCTGGCAGATGACGGTCATCCGGGCCGCCTGGCCATGGGTTTCGCGGCTGGTTTCGCTGCGCTTCAGCGTCGTGGCGATGCCCGCGGCGGACAAGCCGGCGAGCGCCTGTTCCAGCGCCTCGATCCGCTCCTGCGGCACTTCGACCCGGACAATGCCGGCGAACGTGCCGGCAAGCCGTGCCATGGAACTCTCGATCCAGTTGCCGCCATGGGCGGCGATGACGTCTGACAGCCGTTCGACAAGGCCTGGACGATCATCGGCGATCGCCGTCAGAACCAGCGAGATCATGGACATGGGCGTAAGCCTCCCGGATGTTTTCCGGCAGGCTAGACCATAGCGCGAACAATGGAAACCGGTACGCGCGTGCTCAGGGCGCGGGTCGTGCCTGCGTCCGGGGGGCGCCGAAGACCGCCGCCGCCAGCCGCGCCATGATCCGCGACAGACGGCCATAGATCCGCAGCGGCAGGCGCGCCACCGGCGGCACCACGTCGTGGCAGAAAGCGATCTTGCGGACATAGCCATGCACCTGCCATTCGAACCAGGTGAAGGCGGGGAAATAGGCGGTGTCGCCGGCCGTCAGCTTGCGCACCTCGCCGTCCGGTCCGGTCACCGTGACCGCTCCTTCGAGAATATAGACCGCCTCGTCGCAGCCGAAATACCAGTTGAAGCGGCCCCCCGTGCAGTCCCAGACCGACAGGGTGGCATAGCGGTCCTCTCCGCGCGCGATCTGGACGGCACGCGCCTGCGGATCGCCGTCCAGCACCCAGCCCGGATTGATCGGCGCGGGCGGCAGGTCCAGCCCGTCCAGCCGCGCCAGCGTCAGGCCGGCCGGCGTACGGTCGGCCGTGGCCATGGCAGCTCCAAGCGCACTGGCGGACGCGATGTCGGTCATGGTCGGTCGTCTCCCCCTCTGGTGGTGCCCTCCGCTGTATCACCAAGCGGTGAAGAACCGGTTTCCGGCACGGCGCCGGGTTCCGCCGCCTTGCCGACAGCGGCTGCCGTATTTGGCCCTTGCGGGGGGCGCAAGGCTCCACTAGCGTGCCCGGCCAATGACGGCGTCCCTGGAGGGACTGAAAGCGAGTCCGGTGGCGACCGACCCACATCGGGGGTCCAGTCCGGAGCTGTCCGAACGGTATGCGGTCCGGCGCGGCACATGGTCGTGCGGGAGCCCTGTCCTGTATCCGGCCGCTTTGCTCTCTCCCGGTGCCGCCGCGCCGGACCCGTCCGGCTTGCCATGCGGGCGTGTGGCCAAGAGGGAGCTTTTGAGATGAAACCGGAATTTGTCTTCGCCGCCGTTTTGGCCGAGCGTCCCCTGCGTTGCGACCGGGGAGAGGCATGATGGCCGATGCGATGACTGCGACGGGCGAGAAGCTGGGCCTGATGATCTGCGGCCATGGCAGCCGCAACCGCGGCGCGGTGCGCGAATTCGCCCAGCTCGCCGAGCGGCTGAAGGCCCGCTTTCCCGGCTGGCCGGTGGAATACGGCTATCTCGAATTCGCCAATCCGGTGATCAAGGACGGTCTCGACCGGCTGCGCGAGCAGGGTTGCACCCGCATCCTTGCCGTGCCGGGCATGCTGTTTGCCGCCGGCCATGCCAAGAACGACATCCCGTCCGTTCTCAACACCTATCAGGCGCAGCATGACGGCGTGACGATCACCTATGGGCGGGAACTTGCCGTCGACACCAGGATGATCCGCGCCGCCGGTGACCGCATCCGCGAGGCGCTGGAAAAGGCCGGCAGCGATGTGCCGCTGCACGAGACCCTGCTGATGGTCGTGGGGCGCGGCGCCTCCGATCCCGACGCCAATTCCAATGTCTCCAAGGTCACCCGCATGCTGTGGGAGGGCTTCGGCTTCGGCTGGGCCGAAACGTGCTATTCCGGCGTCACCTTCCCGCTCGTCGAGCCCGGCCTCGAGCATGCGGCGAAGCTCGGCTATCGCCGCGTCGTCGTCTTCCCGTATTTCCTGTTCTCCGGCGTTCTCGTCAGCCGCATCTACAACACCGCCGACGAGGTGGCGGAGCGCCATCCGGACATCGAGTTCGTCAAGGCCGGCTATCTCAACGACCATCCCCAGGTCATCGACACGATGGCCGACCGGGTCACCGAGATCCTGCAGGGCGCCAACCTGATGAACTGCCAGATGTGCAAGTATCGGGAGCAGGTGCTCGGCTTCGAGGCCGATGTCGGGCGGCCGCAGGAAAGCCACCACCACCATGTCGAGGGGCTCGGCGCCGACGCCGAGTGCAAGCTCTGCGAGGACGTGTGCACCGGCGCCTGCGAGGCGCAGGCCGCGAGCCATCACTCGCACCATCACGACCATGGCCATCACGGCCACGACCACGACCACCATCATCATGATCACGGCCATCATCATCATGACCATGACCATGATCACGGCCATCACCACCACCACGGTCACGGCCATCACCACCACCATGGTCACGGCCACGATCATGATCATCACCATCCGCCCTATCCGCATGCCGATCACCCGCTGGGGCCGAAGTCGATGAGGAAGCGGACCACATGAGGTGTGGGGCGTGAGCGACGGGCGCTACGAGTACGAGCACGATCCTGCGGAAATCTATCGCCGCTCCTTTGCCATCGTGCGCGAGGAGGCCGACCTTTCCGCCCTGCCCGAAGCGCTGCACCCGGCCGCGATCCGCATCATTCATGCCTGCGGCATGCCGGAGGTGGTGGCCGATCTTGCCTGGCGCGGCGATGTCGCGGCGGCGGTCGGCGAGGCGCTTGCTGCCGGTGCGCCGGTCTTTGCCGATGTGCGCATGGTCTGCGAGGGGGTGATCCGCGCCCGCCTGCCGGCCTGCAACGACCTCGTCTGCACGCTCAACGAGCCGCCCGTGCCCGGCCTTGCCCGCCGTCTCGGCACCACCCGTTCGGCCGCGGCCGTCGACCTGTGGCGCGACCGGCTGGAGGGCGCCGTCGTCGTCGTCGGCAACGCCCCGACCGCGCTGTTTCATCTGCTGGAGCGGATCGGCGAGGGCTTTCCGCGCCCGGCCGCGATCCTCGGCTTCCCGGTCGGCTTCGTCGGCGCGGCGGAATCGAAGGAGGCGCTGCTGGAAAGCCCGCTCGATATTCCCTGCCTGGTGCTGCGCGGCCGGCGCGGCGGCTCGGCCATCGCCGCTGCCGCACTCAACGCGCTGGCCGCCGGCGTGCCGGAGGAGGGGACCGCGTGAGCGACAAGGACACGGCCCGGCCCGCCCCCTGGCTGACGGTGATCGGCCTCGGCGAGGATGGTATCGACGGGCTGTCCCCGATTGCCCGGCAAGCTCTGCTGGAGGCTAAACGCGTCTTCGGCGGCGCCCGCCATGGCGACCTCGTCGCCCCGCTCGGGATCAAGGTCGAGACCTGGCCGAGCCCGTTCCACAAGGGGCTGGACGCGCTGCTGGCCGCGCGCGGCAAACCCGTCGCGGTGCTGGCGAGCGGCGACCCCATGTGGTTCGGCATCGGCTCGACGCTTGCGCGCTCCATGCCGGTGGAGGAAATGCTGGTGCTACCGGCGCCCTCGTCCCTGTCGCTTGCCGCCGCGCGGCTCGGCTGGCCCTTGCAGGAGGTGGAAATCCTGTCGCTGCACGGCCGCCCGCTCGATCTCTTGCGCGCAGTCCTTTATCCCGGCGCCAGGCTCCTCTGCCTGACGTCCGGTGCCAGCGCTGCGGAAGAGATCGCCGATCTGCTCGTCGACGAGGGCTATGGCGCCAGCCGGCTGACCGTGCTGGAGCATCTCGGCGGACCGGCCGAGCGGTGTCTCTCGGGCAGCGCCGAAGGCTGGCGCGGTGAGGTCGCCGCCCTCAATGTCGTGGCGCTTGAGGCGGTCGCGGTGCGCGACACGCCGCTGCGCCCGCGCCTTCCCGGCCTGCCGGACGATGCCTTCCGCCATGACGGCAAGATCACCAAGCGGGAGGTCCGCGCGGTCACGCTCGCCCGCCTTGCGCCCATGCCCGGCGCGCTGTTGTGGGATATCGGCGCGGGCTCGGGCGCGGTCGCCATCGAATGGCTGCGCGCCGCTCCCCGCAGCCGCGCCATCGCACTGGAGCCGGACGATACCCGCCGCGCCACCGCACGGGCCAATGCGGCGGCCCTCGGCGTGCCGCATCTCGACCTTCGCCCCGATGCCGCTCCGCAAGGCCTCGACGGCTTGCCGGCGCCCGACGCGATCTTTCTCGGCGGCGGCCTCACCGCGCCCGGTACGCTGGAGGCGGCGCTCGCAGCGCTGCGGCCCGGCGGCCGGCTGGTCGCCAATGCGGTGACGCTGGAAAGCGAGGCGATCCTTCTTGCCGCCCATGCCCGCCATGGCGGCGAGCTGGTGCGCATCGCCGTGTCGCGCGCCGGTGCCGTCGGCGGCATGACCGGATGGCGCCCGCTGATGCCGGTGACCCAGTGGAGCCTGATCGTCCCATGACTGCTGGAACCCTTTACGGCGTCGGCCTTGGCCCCGGCGATCCGGACCTGATGACGGTGAAGGCGCACCGACTGATCTCGGCCGCGCAGGTCGTTGCCTATCCGGCGCCCGACGATGGCGAGAGCTTTGCCCGCTCCATCGCCGCGGCAATCATCCCGCCGTCCGCCCGCGAGATCCCGATTGTCGTGCCGATGCGCGTGGCGCGCTTCCCGGCACAGGCCGTCTACACCCGCGCGGCCGAGGAGATCGGCGAAGTCCTCGCCTCCGGCACGGATGTGGTGACGCTGTGCGAGGGCGACCCGTTCTTCTACGGCTCCTTCATGTATCTGTTCGAGCGGCTGTCGCGGCGCTTTCCCTGCGAGATCGTGCCGGGTGTCACCTCGCTCACCGCCTGCGCCGCCCGCCTTGCCCGGCCGCTCACCGCGCGCAACGATGTCCTCACCGTCATTCCCGGACCGCTGCCGGACGAGGAGATCGCCGCGCGGATCGAGGCGGCCGGCGCCATCGCCATCATGAAGGTCGGGCGCCACCTGCCGCGCCTGCGCCGGTTGATCGAGGGGCTGGGCCTCATCGATCATGCAGGCTATGTGGAGCGGGCGACGCTTCGGGCAGAAAAGGCGATGCCTCTTGCCGAGGTGACGGACGCCGCCGCCCCCTATTTCTCGATGATCCTGATCTACAAGGGAGACGAAGCGTGGATGCTACCGCCGCAATCCTCGTCCTGACGCCGGCGGCGGAGCCTGTCGCGCGCCGCATCGCGGCCGCGCTTCCGGGCGCCATGCTGCATGGGCTCGCCCACCGGGTGCCCGGTCTCGACGTGTCCTTCGCCGAGACGCTGAACCATATCCGCGCGCTCTATCAGGCCGGCACCCCCATCGTCGGCGTCTGCGCTTCCGGCATCCTGATCCGCGCGCTGGCTGCCGTGATCGAGGACAAGCGCTCCGAGCCGCCGGTTCTCGCCGTCTCGGAGGACGGGGCCAGCGTCGTGCCGTTGCTCGGCGGCCATCGCGGCGCCAATTCGCTCGCCCGCCAGGTGGCGGAGGCGCTGGGCGGCCATGCGGCGGTGACGACGCAGGGCGACACGGCGCTGGGCGTTGCGCTCGATTCGCCGCCCAAGGGCTGGTGGCTCGCCAATCCGCAGGATGCCAAGGGCGTCATGGCCCGCCTGCTGGCCGGCGAGCCCGTCCGTCTCACGGGCGAGGCCCCCTGGATCACCCGCTCGCGCCTGCCGCTGGCGGACACGGCGGAAATGGAAATCGTCGCCAGCGTCGAGGCCATCGCGCCCGGTGCCGACCGGCTCGTCTATCACCCGCGCCGCCTCGTCGTCGGCGTCGGCTGTGCGCGGGGCTGCCCGGCGGAGGAACTCGCCTCGCTGGTGCGTGAGGCGCTAAGCAGTGCCGGCCTTGCCGAAGGGGCGGTGTCGCTTGTCGCGACCCTCGATCTCAAGGCGGACGAGGCCGCGGTCAACGCGCTCGCCGGCCAGCTCGGCGTGCCGCTGCGCGTCTTTCCCGCCGCCCGGCTGGAGCAGGAGACACCGCGCCTTGCCAACCCGTCGGACGTCGTCTTCGCCGAGGTCGGCTGCCACGGCGTGGCGGAGGGCGCGGCGCTGGCCGCCACCGGGGCGGACGGCACGCTGCTCATCGAGAAGCGCAAGACCGCCAATGCCACCGTCGCCGTCGCCCTTGCGCCGGAGCCGGTCCACCCGGCCGAGGTCGGCCGCCCGCGTGGCCGTCTTGCGGTGATCGGCATCGGCCCCGGCCGCGACGACTGGCGCACGCCGGAAGCCTCGCACCTGCTCGCCGATGCCGACGAGGCGGTCGGTTATTCGCTCTATCTCGACATCGTCGCGCCGCTGATCCAGGGCAAGCCGCGTCATGCCTTCCCGCTCGGCGCGGAGGAGGAGCGCGTCCGCTTCGCGCTGGAGCGGGCCGGCGAGGGGCGTTCGGTGGCGCTGGTGTCGTCTGGCGATGCCGGCATCTATGCCATGGGCGCGCTGGTCTACGAACTGCTGCACCGCGACACCACTGAGGGCGGCGTCTCGGATGCGGCAAAACGCGTCGAGGTGGTCAACGCCCCCGGCATCTCGGCGCTGCAGGCAGCGTCCGCGCGCATCGGCGCGGTGCTCGGCCATGACTTCTGCACCATCTCCCTGTCGGACCTCCTGACCCCATGGCAGGCGATCGAGCAGCGGCTCAGGGCCGCCGCCGCCGGCGATTTCGTCATCGCCTTCTACAATCCCGTGTCGAAGCGTCGCCGCACCCAGTTGGCCGAGGCACGCGAGATCCTGCTCGCCGCCCGCCCGGCCGATACGCCGGTGGTGCTCGGCTACAATCTCGGTCGCGAGGGCGAGACGCTGACCGTGACGACGCTCGGCGAGCTCCGCGTCGACGATGTCGACATGCTGACCACCGTGCTGGTCGGCTCGTCCGCCTCGCGCGCCGTCATGACCGGCTCGGGCCGGCCCTTCGTCTACACCCCCCGCGGCTACGCCAAGCGCATCGAGGAAAAGCTGTGACCGTCCACTTCATCGGCGCCGGGCCCGGCGATCCCGACCTCATCACCGTTCGCGGGCTGAAGCTGATCGCGGCTTGCCCCGTCTGTCTCTATGCCGGTTCGCTGGTGCCCGAGGCCATCGTGGCGGCCGCGCCCGAGGGCGCGCGTGTGATCGACACCGCGCCGATGACGCTCGACGAGATCATGGCGGAGATCGAGGCGGCGCATGCGCGCGGCGAGGACGTGGCCCGCGTCCATTCCGGCGACCCTTCGCTCTATGGCGCGATTGCCGAGCAGATCCGCCGGCTGAAGGAGAAGGACATTCCCTTCGACGTGACGCCCGGCGTGCCGGCCTTTGCCGCCGCCGCCGCCGCGCTCGGCCAGGAACTCACCGTGCCGGAGATCGCCCAGACGGTGATCCTCACCCGCACGACCATGAAATCCTCCGACATGCCGAAGGGCGAGGACCTGGAAACGCTCGGCAGGAGCGGCGCGACGCTGGCGATCCACCTCTCGATCCGGAACCTGCGCGAGATCGAGCGCCAGCTCGTTCCGCTCTATGGTGCCGACTGCCCGGTCGTCGTCGCCTACCGGGTCGGCTGGCCGGACCAGAGCTTCATCCACGGCACGCTCACCGACATTCGCGACAAGGTGCGCGAGGCGAAGATCACCCGCACCGCGCTGATCTTCGTCGGCCGGGCCCTGCAGCCGGCCGCTGACTTCCGCGACAGCGCGCTCTATCACGCCGATCACGTCCATGTGCTGCGGCCGAAAAAGAAAAAGGCGAAAGCCGCAGTGCCGTCCGCCTGACCGGGCGTCACGCCGTCAGGCGCGATCGATCAGGTGAATGAACGAACCCGAGACGCGGCCGACGCGCAGGCCGACATCGCCGACCAGCGCTCCAAGCGCATCCCGTGCCTGAAACAGCCGCTCCGCCTGGCCTTCCTGCACGATGGTCGCGTAGTGGAATTCGTGCCCCGCAAGCTGCCCCTGCCACGGCGCGCCGGCAAAGGCGAAGAGCCGCCGATAGCCGAGCTGGCGCCTGCGCGTTGCAAAGCTCGTCTCCAGCGGCAGCAGGCCCAGCATCGGGTGGCGCGTGCCGTCAGTGTCCGTCAACTCGTCGCCCAGCACCATGTAGCCGCCGCATTCGCCATAGATCAGCGCGCCGCGCGCCGCCGCCGCATGCATGCCGGCCCTGAAGCTGCCGGCCGCCGCGATCCGGCCGGCATGCAGCTCCGGATAGCCGCCGGGCAGATAGACCGCGTCGCACTGCGCATCCGGCGCCTCGTCGGCGAGCGGCGAGAAGAACGAGAGCTCGGCGCCCTGCGCCTGCCAGCCTGTCAGGAGATGCGGATAGGCAAAGGCGAAGGCGATATCGCGGGCAATCGCGACGCGCTGGCCGGGCGGCGGCAGCGTTGCCGCCGCGCCGCTGCGGGTCAGCGGAAGCGCCAGCGCGCGGATCGCGTCCAGATCGCAGCTCCCGGCGATGCGGCCTGCCGCGTGATCGAGAAACGCGGCAAGATCGCCATGCTCGCCCGCCTGCACCAGCCCGAGATGGCGTTCCGGCAGGTCGAGCCCGGCATCGCGCGGCACCGCGCCGAGCACCGGCATGCCGATGCCGGCAAGCGCTGCGCGCAGCATCTCGGCGTGGCGGGGACTGCCGACCCGGTTGAGGATCACGCCGGCGAGGTCGATATCCGCGCGGTGGTCGCGAAAGCCCCGCACCAGCGCGGCGACCGACTGCGACTGCTTTCCCGCATCGACCACCAGAACCACCGGCAGCCCCAGCCGTGCGGCGAGATCGGCGGTCGAGCCGCTGCCGTCGGCGGCCCCGTCGAAAAGGCCCATGACGCCTTCGACCAGCAGCAGGTCGGCGTGCTCAGCCTGGGCCGAAGCCAGCGTCTCGACGAGGTCGCTGCGCATGGCGAAGGGATCGAGATTGACGCAGGGCCGTCCGCTCGCCGCCGCATGGAAGGCGGGGTCGATATAGTCCGGCCCGGCCTTGGCGCTGGCGACGCGGATGCCGGCCTTGCGGAAGGCGGCGAGCAGGGCGAGCGTCAGGGTGGTCTTGCCGCTGCCGGAGGCCGGTGCGGCGAGGACGAGGCCGCTGCCTGCCCTGATTTCGGCGGTCATGGTCAGCCGCCGCTCGCCGGCCGTGCGGTGGCCGCCTCGCGCAGGCCCAGCGGGTTCGGGTCGAGCTTGCGCCCGGCGGCCGCGCCCAGCCAGTCGAGCCCGGCGCGCAGCCGCACCACCTCGCCCACGACGACGATCGCCGGCGGCTCCAGCTTCGCGGCCTCGGCCTCGGCGGAGGCGCGCGCCAGCGTCGTCTCCAGCACCGTCTGGTCGGGCAGCGAGGCATTGCAGACGATGGCGACCGGCTCCTCGCCCCGGCGCCCGCCGGCCAGCAGCTTGGAGACGATCAGGTCGAGATGCTTCATCGCCATATACATGACGATGACCGGCGCGCCGCGCGCCACCGCGTCCCAGTCGATGGCCGAAGGCGTCAGGCCGGTCTGGTCGTGGCCGGTCAGGAAGGTGACGGTCTGGTTGGTGTCGCGATGGGTCGCGGGAATGCCGGCATAGGCCAGCCCGCCGATGCCGGCCGTCACGCCGGGAATGATGCGGAACGGCACCCCATGCGCGACCAGCGTCAGCGCTTCCTCGCCGCCGCGGCCGAAGACGAACGGGTCGCCGCCCTTCAGCCGCAGCACCCGCTTGCCGGCCCTTGCATAGTCGACCAGCTTCAGCGAGATGTCGCGCTGCTTCGGGCTCGGCTTGCCGCCGCGCTTGCCGGCATAGTCGATGACCGCGTCCGGCCGCGCGAGATCGAGGATCGAGGCATCGACCAGCGCGTCATGGACGATGACGTCGGCCTGGGCGAGGCCGTTGAGCACATGCAGCGTCAACAGGCCGGGATCGCCCGGCCCGGCGCCGGCCAGCCACACCGAGCCGGGGGCGAAGTCGGGAAGGCGGACGCCGCGCGGCAACAGCCCGCCGAGCGGGGTCTCGGGGGTGGCGGCGGGGCGGGGAGCGGCCGTGTCGGCAGCCTGGTCCGGGCGGTTCGTGTTTGACATTCCGATCATTTCTACGCCGCTCCGGCCGCCGCGCCAAGGTCGGTTGGCGTCGGCGTCCATAGCAATTGCGACCTTGCCGCGCCCGCCCCTATAGTCCGGCGCATGAGCCGCAAGGAAACATCCGCGCTTCGCCGGGGCTGGACCACCGGAACCTGTGCGACCGCCGCAACCAAGGCCGCCTATCAGGCCTTGCTGACCGGCGCGTTTCCCGATCCCGTCGAGGTGACCCTGCCGAAGGGCGAGCGGCCCGCCTTCGCGCTGGCGCTGGAGGAGTTGGGCGAGGGCTTTGCCCGCGCCGGCATCGTCAAGGACGCGGGCGACGATCCGGACGTCACTCATGGTGCGACGGTGATCGCCAGCGTGCGCCTCGCGCCGGCCGGCTCCGGGGTGCTGTTCCGCGCCGGCGAGGGCGTCGGGACGGTGACGCTGGCCGGCCTGCCGATCCCGCCCGGAGAACCGGCGATCAACCCGGTGCCGCGCGCCATGATCGCCGCCGCCATTGCCGAGGTGGCCGCCCGCTTCGGCGCGAGCGGCGATGTCGAGGTGGAGATCGCGATCCCCGGCGGCGAGGCGCTGGCGCAGCGCACCATGAACCCGCGCCTCGGCATCCTCGGCGGCCTGTCGGTGCTCGGCACCACCGGCATCGTCCGCCCGTTCTCCTGCGCCGCCTGGATCGCCTCGATCCATCGCGGCGTCGATGTGGCGCGCGCCGCCGGCCTGCCGCATGTGGTCGGCGCCACCGGCTCGACCTCCGAGGAGGCGGTGAAGGCGCGCCACGACCTGCCCGAGACGGCCTATCTCGACATGGGCGACTTCGCCGGCGGACTGCTCAAGTATCTGCGCGCTCACCCGGTGCCGAAGCTGACGCTGGCCGGCGGCTTTGCCAAATTCGTCAAGCTGGCGCAGGGCGCGCTCGACCTGCATTCGGCCCGCAGTCAGGTGGATTTCGCAGCGCTCGCCCTGCTGCTGGAGCGGGCAGGGGCCCCGAGCGAGATCGTCGAGGCGGCGAGGGGCGCCAACACCGCCAAGGAGGTGCTCGACCGCGCCGAAGCCGCCGGTATCGATGTCGCCGCCGAGGTGGCGCGCGGCGCCCATGCCGCCGCCCGTGCCGTACTGCGCGATGCGCCGGTCGATGTCGAGGTGCTGGTGGTCGACAGGGCCGGCGCCGTCGTTGCCTATCGCCCGTTCGATGCGGAAGGTTCCGCGTGAGCGCGCCGCTCCCCGTCCTGCCGCTCCCCGTCCTGCTGCTGGCCGGCACCGGCGAGGCGCGGGCGCTGGCCGGTCGGCTTGCCGATGATCCGCGCTTCCAAGTCACCGCCTCGCTGGCCGGCGCCGTCGAGCGGCCGCAGGCCTATCCGGGCCGCGTGCGCATCGGCGGCTTCGGTGGGGTGCTGGGGCTGGAAGAGTGGCTGCGGGGCGAGGGCATTGCCGCGGTGATCGACGCCACCCATCCCTTCGCGGCGCGCATCTCCGCCAATGCTGTCGCCGCCTCGCAAGCAGTTAGCCTTCCCCTGTTGCGGCTGGAGCGCCCGGCCTGGCAGGCCGGGCCGGGCGATAACTGGCAGGAGGTTGCCGATCTGGACGCGGCGGCGGCACTCCTGCCCCAGGGCGCCCGTCCGTTCCTCGCCGTCGGTCGCAAGGAGATCTCGCGCTTCGCAACGCGCCGCGATCTCGACTGTTTGACGCGGATGATCGACCCGCCGGAGCCGGAAACTGCGCTGCCGCCGGGCCGGCTGCTGCTGGCTCGCCCTTCCAGGGATGTCGACGCGGAAGCCGCCTTGCTGGAGCAGCACGGCGCGACTCATCTGGTGACCAAGAACAGCGGCGGCCCCTTCGGCGAGGCGAAGCTGCTCGCCGCCCGCCGTCTCGGCCTGCCGGTGATCATGGTGCGCCGGCCGGCTCTTGCCGGCGGCGAGGTGGTCGCGGATGTCCCGGCCGCGCTGGCCTGGCTGGAGGCGCGGGCCGCCTGTCGGTGAGGCCGGCGCTTGCCCCGCCGGCCTCGGCTGGTCGTGCCGAATGCACGACCACTTGAGGAAATGTTAACCATGACGGTCGAGACTTGCGAGCGTGCCCGCCCGTGGCGTGGTGCCGGGGCGCAATGCGACCCGTGAGACCAGCAGCGGCTTCCCGAGCATGATCGATATCTACCAGATCCCCGGCATTCTGAAGAAGCGCATGATCTGGTTGATCATTGTGCCTCTGGTCTTCATGACGCTGGCCGTCGTCTATCTGATGCTGCGCACGCCGACCTACAAGGCCTTGGCGGAACTGCTGATCGAGCCGCAGGCCCTGCAGATCGTCGGCAACGAGATCGTGTCGCGTCAGGGCGGCGACAATTTCCAGCGCCTGGCGATCGACAGCCAGACCTATGTCATCCTCTCGAACGCCACCCTCAACGAGCTCATCGACAAGCTGAACCTTGAGAACGATCCGGCGATCCTGCCGCCTTCCGGCGGGCTTCTGTCGAAGCTGCTGGGCGGCGGCACGGCGCCGTCGGCGGCGGATCGCAGATCCGCGACGATCGCCGGGTTGCGCGAGCGCCTCAAGGTGATGCGCATAGAGAATGCCTTCGTCTTCAACATCTTCATGGAGCATCCTGATCGCTTCCGGGCCGCCGAGATCGCCAACGAGGCGGCGCGCATCTATCTCGACGAGCAGCGCGTCCAGCGCACCGAAGCGACCCTGCGCGCCTCGGTCGAGCTGCAGGCCCAGGCGGACAACATGCGCCGGCGGGTGGAGGCGGCGGAGGCGAAGGTTGAGGCCTTCCGCGCCGAGAATGGCCTGATCCGCACCGCCGAGCGCGGCCTCGTCGTCGGCCAGCGGCTGCAGGAGCTGAACTCGCAACTGACCCAGGCGCGGGTCGAGCTGGAGGGCGCGCGCGCCAATGCCGATCTCCTCGCCGGGCTGACGGCCGGTGCCATCGAGGGCGGTGCCCTTCCCGTCCGGCTGCAGACCTCCACGCTCGGCTCGCTCCGCGTCCAATATGCCCGCATCGCCGAGCGCGAGGCGCAGGCCGCTACGACGCTCGGGGCCAATCATCCGCAGCTTCGGGAGCTTCGTTCGCAACTGGCCAACACCCGGCAGCTCATCGACGAGGAACTCAGCCGCGTCCGCCGCTCGGCCGATGCCGACCTGCAGCGGGCGGAAGCGAATGTCGTCGCGCTGGAAACCGAGGTGCAGCGCGTCACCTCGACCAGCGTCGACCAGAGCAGGGCGGAGATCCAGCTCCGCCAGTTGGAGAGCGAGGCGGACTCGCTCGCCTCGGTCTATCGCACCTTCCTGAGCCGGGCCAAGGAGCTGGACGAGCAGAGCAGCATCGACACCAGCAGCTCCCGCATCATTTCGCCGGCCGTGGCGCCGCTGCGCTCCACCGCCCCCTCCGGCCTCATCGTGCTGCTGGCCGCCGGTGTCTTCGGCACCATCATGGCGGCGGGGGCGGCCGTCGGCTGGGAGATCCTCAACGGCAAGCTCGGCTCGGAGCGCGAGCTGGTGGACGTCACCGGCGTGCCGCTGATCGCCAGCATTGCGGTTCCGGCCGGCCGGCGGGGGCTGCGCCGACGCGGCGACGACGGCGCGGCCGAGCGCCAGCTTGCCGTCACGCGCATCGCCTTCGCGCTGCGCCATGCGTTCGAGAACGAGCGTCCGGCCCATGTGCTGGTGCTGGCGACAGGCCCGGGCATCGACACCGCGCCGCTGTCGCGCGCCATCGCCGCCAGCCTCTACGATATGGGCGAGGACGTGCTGCTTGCCCGGCCCGGCGACGGCGCCGCGCGGCTCGCCGCACCCGCCGGCGGCACCGCCATGGCACAGTCGGGCGGTCGCTCCCGCCTGTCCGCCCGCCGCCGGGAGGCGGAGGCCACCGCCCTTGCGCCGACGGGGGCCCTCACGGTCGAACGGCTCGATGGCGAGTCCCGCCGGGCGGGGCTGGATGCCTTCGACACTGCCGGCAGCGAGTTCCTGATTGTCGACGGCGGCTCCGCGCTCGACAATTCTCATCTCCCCGTGCTTCTCGACTATAGCGACGCGATCCTGCTGGTGACCCAGGTGGGCGGAACCGCCCGGTCCGATCTCGACCGCACCCTCGCCCTGCTGAAGCCTTGGGAAGAGCGGATGATCGGCAATGTCGCACTGGCCGCCTGACGCCCGGCGCGCGCCTGCCTGGACACGCCTGCCGCCATCGCGGCCCGCCGCGGTTCGCCGGCCCGACACCTATGACCTGTGGCTCCTTGCCGCCGGCCTTCTGATCGTCGGCACGGTGGTCTTCAACTTTTTCCTGGCCTTCCTCAACACCCGGGTGATGGGCATTTCCCAGAACACGGTGATCCTGGCGGAACTGGTGCTGATCGCTGGCGCCATGCTGCTCGCCGCGGATCGCCGGGCCGGGCTCTACGCGCTGCTCGCCATCTATCTGTCCTATATGGCGCTGATCCTGGCGCTGCGACCGGAACTCGACCTCAAGGCGATCCGCGACGGGCTCATTCCCATCGTCTTCTACTTTCTCGGCCGCCGGGTCCGGGACATCGCCGGCGTCGATCGGATCGTGCTGCTCACCGCCGCCATCGTGGTGGCGGTCGGCCTGTTCGAGTATTTCCTGCTCGACGTCTTCATCGCCTATGTCAACGTGCTGCAATACTACGTCGCCCGTGGCTCGCTGGAGGTCGCCGAGCATATCGTCGAGGGATCCTCGCTGTTCATCAGCGGCATCCGCATGGAAGGGCGCAACATGCTGCCGTTCCTGGGCACGCACCGTGTCTCCTCGGTGTTCCTCGAACCCGTCGGCATGGGCAATTACGGTGCCTTCCTGGTGCTCTGGGCGGTGTTCCGCAAGGATATGGCGGGACGCGGCCTGCTGTTCATCGCCGGCTGCGTCGTCCTCATCCTGTGCGATGCCCGCTTCGGCACGATGGTCTGCTTCGCCAGTGTCGGGGCGATGCTTTTCTATCGGCTGGTGCCGTCCCTGATCTGGTTTCTGGTCCCGGCCCTCATCATCCTGGCGATGGCGATCTACGGCATGACCACGGATGCCTTGCGCTGGGACGACAATTTTGGCGGTCGCTGGCTGCATGCCTCGTGGCTGCTGCTCAAGCTCGATATCCAGGGCGTCTTCGGCATCTCCACCTATGACGGTTTCCTGGAGGACAATGGCTATGCCTATTCGCTCCACCAGTTCGGCCTCATCGGCGTCGCCGGCCTGTGGGCGCTCTACATTTTCGCGCCGCTGCGCTCGCTCGATGCCTGGCGCTTCCGTGTCCCGATCATCGTCTATATCTGCCTGCTGATGGTGGTCTCCGCCTCGCTCTATTCGATCAAGACCGCCGCCCTGTTCTGGTTCTGCGCCGGCGCCGTCGATGTCTGGCGGGGTTTTGCCTCCGGCCGGGCTCAGCCCGTCGCGCCCCCCAGCGCCTCCCGGTAGAAGTCGGCATAGCGCTCGGCGGTGCCGTCCCAGGAATAGATCCGCGCCACCGCCATGGCGTCCTGGCGCAGGGCCTGCGGCGCAGCCGCGAGCCGCGCATGGGCGGCCTCCAGCGCCTCCGCCGCCTGCTCGGCATTGGCGAAGTCCGCCAGCGTGATCCCGGCATGCCGCTGCGCGAAGGCGATGAAGGCGGAATTCGGCTCGATCACCGGGACGAGACCTGCGCTCATCGCCTCGATCAGGGCGAGGCCGAAGCCTTCATAGACCGAGGCGCTGGCGAAGAGGCTGGAGCGGCCGACGATCTCGCGCATCGCCGTATCGTCCGGCCCGACATGTAGCTGCGCCTTTCCGGTCAGCCCGCGCTCGGCGATCATCGTCTCCACGTCCGCGGCGCTCCAGTCGAAGGGCGTGCCGACGATGTCGAGCCGCCAGTCGGGATCGCGCCGGCACAGCAGGGCGAGCGCGTCGAGCACCCGGTCGATGCGCTTGTTGTGCGACAGCCGGCCGATGGTGACGATCCCCTTGACCGGCGCCTTCGATCCCGCGTCCCCCAGCTTGGCAAGGTCGACGCCGTTCTCGATCAGCCGGACCTTGCTGGGGGCGATGGCGGCGAAGCGGTCGTAGTCGCTCTGGCTGCAGCAGGCGAGGCCCCGATAGGCGGTGGCCGAGAGCCGGGTCAGCGTGTTGAACCAGACCGTCTTCAGCCCCCCCGCCGTGCCGCTGTGGAAGAAGCCGCCATGGGTGGTGGCGACCAGCGGCTTGCGGTGAAACGGGGCGGCGAGCGCCAGCGCGTCGAAGAAGAAGTCGATGGCGTGGACATGTACGAGATCCGCCTCGGCGATCGCCCGGAACACCCCCGGCGTCACCGGATAGCGGGTCGAACCGTGCCAGGGCAGGCGGATCACCTCGACCCCGTCGATCACCTCGCGCGCCGGCAGGCGCTCGCGCGTGCCGCCGCGGAACACCCGGTCGCAGGTGACGATCGTCACCCGCGCGAACCGATCCTTCTGGCGCGCCACAAGGCTTGCGACGAAATCCTCCAGCCCGCCGACGCTCGGCTTGTACTGGCGCACCACATGCACCAGCCGCAGGCGGTCCAGCGGGTCGCCGGTCGCCGCCTCGGTGAGGCTGCGGTTGGGGGCACTGCGGTCGGGGGCACTGACGGGAGCGCTCATGCGGCGGGCTCCGCGATGCCGGCCAGCGGACTGCCGCCGCGCGCGGCGATGGCGCGGAACAGCCCGTCGATGCCGCAGGCGGTATAGGCGGCGGAGTCCTCGGTGTATTCGGCGTTCTGCCGGGGCAGGGTGAAGAGATGGTGCGCGTGCTCGGGAAACAGCGAGCCCGGCATGGTGGTGACGGCGGTGCGGAAGCCCGCCTCGCGCACGATCCGCGGCTCGCGCTCGCCCGACAGGGACGGCGGGCCGTAGGGATAGGCGAAATGCGGCACCTCGCGGCCGAGCAGCGTTTCCAGATAGGCCTTGTTGTCGGAAATGTCGGCGCGCAGGTCGGCCTCGTTGAGCAGGGCAAGGGCGCGGTGGGTCGTGGTATGGGCGGCGATCTCGATCAAGGGATGCCGGTCGGCGGCGACGATGCCGGCCTCATCCAAAATGTGCCGGTCGATCGCATCGGCAAGCGAGATGCCGTGGGAGCGGAAGGTCGGGGCCAGCATCTCCGCCCGGCGGAAGTCGCCCCAGACCCAGGCGATGGCGCGCCGCAGGCCGGCGATCTTGCTGTCGAGGTCCGGGCACAGGAAGCGCGCGTCCATCGCCTCGATCTCGATCCGCTCGCGGGCGCGGAACAGTTCGGTGAGGCCGAGCCACCAGGCGTTGAGGGTGCGGGTCGTCATTTCGGTCGGCACATAGATCGTTGCCGGCGCGGCATATTTCTCCAGCACCGGCAGCGCCAGGTCGATGTTCGAGCGATAGCCGTCGTCGAAGGTCAGCACCGCGAAGGGGCGCGGGTCGTTCTCAGCCAGCCGGCGGATCGCCTCGTCCAGCGTCACCACCTCGCGGCCGCGCTGCCTCAGTCCGGCCAGGATCCGCTCGAAGTCGTCGATCCGGCATCCCTGGTCGAGCTGGGCGCGGGGATCGCGGGTGAAGTCGTGGAACATCAGGATGACGCCGGAGCCGCCATAGCGCCGGGCGAGGAGACGGGTGAGGCCGCTGTTCGCCAGCAGCCGCAGGCCGAGCGTCTTCGCCCGCCGGCGGCAATAGGCGGCGAGGTTCGGTCGCGGCCGTGTCGCGGGGCGTGCCTGCACGGTGTCCTCGGTCGTTGCCGTCATCTTCTTGCCATCCTGTCATGCAGGAAGTCTGCGCCGCGCATCGCGCTGCCGTCGCCCGCGAAGCTAGGATCAAGGTATGAACGGCCGGTTGCCGCTGGCCGGACAGGCCAGCGTTTTCGGCCCCATGGTAAAGCAAGATTGAAGCGGGGTCGCCGGACCGCCCTGTCCTTTTGCGGCAAGCTCCGATTAACTCAACCGGCCGGAAACGCGCTCGCACGACTGGCGAAACGGCCCCGAACACGGGCGATTAACATGTTTCCGCTATCAGGCGGGGTAGACTCACCGCCTAGGACAAGCTCCATGAACCCGCCCAGGCCGATGCGCATCTTGATGGCTTGCGCTGCCTTTCCGCCCTACATGGACGGCGGCGGGCCGATTTCCGCCCTGATGCTCGCGCGCATGCTCGCGGGCGAGGGGCATGTCTTGCGCGTCGTCAATGCGGCGGACGAGGAGGGGCTGGAGCGCCTCGACGGGTTCGAGGTCCGGCGCATCCGCCCGACCAATGTCTACTGGAACTATCGCCGGCCCCGCCCGACCTGGAAGAAGGCCGTCTGGCATCTGCTGGAAAACGGCAATCCGCGCGCCTTCCAGGTGATGCGCCGCGAGATCGCCGACTTCCGGCCCGATGTGCTGCTGACCGACAGTATCGAGAACATCAACGTCGCCTCCTGGGCGGCGGCCCGCTCGCTCGGCGTGCCGGTGGCGCATACGCTGCGCAGCGCCTTCCTGCTGTGCTGGCGCGGCGTCATGCAGAAGCCCGACGGACGCAACTGCGAAAGCCAGTGCACCGGCTGCTGGCTCACCTCGCTCGGCAAGCGCCATTTCACCCGCTATGTCGACGCGGTCTGCGGCGAGAGCCGGGAGGTGATCGAACGGCATGTCTCGGCCGGCTACTTCCCCAATGCCTTGAGCGCCCGCATTCCCGGCGCCGTCGACAAGGTTGCCGGCGCCGCGGCACGGCCCTTCCCGGCGGACCGTCCCTTGCGCGTCGGCTTTCTCAGCGTCCACACGCCGTTCAAGGGGCTGCAGGTGCTGGGCGAGGCGGCCTGTGCCGCCACCGGCCGGCCGGTGGACTATGTCATCGCCGGCACGGCGCCGGACGGCAGCGACGCACCGGCGCTCACCCGCGCCTTTCCCCCCGAGCGGACCCGCTTCCTCGGCTGGAGCGATCCGGCGGCGTTCTTCCCGCAGGTCGACCTGCTGGTGTTCCCCTCGCTCGGCCGCGAAGCCTTCGGCCGTGTCGCCATCGAGGCCTTCGCCCATGGCGTGCCGGTGCTCGGCTCCGATCTCGGCGGCATCGCCGAGACGGTGGCCGACGACCATAACGGCTTCCTGTTCCCGCCCGGCGATGTCGCCGCGCTCGCCGCGCTGATCGACCGGGTCGCCGGCGACGGTGCGCTTTACGAGCGTCTGTCGCGGGGGGCGCTGGCCTCCGCCGAGCCCTATTATCGGCCGCATGTCGCCGCCGCCTATACGAGGTTCCTGACGAGTGCCATCGACCATGCGGCGGCGCGCCTGGAGCGCGGGCGCGAGCAGGTGGCCTCATGATCGGGCGGATCCGCGCCATTATCGCCAGCAAGGGAGGTCGCAAGATCTTCTGGGCGCTGGTCAGCCGGGGCAGCAGCACGGTGCTGAGCTTCGCCCTGCTTCTGGTGGCGAGCCGGGTGCTCGATACCGACGAATACGGCCTCTACATCTTCCTGTTCTCGATCGGCTCCTCGCTCGGGCTGATCGCCGTCTTCGGCCAGCAGGTCCTGCTGATGAAGCACTTCCGCGTGGCCGAGCATGTGCGCGGGGAGACCAACCAGCCGATCCTCTTCTACAACGCGCTGTGGCTCGGCGTCGGCTGCGGCGGCCAGGTGCTGGCGGCGCTTGTCGTCTGGATCTTCTCCGACCGGCTCCCCTATCCTTACGACCACCTGCCGGTCGCCCTGCTGTTCGGGGCGATCTTCACCTTGAGCGAATATCTGCAGAGCTATTTCATCGTCCATGCGCGCATCGTGCTGGCCCTGGTGCCGCGCGAGAATCTCTGGCGCCTGGTGTCCAGCCTGACGCTGGTGGGCCTTGCCTGGGCCGGCCTGCTGCACACCGGCGCTGCGGCGATCGAGATCGTCACCGGCCTGCTCGCGCTGATGGTCGGCTACCAGTTCGTCCGCTTCGTCGGCCGGGAGGGGCTGTCGTTCCTGGGTTCCGCCGAGGCCCGGGCGCAGGTCCCCTCGCGCGCCTGGCGCCGCGAGACGCTGACCTTCTCGGCCAACGGCTTCTTCTCGGCCGCCGCGGTCTATTTCGAGACGATCCTGATCGGCATCGCCATCGGCCTGGACGTTGCGGCCTTCTATTTCGTCGCCACCCGCATCGCCTCCCTGTTGATCCTGCCGGTGCTGGCGATCGACACGGTCGGCGTGCCGCTGATTTCCGCCCGCTTCCAGGAGCGGGACTATGCCGGCGCGCAGAAGCTCGTCTCCATGCTGTCGGCGGGCAGTTTCGTGCTGGCCTTCATCGGCGGCCTCGCCCTGCTGGTGGTCGGGCCCTTCGTGCTGCATCTGTTCAATCCCGCCTTTGTCGAGCATTTCCCGGTGCTGGTGCTGCTGTCCATCGGGGCGATTGCCCATGCCTTCTTCGGGCCCGGCACCTGGCTGATGATGATCGGTGGCGGCGAGGCCTATCTGCTCAAGGCGCGCAGCCTGGTGTTCGCGGCCTATCTCGGCCTGCTCTTCCTGCTGGCCAGCCAGTTCGGACCGGAAGGCGTCGCCATGGCCGGCGTCATCGAACTGGTGACGCTGCACCTGATCTCGCGCCGCTGGGTGCTGCGCAAGTGGCAGGTCGACAATGCCGCCACCTCCTTCCTGGTCCTGCGCTGGCGCGAGAGGCGGGCGGCGGGCGAGGCCGCTCGGCAATTGGAGGCGGGGGACAATGGCCGTCTCTAGGATCATAGCCGGCGGCGTTCTCGCCGCCTTGCTGCTCGGCGCGCTGCCCGTGGGCGCGGCCGAGTGCCTGCGCGGCGCCAATGCGGCCGGCGCCGAGTTCGGCGAGGCGCTGCCCGGCGAGTTCGGCCGTCACTACATCTATCCCTCGGCCGAGACCCTGCGCTACCTGCGCTCGAAGGGGATGAATGTCGTGCGCCTGCCGTTCCGCTGGGAGCGGCTGCAGAAGCGGCAATTCGCCGAGTTCGATGCGGCCGAGCTGACGCGCCTGCGCGAGACGGTCGCGGCCGCCACCGGGCTCGGCATGACGGTCGTGCTCGATCCGCACAATTTCGCCATGTACTACCAGAAGACCATCGGCAGCGACGATGTGCCGATTGCCGCCTTCGCCGATTTCTGGCGTCGTCTCGCGCCGCTCTTTGCCGGGCGCGACGACGTCATCTACCTGCTCATGAACGAGCCGGCCTTGATCACGGCGCAGCACTGGCTGCCGTCCGCCAATGCCGCCATCGCCGAGATCCGCGCCGCCGGGGCCGACAATTTCATCCTCGTGCCGGGCACCATCTGGACCGGCGCCGTTCACTGGTATGCCGATCAGCCGGGCGGCTCCAATGCGCAGGTGATGCGCGGCGTCATCGACCCGCTCAATCACTATGGCTTCGACATCCACCAGTATCTCGACGACGACTATTCCGGCACCAGGACCGCCTGCAACAAGGTGGACGAGGCGATCGCCGCGCTGGAGCGCGTCACCGCCTGGATGGAGGAGACCGGCAACCGCGCCTTCCTCGGCGAGTTCGGCGGCCATGCCCGACCCGATTGCTATCGCGGCCTTGCGCGCCTCGTCGGCCTTGTCAACGCGCGCCCCGACATCTGGGCCGGCTGGGCGATCTGGGCCGCCGGCGACTGGTGGGGCGACCATCCGCTCTCGGTGCAGCCGCTCGAGGACGGGCTCGACCGGCCGCAGATGGTGGCGATCGAGCATTTCATCCCGCGCCGGACAGAGCAGGAGCGCACATGCGAGGCGTTGCGCCGCCGATGACGACGAGGGACCCCGCACCGCGCCTGCCGGTCGCCTTCGCCGGCACCTTCGGTCTGCTGGACATGGCCGGCGGCGATGTCGGCGTGGTCGTTTGCGAGCCCTGGGGCTACGAGGCGCTCTGCGCCCGCCGCGCCCTGCGCGTGCTGTCCGACCGCCTGTCGGCGCTGGGCTGTCCGGTGCTGCGCTACGACCAGCCCGGCGCGGGCGATTCGCTCGCCGGCATGGGAGAGATCGAGGGCCTCGCCCCGTTCGAGGCGGCGCTCGCGGCCGCCTGCGAGACGCTGCTGCGGCATACCAAGGCCACCCGCGTCGTGCTGCTCGGCCTCGGGCTCGGCGCGGCCCTGTGCCTGCGCCATGCCGGGACCCATCCGCACGGCATCACCGGCCTCGTGCTGCTGGCGCCGCCAGTCAAGGGGCGCCTCTGGCTGCGCGAGACCCAGGCCCGCGCCTCGATGATCGGCGAGATCACCGGCTCGGCCCCCGCACCCGGCCCCGGCGAGGCGCTGCAGATCGCCGGCCTGCCCCTGTCGGAGGCGCTTGCCGGCGAGCTTCGCGGCCTCGACCTCGGCTCCCTGACGCCGCCGGCCTGTCCGGTGCTGGCGCTGGCGCGCGAGGGACGCTCCGCGGAAATCGCCCTGTGCGAGGCGCTGGCCGGCGCCACCGGCGGCGAGGCCGGCATCATGGCCGGCTATGACGACCTGATGAGCGACCCGACCGGCTCGATCGTGCCGGAGGCCGACTTCGCGAAGGTCATGTCCTGGCTGCGCCGCCTCCTGCCGGAGGGCGGTCTGGCGGGCAGTGACGACCTTGCGCCGGCCGCAGCACCGGCCGCTCTCGCCGCTGCGGACTTCCAGGAAACCCTGTGCCTGTTCGGCCCGCGCGAGGCCCTGGTCGGGGTCTGGTGTGAGCCCTCCCGACCCGATCCGCAGGCCCTGCCGGTGATCCTGCTGAATGCCGGCGGCAATCCGCGCGCAGGCTGGGCCCGCGGCGCGGTGGAACTCGCCCGCGCCCTTGCCATGGCCGGCATCCCCTCCTTCCGCTTCGACCTTGCCGATATCGGCGACAGCCGACCTCTGCCCGCCGGCCCCGCCATCGTGCACTACGATCCCGCGCTTCCGGCGCAACTGTCCGCCGCCATCGATCTGTGCGAGGTGAGGGGCGGCGGCAGCCGCGTCGTCGTCACCGGCAATTGCGGCGGCGCCTATCTGGCGCTGAACGGCGCGGTGACGGACCCGCGCGTCGCCCAGGTGGTGGCGGTCAATCTCCAGCGCTTCCTGTGGGACCCGCGCGACGATGTCGCCGAGGTGCTGCGCTTCGGTCACAGTTCGGCGAGCGAGTATGGCCGCAAGCTGTTCAACCTGGAGAAATGGAAGCGGGTGCTGGCCGGCAAGTCCCACCCGATCGGCATCCTGCGCAATCTGACGATCCGGGCCTGGCGGGAGAGCGAGCGGCGTCTTGCGCCGTTCCTGTTCGGGCTGGCGCCGTTCTCGCGGCTCTACCGGCAGGTGCATGCCAACCTTGCGACCCTGACCCTGCGCCGCGTCGGCGTCGTCCTCGTCTTCAGCGAGGGCGATCCCGGCCTTGCCGAGCTGGAGACATTCTTCGGCGAAGGGTGGAAGCGGCTCGCCGCCTATCCGAACATCGCCGTCGTCCTCATTCCGGACGCCGACCACAACCTCACGCCGGCGGCGGCGCGGCTGGCGCTGCGCGACCAGGTGATCGCGGCGTCTCTGGGAACCCGTGCCGGGGCGGGAGAGGCCACGGCGGCGGAGGTTCAGCCCGCCGCGTAAGGCACCGGCAGCCCGCCGAGCGGCGCGACCTGCCCGCGCGGCCGTGCCTCGCCCGGCGCCCCGGCCCGCCGGCGCAGCTCGACGCGCTTCACCGCACCGGGAGCGAGGTGAAACCCGTTGTCGAGCGCCTGGAACGCCTCGTCGCGGATCGCGACGCTCTGCGCCACCCTGTCGGTCGACAGGTGCAGGCACCAGCCGCCCTCCGGCGCGGCGACGACCTCGGCGGCAACCTTCGCCCCTCGCGCGGCGCGGCCGCGTCCGAGCGGGAAGTGGAACGCCTCGTCCAGCACCGTGCCGGTCTGCGGATCAAGCGCCCGCACATGCACGCAGTCATGCGACGGCGGGCCGAAGCGGAAGGCGAAAGTCGTGTCGAAAAAGGCGCCGATCAGCCGCGTCGCCGGCAGGCTCAGGCTGCCATGCGCAGGCATCTCCACCACCTCCGCGCCGCTCGCCACCGCCATCTGCCCCTCGCGCAGGCACGCGATCTCGAGCCGCAGGGGGCGTGCGTCGGGCCCATCGTTCTGCAGGTGGATGTCGAGCCCGTTGGTGCCCTCGTCGGTGACGGTCAGGCGCAGCGGCGCGAACGCCCGGCGCAAGCCATGCCAGGCGGATTTCGGCGTGCCGTCATGGGCGACGACGCCCCAGCCGGCGCCCGGCATCAGATCCTGGAAGGTCCACACCAGCGCCCCGCCGCAGCCCGATCCCTGGCGCCGCCATTCCGCGAATGTCGCCTCCATCACCTCGGCGACGGCCGCCCGGCCGTGGTCGAGATAGGCGGCCGGATCGCCGTAGCGCAGGTCGAGCGGCTCGACCCCGTAGAGTTCGCGCAGATAGTGGTCGCGCACGTCCTCGAAATCCCAGCCGACATCCCGGTCGCGCGGCACGCCGCGCTTCCAGTCCGGATGGTGGCAGGGAGCGAGCTCGCAGACCGCGCCGGGCTCCGGCACGTTGGAAAAGGCAAGGCATTCGCCGGCAAAGCGCACATTTGCCCGCCTTGCATCCTCCAGCGGCCGGCGATAGGCGCCGACGCCGTAGTAATGGGCGATCCCTGAATTGGGCGAAAACGGCATTGCCCCGCCGCTCGGCGAGTTAGCCACATAGGGCACGTCGGGCCGCGCGCCTGCCGCCGCACCGGGCAGGATCTCCTCGCTCAAGGCCCCGCGCCAGCGCTCTTCCGGCAGGCCCATCATCGCGCCCTGCTGGTGCATCTCGCTGCCGCCGCAGATCACCGCAAGCGAGGGCGAGGCGCTGCTTGCGGCCAAAAGGTCCGCCGTCTCGCGGGCGACTTTCGCCGCGAAGTCGGGATCGCTCGCCGGATAGTCGAAATTGGCGAAGGGCAGGTCCTGCCACACGAGAATGCCGAACTCGTCGCACAGCTCGAAGAAGGCCGGGCTTTCCGGCGCCATCGTGCCGCCGATCCGCAGCATGTTCATATGTGCGTCGCGCGCCAGCTCCAGCCAGGGGCGATAGGCCTCGACCGTGCCGGGCAGGGCGCAGATGTCGGCGCTGGTCCACACCGCGCCGCGGCAGAACACCGGCACGCCGTTGACGAGAAGGGCGAAGCCTTCGCCGTCCGGCCCCCGGTCGACCTCGATCCGCCGGAAGCCGGTGCGTCCCAGCAACCGGTCGTGGCCGCCGCCGACAAGCCGGACCTCGTGCAGCGCGGGCGTTCCGTGCGTGTGCGGCCACCAGGGTTCGATATCGGGAAGCTCCAGCGTCGCCGCGAGCCTGCCGTCCGCCTGTTCGTGCAGCGGCGCCTCCACGCCGGCGCAGGCAATGCGCGCGCCGGCCGCAAAGGCCTCGCCGGGCCGCAGCGAAACAGTGAGCTCTCCGGTGCCGTCCGCGCGCAAGGCGGCGCGGACCGAAAGATCGTGCAGCAGGACGTCGGATGCGGCAGCGAGCGTCATCGCCCGCCAGGGCCCGACCGCATGCACGCTCGGGCACCAGCCCGGCATGTGGCCGAGCAGCGTGCTGCGCACCATCCTCAGGCCCGGCTCGTCGACGAGCCGCGTCCGCCAGCGGGCGCGGGGTCCCTTGCGGGCGAAATGCGGCGTCAGCGCGCGAAAGCAGAACACCAGCTCCGCCGGGCCGCCCAGATCGAACTCGACCTCCAGCGGCTGGTACATGCTGTCGGAGGCGAGCAGCGGCGCGCCGTCTATCCAGGCTTCGCAGACCGTCGCCAGCCCGTCGCAGCGCAGGACGTGGCGTCCGGTTCGCGCCGGTTCGATCCGGCAGCGATACCAGACGTCCTTGTCGTGCAGCGGCGTCGGTGCCTCGCGGGAAAACCGCCCCGCCGCCTCCAGCGCGGCCGCCGCCGTTCCCGGCACCTTTCCCGGCAGCCAGTCGGCGTCCGCGTCCATCTCGGCGGGCGTTGCCCAGGCATCCGCCGGGGTCACGCAGAGCCGCCAGTCGGCGCCGGCAAGGCGGTTGGCGGCTGCGGGCAGGGTGGCAAGGTCGATCATCTGGCTCCCCCGGGTCCGGCCGGGCCGCGCGGCCGCAGCGTCACGCCGCGCGGGTGCCGGCACGTGCCGCAAGATTCGCTTCCAGCCCGGTCATCAGCGTGTCCCAGGCCGTTGCTGCCGGCGTCAAGGCCTCGCCGAGCCCGGCGAAGCGCTTGCGCGCCAGCGCCCGCGCAAGCTGGAACTGCAGCGTCTTGCAGCATTCGGAGATGGCGCGCGCCGCGCCCGCTTCCCCCGCAAGGCTGCCGTCCGGCGCGAGCCAGTCGAGATGGCTTGCCGCCAGCTCGAAATTGGCGCCGGCCTGGCGCAGCGTGTTGAAGGCGTATTTGTGAAAGGCCTCGAAGGGCCGCTCCGACAGCGCCTCGATCTCGGCGGCAAAGCCCGATGCATAGGCGGCAAAGGGATTGTCCTTGGGCCGCCGCGCCAGATGTCCGGCAAGCAGCCGCCAGGCGATCTCGCGCGGGTTGCCGGCCGGGGCGGTCTCGGGGAATTTGGCGAATTCGGTATAGGGCAGGAACGGCAGCGGCTGGGCCTGGTCGCCGCGCTGGAACACCCCGTCGAAATCCTCGCCCTCCAGCTCGAAGAAGCCGGCATTGTGGAAGTAGCGCAGGCGCCTGGCATCTTCGTCGAGCGCGGTGATCGCCACCGTCGTCTTGCCGTGTTCGATGCGGTAGCTGACGCCCTGCGTGTCGGGCAGAAAATAGCTGTCGACCTCGACGAGGCACAGCCGGCCGCGGGCGATCTGCGTCGCCACATGCCGCTCGACCGGCTCGTAGACGGCAAGTTCCGTCGCCCGGATGCCGTAGAGCGCCTCCAGGTCCTCCAGCGGCACCTTGAAGAAGGTGAACTGGTCGCCCTCGAAATCCTGCGTCACGGTGAAGCCGAGCATTGCCTCCACCGGCAGGCCGAGCGCGTGCAGCACCTCGATCCACAGGTCGACATAGCAATTGGTCTCCGGCCACATCCTGCCTGCGTCATGCAGGGGATGCGGCCGGTAGCCGTCGGCCCGAAGGGCGGCGAGCCTGTCGAATGCGGGCATGGTCAGCCCCACAGCGCCTTGCGCACGTCGGCCGGCCAGTCGGCCGTGTCCAGCCCGTGCCGGGCGAACAGCGCGAGCGCGATCCGCTCCAGGCCGAAGCCGACACAGGCCGTATGCGCGGTCTCGCCGTCATGGGTGGTCAGGCCCCAGGTCGTGCCGAAATGGTCCTGGTGGTAGTTGAAGCTGAGGCAGGCGGTCTTCTTCGCCGACGAGGTCACCGGGATCAGCAGCTCGAATTTCAGCTTCTGCTCGCGCTGGCTGTTGCCCATCATCTTGCCGGCGCGGCCGAAGAACGGATCGTTCGCCGTGTCCAGTTCCACGTCCAGTCCGACGGCGGAGATCAGCGCCTGGCCGCGCTCCATCCAGTCCTCGCGGAACTCCGTCACCTGGTCCGGCGTGCCCATGCGCACGAATTCGCGCATGCGGAAGAGCTGCATGCGGGCCGGGTCCTTGGAGGGCTCATGGCGGAAGCAGTAGGACTGCAGGTCGAACAGCCCGCCGCCCTCCGGCAGCGGCCCGCGCTTGGCGATCACCGGATAGAGCGGATAGCAGGCCGCCGGGGTCAGCACCACGTCGGTCGCCTTCTGCCCCTCCGTCCAGTCGCCGCCCTCGGCGATACATTGCAGCAGGTTGGCGTGGTCGAGCTCGCAGCCGCAGAAACTGTGCACCGTGCCGGCCAGTTGCGGGAAGCTCTTCATGTAGCCGGACCCTTCGAAATGGGTGCGGTTCATGCCCGGCGGGAAGCGGATCACCTCGGGCCGCGCATCGGCCGGCGCGTGGACATCGATCAGCTTTTCGAAGCGCGCGATCACGTCCTCGAAGGCGCCGCTGCGGCCATAGAGGCCGTCGATGCCGGTGTCGATCAGCAGGCCGGCGGCGAGCAGCCGGTCGAGCAGCGAGCTCTGCATGTCCATTCTGTCCTCCCCTCAGCCGAAAAGGCTGGTGTCCTGCTTGTGCACGAGCAGCATGGTCGACGTGTTGCCGAGGATGCGGTCGTTGGAGATCATCAACTGGGCCGAATGCGCGTCGCGCAGGTGCCGGCCGAGGCTGTAGGGCGTGCCGTTCTTGTAGCCGAGGATGCCGCAGATCAGCATGCAGTGGTTGATGACCGACAGGATCGTCTGCGAACTGGCGATCTTCAGGTTGTTGATGGCGACGGCGAAGCTCATCGACGACAGCTTGTCCTCGTCCTGGCGGGCTTCCTCGTATTTCTCGACGGCGGCGACGATGCTGGCCTTCACCCCCTGCAGCAGGGTCGAGGCCTCGGCCAGCCGCAGCGCGCCGGGCGGCGCCTGGTCGGGTGTGCGGCGTGCGGCCGCGCGCACGAAGGCCTGGGCCCGGGCGAAGGCGTCGGCGGCGATGCCGTACCACACCGCGCTCCACAGGATATGCGCATGGGCGAGCATCGACTGTGCGGCGATCTCGGCGAAGGGCCGGGGCAGGATCTGCCTGGCCGGCGCCTCGCCCTTGAACAGGAAGCCGTCGGAGCAGGTGCCGCGCATGCCGAGCGTGTCCCACACATGGGTCTGCTCGAGCGTGTACTGGTCCTTCAGGAAGACGGTCATCACCTGGTCGCTGGAGGCGGCCTGGGGATGTGCCCGCGAGGTGATCAGGATGGCGTCGGCATCGAGGCCGTAGGAGATGACGGTGGCGTCCTTCTGCAGCCGGCAGGTGTCGCCCTCGACCTCGATCGCGCAGATCGAGTTGCGCAGGTTGCCGCCGATGCCGCCTTCGGTGGTGGCCGAGCCGAGCAGCAGTTGTTCGCTCGCCACCCTGGCCATGAAGCCGCGGTGCCAGTCGTCGCCCTCGCTATGGCTGACCAGGCTCGACGCCTTGATGTGGTGCATGGCGAAGATCATCGCCGCCGAGGCGCAGGCCTGGCCGAGGATCACGCAGAGTTCGGCGATCTGCGCCACCGTGGCGCCCTCGCCGCCGAGATCCACCGGGATCTGGCAGCCGAGCAGCCGTTCGTTGCGCATCGCCTCGACCGCTTCGCGCGGGAACCGCGCCTCGCTGTCGACCGCGTCCGCATGGGCGGCGGCGATGGTTGCGACCCGGCGCATGCGCTCGCAGAGCGTCGTCGCCAGAGCGGAGCCGAGCGCGTTCATCACGCCACCCGCTCTTGCGGGGCGAGCTCGGCGACCGCCGAAGAGATCGCACTGATGCTGGCGAAGGTCTTGCGGTTGAGCATCGTCTCCGGGAATTCGATGTCGAACCGCTCCTCCAGCGCCAGCATCAACTGGACGGAGGCGAAGGAAGACAGGCCGGCGGCATAGAGATCGGCGTCGTCGGCAAGGGTGGCGACATCCACCGGAAGCTTGCCGTGGCTGGCGATGATCTCGCGCACATCCTCGATGATTGACATTGTCACGCTCCTGTAAATGCGACACCAGCGAAAATACTTGTGTCCATGTGGTTCGGTTATGTCCGAAATGTGCTTCAGCGAGTGACGCAAAGGAATGCAGATGTCGGAGCCGAACCGTTTGGCGATCTCGTTGCCTGCGGTATCGCATGTCCGGATTGAAAATATCTAAAGATGATTGCAGACAAAAGCTGGAGATTTATTAAGGTTAATCCTGACCTGTGCAAGGCGTCGAACCCGACTGCGACGCTTTGACCATACGGCGCGCCGCGTGTCGGCGGGCCCGTGCCAGCTCGCGCCTTCCCCCCGCCCCTCTTCGTCCCGTCCGCCTGGATGCCGTCGGGCTTTTCGTTGACCGACCGGTCGATCAATTAGTATATGCCGGCGAGAGGCGTTGACGCCCGCCTGAGGGGCGGGGAAAAAGACGCCGGCAATAACGGTCCGGGCGGACCAGGGAGGTCTTTGATGCGCAATGCCTATATCGTCGACTATGTCCGCACGCCGATCGGCCGTTTCGGCGGCGTCCTGTCCCAGGTGCGGGCCGACGATCTCGGGGCGGTGCCGATCCGCGCGCTGATGGCGCGCAATGCCGGCGTCGACTGGGCGCGGGTGGACGATGTTCTGTATGGCTGCGCCAACCAGGCCGGCGAGGACAACCGCAATGTCGCCCGCATGGCCGCGCTTCTTGCCGGCCTGCCGGTCGAGGTGCCCGGCACCACGGTCAACCGCCTGTGCGGCTCGGGCATGGACGCGGTGATCATGGCCGCGCGCGCCATCCGCACCGGCGAGGCGGAGCTGATGATCGCTGGCGGCGTCGAGAGCATGTCGCGCGCGCCCTTCGTGCTGCCCAAGGCCGACAGCGCCTTTTCCCGCCATGCCGAGATCCACGACACCACCATCGGCTGGCGCTTCGTCAATCCCTTGATGAAGGCGCAATACGGCATCGATTCCATGCCGGAGACGGCGGAAAACGTCGCCGAGGACTACAGCATCGCGCGTGCCGACCAGGACGCCTTCGCCGCCCGCTCGCAGGACCGCGCCGTCGCGGCCCAGGAGAACGGCCGTCTCGCCCGCGAGATCGTCCCGGTGACCATTCCGCAGCGCAAGGGCGATCCGGTGGTGGTCGAGCGCGACGAGCACCCGCGCGCCGGCACCACGGCCGAAAAGCTCGCCAAGCTGCCGACCCCGTTCCGCCAGGGCGGGTCGGTCACCGCCGGCAATGCCTCCGGCGTCAACGACGGCGCCGCCGCGCTGCTCATCGCCTCGGAAGACGCCGTGCAGGCCTATGGCCTGACGCCGATTGCCCGCATCATTGGCGGTGCCACGGCCGGCGTGCCGCCGCGCGTCATGGGCATCGGCCCGGTGCCGGCGAGCCGCAAGCTGATGGCGCGGCTCGGCCTGTCGATCGGCAATTTCGATGTCGTCGAGCTGAACGAGGCCTTCGCCGCCCAGGGGCTGGCGGTGATGCGCGAGCTCGGGCTCGCGGACGATGCCGACCACGTCAACCCGAATGGCGGGGCCATCGCGCTTGGCCATCCGCTCGGCATGTCGGGCGCGCGCATCGTCGGCACGGCGGCGCTGGAACTGGCGCAGCGCGGCGCCGCCCGCGCCCTCGCCACCATGTGCATCGGCGTCGGCCAGGGCATTGCCTGCGCCATCGAGCGGGCCTGACGGGCCCCTTGCGACCCCTCTGGTGAGGTCCGGGGCGACGAACTGTCGCGCCCGGACCGGGAGAAAGTAGGAGAAAGGAAAGGGCTCGCCCTACACGATTTCTTGAGCCTTGGCCGCTACGATCCGTATCGTGAAGCTGTCCGGGGCAGGGCACGCTTCGCGTGTCCGAACCTGAGGCAGGGTCGGCGGTGTGTTCGCCGCCGCCGGAACAGGAGGTCGAGAACGTGGATGCTGAAAGGGAGGACGCGCGCCGCAGCAGCCGGGTGCGAACTCTCAAGCAGGGCCGGCTGGTGCTGGAGGGCAAGGGCGGGTTCGGCATCGACTGCCGGATCGTCAACCTGTCCCCCCATGGTGCCCGTCTCAAGCTGGAGACCCCGCTGACCCGCAGCGAGGCGATCGAGCTGATCTTCCTGCCCGAGAACATCCGCACCAGGGTGCGGATCGTCTGGCAGGACGGCAACCAGATGGGCGTCGAATTCTGCGAGCCGCTGTCCTGGCTGAAGAACCTGACCTGACCTGTTGAGGCCGCTGCGCCGTCAGGCGGGCGGCAGCGCCGCCAGGTCGCGGTGGCCGACATGGGCCGCGAGCTCCCTGCGGCCGACCTGCGCCTGGCGCAGGGCCAGCCAGTCGGCGAGCGCCGTATCCGCCGCGCCCCTGTCCCGCGCCGCCTCGGCCCAGCCCCCCACCAGCATCTTCAGGAAATCTGTTTCGCCGGGCAGCGCCTGCCAGTCGGCAGCGCCCTCGTGCGTGCGATATCCCTGCGCACGGAAGGTTGCGGTCGCATGCGCATGCGCGCCCGGCCCCAGCGCCGGGCCGAAGCCCTTGTCGCGGCCCTGATGGGTCCGCAGCGCCGCATGCACCGTCTCGTCGAAGGGGTGCTCTGGTGCCAGCGACTGCCGCCCGTCATAGGTCAGCATGGCGAGGAAGGGCAGGGCGCGGCGGGCCAGCGTCCGCGCCAGCCGGTCGATCCAACCGGCCGAGACGAGGTCGAGAAAGGCCGATGTCGTCACCGCGTCGATGCCGGACAGCAGTTCCGCGGAGAGGCCCGGCGCCAGGTCGGCGGCGACCACCTCGGCCGCCAGCCCGTCCCGCTCGGCCATCTCGCGGGCCAGTGCCAGCAGCGCCGGATCGTGTTCGGCGAGCCGCCAGCTCGTGGCAAAGCGCAGATGCGGATGCAGCGCCCGCATCGTCGCGCCGGTCCCCGCGCCAAGGTCGAGGATGACCAGCGGCGCGTCGCCCCTGGCCTTGGCGCGTCTCTCCAGATGATCGAGAAAGGCCTTGCGCACGGCCGTGTTGCGGGCGCGCAGGTCCGCCGGCTCGCGCGCCGACAGCCACACGCCGGAAAAGCCGCTCATCGCCCGATCTCCGCGATCAGCGCGGCGAGCCGCCGTGCCTGCTCCGGCCAGCCCGGCAGGCCTTGCGCATGGGCGCGCGCCGCCCGCGCCAGGCTCTGGCGCAGCGCCGCGTCTTCGGCGAGCCGCCGGATCGCCGCGCCGACAGAAGCCGCATCGCCCGCCTCGCACAGGATGCCCGCCGCCGCCGGCACGGTGTCGCGCACCGCGCCCGCGCCGGTCGCCACCACCGGCAGGCCGTGCGCCATCGCCTCGACAAAGGCCATGCCATAGCCCTCGTAGAGCGTGGTCAGCACGAACAGGTCCGCCTGGGCATAGAGCGCGTCGAGCGCCGCGCGGCCGAGCGCGCCATGCAGCCGCACCCGCTGCGACAGGCCAAGCCGTTCGATCGTCGCGCGCACGCTCGCCGCATGGGCGGGATCGAACTCGCCGCTGCCGGCGATGTCCAGCGTCACCGCCGGGTCGTCGATCTGCGCCAGCGCGGCCAGCAGCGTCGGGTGGTCCTTGCGCGGCACCAGCGAGCCGACCGACAGCAGGCAGAACGGCTCGCCCGGCCGCCGGACCCGCGCTACCGGCGCCGCGGGCAGCACCAGGCCCGGCTCCAGCACGCTCACCTTCGCGCTTGGCACGCCGAATTCGGCGGTGACGGCGGCGGCCGTCGCCGGGCTCGTCGTCACCACATGGCGGGCCAGCGCCAGCGCGCGCCGTTCGCTCGCCGCAAGCTCCGCCGCCCGCGCCGGCGGCAGGCCGCTCTCATGCGCCAGCGGATGGTGCACCAAGGCGATCAGCCGCAGCCGCCGCGCCTGCGGGGCGGCAATGGCGTCCATCACCCCGAAGGCCAGCCCGTCGATCATTACCGCTTCGCCGTCGGCGAGCCCGGAAAGCAGCGCCGCACCCGCCTCAAGCGTCGCCGGGGAGGGCGCCGGATAGCCCTCGCCCAGCGTTGCCGCCGTGACCTGCGTCCCCGTCGCCGCCAGCGCCGCCAGCAGCTCGCGGTCATAGACATAGCCGCCGGTCGGCGTCTCCAGCCGGCCGGGATAGAGGAAGGCGAGGCGCCCCGCCGGCATCACAGAGTGCCTTCGTACCAGGCCCGCGCCGCGTGGGATTCGTGCAGCGTCACCCGGATCGAGGACAGCTCGCCGGCGGGCCGGCCGAGCCGGTTCTCCCGCGCCGCCCGCGCCAGCGCCTCGAAGATATGCCGGCTCAGGAACTCCGTGGTGGTGTTCCGGCCCTTGAACTCCGGCACCTCGTCGAGGTTGCGGTAGTTCAGCGGCGCCAGCGTTTCCTTCAGCACCTCATGGGCGCGGCCGATGTCGATGACGATGCCGTTCGCGTCGAGCTCCGGCGAGAAGAACGCGGCATCGACGACGAAGGTCGCCCCGTGCAGCCGCTGCGCGGGGCCGAACACCTCGCCCGTGAACGAATGGGCGATCATGATGTGGTCGCGGACTTCGACGGCATGCATCTGTCGGGGTCTCCTGCTGAAAGGTGCGGCCGGACCGGCCGGGGGAGGGGGCGAGCGTGTCGGCGGGATCTTGCGGAAGAATGCGCCCTCTTCAGGGCGCTGCCGGCGGTGCCTCGTCGTCATGGCGGATCGGCTGGGCCAGCACCGGCACCCGGCCGGCGAAGATCTCCGGCAGCCGGGCGGGCGCCTCCTCGATGGAAATCGGCGGCGCGATCAGCGCGTCGAGCGCCGGGTCGCGCAGCAGCGCCAGCGCTGTCTCCAGGCGGCGGCGATAGGTCCAGCGCGCCTGCCGGTCGGGCGGCAGGCTGCCGACCTGGCTGGAGCGCAGCGTCAGCCGCCGGCTGTGGAAGCCGCCGCCCAGATGCGCCGTGACCGGGGCCGTGCCGTACCAGCTCATCTCCACCACCTTCGCTTCCGCTCCGGCCAGGGAAAGCGCCGTGTCGAGGCCGGACGGGTGGCCGGAGGCGTGGAAGACGAGGTCCTGGTCGGGCGGCGCCTCGCCGGGGCGGGCGAAATTCGCGCCGAGGCTGCGCGCCGGGCGCTCCTTCGCCGGATCGATGTCGACCACCGTCACCTGCGTCCCCGGCAGCCGGGCGGCGAGAGAGGCGACCAGCAGTCCGACGACCCCGCCGCCGACGACGGCGATGCGGTCTCCGGGCGCCGCGCCCCCGTCCCACAGTCCGTTGAGCGCGGTCTCCATATTGGCGGCAAGGATCGCGCGGAGCGGCGGCACGTCCGCCGGCACCGGCACCGCTGCCGTGCCGGCGACGACGAAGCGGTCCTGATGCGGATGCAGCACGAACACGGTCTCGCCGGCCCGCGCCGGATCGCCGCCGGCGATCTCGCCGACACAGGCATAGCCATACTTGACCGGAAACGGGAACTCGCCCGCCTGGAACGGCGCGCGCATGCGCTGCCATTCGCTTTCGGGCACCGCGCCGGTGAAGACCAGCCGCTCGGTCCCCAGACTGACGCCGCTCCACAGGCTGCGCACGACGACCTCGCCCGCCAGCGGCCGGCGCAGCGCTTCCTGGCGCAGTTCCAGCCGCCCCGGACCCGTGGTCCAGAGCGCCCGCGCGGAATACGGGTCCTTGCCGGGAGTGCTGCGCTGCGTCACAAATCCTCCTTAGTCCGGCGCAACGTATAGCGCAACGGACGGGGCGGGGCATCCGCCATCGCCGGCCTCGCACAACAGGGTTGCGTATCATGCGTCAGACCGGGTCGCCGACCTGCCTTGCGCCGGAGACCTCCGGCGACGCGGCCCCTGCGCCGGAGACCTCCGGCGACGCTGCCCCTGCGCCGGGTCCCGATGCCGCGCGGCTGGCGCGCCGGCGCGCGGTCTTCGCCGCCCTGGTGCTTGCCACCATCGCCGGATTGACCGCCCTGCTCGGCCTCGCCTTTGCCGGCGACGGCACGATCACCTGGGGCGAGTGGCTGATGATCGGCTGCTTCCTGCTGACCCTGCCCTGGACGGCGATCGGCTTCTGGAACGCGGTGATCGGCCTTGCCGTCCTGCGGCTGTCGCGCGATCCGCTCGCCAGCGTCTCGACCCTGCGCCCGGGCGATGCCGCCGGCGACAGCACCGCCTCCACCGCGATCCTCTCCTGCATCCGCAACGAGGACGTGGACGACGTCGCCGCCTCGCTCGATGCGATGGCGGCGGATCTGGTGCGCTCTGGCCGCGCCGCCGGCTTTGCCCTCTATGTCCTCAGCGACACCGATGACGCGGAGATCGCCGCCCGCGAGGAGCGCGCCTTTGCCGCGCTCGCCGCGCGCTGGGCGGGCCGTCTGCCGGTTCTCTACCGCCGCCGGGCGGAAAATCCCGGCTTCAAGGCCGGCAACATCCGCGATTTTCTCGAGCGCTGGGGCGCCGCGCATGACTATGCCATCGTGCTCGATGCCGACAGTTTCCTGTCGGCGCGGACGATGCTCGACCTCACCGCGCGGATGGATGCCAACCCGCGCGTCGGCATCCTGCAGACCCTCGTCGTCGGCCTGCCGGCGACGAGCGCCTTTGCCCGCATCTTCCAGTTCGGCATGCGCCTCGGCATGCGCTCCTACACGCTCGGCAGCGCCTGGTGGCAGGGCGATTGCGGTCCCTATTGGGGCCACAACGCCATCCTGCGCCTTGCCCCCTTCGCCGAACATTGCGACCTGCCGCGGCTGCCGGGCGCCGGGCCGCTGTCCGGCTGGGTGCTGAGCCACGACCAGGTCGAGGCGGTGCTGATGCGCCGCGCCGGCTACGAGGTCCGCGTGCTGCCGCTGGAGGGCGAGAGCTTCGAGGAGAACCCGCCCAACCTGCTGGAGTTCATCCGCCGCGAGCTGCGCTGGTGCCAGGGCAATCTGCAATATCTGAAGCTGCTCGGCCTGCCGGATCTCAAGCCGGTCAGCCGGGTGCAACTGGTGCTGGCGATCCTGATGTTCGTCTCCGCCCCGGCCTGGCTCGCCTTCATGGCGACCGGCGCGGCGCTGGTCGCCTTCGGCACCGGCGAACTGATCCGCGTCGACCTGACGGCGGGCTTCGCGCTGTTCGTCATCGTCCTGACGATGATCTTCGCGCCGAAGATTGCGACCTGTCTCGACATCCTGGCCGATCGCCGGCAGCGCGCCGCCTTTGGCGGCGGCCTGCGCGTTGCGGCAAGCTGGCTGACCGAGCTGGTCTTCTCCATGCTGATGGCGCCGGTCATTGCGGTTGCCGTCACCCTGTTCATCGCCGGCCTGCCCTTCGGCAAGGCCATCGGCTGGGGCGCGCAGATCCGCGACACCCGCACCCTGCCGCTCGGCCTGTGCGCGGCCAAGCTCTGGCCGCAGACCCTGTTCGGCCTGGCCGGCGTCGGCTTCGCCCTCGCGCTCACGCCGGGTCTCGTCTGGCCGCTGCTGCCGGTCGTCCTCGGCCCGGCGCTGGCGATCCCGCTGGCGCGCCTGACCTCGGGCAAGGCGGCCGGCCGGCTGGCGCTCGCCTCGCGCCTGTGGCGCCTGCCGGAGGAGATCGCCCCGCCGCCCTGCCTGCTGCCGCTGCGCCTTCCCGCCCATGCCCTGCTCGGCGTCGCCTTTGCCGGGTCGGAGGCCGCATCCGGCGCCGGCCTCTCCGTGGATCTGGTTCGCGCCGAGGGCTGAGGCGCGCCGCCCGCTGCCCTATCGCTACAGGATCGCCCAGCGGATCAGGCTCGCCACCGCGAACAGGGTCAAGACGCCGGCCAGCCACAGGCCGGCGAACCAGGCGAGCCGCAGATGGAGCGGCCGCTCCGGCCCGTTTCGCCTCATCAGTGATAGCCCTCGCCGGGGCGCACCTTGCCGCGAAACACCCAATAGGCATAGGCGGTATAGGCGAGGATCATCGGGATCAGCACCGCCGCCCCGACCAGCAGGAATTTCAGCGAACTGTCCGGCGCTGCGGCCTCCCACAGGGTGATCGAGGTCGGCACCACATAGGGGAACAGGCTCACGCCGAGCCCGATGAAGGTGACGAGGAACAGGCCGAGGCTCGCCAGGAACGGCACCGCGTCGCGGCCGGAGCGCAGGCTGGCGAACAGCAGCGCGGCGAGCGCCAGCACCATCAGCGGCACCGGCGCGGTGTAGACGATCTGCGGGAACTCGAACCAGCGCGCGGCGAATTGCGGATGCAGCGAGGGGGTCCACAGGCTGACGATGCCGATCATCACCAGCAGCAGGCTGCCGGTGACCATCGCCTTGCCGCGGAAATGTTCCTGCATCGGTCCCTCGCATTTCCACACCAGCCAGGTGGCGCCGAGCAGCGCGTAGCCGGTGGCGACGGCGATGCCGGTGAAGACCGAGAACGGCGTCAGCCAGTCCAGCCAGCCGCCGGCATAGGCCCGGCCCTCGACCTCGATCCCCTGGATGATGGCGCCGAGCGCGATACCCTGCGCCAGCGCCGCGATCAGCGATCCGAGGAAGAAGGCGATGTCCCAGATCCATTGCCGCTCGGGGCGCGCCTTGAAGCGGAATTCGAAGACGACGCCGCGGAACACCAGTCCGATCAGCATCGCCATGATCGGCGCGTAGAGCGCCGGCATCAGCACCGCATAGGCGAGCGGGAACACCGCATAGAGCCCGCCGCCGCCCAGCACCAGCCAGGTCTCGTTGCCGTCCCACACCGGCGCGACGGAGTTCATCATCACGTCGCGCTCGGTCTTGGAGCGGGCGAGCGGGAACAGGATCCCGAGGCCGAGGTCGAAGCCGTCGAGCACCACATAGAGGAACACCGCGGTGGCGATCAGCAGCGCCCAGATCAGGGCGAGATCGAAGATCATGGCTTACCTCCGCCGGTTCGGGTTGACGTCGGCGACATAGGCGGGGGCGGGGGTGACGCCGGCGGCGCGGGTCGGCTCGCCCGCCTCCGGCCCCTCGGCGTCGCCACCCGGTGTCTTGGCCATCGACCGCAGCAGGTAGCCGGTGCCGATGCCGAAGACGATGAAATAGACGACGATGAAGACCGCCAGCGAGGTCGCCACCGCCGGCGCGTCGACCGGCGAGATGCTGTCGCTGGTGCGCAGCAGCCCATAGACCGTATAGGGCTGGCGGCCGACCTCGGTGGTGATCCAGCCGGCCAGCACGGCGATGAAGCCGGTCGGCCCCATCGCCACCACCGCCCGGTGGAAGACCGGCGTGTCGGCGAGCCGCCCGCGCCGGCGCAGATAGAGGCTCCACAGCCCGATCGCCAGCATCAGGAAGCCGATGCCGACCATGATGCGGAAGGAGAAGAACACGATCGTCGCGTTTGGCCAGTCCTCGCGCGGGAAGTCCTTCAGCCCCGGCACCCGGCCGTCCAGCGAATGGGTGAGGATCAGGCTGCCGAGCTTCGGCACCTCGATCTTGTAGCGGGTTTCCGCCGCCGCCATGTCGGGAATGCCGAAGAGGATCAGCGGCGCGCCGGTCTCGCCGTCGAAATGGCCTTCCATCGCGGCGATCTTCGCCGGCTGGTGCTCCAGCGTGTTGAGCCCGTGCATGTCGCCGGCAACGATCTGCACCGGCGTCACCAGCACCGCCATCCACATCGCCATCGACAGCATCACCTTCGCGCCCTCGTTGGCGCGGTCCTTGAGCAGGTGCCAGGCGCCGACCGCGCCGACCACGAAGGCGGTGGTCAGATAGGCCGCCAGCATCATGTGGACGAAGCGATAGGGGAAGGAGGGGTTGAAGACGATCTCGAACCAGTTTTCCGGCACGAACTGGCCGGCCTCGTTGATCGCATAGCCGGCCGGCGTGTGCATCCAACTGTTGACCGACAGGATCCAGAAGCCCGACATCGCCGTGCCGATGGCGACCATCGCGGTCGCCATGAAATGCAGCCTCGGCCCCACCCGGTTGAGCCCGAACAGCATGATGCCGAGGAAGCCGGCCTCCAGGAAGAAGGCGGACAGCACCTCGTAGCCCATCAGCGGGCCGAGCACCGGGCCGGTCTTGTCGGAAAACACCGACCAGTTGGTGCCGAACTGATAGGTCATGACGATGCCGGAGACGACGCCCATGCCGAAGGCGACGGCGAAGATCTTCAGCCAGTATTTGAACAGGGTCAGGTAGATCGCGCGGCGGGTCGTCAGCCACAGCCCTTCCAGCACCATCAGATAGCTCGCAAGGCCGATGGTGAAGGACGGGAAGATGATGTGAAACGAGACGGTGAAGGCGAACTGGAAACGCGCCAGATCGACTGCGGAAAACTCCATCTGTCGGCTCCTTCGCGGCTCTTGCCGGGTCGCCGCGGCCCCCGCTCTGCCTCGGCGAAAACAGTGGTCAGGATCACGCTGTGCCCGAGAAACTTGCGACCTCGCCGGCACTTGACCATGCGACCGATTGAAGCCCGAGCCGTGCGCCAAGGCAACCCCCGGCGGGCGGGCCGGCCGGGCGCCCGGTCCCGCCTCCGGGTTCCCCCGCCATTCTCCCGCCGCGCCCTCTGCTTTGCCGGCAGAGGAAAACAGGCGGGCGGGCCGGTGCCTTGCGGGGTTTTGACTCTGGCGCGAATCGGCGCAAGACTTCGTTAACCATTTCGGCGGCGGCAGGTCCGGCCTGCCGCGGAATTGTTGGGGAACGTCATGTCCGCATTTGTTCAGTCACTGCCGACCCTGAACGACAGCCTGCGTTTTGCCGAGCAGCATGTCGGGGATATCCTCTACACGCCGAGGTCGCCGGACGGCGCCGCCTATCGCTTCATCGTCCGTGGCAGCGGCCGTTTCGGCAACGGTGCCCGCAGCAGCCGCCCCTGCGAGGTGCTGGCCGCCACCCGCCGCGAGGCGGAGCTGCGCCGGTTGCATGCGGTCGCCACCAGCATCGCGCAATATCTGGAAGAGCGGATCGCCGCCGAAAGCCCGCTCGCCGCCGAGTGAGGACCGTCCCTCAGGCCCAGGTCCGCTCCAGCACCGACAGCCAGTTCTTCCAGGCGATCTTCTCGATCAGCTCCTCGCCGTAGCCCGCCTCGCGGAAGGCCTGCAGCAGCGCCGGCAGGCCGGCGACGTCGCCGATGGCGCGCGGCACCATGCAGCCGTCGAAATCCGAGCCGAGCGCCACCCCGTCCTCGCCGAGCCGCGAGATCAGGTGGTCCATGTGCCGCACCATCACCGAAAGCGGCGTGTCGGAGACATTGGCCCCGTCCGGCCGCAGGAAGGCGACGTGGAAGTTGAGCCCGACGACGCCGCCGCTCTCGGCGATGGCGTCGAGCTGCCGGTCGGTCAGGTTGCGCGCCGAGGGGCAGACCGCATGGGCGTTGGAATGGGTGGCGACCAGCGGCCGGTCGGTGAGCGCGGCGACGTCCCAGAAGCCTTTCTCGGTGATATGCGACAGGTCGACCATGATCTTCAGCCGGTTGCAGGCGCGCACCAGCTCCTTGCCCGCCGCCGTCAGCCCCGGTCCGGTGTCGGGGGAGGAGGGGCAGGTCATCGGCACCCCGTCGCCGAAGATGTTCGGCCGGCTCCACACCGGCCCGAGCGAGCGCAGGCCGGCGGCGTGCAGCACCTCCAGGGCGGTCAGCTCGGCATCGATCGCCTCGGCGCCTTCCACATGCAGCACCATGGCGAGCTTTTTCGCCGCCATCGCCGCGCGGATCTCGGCCGCATCCCGGCAGATCGCCACCTCCCCGGCGCTCTCGCGTTCCAGCCGCAGCGCGCGGGCCAGCAGCCGCAGCGTGAAGGCCAGCGCCTCCGGCTGGGCGACTTCGGCGAAATTCGCCGGGTCGTCCGGGTCGTAGCGCAGCTTCAGCGCCTCGCCGAGCTGCGAGGGCACATACATGGCGAACAGCCCGCCGGCGAATCGGCCCTTTCGGGCGCGCGGCAGGTCGATATGGTCGCGCGCGGCGCGCTCGAAGAAGGAGCGCTCGCGGGCCGTGCCGGCGCCGAGCTCCAGCTTGAGCAGCGTGTCGTTATGGCCGTCGAAGACGGGGATCTGGCTCATGCGGATGCGGTCCTGGGAGAGGGCGGGTGGGCGGGTGGGCGGGCGCGAGTGTCGCCGCCCCGCCGCCGCAACGCAAGAGGGGGGGGCGTCAGGCGGCGCGCCGCTCCGGGAACAGGCTCGCGAGCCCGTCGGCGCTTGCCGCGCAGATGCCGCGCTCGGTGATCAGGCTGGTGACCAGCCGCGCCGGCGTCACGTCGAAGGCCGGGTTTGCCGCCTCCGTCGTCGGCGGGGTGACGGCGACGGTCTCGACCCGCCCGTCCTGCGTCAGGCCGGTCAGATGCGTCACCTCGCGCCCCGAGCGCTCCTCGATCGGGATCTCGCGCAAGCCGTCGCGGACGCTCCAGTCGATGGTCGAGGAGGGCAGGGCGACATGGAACGGCACGCCGTTGTCATGGGCGGCGAGCGCCTTGAGGTAGGTGCCGATCTTGTTGCAGACATCGCCCGTCGCCGTGGTGCGGTCGGTGCCGACGATCACCATGTCGACCAGCCCGTGCTGCATCAGGTGGCCGCCGGCATTGTCGACCACCAGCCGATGCGGCACTCCGTGCCGGCCGAGTTCCCAGGCGGTCAGCCCGGCGCCCTGGTTGCGCGGCCGCGTCTCGTCGACCCACACATGCACCGGAATGCCGGCATCGTGCGCCTGGTAGATCGGCGAGGTCGCCGTGCCCCAGTCGACGGTCGCCAGCCACCCGGCATTGCAATGGGTGAGGATGTTGACCGGCTCGCCTTTGCCCTTGTCCTGGTTCTTGCGCGCGGCGATCTCGCGGATGAGCGTCAGCCCGTGCCGGCCGATCGCGTGGTTGACCGCGACATCCTCCTCGCAGATCTCGCTAGCCTTCGCCCAGGCGGCGGCCGCGCGCTGGTCTTCGGCCAGCGGCGCCACCCGTGCGGTCACCGCGTCGAGCGCCCAGCGCAGGTTGATCGCCGTCGGCCGGGTCGCGGCCAGCAGGGCGGCGGCCTTTGCCAGGCCCGCATCGGAAGGATCGCGCGCCAGCGCCATGGCGAGGCCATAGGCGGCGGTGGCGCCGATCAGCGGCGCGCCGCGCACCCACATGTCGCGGATCGCCGTGGCGGCGGCGTCCAGCGTCGCCAGTTCCGTGGTGACGAAACCGTGCGGCAGCCGCGTCTGGTCGATGATATGCACCGACCGGCCATGCTCTGCCGGCCAGATGGAGCGGTGGGCAACGCCGTCGATCTTCATGACATCTCCGTACCGATGGGGCCGATCCCTGTCGGGGAGGTAAAGCATGTTTTCGCCGTGTCCACCACCTGCGGGCGAAAAGACGCCACTCAAAAGCGCATGCGAAAAGGGCGGGGTCCTCGCGAACCCCGCCCTTCTAATCCTTCGCGGCCGAGGCCTCAGGCGGTTTCGGTCAGCACCGCCTCGAAGCCCTCGAACTCCGGCGGCCCGAGATAGAGCGGCTTGTTGTCGCCCGCGCCCTTGTGCGCGTCGCGGAACGCCTGGCTCTTGGTCCAGGCGAGGAAGGCATCCTTGTCCCGCCAGATCGTGTGCGAGGCATAGAGCGTGTGGTCCTCGCGGTCCGGGCCCTTCAGCAGGTGGAACTCGACGAAGCCGTCCATCTCCGCAAGGCGCCGCTCGCGGTTGCGCCACACTTCCTCGAAGGCGTCCTCGTTGCCGGACTTCACGCGGAAGCGGTTCATCGCAATATACATCAGACAGTGTCTCCCTCTTCTGATCCTGGCCCCTGCGGGGCAAGGTGGACCGGTATCCGCGCGCCGACAAGGTGGTCCTGCAAGGCCTTGCGGAACGCGGTCTGGCCGGTGCTGCGCAGCGGCACGAACGGCTTGTTGAGCTTCTGGCAGATCTTCTTGGCCCGCAGGCAGGCGTCGTGGCTGACGCAATTCACCGGGCAGAAGACGCAGTCGACCGACGGCAGCAGGTGGTCGAGCCGCTGCGGCGCGTCCTCGACGCCGCCGTCATGATGGACGAAGGTGGTGTTGAACGCCTCGGCGATGCCGCGCAGCCGGTCGCGGTGGCCATGCATGCCGCCGACATAGAGGATCGCCTTGGGCCGTGCGGCCTCGCCCGCCGGCACCGGCGCGTTGTGCGCCATCGCCGCCCTGGCCGCCGCACTGGCCGCCCCACTGGCCGCCCCATTGACCATCATGCCTGTCGGCTGCGGCGCCGGGCGCCGCGTCTCGCCGCCGATCTCGCGTAGCCGCTCCTCGGCCTGGCGCGCCCGCACCCGCGCCGATTGCAGCGCCCGTCCGGCCTTCTCGAGCCGCCGGCGCAGCGTCGCCGCCTCCGGCGCGGTGTCGCCGGTCTCCGGCAGGCGTGCCTCCTCCGCCGCCCGTCCGGCCTTGAGCCTTGCCAGCGCCGCGCGCAAGTCGGCGAGCTCCCGGTCGCGCTGGACGAGCGCCTCGCGCAGGCCCGCCTCCACCCGCCGTGCCCGCTCCTCGGCCTCCTGCAACTGGTCGCGCAGGGTCGCCGCCTCCTCGTTCTTCTGGCGGAACGAGGCGCCGGCCAGGTGCGACCACATATGCACCTCGCCGAAGATCCGTGCGCGCAAGGCGCCCGGCACGTGCTGGTGGGTCATGAAGGCCCAATAGGCCGGGCCGACCTGGCCGCGGTCGCACATGTCGCGCCACAGCGCGTCCAGCTCCGCGGCGCTGCGGGCGCGGCCGACCCGGCGCAGTGCGCCCTCGTAACGGCCGTCGAGCAGTTTCTGGAAGGCGCGGGTGAAGGCGCAGTCGGTGGTCGACAGGCGCACGAAATGGCCGTGCACGTCGTAGTCGGGCGTGTCGGGGGCAACGTCGATGCCGACCTTGCGGGCGATGCGGCGCAGGTCCGCGACGCTGGCACAGGTGCCGACGATGGAACAGTGGACGCTGTCGCCCTGCTCCCACAGGCAGATCCGCCGGCGTCCGGCCTGGGCATCGCCCCCGGCCTCCTCGCAGGCGAAAGGGGCACGTCCCGAATGGGCGGCGACCGCATCCTCGATCGCCTTTCGCAGCTTGTCATCCCTGGCGCACATGGAGCCGTGCCCCTCCCGAAACAGGTTGAAAACGCTTGGTCACGATTTGGCTTGGTCAAGAGCGTGGCTTGCTGGCCGTCGAGGGAGTGGACGGGGAGCTGGCTGGCGCTTGGATCTCCGTTTGTCCTCTCCGGGCACAGCGAGAGGCGAAACGGACATTGCCTTTCCTATAAAACATGAGTATTTCAGTCAAGAATATTCTTGCGAACGGTTCGCAAGTTTAGAGCAATTCCAAACCGCGGACGGAAGAACCGGAGTTTCCGGCCATTTCGCCCAAGGACCAAGCGATCGAAGGAGCAAGTCGATCATGTCCCAGTCTGCGACCCCCGCCCATCAGGTCCAAGCTGCCGCTTATCGCCGGTCGCGCAGCCAGCAGCGCACCCTGACCCTGCCGAAAACGGCGAAGGTCGTCCAGGAACCGTTGGAACTCGACAGCTCCGCCCTGTTTCAGGGCGCCCGCGAGGTCCATATCCGTCACAAGGACATGGTCTACCGCCTCTCGATCACCCGATTCGAGAAGCTGCTGCTGACCAAATAGGCCTCCTGCCGCGAGCCCTCCCCCGCGAGTGCCGCCGGAGCCGGCGCCGGAAGCGTGTCCCGTCGCGCTTCCGGCGCTTGCCTTCCTTGCGCCGATCTGCGAAGGAAGAAGCCGTCGAACGGCAACCCGGCAGGACCAGACGTGAGCCTCGGTGACATTCCGGCCGCCCTTTTCGCGGCACCGACCGACCGGCCGTCCTCGGCCGGCCGCTCCGTGCTGCCCGGTGGGTGCCGCCTTGCCGGCCGGTCCTCCCCGTTCCAGGCCCTGCATCAGGGTCCGGCCTGCGGCCGATTTAGGCAGTTGCCGCACTGAGCCGTCTCTGCCGCCGGTCTTCGTCCTGCCGCTGGAAAGCGGCGGAAAGTCTGGTAAAAGACCCCCCGAACTCCCTTCTCACGTGCCGCGCCGGCATGCCGGCCGCGCGCTGCCAGTCACGACGGTGCCATGTCCGAATTGCAATCCCTTGAAACTGCGATCCTCGCGGCCGTCGCCGCCGCGTCGAACGAGGCCGAGCTGGAAGAGGTGCGCATCGCCGCCCTCGGCAAGAAAGGGTCCGTGTCCGAGAAGCTGAAGACCCTCGGCTCCCTGTCGCCGGACGAGCGGCGCGAGATGGGCCCGGCGATCAACGGCCTCAAGACCCGGGTCACCGATGCGCTCGCCGCCCGCCGCGAGCTGCTGCAGGACGCCGCCCTCGACGCGCGCCTCCAGCGCGAGCGCGTCGACGTCACCCTGCCGCTGCGTGCCGCGCCCGCCGAGGCCGGGCGCATCCATCCGGTCAGCCAGGTGATCGACGAACTCACCGCGATCTTCGCCGACATGGGCTTTTCCATCGCCGAAGGTCCGGACATCGAGACCGACCACCTCAACTTCACCCAGCTCAACTTCCCGCCCGACCATCCGGCGCGCGAGATGCACGACACGTTCTTCCTGCCCGAAAAGGCGGACGGCGAGCGCATGCTGCTGCGCACCCACACCTCGCCGGTGCAGATCCGCACGATGATGTCGCAACAGCCGCCGATCCGGGTGATCATCCCGGGCCGCACCTATCGCTGCGACAGCGACCAGACCCATACGCCGATGTTCCACCAGGTCGAGGGCCTGGTGATCGACAAGGAAAGCCATATCGGCCACCTGAAATGGGTGCTGGAGGAGTTCTGCAAGGCCTTCTTCGAGGTCGACGAGGTGCGCATGCGCTTCCGCCCGTCCTACTTCCCCTTCACCGAGCCGTCGATGGAGGTCGATATCGGCTGCGACCGCTCGGGCAACGAGGTGAAGATCGGCGAGGGCAACGACTGGCTGGAGATCCTCGGCTGCGGCATGGTCCATCCCAATGTCATCCGCAATTGCGGCCTCGACCCGGATGTCTACCAGGGCTTCGCCTGGGGCATGGGCATCGACCGTATCGCCATGCTGAAATACGGCATGCCGGACCTGCGCGCCTTCTTCGACGCGGATGTCCGCTGGATCGAGCATTACGGCTTCCGCCCGCTCGACCTGCCGACCCTGTTCGGAGGACTGTCGCGATGAGACCGCGGTCGATGATTGCCCGCCTGCGCGCGGCGCTGCTGCCGCTGCTGGCGCTCGCCGTGCTGGCGGCCGGCCTGCTGCCGCCGGCGCCCGTCGCGGCCCAGCCCGCCTCCTTCGTCGAGGTCTGCGCCGACAAGACCCAGGAGCGCGGCCGGCTGCGCTATTGCGATGCCTATTTCCGCGATGCGCTCGGCCCCCAGGCCGACACGGTTCTCTACCTGCGCGACCGCATCACCACCCTGCGCGCCAGCCAGGAGATGAACGCGGAGAGCAATTACGAGAGCTTCCTGACGGCGGTCGCCATCGTCGCCTTCCTGTCGATCGCCACCATGGTGCTGGTGTCGGCGGAGCGCCGCATCGACGGCATCGCCAAGTGGTCGTCGGTCACCTCGGCCGCCGCCGTGCTGGTGATGGTGGCGATCCTCACCTTCGGCTGGCTCGACAAGTACCGGGCGGAGGATGCGGCGATGCTGGAGCTCGGCCTGTTGCGCGATCAGGTGGAGGTCGAGGCCTCCCATGCCATCGCCAGCGGGCGCGGCCTCGACGAGGCGATGATCCGCCGCTGGACCGACCGGCTGCACGAGATCGGCCTGCGCTTCGCCAAGAATTACGGCGCCGCCTCCATCGTGCCGGACCTCGACCGCTTCACGCCGCAGAACTGACGCAGCCGCGCCGGCGCGCGGAGCCCCGCCGCGCCGGTCCCGTCACGATACCTGAAGAGACACGACCCATGAAGTTCACCCTGTCCTGGCTGAAGGAACATCTGGAGACCGACGCCACTCTCGACGAGATCGTCGAGGCGCTGACCCGTGTCGGCCTGGAGGTCGAGCATGTCGCCAATCCGGCCGACCGCCTGAAGCCCTTCACCATCGCCAGGGTGCTGGAGGCCCGCCAGCACCCCAATGCCGACCGCCTGCGCGTCCTCACCGTCGATGCCGGCGACGGCAAGGAGCCGCTGCAGATCGTCTGCGGCGCGCCCAATGCCCGCACCGGCCTTGTCGGCGTGCTCGCCCGGCCGGGCGACTATGTGCCGGGCATCGACGTCACCCTGTCGGTCGGCAAGATCCGCGATGTCGAAAGCTTCGGCATGATGTGTTCGGAGCGCGAGCTGGAACTGTCGGAGGCCCATGACGGCATCATCGACCTTCCCGAGGATGCGCCGGTCGGCACCTCCTATGCCGCCTATGTCGGGCTCGACGACCCGGTCATCGAGATCGGCCTGACGCCGAACCGTCCGGACTGCACCGGTGTTTCCGGCATCGCCCGCGACCTTGCCGCCGCCGGCCTCGGCAAGCTGAAGGAGAACCGCCCGGCGCAGGTGCCCGGCACCGGCCCGTGCCCGGTCGGGGTGCGGCTGGAGTTCGGCGACACGCCCTCGCTCTGCCCGGCCTTCGCCCTGCGCCTGGTGCGCGGCGTGAACAACGGCCCCTCGCCGGAGTGGATGCAGAAGCGGCTGCGGGCCATCGGCCTGCGCCCGATCAATGCGCTGGTCGACATCACCAATTACATCACCTTCGACCGCGGCCGGCCGCTGCATGTCTTCGACGCGGCCAAGGTCAAGGGCGATCTCGTCGTCCGCCGCGGCCGCGCGGGCGAGGAGCTGCTGGCGCTGGACGGGCGCACCTATCAGGTGGACGACAGCGTCTGCGTCATCGCCGACGACAACGGCCTGGAATCGCTCGCCGGCATCATGGGCGGCGAGCTGTCCGGCTGCACCGAGGACACCACCGACGTGCTGATCGAATCGGCGCTGTGGGACGAGACCAACCTTGCCCGCACCGGCCGCCGGCTCGGCATCAATTCCGATGCCCGCTACCGCTTCGAGCGCGGCGTCGATCCCGCCTTCTGCCTGCCGGGGCTGGAACTCGCCACCCGCATGGTCATGGACCTGTGCGGCGGCACGCCGAGTGAGGTGACGCTTGCCGGCCATGTGCCGGAGACCGACCGCACCATCGAGTTCCCTTTCGCCGAGGTCAAGCGCCTGTCGGGCCTCAAGCTCTCCGACGCGGAGATCAAGGGTGTGCTCACCCGTCTCGGCTTCTGGGTCACCGGCAGCGGCGAGGGGGTGCGCGTCGCCCCGCCGTCCTGGCGTCCGGACATTCACGGCAAGGCGGACCTGGTCGAGGAGGTCGTGCGCATCGTCGGCCTCGATTCGGTCGCCTCGACGCCGCTGCCGCGCGGCGCCACCGTCACCGGCCAGGTGCTCACCCCGGCGCAGGTCCGCCGCTCGCAGGCGCGCCGGGCGCTGGCCGTGCGCGGCATGAAGGAAGCCGTCACCTGGTCCTTCATCCCGCAGGACCAGGCCGAGGCCTTCGGCGGCGGCTCGCCGGCCCTGCGCCTTGCCAACCCGATCTCCGCCGACATGTCGGACATGCGCCCGAGCCTGGTGCCCGGCCTTGCCACGGCGGCGCAGCGCAATGCCGATCGCGGCTATCCGGATGTCGCCCTGTTCGAGGTCGGCCAGGTCTTCACGGACGACACGCCGCAGGGCCAGTCGATGGTTGCCGCCGGCCTGCGCCGCGGCACGGCGGTGATGACCGGCGCCGATCGCCACTGGGCCGGCAATGCGCCTGAGGTCGGCGTCTTCGATGCCCGCGCCGATGCGGAAGCCGCGCTCGCCGCCATCGGCGTGTCGGTCGACAAGCTGATGATCTTCTCCGAAAGCGCGCCCTGGCTGCATCCGGGCCGCTGCGGCGAATTGCGTCTCGGCCCCAAGACGGTGCTGGCCCGCTTCGGCGAGCTGCATCCGCGCATCGCCAGGGCGCTCGATCTCGACGGCCGGCTCGCCGTCTTCGAGGTCTATCTCGACGCGGTGCCGCTGCCCAAGGGCAAGTCCGGCCGCTCCAAGGGCGCCTTCGCCGCCTCGGACCTGATGCCGGTGCGCCGCGATTTCGCCTTCGTCGTCGAGGAGGCGGTGACCGCCGACCGGCTGATCAAGGCCGCGCGCGGCGCCGAGAAGACCTTGATCAGCGACGTCACGCTGTTCGACGTCTATCGCGGCGCCGGCATCGCGCAAGGGCACAAGTCGATGGCCATCGACGTGACGCTGCAGCCGCGCGAGCGCACCTTGACCGAGGAGGAGATCGACGCGGTCGGCGCCAAGATCCGCGCCGCGGTGGAAAAGGCGACCGGCGGCAGCCTGCGCACTTGATCGGGGCGCCCGAACCGGGCACCTGCCGCTGACGGGACTTGCGCCGCGCGCCCTTGCCCCCCATCCTTCGGGCCAGGGGCGACGCGCGGCGCGGCCTGTTGCGCGAGGGACTGCTCGCGCGAGGGACCGGGACGTGCAACAGGAGAGGGTCATGCGATGAAGCCGGCGCAAGCCGTGCCTCCCGCCCTTGGCCAGGGCCTTGCCTTCGGGCGCACCACGCTGGGCGATCCCTCGCTTGCCAGCGAGGATGACCGCAGGCGCGTGCTGGAGCTGATCCTGCGCATGGATCCGGTGGTGATGCGGGTGCTGCGGATCGCCCGCGGCCTTGCCCTGCCGGACTGGCGGCTCGCCAGCGGCGCCATCTACCAGACCGTCTGGAACGCGCTGACCGGCCGCCCCGCCGGCCATGGTATCCGCGATTTCGATCTGGTCTATTTCGACGGGGATACCAGCTACGAGGCCGAGGACCGGGTGATCACCCGCGCCCGCCCGCGCTTTTCCGGCCTGCCGGCGCCGGTGGAGATCCGCAACCAGGCGCGCGTGCCCCTCTGGTTCCGGCAAAAGCACGGCATCGACTATCCGCCGCTCGCCTGCACCGACGAGGCGCTGATCAACTATGCCGCGCGCACCCATGCGGTCGCCGTGCGGCTGGAGGCGGACGGCCGCCTGTCGCTCGCCGCGCCCTTCGGTCTCGCCGATATCTTCGCCATGCGGCTGGTGCCCAATCCGGCGCTCGACAATTCGGCGGCCTATCTGGACAAGGCGCTGCGGATGAAGGCCGCCTGGCCGGAGCTGGAAATCGTGCCCTGGCCGTCGTCCGGGCGGACGGGTGCCACACCGCGTGTCGACGAGCCCACTCCCGAGCCGGCCAACGAGGACGATCCGGGCGACACCCCGCCCGCCGCCTCGCCTCCTGCCACCCCCTCGCACACGCTCTCGCAGCGCCCCTCGCACCGGGAAGAGCTGCTGCGGCAGAGCCCGTTCCGCCGCCATCTGCCGGGCGACCGCTATGCGCGTCTGGTGAGCGGCGATTTCGGGGCGCGGCCGGACGCGCCCGCCGGCGAGCATGATGAAGGGCACGGCGAAGAGAGCGGCACCGCGGCGGATCAGCCGGCGGCGAGCGTTGCCCGCGACTGGATCCGCGTCTCGACCAGCCCGCGCAGCGAATTCCCCAGATAAATCTTGTCCGCGCTGGCGAGGTCTTCTGGCCGCAGGTCCGCCTCCACCGCCCGTCCGCTGTCGAGCAGCGCTTGCCGCAGCGTGCCCGGCAGCAGCCCGTGCCGCAGCGCCGGGGTCAGCAGCCGGCCGCCGCGCGCCACGAACAGGGTGGTGAAGCTCCCTTCCGTCAGATAGCCCTCGTCATTGGCGAAGATCACCTCGTCGCAGCCGGTCGCGGCCGAAAGCCGCGCCCGCGTGCCGTCATAGGTCTCGCGCCGCGTCGTCTTGTGCCACAGCATCGGATCGCCGGCCGCCATCGTCACATCGGCGAGGACCGCCGTCCACTGCTTCACCGCCGGCGGCAGCTCCCGGTCCTCCAGCGCCAGCCGCCCGTCGCCGGCCAGCTCCAGCCGCACCCGGCGAGGGCCTTCGAAAGCGCCGGCCCGCCGTGCCAGCAGCGCCCGCGCGGCCGTAACATCCAGCGGCAAGCCGAGCCGAGCCGCGCTGTTGCTAAGCCGGCTAATATGCCGCTCCAGCAGCAGATATCCCGCCAGCGGCTCGCCCGTCTCCGGCGGGTGCCAGGCCATCGTCTCGAACAGCGCGAAATCCGGCGCCTCGCGCTCCAGGAAGGCGAGCTTCAGCCGGCACTCGTCATATTCCGGCGTGCTGGCGGAATCGAACACCAGCCCCGATCCCGCGCCCGCCTCGAACCGGCCGTCCGCCTCCACCACCAGCGTGCGGATCGCCACGTTGAAGCGGAAATCGCCGGAGGGCTCCAGATGGCCGATACCGCCGGTATAGATGCCGCGCAGCCCGCTCTCCAGCCGATGGATGATCTGCATCGCCGAGAGCTTCGGCGCCCCGGTGATCGAGCCGCAGGGAAACAGCTCGCGCATGCAGGCGGCAAAGCCGGTCCCGGCCGGCACCTTTCCCTCCACCGTCGAGGTCATCTGGAACAGCGTCGCATAGGGCTCGACCTCGAAGAGGCGCGGCACCGCGACGCTGCCCGTTGCCGCGATGCGCGACAGGTCGTTGCGCATCAGGTCGACGATCATCACGTTCTCGGCTTGCGATTTCGGGTCGCTGGCGAGTGCCCGCGCGATCCGCCGGTCCTCCTCGCCCGTCCGCCCGCGCGGCGCCGTCCCCTTCATCGGCCGTGTGGTAACGCGCGTGCCGCGCCGCTCCAGGAACAGCTCCGGCGACAGCGACAGCACGGTGCGGCTCTCCGTTCTCAGGAACGCGGCATGGCCGACCGGCTGCGACAGCAGCAGCCGGGCGAACAGGAGCGCCGGATCGCCGGTGATCCGCCCGCGCGCCCGCATCGTCAGGTTGGCCTGGTAGATGTCGCCCCTGGCGAGATGCCCGCGCACGGCGGCAAAGGCCGCATCGTAGTCTTCGCGGCTCAGCTCGAAGCCGTCGACCCTGGCCTCGACCCCGCCGCATCCCGCTTGCGCGATGTCGCCGGCGCCGATTCGCGCCAGCGCCTCGCTCATCGTCAGCCTCTCGGCCTCCTCATAGACGCCGAAGCGCAGCAAGGGCAGCGCCGGGTCGTTCGGCGCAAGCCCCCGCAGCTTGTCCTCGAAGGCGAAGCCCGCCTCATAGGCGATGTATCCGGCGACAGCAAAGCCGTCGCGCGCCGCCGCCTCCGCCTCGGCGAGCGCCGCCGCAACGCCGCCGACCTCACGGCAGGCGATGATCCGCCGCGGGTGGGCGAACAGCAGCGCCGTTCCCGCGCCCGCGTCGAAAAGCGCCAGCATGTCGGCGGGTGCCTGGGGGGCTGCTGCCCGTCCCGTGTCGCCGCTCTCGTCCATCTGCTGCCGGTCTCGTCCTGCTCGCCCGTCCCCGTCGGCCGTCTTAAGTCAGTTGCCCTGCGTTGCATAGCCGCGCGCGCGACATGGGCCCGTCCGTTTTCGCCCCCGTCGCCATGTCCACGGTTTTCGTGCAACCTGCAAGGCGCTACAGACGTTTGCAAGGCACGAGCGGAGCACTGCATGACCGGCGACCAGATCGCGATCCTTGCCATTCTCGCCCTGGCGATGGCCGCCTTCCTGTCCGGCCGCCTGCGCCATGACATCGTGGCGATGGGCGCGCTGATCGCCTGTGTCGTCGCCGGATTGGTGCCTTCGCAGGAGGCGTTTGCCGGCTTCGGCCATCCGGCGGTGATCACGGTCGCCTGCGTGCTGGTGCTGAGCCGCGCGCTGCAGACCTCCGGCGCCGTCGATGTCCTGGCCCGCACGGTGCTGCCGGCGCGGGCCGGGCGCACCGTCAGCCTCGCCGCGCTGGTCGGCCTTGGCGCGGCGCTCTCCGGCTTCATGAACAATGTCGGCGCCATGGCGCTGTTGATGCCGGTGGCGCTGCAGCTTGCCCGCCGCCTCGACATGACGCCGGGCCGCATGCTGATGCCGCTCGCCTTCGGCACCATCCTCGGCGGCATGACGACGCTGATCGGCACCCCGCCGAACCTCATCGTCTCCGGCTTTCGCGTCTCCAATTCCGGCAGCGGCTTTTCGATGTTCGACTTCGCGCCGGTCGGCGTCGCCGTGGCGCTGGCCGGCATTGCCTTCGTCGTCACCATCGGCTGGCGGCTGGTGCCGGTCACCCGCGCCGCCGCCGGCGAGGCGTTCGAGGTCGGCTCCTATCTCACCGAGGTGCGGGTGGTCGACAAGGGCAAGGCCGACGGCATGACCCTGCACGAGATCGAGGCGGAGCTCGACAAGGCCGATGCCCAGGTCGTCGGTCTGGTGCGCGGCGGCCTGCGCATCAGCGCCCCGCGCGGCAATCGCCGGGTCCAGGGCGGCGACGTCCTGGTGCTGGAGGCCGATGTCGAGGGCATCGCCGAAGCGCTCTCCAAGCTCGACCTGAAGCTGGAGGAGCAGGTCAAGGCGCAGGACGAGGAGCGCGAGGAAAAGGAGCGCGCCCGCGAGCTGCAGGCCCGCCGCGCCGAAGACGAGGTGCGCCGCCGCGAGATCGACGAGGCCGCCGCCCTTGGCGACGTGGCGCTGGCGCCTCAGCCGCAGCCCCAGCCCCAGCCCCGGCCGGAGCCGGCGGCCGGCGGCAAGGGGCAGGGCACTGCCTCCCGGTCCGGCGAGGCGGAGCGGGGCGAGGTTCGCCGCGACGGGGAGGCGGACGAGGTGGTGCTGCGTGAGCTGGTGGTGCGGCCGGAATCGCAGCTTGTCGGCCGTTCGGCGCGCGATCTCGCCCTGCGCAGCCGCTACGGGCTGAACCTGCTCGGCGTCTCGCGCGACGGCCGCCGCGAGACCACGCGGCTGCGCACCCTGAGATTGCAGTCGGGCGATCTGCTGTTGATGCAGGGGCCGGCCGAGGTGCTGACCGTCTTCGCCTCGGAAATGGGCTGCGTGCCGCTGGCCGAGCGCGACTTGCGCATTCCCGACAAGCGCCTCGCCCTGCTGTCGGCGGTGATCCTGGCGCTGTCGATCCTGGTCGCGGCGGTCGGCCTGCTGCCGGCCTCCGTCGCCTTTGCCGCCGGCGTGCTCGCCTCCATGGTGCTGAAGACGATGCCGCTGCGCGCCGTCTACACCGCCATCGACTGGCCGGTGGTGGTGCTGCTCGCCGCGCTCATTCCCGTTGCCGGCGCCCTGGAGGCGACCGGCACGGCCGGGCTCATCGCCTCCTTTCTGGTCGGCAGCGTCGCCCAGGGCCATCCGGTCGCCGCGCTCGCCATGGTGCTGGTCGTCACCATGTTCCTGTCGGACGTGATGAACAACGCTGCGACCGCCGCCGTCATGTGCCCGATCGCCATCGGCATCGCCCTGGCGCTCGGGGTCAGCGCCGATGCCTTCCTGATGGCGGTGGCGATCGGCGCCTCCTGCGCCTTCCTCACCCCCATCGGCCACCAGAACAACACGCTGATCCTGGGTCCCGGCGGCTTCGGCTTCGGCGACTACTGGCGCCTCGGCCTGCCGCTGGAACTGCTGGTGATGGCCGTCGCCATGCCCCTGCTGCTGCTCGTCTGGCCGCTGTAGCAGCCGGCGAGGAGGGCTCCGGCTTCCCGCCCGCCTCAGGCCGGCGGCGGCAGGATGGTCATGCCGGTCGCGCCGGCCACCTGCATCACCTTCGCCACGTCCGGCGGCCCGTCCATCGGCGCCGGCGCGCGCGTCTCGTCGGCGACCGGCCGGCCCAGTTCGGTGAAGAAGCGCTCGTGCATGTGGCCCGGCGCGTTGAGGATCAGCACCCGTGCCGGCGCGTCTCCCCTTGCGGCGAAGGCATGCACCGCCCCGTCCGGGATCGCCACATGGCTGCCCGGTCCGGCGATCCGCGTTTCGCCGGCGACCATGAACTCGATCTCGCCCTCCAGCACGTAGAAGGCCTCGGTCTCGCCCGCATGGTGGTTGGGCGGCGCGCCGAGCCCCGGCGGCACCACCGCCTCGACAAGACAGAACTTGCCCATCGTCTCGCCGGGAAAGGCATGGAATTTCATCAGGATGCCGAGCGTTTCATAGGTTCTGGCGCGACTGTCTGCCACGGTCTGTCTCCACTTGTGAGAAGGAAGCGATGCCCTTATGATACACAAGTCTTTTTATGAGACAAGTGTCTTATTATGAGGAAGGCATGACAGCGACTCGCGAACGCATCTCCCAGAAATCCCGCACCCGCGAGGCGATCCTGGCCGGCGCCCGTGCGCTCATCGAGCGCGGCGAGCCGGTGACGGTGACGGCCGCCGCCGCCGAGAGCGGCATCTCCAAGGCGACGGCCTATCGCTATTTCTCCGATCCGGCGGTGCTGGCGGCGGAGGCGGGCCTTGCCGTGGAGGTGCGCGACTATGCCGAGATCGTGCAAGGTTGCGACACGCCGCGCGCGAAGGTGCTGGCCGTCAGCCTCTACATGTTCGATCTGGCGCTGGCGCATGAGCCGGCCTTTCGCCAGTTCCTGGCGCGCAGTCTCGACTGCTGGCTGGCGGAAGGCGGCACCAAGGCGCCGCTGCGGGGCGCGCGCCGCGTTGCCATGTTCGAGGCGGCCCTTGCCGGGCACCGCCCGGCCCTGCCGGCGGATCGGCTCGCCCTTTTGGTCGGCGCCCTGTCGGCGGCCACCGGCACCGAGGCGATGATCGCGCTCACCGATGTCGCCCGCCTGTCGCCGGACATGGCCCGTCAGGCTCTGCGCGAAATGACCGAGGCGATCCTCGACCGGTTCCTCGCCGCGCCGTGAGAGGCGCGCACGCGCCTCACACCTTCTGCGCCACCACGAAGCGCGCCTTGTGCGAGGCCGGCAGCAGGTCCGCCTCCACGATGCGGAACCCGGCGTCGGTGATCGTCCGGTCCAGCTCGGCGATGCTGAGAAAGCCGACATGCGGCGCCTTGCCGACAAGCTGCATCGCCGTGACCAGCGGGCGGATGTACCAGCCCCAGTTCTTCAGGCAGACCGTCTTGGAGATCAGCAGCCCGCCCGGCTTCAGCTTCTCGCGCAGCGCGGCGAGGGTGCCCGGCAGGTCCTCCAGCAGATGCAGCAGGTTGAAGGCCAGCACCGCGTCGAAGGGCGGCGCGCCGGCGGCGAGCTCCGCCCGTCCGGCCTCGCTCGCCGCCGTCTTCTGGAAGTCGACCGTGTCGATGCCGGCCGCCGCGGCCCGCTCGCGGGCAATGGCGATCATTTCGCCCGAGATGTCGGTGCCGAGATAGCGGCCCGCATGTCCGGCCAGCCGCAAGGCCGTCGTGCCGGTGCCGCAGCCGATCTCCAGCACCCGGTCCTGCGGCGTCAGATGTGCTGCCGTCGCCTCCAGCGTCCGCTGATAGGCCGCCTCGTTCCGGATCGGGCTGGCGGCGTATTTGCGCGCCGCCTTGTCCCAGAAGTCGTCCTGCCTGCGCATGTCGTCCGGCTCCGCTGTCGGTTTCGCTCGCGTCTCTGGCTTAGCGTGGCGGCGAACCAAATGAAATTGCATAAAAATGCAGTCTCGTTATACGTTTTTGCATGAATTTCCGTCCCCCCTTCGACTGGAACCGCCTGCGCGCCTTTCTCGTCACCGCCGAGGAGGGCTCGCTCTCGGCTGCCGCCCGCATCCTCAAGCTCACCCAGCCGACGCTCGGCCGCCAGGTCGCGGCGCTGGAAGCCGAACTCGGCGTCATCCTCTTCGAGCGGGTCGGCCGCTCCCTCAGCCTCACCCGCTCGGGGCTGGAACTGCTGGAGCATGCCCGCGCCATGGGCGAGGCGGCGAACCGCGTCTCGCTGGCCGCCTCCGGCCGGGTCGAGGCGGTCGAGGGCGAGGTCTCGATCGCCGCCAGCGACGTCACCGCCGCCTGGCTGCTGCCGCCGATGCTGGCGCGGCTGCGCGCGGCGGCGCCCGGCATCTCGGTCAACGTCGTTGCCTCCAACAGCCTGAGCGACCTGCTGCGCCGCGAGGCCGACATTGCCATCCGTCATGTCGAGCCGCAGGACGGCAACCTTATCGTCCGGCGGATGCCCGACATGCTGGCCCGGATCTATGCCTCGCGCGATCTCATCGCCCGGCAGGGCGGACACCCGCGCGATGCCGCCGCCCTGTCGGCCTGGCCCTTCATCGGCTTCGAGCGCTCCGAACGGTTCCGCCTGGCGCTGAACACGGAGGGCCTGTCGCTGACCCAGGGCAGCTTCCCCATCGTCAGCGAGAACGGCGTCGTCGCCTGGCACTATGTCCGGGCCGGGCTCGGCGTCGGCGTCATGGTCGAGGCGGTCGCCCGCCAGGCGCCGGAGGTCGAGTGCGTTCTGCCGGACATGCCGCCCTTTGTCGTCCCGGTCTTCCTGGTCACCCATCGCGAGCTGCACACCAGCCGGCGTATCAGGATCGTCTTCGACCTTATCACGGGCCTGCTGGCCGGGGATTAAATGACGAGCGGACGGGGATAGCGCCGAAGACAGGGCCGAAGACAGCGCCGAAGACAGGAAAGGGCGAGGGGCTTGCCTCGGGAGGCTGGTCCGGGGCCGGCGCGAGCTCCCGCCTCGCGCACTTGTCCCCGCCGCTATCCCCGTCCTGTCCCCGCTGGGCCTCCGCGCCGCGGTTTGGCGATTTTGCGACGATTGAGACGCGAAAGGCCGATTTCGAGACGGAATTTTGCAAAATCCGTCTCGAAATTTCTCAAAATCCGACAAGCGGTCGCGAGCCCTGAAAAACCCGGCGTCAGCCTTGCAGCTCGGCCCGCAGGAAGTCGATCATCGCCCGGGTCTTGGCCGGCAGGTAAGCCCGGCTCGGATAGACCAGCCAGGCGGCGGTGTCGAAATCCGTCGCCGTCGCCTGCCACTCAGTCAGGCAGTGCACCAGCCGGCCGCCGGCCAGATCGTCGTCGACCAGCCAGTCCGGCAGCAGCGCCGGCCCCAGCCCGCCACGTGCCGCCTCCAGCAGCGCCAGCGCCGGCGCCAGCACCAGATCGCCGCCGACCGGCTGCTCGGCGATCGCTCCGGCCCGGTCGCGAAACAGCCAGCGGTCGCGATAGCCGGCGAACGGAAAGCGCAGCACCCGGTGGCCGGCAAGGTCGGCGGGCGCCGCCAGCCTCGGGGCTCCGGCAAGATAGGCCGGCGAGGCCACCACCTTGTAGCGGGTCGTCATCAGGCGCGACACGATGAGGTCGCCGGAGACCGCCGGCGCCAGCCGGATGGCGAGGTCGATCCGCTCCGCCACCAGGTCGACATTGGCGTCGCTGAACAGGCCCTCTACCGTGATGGACGGGAAGGCGGCGCGAAAGGCCGCCAGCCGCGGCACGATCACCCGCTGGCCGAAGCTGACCGAGGCCGACAGCCGCAAATGGCCGCTCGGGCGGGTCGTGCTGTCGCGCGCCGCCGCGGCCACCGCTTCCAGCTCCTCGACCAGCGGCGCCATCCGGGCAAGGCAGGTCTCGCCCGCTTCGGTGAGCGACAGCCGGCGCGTCGTCCGCTCGAACAGCCGCAGGCCGAGCCGCATCTCCAGCCCGGCGACGGCCCGCGACACGGCCGAAGGGTCAAGGCCGCGCCGCCGCGCCGCCTCGGCGAAGCTGCCGCTGCGGGCGACCTCCAGGAAAAGGGCGATGTCCTGCGTGTTCATTGATGCGGATCCTGCATCAATGTCCGGATGAAATCATCATTTTTTCGGGGTTTACGCATCGATAGCCTTCCCTCTGCCGGCCCGTTTCCGCTTCGCGGCCGGCTCTGTCCTGCGAAAACCTGAAGGAAATCAACCGATGTCCGATTTTGTCCTGCATGATGCGACAACTGCCCCGGAAGCCTCGCAATCCCGCCTTGCCGCCAGGACGATCTCCGATCCTGTCAGCCCTCTGGCGGGACCGCTGGCGGAGCCTGTCCGATGAGCCGCGTTGCCGTGCTCGGGCTCGGCGCCATGGGCCGGCGGATGGCGGCCCGGCTGCTTGCCGCCGGTCATGAGCTCGTCGTCTGGAACCGCTCACCGGGACCGGCGGAGGAGCTGGCAGCGGAACTGGCGGTGTCGGGGGCGCGGGTCGCGGGCAGCCCGCGCGAGGCGGCAGCTTGGGCCTCCTTCGTCATTGCCATGGTCTATGACGATGCGGCCTCGCGGGCGGTCTGGCTCGATCCGCACAGCGGCGCCTTCGCCGGCCTGCGGCCCGGAGCGGTCGCGCTCGACTGCGCCACCCTGTCGCCCGATCACGTGCGCCGCCTCCATGACGAGGCGGGCGCGCGCGGCCTTGCCTTTCTCGATGCGCCGCTGGCCGGCTCCCGGCCGCAGGCCGAGGCGGGCGAGCTGGTCTTCATAGTCGGCGGCGCGGCAGAGCATCTGACGGCGGCGGAACCGGTGCTGCGCGCCATGGGCCGCGCCGTCCACCATGCCGGCGGCCCGGCTGCCGGCACCCTCGTCAAGCTGATGGTCAACGTGCTGCTGGCGTCCCAGGTGGCGACCCTGGCGGAATGTCTGGCCTTGGCGGCGCGCGCCGGGCTCGATCCCGCCACAGCCTTCGCCATCGTCGCGGACACGCCGGTCGCCGGCCCCTCGCTGCGCGGCGCGGGCGCGGCGATGCTCGCCCGCGACTGCCGCCCCCAGGCGCCTGTCGACCTGATCGTCAAGGATCTCGGGCTCGCCCGTGCCGCGGGCGAGGCGGCCGGCCTGTCGCTGCCGATGGCCGCTGCGGCCGAGCGGCTCTACCGGCAGGCTGCGGCCCTTGGCCTTGGGTCCGACAACCTCACCGGCATCGTCAAGCTGTATCTAGTCACCCGAAGCTGAAGTTCGTCACATTTGGCGGCATGCTCTCAACGAACTTCAGATTCAAGAGGGTGACTAGCAAGCTTATGTTTCTAGTGTGGTTTTCGAATTTGAAATACGTCCTGATGGTTGCTGCAAAAAAGAGGCGTAGTTCAAATTCACCACACTAGCGGGCGACTTGGTCGAGACAGGCTGAGCCGCACGGCTGCCGGCACGCAAAAGGCGCGCTCCTTGCGGGGCGCGCCTTCCGTTTGTCTGTCGATCCCGCGAGGGCGGATCGGGCTCTCGCGCCTCAGGCGGCGAGGGCGCCCTTTGCCTGATCGGTCAAGAGCTTGAACGCATCCGGCTCGCGGATGGCGATGTCGGAGAGGACCTTGCGGTCGATCTCGATGCCGGCCTTGTTGAGGCCGTCGATGAAGCGCCCGTAGGTCAGGCCGTGCTCACGGACAGCGGCGTTGATGCGCTGGATCCAGAGCGACCGGAAGTTCCGCTTGCGGACCTTGCGGTCGCGATAGGCGTACTGGCCGGCCTTCTCGACCGCCTGCTTGGCAACGCGGATCGTGTTCTTGCGACGACCGTAGTAGCCCTTGGCGGCCTTGAGGACCTTCTTGTGCTTGGCGTGGGCGGTAACGCCCCTTTTGACACGCGACATGGGATGTAACTCCTTGAAAAGTCTAGAACGTCGTCAGGTTCAGCCGTAGGGCAGGAACTTCTTGACGATACGGGCATCGGGCTCGGCCAGAGTGGTCGTGCCGCGTGCGTTGCGGATGAACTTGGCGGAACGCTTGATCATCCCGTGACGCTTGCCCGCCTGAGCGGTCTTGACCTTGCCGGTCGCGGTCAGTTTGAAGCGCTTCTTGGCGCCGGACTTCGTCTTCAGCTTGGGCATTTTGCATCCTTTCTTGGCCCGGCGGGGCTGAACCGCCGGCTTTTGTTGGAAGCCGTTTGTGAGCCGCCACGGCATGCCCTTTTGTCGCGGATGTCGGCCGAAACACGGCCGGTCCCGCGAAGCCGGGCGGCTCGGGACAGGGGCTTATAGGCAAAGCCGGGGCGAAACGCAAGCGCTCCGGCGAAGGGGCAGGGCCTCGTGCCGCCCCTTTGCGGCCCGTTCGCCGGCCCTTGCCGTGAAACTGCGAAACCCGGCCCTTTTCAAGGCCGGGTTTCACGAAAAACCGCCGCGTGTCGCGGCCGTGTCGGGTGGCAGGCGTCAGCGCGCGATCGGCGCCAGCACCATCACCATCTGGCGGCCTTCCAGCCGCGGGTGGGATTCGACCTTGGCGAACTCGGCCGTCTCGTCCCGCACCTTGTTGAGCAGCGCGACGCCCAGGTCCTGGTGCGCCATTTCGCGTCCGCGGAACCGCAGGGTGACCTTGACCTTGTCGCCCTCGTCGAAGAAACGCTTCATGTTCCGCATCTTCACCTCATAATCATGGGTGTCGATGTTCGGACGCATCTTGATTTCCTTGACCTCGACGATCTTCTGGTTCTTGCGCGCCTCTGCCGCCTTCTTCTGGCTCAGATACTTGTACTTGCCATAGTCAAGGATCTTGCAGACGGGCGGCGAAGAGTTCGGAGAAATCTCGACAAGATCCAGACCGGCCTCTTCGGCCATCCTCAAGGCGTCTTCCGTGGGCGTGACACCGAGGTTCTGTCCGTCCTGGTCGATGAGCTGGACTTCCCGAACGCGGATCTCTTGGTTTGTGCGCGGGCCTTCCTTGGTCGGCGGCGGGGCGCGGTATGGACGGCGAATGGTCGCAATCTCCTCTAACGTTTCAACGACTTGGCGAAGCCGGCGCGCGGCCGGCGGCTCTGCCCTGCAACGACAAATACCCCGAACGCCGGGCGCCGGGGAAAACTTGGCACGCCGCAGGGCGCCATGCCAAGAAAATCAAGCGAAACCGGCGCGGAGTCAACCGCTTTCGCGTTGCCGGCTGGCCGCCGCGCCAGGATCGTCCGGGGACAAGCCGGCGCCGAGCAGCCGTTCGTAGACGGCGAGCGTTGCCCCGCACATCGCCTCGACCGTGAAGTCGCGGCCCACATGGGCGCGCGCCCGTGCGGCCAGCGCCGCGCGGTCCTGCGGCGCGAGCGCCAGCATCTCGGAAAGCGTCCGGGCCAGCGCTGCGGCATCGTTCGCCGGCACGCGCCAGCCGGTGCGCTGGTCCTCCGCGACATCGGGCGGCGCCAGCACCGTCTCGGGCACGGCGCCAAGGTTGGTCGCGACCACCGGCACGCCGGCCGCCTGCGCCTCGACGGCGGCCCGGCCAAAGGCTTCCGGCTCGATCGAGGCAACGACCGCGACATCGGCAAGGGTGAGGGCTGCGGCGACATCGGCGCAGTGGCCGACCAGCCGCACCCGGTTCCCGAGGCCGGCATTGGCGATTCGCCAATTCAGCTCCGCCACATAGGCCTCGCGCCCCTGCGGGTCGCCGGCCAGGATCGCTGTCCAGCCGGCCGGCGCCTCGCCCGAGGCGGCAAGCCGCACCAGCGCGTCGATCAGCACCGCCTGGCCCTTCCAGGGGGTCAGGCGGGCAAGGTTGAGGATCACCCGCTCGCCGCCCTGAAGGCCCCAGGCATCGGCCAGCGCCTGCCGGCGCTCGGGCGAAACGACGGCCGGATCGAGCGCGGCAAGGTCGGAACCGCGATGGATGACGGTGAGGCGGTCTGTCGCGAAAGGGTGCCGCTCGGCGATCAGCGCGGCCGTGTAGCGGGAATTGGCGATCACCGCGTCGCCCCGCGCCATCACCGAATTGTAGAGCCCTTTCAAGGCGTTGGTCTGGTTGTAGATGCCGTGATAGGTGGTGACGAAGGCAAGATCCAGCCGCCGCGCGGCGATCAGCGCCGACCAGGCCGGTGCCCGCGAGCGGGCATGGATCAGATCGACCCCCTCCGCCCGCGCAAGGCGGGCCAGCGTGCCGGCATTGCGCCAGATCGCAATCGGCGACTTTCGTCCCACCGGCAGCGTCACATGCTCGCCGCCGGCCGCCTCAAGCTCCGCCACCAGCCGGCCGCCGCGGCTTGCGACGATCGCCCGGTGACCGGCCGCCACCAGCGCCCGCGCCACGTCGACCGTGGTGCGTTCGGCGCCGCCCGTGTCGAGGTCCGGGATGACTTGCAGCACGGTTCGGCGGGTCACGGCGGCTCCTGTCGGATGGGGCAAGCGAAAGCCCGGCGCGGAGTTTTCTGGCGCGGACTTTTCAAGGCTTGCGACCTGTGCCACATCGGGCGGCAATCAGGCAAGAGAGCGAGGCAGGCGGAGGCAGCGATGGACGGAGAGGCTCAGGATCAGGTGCGCCATATCGAGGTCGGCGCCGACAGGCGGCGCATCGCCGTGCTGCGCGAGGAGGGCGCGCCGGGGCGCTGCGGCGTGCTGTGGCTGTCCGGCTTCAAGTCCGACATGGCCGGCACCAAGGCCGAGGAACTGGCGGCCTGGGCGCGCGCCACCGGCCGCGCCGTCACCCGGCTCGACTATTCCGGCCACGGCCTCTCGGGCGGCGCGTTCGAGGATGGCACCATCTCGCGCTGGGCCGAGGAGGCGCGGGCGGTGCACGAGGCCTTCTGCCGCGAGCCGACCATCGTCGTCGGCTCGTCGATGGGCGGCTGGATCGCGCTGCTGCTGGCCCGCGCGCTGGCCGCCCGGCCGGTGGCGGCTGCGCCGCTCGCCGGCATGGTGCTGATCGCCCCGGCACCGGACTTCACCGAAGAGCTGATGTGGAAGCACGAGTTCACCGACGAGATCCGCGAGACGATCCTGCGCCAGGGCCGGTTCGAGCGCCCGTCGGAATATGACGACAGCCCCTATGTGATCACCCGGGCGCTGATCGAGGACGGTCGCGACAACCTGCTGCTCGGCGGCCTGATCGAGACCGGCTGCCCGGTCACCATCCTGCAGGGCCAGCGCGACGATGCCGTGCCCTGGCGCCACGCGCTGCGGCTGACCGAGTGCCTGGCGCTGGACGATGTGGTGCTGACCCTGATCAAGGACGGCGACCACCGGCTGTCGCGGCCGCAGGACATCGAGCGGCTGATCGCCGCCGTCGAGGTCCGCGCCGCCGAGGCCGAGGCGAAGGCCGGCTGATCCGTCGCACCCGCCTCCCTCCGCCAGCCTGTTCTTTCTGCCTCTCGGGTCATCGGTTTGTCGTATTTCGCGCAAAGGCTTGGCGCGGCATGATCGGCATCCGTTGACCGGTTCGGCGGGCGATACGGGGCAGCGAGCGGAGGCAAGCAATCCATGGCGGCAGCACGCAGGCGTTTCATCCTGGCGATCGACGGAGGCGGCATTCGCGGGCTGATTCCGCTGCGGATCCTGGAATCGCTGGAGGCGCGGCTGCGCATGCGCGGCAAGGGCCTGCCGCTGCACCGCTATGTCGACATGATCGGCGGCAGCTCCATCGGCGGGCTGATCGCCGCCGGCCTTGCCGCTCCGCGCCCCGACGACACCGGCGGCGCTCCGGCGGCCGGCATTTCCGAGCTGCGCCGCTTCTTCGAGGTGGAGGCGCGCGAGGTGTTCCGCCGCAAGAGCCTGTTCGAGCGGTTCGTCGCCAACCCGCGCGCGCTTCTCGACGAGCGCTATGACGAACGGCCGCTGGAGCGGATGCTCAAGGACCAGCTTGGCTGGACCTCGCTGCAATCGGCGCTGACCCGCGTCGTCTTGACCGCCTATGACATCGGCCGCCGCGAGGCGGTGTTCATGACCAACGGCCGCCAGAGCGACGGCAGCCGGCCGGACGACTATTATTTCTGGCAGGCGGTGCGGGCGACGACGGCCGCGCCGGTCTATTTCGAGCCGATGCGCGCGGAGAACCTGACCAAGGGCGACGAGCGGGTGCTGATCGACGGCGGCGTCGTCATGAACAACCCGACGCTGGCGGTCTGGCTGGAGGCGATGAAGCTCGACTGGGAGCCGGGCGGGATCACCATCCTGTCGCTCGGCACCGGCGCCGACAGGCACCGGTCCTGGAGCTTCCGCGAGGCGGCGTCCTGGGGCCCGCTCGGCTGGCTGCTGCCGGCCAACGGCGTGCCGCTGCTGTCGATTCTCGCGCATGGCCAGTCGACCACCGCCGCCTATCAGGCCGAGCGGCTGCTGCCGGCCGCCGGCATCGGCGAGATCGTGCGCCTCGACGGCGAACTGCCGGAGGGCGCGGAGGCGATCGATAACACCCGCCCCGGCAACATCATCGAGCTGAACGGCGTCGCCGACCGCATCATCCGCGACAACACGCTGCTGCTCGACCGGCTGGCGGAGGAGATGAGCGAGCGCGAGGACTGACCCGCGCGCCGCTTCGGTGCGGTATGGTTAACCAGGCGTAAACGCTCCGGCGCGACACTGTCCGGGGCACCACTGGCGGAAACCGTCGGTGCGGGCAGCGAAAGGAGCCGGCCATGACGCGCATGCATGCAGCAGCCATTGCCAGCCGGGGCCGACTGGTGCGCCTGTCGGGCCTGCCGGGTCTGTTGTCGGGCCTGTCGTTGGGCCTGTCGCGCCTGCCGCTGCTGGCCGGCGCCCTGGCGGCGCTCGCCGCCGTGTCGGCCGCCCATGCGACGCCGCTGCCGCGCGAGAAGCCGGCCGCCGCCGCGCCCCTGCAGCTTGCCGCCGCGCCCTCCGGCCTGCCGGCATCGGCGGTACGGCCCCGCGCCCTC